>SVQO01000015.1 GCA_015065325.1 Oscillospiraceae bacterium | reverse complement strand
AGTTTTGTTTTTTGCAAAAATATTTTTCTTTCGCGAGCTCCCTTCGTCTTTTGCTACGCAAAATCCACCTCCCTCCCGGAGGGAGGCGAATATATCCACGATTTTGTACGAACAAAGACTTTTTCCGCGATTTTGTGCAGACGCTCGTGTTTATGGGAAAATGCAAACCGTCTTATTTCGTTTCAAGGCATAATGCAGGGCGATCTCGGTGCCGCTTTTTCGGTCTTTCGGTGCAAGAGAGGGGGCGTAATATACCACGCAAAAATCACTGTGATCGATCATTTCGCGGTTCCGCACCACGTAAGCGGCCTTGCCCGCGCCCTTGACCGTTTCGGGGTAATAGGTATCCTCGTAGGATTTCAGCAAATAGGATCGATAGTCTTCCGAAATTACGGGAAATTCCGCCCGCACGTAAATTCGTTTAACGTGTGGGTATTTTTCTTTTAATCTTGTTACGACCTCGTGGCAAAGACGGTCGAAACGGCTTTTGCTGCCGAACAAAAAAACGTCAACCTTTTCATCTGCAATGAGTTTTTCCACAGTTTCGGCTAACCGGGTTTTCAGCTCCTCGGTCTCGTGTATGCTTCTGTGTCCGAAAAAACAGCAGGTGCTTTTTTCCAAAGTGTTCACTTCTATCATAATTTACTCCATAAAAACCACAAAATATGATTGTGTGTCCGATTAGGATATATGCGTTATTTTAACATATCCGAATAGGATATACAATAACATTGACAAATGTTTTGAGGTGAATTTGATGGGTGTTGATTATGTTTCCATTGGTAACAGAATAAAGGAAATTCGAAGTGCAAAGGGATGGACGCAAGCAAAGCTTGCGGAAAAATCCGGTGTTGAGCCCTCCAATATTTCCCATATCGAACGGGCGGCAACCAAGCTTAGCTTGCCGACTTTGGTAAATATCGCAAACGCACTTGGTGTGACTCTGGACGAGATCGCCTACGGAAGCTTGGTCAAGAGCACTCACGTAGCTGTGAAGAGGATCGACGATATTCTCGCAGATTGCTCCGCCGAGGAACTTCGATCGCTTGCTGAGGTTATGAAAACCACGAAAACAGTTTTGAGAGCGAAGAATGAGCAAACAAAGTGATTTTAAGAATAGAAAAAATGATTTTTCAAAAGCAAAACTCTTTGCAAATTTGGCAGAGAGTTTTTTTGTTTGTCCCGAGGTTTTGTGCCGCCCCTACAGCGTCAAGAATTTTTGCAAAACAAACGTCTATTATCCATGTTCACACTATATTGTGAATACACCGTGTATCTATTTCTAACATTATAACACATAATACACCTAAAATAAATACACAATATATTTGTTTTGAGGTGATTGGGTGGCTGTTAAAAGTGTTTCGATCAGAATTGAAGAGGAAATGTTAAACAAAATCGCTTACGTTGCGGATTATGAAGGCAGGAGCGTAAATAGCCAGGTGCTTATTTTGATAAGGGAAAGCATCAAAGCTTTTGAGAATGCGAACGGTCCGATTGATGGCAATATCTCTCCTTCGTCCAATGTAAAACCTACGCGTAAATAAAAGCAAAACTCTCTGCAAATTTGGCAGAGAGTTTTTTGTTTGTTCCGAGGTTTTGTGCCGCCCCTACAGCATCAAGAATTTTTGCAAAGACAAAGATCCCGATAGGGGCGAGGAGTCCTTTTTTCAAAAAGCTCCCCCTGCGAAAAAAGCGACTTTGCACATTTTGTATTTGACTTTTAATAAAGGGCGTTCTATAATAAAAAGCAGAGAGGGAAGTCCCTTCCCGCCATTTTTTAACTTAGGAGAAACAGATATGAAAGCAACCAAGAAATTGACGGCAATGCTTCTGGCAGTGCTTCTGGCTCTTGCGCCCATTGCGGGCGTTCCCGTATTTGCCCTGACAAGCGGAGAGATGGGAGCGTGCACCTGGAGTCTGGACGGTACGGTTTTGACGATCTACGGCAGCGGCCCCATGGAGGATTACGGATGCTTTGACTCCATCCAGGGTGCAGAAACCGTAAAAAAGGTGATCGTGACCGAAGGGATCACCTACGTTGGCGTCTCCGCTTTCGAATATATGGAGAATCTGGAAACCGTCGAGTTGGCAAACAGCGTGGCGACCGTCGGCGGCTTTGCCTTTTACGGGTGCAGGAAATTGACCTCGGTGAAATTCGGCACGGGGTTGAAGTCCGTGGAGAGTTATGCTTTCTTTGGATGTGATCGCTTGCTTTCCGCAGATCTGCCCGACGGTCTGGAGGAAATTGAAGATTGCGCCTTCTCCGACTGCCCGGCGCTTGAATCCGTGGATTTGGGTAGTTCGCTGAAAACCATTGGAGACAGTGCGTTTGAGAGTTGCACCTCTCTGACCTCGGTCAAGCTCCCCGATACCCTTACCTCCTTGGGTGAAACCGCCTTTGCTGATTGCAGTGCGCTTTCCTCGGTCGAATTCGGCTCGGGCTTGGCGCTCATTTCCAAAGGAGCTTTTGCCGGAAGCGGCTTGTCCTCGGTCAAGCTCCCCGACAGTGTGAAGACCGTTGGCAATTCCGCTTTCTACGACTGTGCCTCTCTGCTTTCGGCAGATCTGGGCTCGGGCGTGACGACCGTCGGCGGCTTTGCCTTTGACAGCTGCAGGAAATTGCAGCAGGTGAAAATGGGAAACAGTGTTACCACCATTGAAGGTTACGTGTTTTACGATTGTGAGGCGCTTGAATCCGTCACGCTTTCCGCGGGTCTGAAATCCATCGGCGACTGCGCGTTCTATAACTGTTGTTCTCTTCCCGCTATTCAGCTTCCCGAGGGCTTGGAGATCATCTCCGACGACGCCTTTTCCAACTGTAACAAATTGGTTTCCGTCAAAATTCCCGATAGCGTGACCACCCTCGGAGACGGCGCTTTTTGCTATTGTGAGGATCTTGCCACCGTCTCTTTTGGTTCCGGTCTGACCTCCATCGGAAGTGACGCCTTCTTTAGCAGTGGTCTGATTTCCTTGAAGCTTCCCGACAGTCTGGAAACCATTGGAAATTCCGCCTTCCGTAATTGCGATTCCCTTCTTTCCGTGGATCTGGGAGAGGGTGTGGAGTTTGTTGATCAATATGCCTTTTACGCCTGCGACAAGCTGGTAAGCGTGAAAATGGGAGATGGGGTAAAGTCCCTCGGTGAAAGCTGCTTTTCAGAATGTGAAAAGCTTGCTTCTCTGGAGCTTTCCGCCGGTCTGGAGACCGTGGGTGCCGAAGCGTTTTCTTCCTGCAAAGCTCTGACCAAAGCGGAGCTTCCCGACTCCGTGACGACCCTTGGAGAATATTCCTTCTACAACTGCACCTCTCTTGTTTCCGCAAAGATCGGAAACGGTGTAAAAATGATCAAGCGCAACGCCTTCTCTTACTGTTCGATGCTCAAGGAGCTCAGCTTTGGCTCGGCGCTTACCGAGATCGGAAACGAAGCCTTTTCCCACTGCACCGCACTGGAATCCGTTTCTCTTCCCGACAGCGTGGAGAGCGTTGATACCGGCGCCTTTACTTTTTGCGATGCCCTCGTGACTCTGGATCTGAATAAGGTAAAGACCGTGGAGACCGCCGCCTTTTCCGGCTGTGACAAGCTTGCCGTTGTCGATTTCGGCGACTGTTTGGAGACCATTGGCGACAGCGCCTTTTCTTCCTGTGCCCTTTCCTCCGCCCTTCTCCCCGACAGTGTAAAAACCATTGGCAAGGATGCCTTTTACAGCAACGAAGATCTGGTTTTGGTGGATCTTGGTGCGGGTCTGCTCTCCATTGGAGAAAACGCGTTTTACAGCTGCGACTCCCTTTCCGAAATTCTGATCCCCGCCTCCGTACTGTCCATCGGAGAATACGCCTTCAACCGTTGCAACGCCCTTGAATCCGTGACCTTTGAGGAAGGCGTTTCCACCATCGGCGGTTATGCATTTTACAGCTGTGACGCTTTGAAGACCGTGACCTTTGCAAACAGCACGAACATTATCGGTGAATCCGCCTTTGAATTCTGCTTAGGCATTACCGACGTTTGGTTCAAGGGTACCCAAGAAGAAGCGGGTCAGATCATTTACGGTGCATACAACGATCCCCTGAAAAACGCTGCCTGGCATTACGTGGATTCCGTTTGTGACGAGGTCTGCAATCTCTGTGAAAAGACCCGTCCCGTTACCCATTCCTTCCACACGGAGAAATACGACGAGACCCACCACTGGACGGAATGCGATCTTTGCGGAACCGTGGAGGAGGGAAGCCGTGCGCTCCACACCTTCGACAATGCTCAGGATCAAGGCTGCAACGACTGCCCCTACGGCAATTACGTCCCCGGTGATCTGGACGGAGTGGAGGGCGTCAGCATCGAGGATGCGATCTACCTTCTCTTTGCCATCAACTTCCCCGACTCCTACACGCTGGATCAGCCCGTGGACTTCGACGGAAGCGGTGAGGTGAACCCCGACGACGCCATTTACCTCCTGTTCTACGTGAACTTCCCCGACGGATATCCCCTGCATTGAGAAAAAAGCACCTTCGGGTGCTTTTTTCAATGAAAGCGAGCCTGCGGCTCGGTGAAAATACCGCTTTGCGGTATGAAATATTTTTCTTCGAAACTGTTGCGGTAGGCTTTTGTCCTTTGGGCAAAAGCCTATTTTGTGTGATACGGCTGTTTTTTGCGGGAGGAGTTTTTTGCGGGGGACTTTTGGTCGCTTTTTTGAAAAAAAGCTCCGCAAAAAACTTATAAAAAAAGGGTAATTTTATTTATCAATACCAATAATTTTTGCAAAAACAAAGATCTATCATCCATGTTCGCACCCGTAGGGGACGGCGCCTTCGACGTCCCGCAGACCGACACAAAACTGCGGAATATCTCTTTGTCACCGCAAAATTGCGGGTATGTTCGCTTCCCTCCGGGAGGGCAAGAACCGAAAAAACAATATGTTATATTGTTTTTGAAGTGTTTTTGACGGCAGACACCCGATTTTATCATCGCCGTTTGGCTCGAAAAAATGGGTGTCAACGAGGATTGCTTTTTTCAAAAAGAAACTCAGGTGGTCTGATAGTGAAAATCGCGGACGTTCCCTTCGCGGATAAAGTATTCCGTTGGGAGGGTAGCGGGGGAGCGGAAGGTGTCGATGAGCACCAGCTTGATCTTCATTTTTTGGGGAATGATGCTCTTGATATACACCGAGCAGCCGTCCCCGGGCTTGACGTCGTCCCGCCATTCTGCCAGCCCTGCCAGATTGGGGGCGAGCTCAATAAAGATCCCGTAGCTTTCCACACTGCGAACGATGCCCATGACCGTCTGCCCGGCGCGGAAGCGGTCTGCGTTCTGTTGCCAAGTCCCCAAAAGCTCCTTGTGGGTCAGGCTGATCCTGCCGCGTCTGCCCAGCTTCCTATCATCCCGAGCCTTGACGGCACAAAGGATCTCCTCACCGGTGAAAAAGCGGTCCGAGGGATGAGAAATACGGGAAACGGAGATGCAGTCAATGGAGATGAGAGAGGGGATCCCGCAACCGATATCGCAAAAAGCACCGAAGGGCTCCAGATGAGTTACCTTGGCAGGGAGAATATCCCCCACCTCCAGGGTATCCAGATACTCATTCAGACATTTTTCCTGTGCTTTTTTTCGGGAAAGAAAGACGCGTGGCTCGGGGTAGGGGTCGATGCGGTCAATGAGAAATACGCAGGGCTTGCCCACGCGGGTGATCACCGCAATATCACGCAGCTCGCAGCCCTCCTCCGTCAGAGCCACCTCCTCCTTGGGCAAGTACCCCGGGATCCCGTTAAAATCAAATAAAAGAGTCAAATCGGGCTCACAGCGCAAAGCTACCGCCTCCAGAAGCTTTTCGCCATCCATTGCCTTTTCCAGCGCTGCCAAAGAGGAGAGAGCCGCTTTATTTTCCCCCGTGCGAAGCAGGTTCCCCTCGGGAAAGAATGTTGTCATGTTACGCCTCCATTATTTTCGCTTTTTTCAATGTGTATGTGGTTGATCTGGGAAAAAGCACACACAGTCGCAGAAAAGGTTGATAGAAAATTGGTTGGGGCTTCGTCAAGGTGCACACTCCGCTTTTTTGCAGGGGACTTTTGAACCCCCGCGCCCCTCAAAACGGATCGCCGGGAAATGGAGAACGAGTTGTTTAAAATTCCCTGTGAGAAGTTTTTTCGGTTCCTTTTTTTCAAAAAAGGAACGGTGCTTACGGAAAAAGCGACCTTTTTTCAAAAAGGTTTTGCCCCGCGCCCCTTAAAACGTATCAAAGAGGAGAAAAAAATGGGAAAAATCCGAAAAAGGATTGACAGAAAAAAGGGGGGAGGGTATTCTAAATATAACAATATTTTTTTCAGGAGGAATGAAAAAATGAAAGTTGGATTTGGACGCATTGACGTAACTCCCCCCATCGGAGTACCGCTTGCCGGGTATTTTGAGCCCCGTACCATGGTCGGTGTCTTCGATCCCCTGCAGCTGAACGCAGTGGTGGTAGAGGTGGGCGAGGATCGTCTTGCCATCATCACCGCAGACTTTTTGTCTATGAGAGAGACAGATTGCACCGGCTTGCGCCGTCTGATCGAGAAGGAAACGGGAATTCCCGCACAGAATATTCTGACCCAGTGCCTGCATCAGCACACCTCCATTTTCGCAGGAAACAGCAGTGGTATGCCCCCTTACTACAAACAGTCTATGGAAAGAAAGTACGTGGACGTGGTCAAGTACGCCCTGGACGATCTGGCGGAGGCTACCGTGACCGTCAGTGAGAAAGAGACGGCACGCCCCGTATCCTTTATCCGCCGCTTCCGTATGAAGGACGGCTCCGTTCGTACCAACCCCGGCTTTGGCAATCCCGATATCGATCATCCCCTGGGTGACGCGGACAATACCGTCCGTCTGGTTCGCTTCCACAGAGAAGGCAAGGGTGATATCGCTATGGTAGGCTTCCAGACCCACCCCGATACCATCGGCGGCTGCCGTGTTTCCGCAGACTGGCCCGGCTGGGTCCGCAGACTCACCGAAAAGGCACTGGAGGAGGAAGGCGTAAGCTGTATCCTGGTCAACGGATGCCAGGGCGATACCAACCACTTTAACGTGAAGGGTGAACGTCCTCCCAAGGATCATTACGAGAAATTTACGAAGGTCTCCAAGGGCATTGCCGAGGAGATCGTGAAGGTGGCGCTTGCCCTTTGGAACGAAGGCAAGGAGAGTCCCGAGGGTGCCATCAGCGGAGAGGTGACCATTCACTCTATTCCTACCAATTTGAACGGCATCGACCGCATCGAGGAAGCAAAAGCATTGCATAAGAAGGTAACCGCCGGAGAGCCTACGGGTCTGAATATGGCAGAAAAGGGCGAGGTTCGCCGCATTGCCGGTATGGAAAACCATACCCTGTTCCAGAAGGTTCCCGTCACCATGGTCGCCTTCGGTAAGATCGCCGTGGTCGGCTACGGCGGAGAGCCCTTTACCGAGTACGCGGACGTGCTCCGCGAAGCCTACCCCGAAATGACGATCCTCACCGCCTGCAACTGCAACGGTGCACAGGGTTATCTGCCCTCCGAGAAGGCGTTTGAGGAAGGCGGCTACGAGGCGCGTACCACCGTATTTACCCCCTCCACGCCCACCGTTTTGCAGGGCGAGGCGAAGGCAAAGCTGGCAAGACATATCGAAAAGCTGTAAGAGGCACTTTGTATGAAAGCAGGTTTTTCCCGTGTTGACGTAACGCCCCCTTTGGGCAGTGCTATGGCAGGCTATTTTTACGCCCGTGCCGCCGAAGCCGTGCTGGATCCCATTTTCCTCAACGCTGTGGTGATCGAGTCGGGGGAGGACCGTATTGCCGTGATCACCGCAGACTTTTTGAGTATGTATCTGACGCAGGCAAGGGAGATCCGCCTGTTCGTATCGGAGCAGACGGGAATTCCCGCACAAAATATTCTGATGCAGAGCCTGCATTCCCATACTTCGGTGACCGCGGGGAATACTCCCGATTGGTACAGAGCGCTTTTGCGGACGAAATACGCGGATGCGGTAAAGCTTGCCCTGGACGATCTGGCGGAGAGCACCGTCAGCATCGCCGAGAAGGAAACGGAAAGACCCGTGTCCTTTATCCGCCGCTATCGGATGAAGGACGGCTCGGTAAAGACCAACCCCGGCTTTCTCAATCCCGAGATCGACCATCCCCTGGGCAAGGCGGATAATACCGTCCGTCTGGTCCGCTTCCACAGAGAAGGCAAGGGCGATATTGCTATGGTGGGCTTTCAGACCCACCCCGATACCCTTGCGGGCAATCGCTTTTCCGCAGATTGGCCCGGCTTTGTCCGCCGTATCGTGGAAAAGAAGCTGGAGGAGGAAGGGGTGCGGTGCATCCTGGTCAACGGCTGTCAGGGTGACACCAATCACTTCGACCTTTCCCGTCCCAAGCCGCCCGCAGACCCCGCCGTCCGCTATCACGAGGTGACCCGTCCCATCGGGGAGACCATCGCCGAGGCGGCGCTTGCCCTTTGGAATAAGGGTACTGCCGTGGCGGAAGGACCGATCAGCGGAGAGGTGACCCTTCTCTCCATCCCCTCAAATCTGGAGGGTATGGATGAGATCGAGCAGGCGAAGGAGGAGCAGCGGCTTCTCGCCGCAAAGCTTCCCACCCCCAAGCCTATGGGACTGGCAGAGCTGGGCCGCTCCGCACGCATCGCCCGTATGGAAAACCTCGCTTTGTTCCAAAAGGTTCCCGTCACCATGGTCGCTTTCGGCAAAATTGCCATCGTCGGCTACGGCGGAGAGCCCTTTACCGAGTACGCGGACGTGCTCCGCGAAGCCTACCCCGAGCTGATGATCCTCACTGCCTGCAACTGCAACGGTGCCGAGGGTTATCTGCCCTCTGCCGCCGCTTTTTCCGAGGGCGGCTACGAGGCAAGCTCCACCAACTTTACGCCCGTCACCCCCGCCGTTTTGCAGGGAGAAGCGAAGGCAAAGCTGGCAAGGCATCTGGAAAAACTGTAATTTAGGAGAGATGAAAAAATGAAAATTGGATTTGGCAGAGTTGATATTACCCCTCCTCTGGGGACGAAGATCACCGGTGCTTGGCAGCTGAGAGTTGCCGACGGCATTATGGACCCTCTGCAGCTGAACGCGGTTGCATTGCAAAGCGGAGAGGAAACCGTGGTGATCCTCACTGCCGACCTTTTGGCGATGTCCGAGGGTCCCTCCACCGTGATCCGCAATATGATCTCCAAGGAAACGGGGATCCCCGTAAAGAATATTCTGATGCAGTGTCTGCACCAGCACACCGCCACCACCGGCTGCAGCCTGAGTGTTTGCAGTGCGGAGTACGTTGCGGTAATGAAAAGAAAGTACGTGGACGCGGTACAGATCGCGCTGAAGGATCTGGCGGAGGCCAAGATGTCTTCTGCACAGAAGCAGACCTCCGAGGAGGTCTCCTTTATCCGCCGCTACCGTATGAAGGACGGCTCGGTCATGACCAACCCCGGCACCATGAACCCCGAGATCGACCATCCCCTGGGCAAGTCGGACAATACCGTCCGTCTGGTCAGATTTACCCGCGAGGATAAAAAGGATATTGCCATGGTTGGCTTCCAGACCCACCCCGATACCATCGGCGGCACCGAATTTTCCGCAGACTGGCCCGGCTTTGTCCGCAGAAAGGTGGAAAGAGAGCTCCCCGACGTACATTGCATCCTGCTGAACGGATGCCAGGGCGATACCAACCACCACAAGCCCGGCCGTCCCCAGATCTCCAAAAAGCTTCAGGCAGAGCGCTATGAATTTACCCGCCGTATGGGTGAGATCATCGCTCAGGCGGCTCTGGACGTATGGGACAGCACCACGCCCTTGAAGGAGGGTGCGGTGAGCACTGCCTACGAGATCACCTCCATCCGTACCAATACCGACGGCATCGACCGCATCGACGAGTGCAAGGCGCTGTATCAGAAGATCCTGGATAAGGATCCCGACACCATGGCTCTGCCTATGTCCGAAAAGGGCGCCATCCGCCGCATTGCCAATATCGAGGACAAGAAGCTGTTCCAGAAGGTTCCCGTTTCCATGGTCGCCATCGGCGATTTTGCCGTGCTCGGCTACGGCGGAGAGCCCTTTACCGAGTACGCGGACGTGCTCCGCGAAGCGCATCCCGAGCTGTTCCTCCTCACCGCCTGCAACTGCAACGGTGCCGAGGGTTATCTGCCCTCTGCCGCCGCCTTTTCCGAGGGTGGCTACGAGGCGTGCACTACCAGCTTTACCGTGAATACCCCCGATCTGCTTCAGGGGCTGGCGAAAAAGCTGCTTGCCGAGCATAAGGCAAAGTTGTAATGATGCTGCTCAAACAAATTCAAAAAGCTCTGGACGGCATGGAGGAAAGCAGTAAGATCCGCCGCTGCAGCGACGAGGTCTGCCTGCCCAACCGAAAAGAGGTAGTGGATCTGATCAAGGATCTGCAATCCCTTCTGTTCCCCGGCTATTTTAAGAGCCGCAGTGTGACCCAGGAGGGTCTGAGCGGGCTTTCTCTTTTGAGAAAGGTGCGCAACGAGCTGGTGACTCTGATGGAAAAGGCGTCCCACTTCCGCGAGAGTGAGGAGGATGCGGAGGCTCTGGCTGATACCTTCCTTTCCCGCTTGCCTGCAGTCAAGGAGCTTTTGCTTAAGGACATTGACGCCATTTACGAGGGAGACCCTGCCGCCAAGAGTCGCGAGGAGGTCATCCTTTGTTACCCCGGCTTTTACGCCATTTCCATTTACCGCCTTGCCCACGAGCTGTACGAGCTGAAAATGACCCTGCTCTCCCGCATTATGACCGAATACGCCCACGAAAAAACGGGGGTGGATATTCACGCGGGTGCCAAGATCGGAGAGTATTTCTGTATCGACCACGGCACGGGTATCGTTGTGGGTGAGACCTGTGTGATCGGAAACCGTGTGAAGCTCTATCAGGGCGTGACCCTGGGTGCAAAGAGCTTTGAGCTGGACGAAAACGGAAATCCCGTGAAGAACGTGAAGCGGCACCCCAATATCGGAAACAACGTGATCATCTACGCCAACGCCACCATCCTCGGCGGGCAGACCTTCGTAGGAGACGGATGTATCATCGGCGCTTCCGTTTGGCTGACCCGTTCCGTGGAAGCGGGAAAGACCCTTTACTATACCCAGAAATAAACCGAAAAAATGATCCGTTTCGTACGGATCATTTTTTTGTAAGAGCTTTTTGCGGACTTTTTTGCAGGGGTTTTTGCGGGGGACTTTTGGTCGCTTTTTTGAAAAAAAGCTCCGCAAAAAACTTATAAAAAAAGGTAATTTTATTTATCAATACCAATAATTTTTGCAAATCAAATATCTATCATCCATGTTCGCACCCGTAGGGCGGGGGCTTGCTCCCGCCGTAATTTGCAAAGACAAAGATCTATCATCCATGTTTGCACCCGTAGGGGACGGCGCCTTCGACGTCCCGTTATTCGGCACAAAACAAATATATCCGCAATTCTACGGGATTGCACGGTGATTGTGACACCTCATCCGTCAGCCCGCGAGAGTTTTGTTTTTTGCAAAAATATTTTTCTTTCGCGAGCTCCCTTCGTCTTTTGCTACGCAAAATCCACCTCCCTCCCGGAGGGAGGCGAATATATCCACGATTTTGTACGAACAAAGACTTTTTCCGCGATTTTGTGCAGACGCTCGTGTTTATGGGAAAATGCAAACCGTCTTATTTCGTTTCAAGGCATAATGCAGGGCGATCTCGGTGCCGCTTTTTCGGTCTTTCGGTGCAAGAGAGGGGGCGTAATATACCACGCAAAAATCACTGTGATCGATCATTTCACGGTTACGCACCACGTAAGCGGCCTTGCCCGCGCCCTTGACCGTTTCGGGGTAATAGGTATCCTCATAGGATTTCAGCAAATAAGATCGATAGTCTTCCGAAATTACGGGAAATTCCGCCCGCACGTAAATTCGTTTCACGTGTGGGTATTTTTCTTTTAATCTTGTTACGACCTCGTGGCAAAGACGGTCGAAACGGCTTTTGCTGCCAAACAAAAAAACGCCAACCTTTTCCTCTGCAATGAGTTTTTCCACAGTTTCGGCTAACCGGGTTTTCAGCTCCTCGGTCTCGTGTATGCTTCTGTGTCCGAAAAAACAGCAGGTGCTTTTTAACATAATCTATCACTCACTTTACAAGATAAATGCACTACTCTGATGGCAAAATCTTTTAATATTATAAAATTGCTCTATATATTAGTCAAGTGCTTTTTATTGAATGCAAACAAGAGAAAGAGGAAAAAGTATAATGATTGATAGAGAGGCTGGTGAGTGAAGAATGAGCAAACAAAGTGAATTTAAGAATAGAGATAGATTTATTCAGTTGGGAATTGCCATTTCCGCATTACGAAAAATGCGAGGAATGTCACAGGAGCAACTTGCCGAAAAGTCAAACGTCAGCCGTTCTCATATCAGCGCGATCGAAGCACCGGGATTGGTCCGTCCTTTTTCCTTGGAAGTATTTTTTAACATTGCTGACGCGTTAGACGTTGATCCTGCTGATTTAATCAACGCGGCGGTATTCCCGGATAAAGTTTTGAAAAACAAAAAATGATTTTTCAAAAGCAAAACTCTTTGCAAATTTAGCAGAGAGTTTTTTGTTTGTTCCGAGGTTTTGTGCCGCCCCTACAGCATCAAGAATTTTTGCAAAAGCAAATATATATTCCGATGTTTTTTTGCAGGGGACTTTTGGTCGCTTTTTTGAAAAAAAGCTCCGCAAAAAACTTATAAAAAAAGGGTAATTTTATTTATCAATACCAATAATTTTTGTAAAAACAAATATCTATCATCTGTGTTCGCACCCGTAGGGGACGGCGCCTTCGACGTCCCGTTATTCGGCACAAAACAAATATATCCGCAATTCTACGGGATTGCACGGTGATTGTGACACCTCATCCGTCAGCCCGCGAGAGTTTTGTTTTTTGCAAAAATATTTTTCTTTCGCGAGCTCCCGCCGTAATTTGCAAAACTGATCTTCCCGGTAGGGGCGAGGATTGCTTTTTTCAAAAAGCTCCCCCTGCGTATTCTCAAAAAAGGAACCGAGAAAAAATCGAGAAAAAAGGAGGGAGTTTTTATTGACTCTTGGGGCGTTGGATGATATAATTTTTCTGAATAGGGAAGAAATTTACCTTTCCTCAATTTTTCCGTAAAGGAGAAGCAAAATGAGCGAATTTTACGCAGGCTTCGGCAGAGAAGACTATACGCCCGATCGGCAGGTCCGTCTGAACAGTGTAAGACTCAGCGACCAAGTGGTTGCCCCCTTGATGGTGACCTGTACCGCACTGAGCGACGGCGAAAAGACCGTTCTGATCTTTTCCAACGATCTGAGAGGCTCTACCACTTGGTTGGTAAATCAGATCAAGACCCGCGTTTCCGAGAGTACGGGGCTTCCCGAGGAGCATATCTTCGTTTGTGCCACGCATAACCACTCCGCCCCCGACGTCAATTACTATAAGGACGAGGTGATGGCAGATTGGCTGGAGCGCATCGCTTTCCCCGCCATCCTTACCGCCGCCCAAAACGCGCTGGCAGACCTTGCCCCCTGTACCCTGCAAAGCGGCAAGACCGACGTGCCCAAGGTGGCATATACCCGCCGCTACTTCCGCCAGGACGGTACCTTCCACGGAATTCACGTAATCAAGGTAAGCGACGCACCCCTTGCCCGCCACGAGACCGAGGCAGATCCCGAACTGCGCCTGTTGCGCTTTGTCCGTGAGGGCAAAAGGGATATCGTCATCGTCAATTTCCAGGTCCATGCCGCCACGGCGCTCAGCTCTACCAATCACCTTTGCGCCGACTTTATCACCGCAGTCCGCGAGGACGTGGAAAGCGCCCGCGAGGTTTCGGTGATGTACCTCCAGGGCGGATGCGGAAACAGCAACACCTACTCCAAGATCGACCCCGACGCTCCCAACGACGACTACCTTCTGGCGGGGCACCGTCTTGCCGCAGGGGTGCTGAGCATCCTGGATACCCTTTCTCCCATCGAAAGCGGCAAGCTTGAAGTGGCAAACGGATCCTATGAAGCCGTGGTCAACCACGCCAAAAGCCATATGGCTCCTCTTGCAGTGGAGCTGTTCGGTCAGATCGAGCGCGAGGGCATCACCACCGAAAAGGAGAAAAGGGCCCTGTTTCAGGCAAATGGCTTTGCCTCCCGCTATGAGGCAGCCGCCATTAACCGCAGAAGCAAAATGGGCAAGACCGGCACGATCCCCCTGTCTGCTCTCCGCTTCGGAGACGCTGCCTTTACCTTCACCCCCGGCGAATATTTCGACGTTTTGTTCCGTCAGATCCGCGAAGCATCCCCCTGTGAGGCGACGATGACCGTTGGCTATTCCAACGGCGGAGTTGGTTATATCCCTTCCGCAAACGGTTTTGCAAACGGCGGCTACGAGACCTTGCAGTGCAGTTATATCCCCGGCACGGGCGAGTCCTGCGTGCTGGAGCTTTTAAAGCTGTTGAACAGTCTTTGCTGAAAGGAAGGATAAGAACATGAAAAGAATTCTTGCGGTGCTTTTGGCACTTATGATGCTTTTGTCTCTGTGTGCCTGTGCCTCCCCCTCTTTGGAGGAGGGAGAAGCGGTAAAACCTGTGCAGACCGCCGAGGAACAGACCAAAACCGCTCCCAAAAAGCAGGAAAAATTCTCCGTACCCGAGGATCTGCCCGAGGGCTTTACCGTAGGCTTCGGCAGAGCGGATATCACCCCTGCCACGCTTCCCATGGATTTGGGCGGTGATGCGATCGCTACCTCCGTAGGCGATCCTCTGTACGCATCTTGCACCGTCATTTCCGACGGGGAGAATGCGGCGGTGATCTTCCACCTGGATATGAAAAGCATTCCCAACGTATTTTTGACTACGGTTACGACCCGTCTGACCAAAAAGTTTAATATCCCTGCAGAGAACGTGATTCTCAACGCCACCCATTCCCACAATTCTCCCGTGGACGTGACCGGCTCCGACGACGCAAGCATTCGCTGGCGTACCAAGGTGCTCCCCGCCATGGATAATGCGGTCGGCGACGCCCTGCACGATCTTGCTCCCGCAGAGATCTACGTTTCCAAGGGGGATACCACGAATTTCGCCTTCGTCAGAAGATATTTGATGGCAGACGGCTCCTGGGACGGGATTCAGATGAACAATCCTTGTAACGATACCGTTGCCCATGAATCCGAGGCAGACGCCGAGCTGCGCGTGATCCGCTTTGATCGCGGCGACAAAAAGGACATCGTAATGGTGAACTGGCAGGGTCACGCCGCTCACGGCAGAGGAATGCACCCCAATCTGATCTCCTCCGACTTCATCTACGAGCTCCGCACCGGAGTAGAGAAGGAGCTGGGCGTTCACATGGTTTATCACAACGGCTCCTCCGGTAACCTGAATTTCAGCGACCGTCTCGGTCAGCAGAAATTTTCCAATTTCCACGGTGTGGGAACGGGACTTGTAGGGGTGGTGGCAGAAGCCGTCAAGAACGAGGAAAAGGTCAATCCCGGCAAAGTGAGATCTGCCAAGACCACCGTGACCTGTACCGTCTTCGTAGACGATCCCTACAAGGTCGAGGGTGCGAAAAAGTACGCCGAGTCTTCCGAAGGGGTTCGGCCCTCCGTTCTCGCGGAATACGGACTGATCTCCTCCTACGAGGTTTCCGCCATCAATTCCCGTCAGCGCCGTCTGAAAAACGGGCCCACCGTTGACGTTGACCTCTACGCCATCTCCTGCGGCGACATTGCTTTCTTTACCAGCCCCTTTGAGCAGTTCGACTCCGACGGCAAGTATATCCGTGACGCTTCTCCCTTCAAAATGACCTTCTCCTGCGCCTACTCCAACGGTCATTACGGCTACCTGCCCTCCTCCTTCGCCTATCCCCACGGCTGCTACGAGGTTTACACCACTCCCTTCGTGGAGGGGACCTCGGATCTGCTGAATGCGGGGTCGGTAGGGTTGCTGAACCAACTTTATTCTGCTTCATAATTCTGCTTTGTAAATTTGGCTGCGACTTCGTCAGACATCGAAAAAAACTCGGTTATTTGCATTTAGCAAACGCCCTCGTTTTTTTCTTGTCTTCCTCGTCTCGCCTAAATTTACTTCGCAGAAATGATTGATAGAAATTGGCTGCGGCTTCGTCAGACATCGAAAAAAACTCGGTTATTTGCATTTAGCAAACGCCCTCGTTTTTTTCTTGCCTTCCTCGTCTCGCCTAAATTTACTTCGCAGAAGTGATTTGTAAAAATGGCGGTGGCTTCGTTCCTTTTTTGAAAAAAAGGAACCGAAAAAACTTAAAGCGAGGAAAATCACAATAAAAAGAGAGCAAAAACTTGTGATTGAAGTTTTTAGAGCGCAGAACCTTTTTTCAAAAAATAATATTTTTTAGAAATTTCCCCCTTTGCGGGAGGTTTCTTTGGTCCTTCGGAAAGGACGGAAAGGATAAAACATGAAAAGAATTCTTGCAATGCTTTTGGCACTTATGATGCTTTTGTCTTTGTGTGCCTGTGCCTCCCCTTCTTTGGAGGACGGGGAAGCGGCGAAGGCGACGAAGGACGCTCCCGCCGAGCAGAAAAAGACCGCCGAACAGGAGAAAAAAGCGGTCCGTGTGCCCGATGATCTGCCCGAGGGCTTTACCGCCGGCTTTGGCAGAGCGGATATTACCTGTGAGGTTCCCGCTACCATCGGCCCCAATACCGACGCTACGATGATCGCCGACCCTCTTTACGCTACCTGTACCGCCATTTCCGACGGTGAGACCGTAGCAATTCTTTTCCATTTGGACGCGAAGGGAATTCCCACCAGCTTCCTGAATATGGTGACCCGTCGTTTGCAAAAGGATTATGGCATTCCCGCGGAGAACGTGATCCTCAACGCTACCCACTCACACAATTCGCCCACCAGTCTTACCGGCAATACCCGCTGGCTGCAGAAGCTGCTCAACGGCATTTCCGAGGCTACCGGTGACGCCTTGCGTGACCTTGCACCCGCTGAGGCTTATATTTCCAAGGGTGATACCACCGGCTTTGGCTTCGTGCGCCGTTACCTTTTGGCAAACGGTACCTATAAGTGCAATCCTTCCCACAACGACAAGCCCGTAGAGCACGAATCCGTGGCAGACGCTGAGCTTCGTGCGATCCGCTTTGAACGCGGTGATAAGAAGGATATTCTTATGGTGAACTGGCAGTGCCACGCCGCTCACGGCAGAAGTGCTCATCCCACGTGGATCTCCTCCGACTTCATTTACGGACTTCGCACCGGAGTAGAGAAGGAGCTGGGCGTGCATTTTTCTTACCACAACGGTTCGTCCGGCAACCTGAACTTTACCAATGCCACCGGTCCTCAGAAGGGCAATTATGAAACAGCGGGCAAGGAGCTCGTGGACGTTGTAAAAGAGACCGTCAAGAACGAAGAAAAGGTCAATCTCGGAAAGATCAAAACCGCCAAATCCACGGTGGATCTGGAGATCATTCAGGACAGCGCCGAGCGAGTAGAGGGCGCCAAGATCTTCTCCGGCACCGCCGAGACGGAAAAACCCACCGTCCTTGCAAAATACGGTCTGATCTCCTCCTACGAGGTTTCCGCCATTAACACCCGTCAGGAATATTTGAAGAACGGCGAAAAGGAGCCCATTGCTTTGTACGCCATTTCCTGCGGTGATCTTGCCTTCTCCACCTGTCCCTTCGAGCAGTTCGACTCCGACGGAAAGGCAGTTCGCGACGCTTCTCCCTTTAAAATGACCTTCTCCTGTGCTTACTCCAACGGCGATTACGGCTACCTGCCCTCCTCCTTCGCCTATCCCCACGGCTCCTACGAGGTTTACACCACCCGTTTTGTACAGGGCTCCTCGGATTTGATTGTGGAGGGGCAGATCGCGCTTTTGAACCAGCTCCATTCTGCTTCATAAAAACGGCTGCGACTTCGTCAGACATCGAAAAAAACTCGGTTATTTGCGTTTAGCAAACGCCCTCGTTTTTTTCTTGCCTTCCTCGTCTCGCACGTTTTTACTTCGCAGAAATGATTTGTAAAATCCGCTGCGACTTCGTTGCACTGCGGAGAAAGTCTCGATTATTTACGGGTGTAAACTCACTCGACTTTCCCTTGCACGCCTCGTCTCGCTCGTTTTTACTTCGCAGAAATGATTGATAGAAATTGGCTGCGGCTTCGTTTCGTGGAGAACTTTTGAACCCCCATACCCCTCAAAACGGATCGCGGGGAAATGAAACGGACAGTACCCACTGTTTTTGATAAAATTCCCCGTGTGAAGTTTTTTCGGTTCCTTTTTTTCAAAAAAGGAACGTCATTCCCTTTTTTTTAAAAAAGGAACGTCATTCCCGTTTTTCAGAGAAAGAACAGAAAGGTTACGACTATGAGTAATTTAAAGATCGGTTTCGGCAGAGAGACCTACAATCCCGATAAGCCTCAGCCTCAGAACAGTACCCGTACGGGGTATTCGGTGCTGACGGCGATCATGGTTACCTGCGTTGCCATCAGCGACGGGGAACAGACCGCGTTGATCTTCTCCAACGATCTGCGCAACCACGCTCCCAAGTTTATTGAGAAATATACCGCCGAGGTGGTAGAGGAGACGGGGGTGCCTGCCGAAAACATTCTGGTATCCACCACGCACAATCATTCCGCACCCGACGTGAATTTCTACGGTTCCCGCGACGAGGTCACCGATTGGGCGGAGCGCATTGCTTTTCCCGCGGTGCGCCGCGCGGCAAAGGCGGCAATGGAGGATCTTTCTCCCATTCTGAAGGTGACAAGCGGTACCTCTCAGGTAGATACGGTGACCTACGTACGCCGCTATTTCTGCGCCGACGGCATTTTCCGTATGAATCCCGGAAAGAAGAACAATCCCACCGCCCACGAATCCGAGGCGGATACGGAGCTGCGCGCCGTTCGCTTTTACAGAGAGGATAAAAAGGACGTGGTTCTGACCAATTTCCAGGTCCACGCGGCTACTGCCTTGGGTGCCAGCCCCGATTTCATTTGCTCCGATTTTCTCCACGCCTTCCGTCAGACTGCGGAAGCCCGCACGGGGCTTCTGGTCTGCTATTTGCAGGGCGGCTGCGGCAATTTGAACACCTTTTCCAATCTCAGACCCGAGGCTTGTAATAGGGATTACGACAAGGTGGGGCGCCTCATTGCGGAAGGAATGCTCCGCGCTCTGGAAAATGAGGAGGAGCTTGGCTTCGACGGCTTCTGCGTGCAGAAGGAATACTACACGGGCATCGTCAATCACACCCGCGACCATCAGGTAGAAAAGGCGCGGGAGGTCCTCAAATACGTGCGTGAGAACGGGCTTGCCGACAAGGAAGCCAGAGAATATATGATACAGCAGGGCTTTGAAAGCCGTCTGGAGATCGGTGCGCTGATCAACAAGAGCCAGATGGAAAAGACCCGTCAGATCCCGCTTTCCACCGTATGCTTCGGTGACGTGGGAATGACCTTTGCTCCCTTCGAGCAGTTTGACACCAACTGCAAGCAGATCCGCGACGCTTCCCCCTTCAAGACCACCTTGACCGTGGGCTATACCAACTTCCGCCACCACTATCTGCCCAGCGCTTACGGTTTCTCCAACGGCGGCTACGAGGCGGGGCAGAGCTATTATATTCCCGGCACGGGTGAGATCGTTGCTCTGGAATTTCTGCGTCAGCTTCGCGTCGCAAAGAACAAACTGAAATAATTGCCCCGAAAAAAAGCAAAAGATCGTATGAGGGAGACGATCAGCCTCCCGCATCTCGACGGTCCGCCCACGAACCGTCAAGAAATTTTCGAAAACAAATTCTTCTTGTAAAATTTCTTTGAGATAGGTTTCTTTGTTTCTTTCTTTTCAAAGAAAGAACGGAAAGGATATTACCATGAACACTTTGCAGATCGGCTTTGCCAGAGAGTGCTACTCTCCCGATAAGCCTATGCCCCAGAACAGTAAACGCACGGGATATTCGGTGCTGACGGATATTTACGTGACTTGTGTTGCAATGAAAAACGGGGAAAAAACCGTACTGATCTTTTCCAACGATCTGCGCGGTCTTGCCGAGCAGTGGGTGAAAAAGTACCGCGAGAACGTTATGGAGGAAACGGGACTGCCCGATGAATGTATCCAGATCACCGTGACCCACAATCACTCCGGCCCCGATATCAGCTACTATCACCGTCGGGAGGACGTGGCGGATTGGGTGGATCGCATCTGCTTCCCCGCAGTGCGCCGTGCCGCTTCGGCGGCGCTTGCCGACCTTGCTCCCGTGACCCGTGTGACCTCGGGCAAGACGGACGTGGAAAACGTGACCTTTGCCCGCAGATATCTGAGAACCGACGGTACCTTTTCGGGGATCCAAGGCTCCAACGGCTCCGACGCACCCCTTTCCCATCACGAAAACGAGGCGGATACACAGCTTCGCGTTCTCCGCTTTTACCGAGAGGGGAAGAAGGACGTGGTCTTTGCCAATTTCCAGGTCCACGCCGCCACCGCCTTGGGCGCCAGCCACGACGTAATCTGCTCTGACTTTCTACACGAATTCCGCAGAGTGGTGGAGGAGAGCGGGGAGCTTTCCGTTTTGTATCTGCAGGGCGGCTGCGGCAATTTGAATACCTATTCCAAGCTCTATCCCGATGCTTGCAACAAGGATTACGACCGCGCGGGCAGGCTCCTCGGTGAAGGGGTTTTGCGCGCTCTGGAGCACGAAGAAGAAAGACACTTCGACGGCCTTTGCGTGCAGAAGGAATATTATACGGGGATCGTGGATCACACCCGCGACCACCTTTTGGAAAAGGCGCAGGAGGTGCAGAAGATCATCCGTGAAAACGGACTGGACGATAAGACCGGCAGAGAGATCTATACGGAGGCAGGCTTTTCCGGCAGACTGGATTGCAGTGCCATCGTCACCAAAAGCCGTATGGAAAAAACGGCTCAGATCCCCCTTTGCACCATTTGCTTCGGCGACGTGGGAATGACCTTTGCCCCCTTTGAAATGTTTGATACCAACTGCATCCAGATCCGCGAGGCTTCCCCCTTTGAATTTACCCTGACCGTGTGTTACGCCAACGCACGCCACCATTATCTGCCGTCGGCGTACAGCTTTACCAACGGCGGCTACGAGTGCCAGCAGTGCTATTATATCCCCGGTACCGGCGAGACGGTTGCCCTGGAATTTTTAAAGCAGCTGAAAAAAGCAAAAAAGCATTTACAATAAAATCAAGTTTGTCCTTTCTTTCAAAAAGGAAGCAGCGTTTCCCTCAGAATTCCTACCCCCCGAAAACCAATGGTTGCAAGAATCATCTTTTCGCGATACAGTAATCCGTCGGATTATTTATATAGGCAGAAGGCTGTCGGAGACGCGCTTCGGTGCGACGCTTCGGCAGTCGCACCTTTTGTATTTTAAAATCGAACCCCTGAGAAGGAGCAATTAACATGAAAAAGAAAATTATATCGCTGATCTTGGCATTGGTGATGGTCATCCCTTTCATCTCGGTCTTAAAGTTTCCCGTTTACGCCGTGACAAGCGGCAAAACCGGTGATTGTACTTGGACCTTGGACGGTACGGTGCTGACCGTTTCCGGAAGCGGTCCCATGGCAAGCTACGATAGCTACTACTTCAACGACACCTATACCGCCACAGCTCCTTGGGGAACCAATATCACGAAGGTCATTATTGAAGACGGCGTCCTCTCTATCGGATCAAGTGCGTTTGCCTATTGTACCTTTCTTGACTCCGTCGAGATTGCAGACAGCGTTATCTTCATAGGGGAGAAAGCCTTTTGCGGTTGCACGTCCCTTCCCTCAATCGCTCTGCCTGAGGGCGTGAATGCCATCAACAGCTCTACTTTTTACGGCTGCACCTCTCTTGACTCCATTAAGATCCCCGAGGGCGCTTCGTCCGTTGGCGAGAGTGCCTTTTCGGGCTGTACTGCCCTGCGCTCGGTCAAGTTCTCGGAGGGCGTTTCCTCCATCGGCTACGGAGCCTTTGGGGGCTGTACCGCCCTTACCTCCATCGCGCTTCCCGACAGCGTCATTTCCATCGGTGAGCAGGTTTTTACGGGCTGTACCGCCCTTACCTCTCTCACCGTTCCCTTTGTCGGTGCAACCGGAAACGCAAAGACGCGCAACAATTTCGGTTACTTTTTCGGTGCGCCCAATTATACCTATAACAAAAAATTCGTGCCCACCTCTTTAAAGACCGTGGTGATCACGAGAGGAAGCTCGATTGCGGATTATGCGTTTCATAATTGCAACTCCATTGTTTCTCTGACCCTCCCGAATTCCGTCGCTTCCATTGGAAAGTATGCCTTTTACGGTTGCAGCTCCCTTGCCGAGCTTACTACCCCCGTTCGGGCAAGCTTTATCGGCGAATATGCCTTTGCTGCCTGTACTGCCCTGACCTCCGTCCGGATCCCGGAGGGGATCTCCTCTATTGAAAATTTTACCTTTTCCGGTTGCGCCGCCCTGAAATCCGTCCAAATCCCCGAGGGTGTGGTCACCGTTGGCAAGGGCGCCTTTAACTACTGCAGCTCTCTTACCTCCGCCACCGTCGCGGACAGCGTGAGTACCCTTGGTGAACAGGCCTTTTACGACTGCACCTGGCTTTCTTCCGTCACCCTCGGCAAAGGCTTGATCTCCATCGGCGTTTCTGCTTTTTGCGGTTGCAGAAGCCTTTCTGCCATTACCTTTCCCAATGGCTTGGTCTCCATCGGCGAGTTTGCTTTTTCCGATTGCAGTAGCCTTTCCGCCATTACCATTCCCAATAGCGTAAAGACCATCGACGAGGCTGCCTTTTCCTCCTGCTCCTATCTTACTTCCATCAACATTGGCAGCGGACTTGAATCCGTCGCCAAAAGTGCCTTTTTGATGTGCAAAAAGCTTTCCGAGGTTTGGTACAAGGGAACCTTCGACGACCGTCAGGGCATTACGATCGCTTCAAGCGGAAATACAAGTCTGATCAATGCCGCCTGGCATTACGTGGACGGCGTTTGCGACCCCGATTGCAACGATTGCGGAAAAACCCGCCCTGCGGCTGACCATATATTTGATAACGAGCAGGACACGGACTGCAACGAATGCACCTTCAAAAAATACACCCCCGGTGATCTGGACGGGGTGGCGGGTGTTACCCTCGAGGACGCGATCTACCTCCTTTTTGCCATCAACTTCCCCGAGTCCTACGCCCTGAATCAGCCCGTGGATTTCGACGGAAACGGCGAGGAGAACCCCGACGACGCCATCTACCTGCTGTTTTACGTAAACTTCCCCGACGGCTACCCCCTGCACTGACGCAAAAAAAGCACCCGAAAGGGTGCTTTTTCTTTAAAAAGAGTCAATGTGCCAGAGAGAGGATATAGACCTTCATCGCTCCTGCCTGTTTCAGAATGCGTGCGCCTTCCCGCGCGGTGGCTCCCGTTGTCACGATATCGTCGATGAGGAGCACCGTTTGTCCTGCCAGAGGGAGGGAAG
This sequence comes from Oscillospiraceae bacterium, assembly GCA_015065325.1. Taxonomy (GTDB): domain Bacteria; phylum Bacillota; class Clostridia; order Oscillospirales; family SIG627; genus RGIG5579. The sequence continues at coordinate 34,307 of SVQO01000015.1, read as the reverse complement.
CATGAAAAACGCCGCGAACGTTCTTTTCCCGATCTTCAAATTTCGCCTTGCGCTGAGCTTTGGAGAAGCCGCGACGGAACAGGAGGGGTTGCAGTGGCAAATGAAGCCTCTGTGAAAAGAGGGAGGCAATGCGCTCCGCTTGATCAAAGCCCGCCTTTCTCCTTTTCCACCTACGGCGCGGCAGATAGGCGATGCAGTGGATCCTCTCGGGCAGCAGGCGCTTGCTTAGAAATTTTTGGATATACGGGGCAAAGATCGGCGGCAAGTCCCGATAATCCTCCCGTTTCCAGCCGAACAGCAGCTTTTTTACCGCATATTCGTCGTAGATGAACAGCGTGTACATTGCGTCTGCAAAGCCGTTTCCGCCCGTTGCCAGAAACTTTTTAGGCTGAAAGGCTTTTTTCACCGCCTCGCTGCATTCGGGGCAAAGTCCCTTGTAGCCCGTGGCTCCGCAAGCGGCACATTTCGGCGGATACAATAAAAAAAGAAGTTGTTTCCTTGCGGAAGCCATCTTCTCACCAAAGGAAAAGCCACTCATTTTGCGGAATCCGGGCTCAAATACGCCAAAATCACAGACCCATTGTAATAATCGAGCATAATTTTTTGTCCTTTGCATATACTGATTTTGCAGAGAAAAACTCGTCCGGCAAGGAAAATTTTAACACAAAACCGAATTCGGGTCAACCTTTTCGACACTCCCTTTTTTGAACAAATGGAAAACTTTTCCCAGAACGGTTGACATTTTCGCAAATCCTTGGTATAATATCGAATGCTGGTGACAGGAACCATACGCCGTTGTGGCGGAACTGGCAGACGCAAGGGACTTAAAATCCCTCGGTGGTAACACTGTACGGGTTCGATTCCCGTCAACGGCACCATTCTATATCGCGGGGTAGAGCAGTTGGTAGCTCGTCGGGCTCATAACCCGGAGGTCGTGTGGTTCAAGTCCCACCCCCGCAACCAAAAAAATTCCCAAGTCGAATGACTTGGGATATTTTTTGGAATGAAGCGCACCTTGCGGTGCATGAAACATGAAGCCGCCCTGCGGGCTATGAAGCGTGCCTTGCGGCACATTCGAATGCGAAAAGTGCGCTTCGCTTCATACGAGCGAAAGCGAGTGCTTCATATTGCGCCTTGGCGCAATGCTTCACGGCGGCAGAGCCGCTGCTTCATTTGATACAACCCCGCAGTCCTTTTTCGGGAACCTCTCCTTGATACCGGGACTCTGCCTGCGACATTCGTCTTGGCACAGTCGGGTATCGGCGGTCGAAAACCATCGAAAACGATATAACATATCGTTTTCTCGCTTACACACTCCTTGATACCGGGGTTCTGCCTGCGACATTCGTCTTGGCACAACCTGGTATCGGCGGTCGAAAACCATCGAAAACGATATAACATATCGTTTTCTCGCTTACACACTCCTTGATACCGGGGTTCTGCCTGCGACATTCGTCTTGGCACAACCTGGTATCGGCGGTCGAAAACCATCGAAAACGATATAACATATCGTTTTCTCGCTTTCCGCAAGGCGGGATATGTTCGCACAAACTTGCGGAAAAAATTCAAGTTATTCCGCAACCAACATTGCGAACCGAAAAAGAGTTCATTTCCCAAAACGACCTTTGGGGAGGACTTGAACGAAATATTTGGTTGAATATTTGTGATCATATGTTATAATCATTTCAACAACATAAGTTCGGATTAAATGTAAAGGAGAATGGGATATGGCTTCGTTTGGAATCAATGTTTTTGATTTTGGCGCAAAAGGTGACGGTATTACCGACGATACCGCCGCGATTCAAAGCGCCATTGACTTTGCTGCAGAGCGCGGCGGCGGAAAGATTTTATTTCCTTACACCAGGGGCGGCTACCGCATCGCCTCTCCCGGTATCGAGGAGATTGGCGGAAAGCCCGTCCGTTCACAATTGGTAATACCTGCAGGCAATGCTAACATTCAATTGGAGGGAGAAATGCCTTGCCGACTCCTGAATGCATATATCGTTCGCCCGCTTGAATCGGTGAAAAACAACTTTGTCCCAACCACCTTTGGATCAATGCCCACGAATAACACGAGAATTTTTTCTGATTGGGAAGCCCCTGAAGAACAGAATCCGACCGCGCGTCCTTGGTCGATTTTAGCGGCTCCTGAAGGCACCTCTTGCAAAGGAAAATTCAGCGTACGCCAGTTTTCGATTGCCAATTTAGAGTTCAGGGTACACTTAAATAAAAGGAAAATGTACCCCACCCAGTCGGCGGTTAACCTGCAGAACGTATCCCGTATCAACGTTTCCGACAGCCAGTTTTGCCTGAATGATCAGGTGGGCGATACCGTACTCGGCAAGGAACTCCAACCCAATCCCTGCCACGCCGCCGGGCTGATCGCGTCGGGAGATCAAAACGACAATAACGTTCTTCGCAACGTAGCGGTACAGGGCTTTCGCTATGGTTTTGTTCTTGGTGAACACGTTGTCGCAGATTACCTTTACATTCACAACTGCGAAGAAGGCATCACATTCCACGATTGCTCACACCTTTCGGTCATAAATCACATTGTAGCACAGCACAATACGGTTATCCTGTCCGCTACAACGGAGGATCTGTTCGGTATGGCAAAAGGACCTTGTTATGTTTTGGTGGGTACCGTCAATTTTGAATGCGGCACCAATCTGAAACCCGCCGTTTCTGCGCTGAAATACGGGGTATACGATCCCGAAAACCGCCTTCATGGCTCGCTTACCTGGCATAAACCGTGGGGAAAACAGGAGTTTCCTGCTATTTGTGGTGAAAGATTTGAAATCAAACACTTTTAAGAGATATCTTTTTCGGTGCAACTTGCCAAAAAGAAAACCATCCATTCGGATGGTTTTTCTTTTTGGAATGATGTTTGCCCTGTGGGCAAATGATGTCGGCTTCGCCTAATGATGTTTGCCTACGGCAAATGATGTCGGCTTCGCCTAATGATGTATGCCCTTGCGGGCAAATGATGTGTGCCTGCGGGCACATGAGGGCAAACAGCGCATCATTGCGGCACGAAGTGGCGCAACATCATTTTGAGCGACAGCGAAAAACATCATATCGAGCAAAGCGAGATACATCATTGAAAAAATAAATCGGATATGATATACTGCTCATACGGAGGTGAGAATAGTGAAAGAAAATAAACTTGCGGCATTATCCATGGATTTTGCTGTGGAGATCGTAAATCTTGTGAGAGAATTGCGCTCCAAGCACGAAAACGTCATTGCCAATCAGATCGGCAGAAGCGGCACCTCCATCGGCGCGAACATTCACGATAACGATAAGTGGCACGACAGCCACCGCCTTCCCTTTACCATGGATATTGATTTTCTGCCCATCGTCAAGGCTTTGAAGGAGATCGGCTACCAGGGCGAATTCACCCTGGAGGTGGATCACCTTTTGGCGGATTACGGTCCGGAGCGCATCGACGAGGGTGTGGGGGTGATGGCAGAGGCGGCAAGACGGCTTGCAACGCTTTATGAAGAGGCGTAAAACGCTTTTATAAAACGTCAAAGAGGGAAAGGATCATTATGAAGCATGGAATCGTAGGACGGTTGACCTCCGGATATTTTCGATATCAGGGATGGCCAACTCTTGCAAAAGACAAAAACGGAGCTCTGTTTGCGGTTTGCTCCGGTCATCGTCTGGATCACGTGTGTCCCTTCGGCAAAAATCTGATGTACGTCAGCACGGACGAGGGCGAGACTTGGTCCGCGCCTCAAATCGTCAACGATACCTATCTGGACGATCGGGATGCAGGCTTGGTGTGCTGGGGAGAGGGCAATATGCTCCTGACCTGGTTCAATAATACTATGGACGTGTTTGAAAATCCCCGTCGCAAGGAGCTGTTTCCCAATCTGACCGAGCCTTTCTCCGTGGCAATGATGGAGAAATGGAAAACGCTTCCCATGACCGAATTCGGCTCTTTCACTCGCATTTCCCGAGACGGTGGAAAAAACTGGTCGGACAAGAGAAAAGCACCCGTTTCCGCTCCCCACGGCCCCATTCGCAGAGGGGACGGCAGCTTTCTCTACGTGGGAATGGAGCGACTTTCGGGATATGATGTCCCTGCAGGCACAATTTTGGCGGTGGAAAGCTTTGACGATGGTGAAAACTGGCAATTTCTCAGCCGTCTTCCTCTGCCTGAGACCCATCACGACAGAGCCTTGGGCGGTGTTTGCGAGCCGCACTGCATTGATTTGGGAGACGGTGTGATTCTGGCAGCGGTCCGCTGCTACCTTGCCGGGGCAGACCGAACCCGAAGTCAATATGAATTTACCCTATATACCTGCCGTTCCACCGACGACGGCAAGACTTGGTCAGACCCCGTCTTTATGGAGCGTTTCGGCGCCCCAGCTCACTTTATGATGCATTCTTCCGGCGCATTGATCCTTTCCGTCGGCAAACGAACTGAGCCCTGCGGTCAATACGTTCGCATCAGCTACGACAAGGGCTTGACTTGGGAACAGGACGTGATGATCGGTCCCGAGGCGGATTTTCTCGCTACGGATCAAGGCTATCCCAGTACCGTGGAGCTTGAAAACGGAGACCTTTTGACCGTCTACTATCAGCGTCTTCCCGAGGACGATTATCCTTCTATTTTATATACTCGCTGGTCCTTGGACGAGGTAAAATAAAAAATGCTATGGATTTGACGTGAACCCCAAAGTTTAGACAAAATAAAAAATTAAGTTGATTGAGAATGAGTTCGGTACTGTACCGGACTCATTCCTTTTTCTCCAAAAACTCAACCCCCACCCTAAAGACACACTTTTGACCCCATTTTGACCCCTACGGCGTGTCGAAAGTTGACCAATTTGTTGACCATTTTTCTGTTAGAATTATACAATTTACATGGTCGAAAAGTACATTTCTCACCAAATAGAAAAACTGTGGAAATATCATTTTAAATGTGTTATTATTAAAATGAACAATGTATTGTTTTAATGAGAACGGTTCACAATGTGGTGGATTAAGTAGCAGCACATGTTTACTGATAAATACTCAAAATTAATATCCTTCCTATTAGAGAACGCTATAGGTGTATATCATCACATGTAGCGTGTATATTATCTGTACCGCTTTCTCAATGATAATATACAACGTTTTGTATGTGAAATATGCATTTTCTTTTAAGTTGACGGCAACGTGTTGATTTGTAGTTTATAATATGTTATACTTTTCTAAAATTGAGAAATGTTATTTATAGGGGTAAAGGCATGGGAACTTTTAATAAGTTAAAACAGCACAAAGGCGATTATTGTGAATGTTGCAATAAAAAATTGCCTAAACATATGTTACGTTCTGTATGTAACCATAGCTTTTGTAAGCAATGCGAATCTATAATAATCGGTATATTAATGCAGGACTCTGAGGTACATCGTGTTGGAATTGAATCGGTGCATCTTATAGCTATATTTGATAGCGTTATTGAGAACAATAACAAATCTAAAAATCTGATTTTCATGCATGATGGACTGATGGGAATTTATAAATCCGAACACGAAACGTTTCGTGTTTGCAAGGGCAGTTATGACGGATCGGAATATAAACCTGATTCAATACTTGGTCGTTTTAGTCGCTCTACACATATTGCCGAAACACATATCGCCAAAGATCTTATTCACAACATAAGTTATAATGAGTTTTCGTTCTTGATGCGAGCATGGTATGAATATTTAACAAAAGAAAATGCTGAAGAGGTCATTGCAGCCGCATGGGATAAAATGCGTGAGTTATCTTTAAACGAGATGGTTAGTGATGAGTTTACAATTTTATTTGATTATAATTTAGATGGTTTTTGGTACGCAAAAGATGTGTGGGGTACACAATATGCGTATATTGTTTCTTTCCCTTTGTCAAATGGTAGAAGAATCATTCGCGAAGGAAATGTTGAAACTGTAGATGGACAATTGAAATTTAAAGAACTGTGCGGTATTAGCTTGTGTTTCGAAGAATTATCTACGGAACAAGACGCAAAAGAATATTTTTCAAATCATTTTGATAGGTTTGTCAAAGGGAACAAATACAGAAGGCGTATAACAGTGTATTCTGCAGATTACGGTCATAGAGGTCATGTGTACTCTACCATCACTGTAAAGGCTCCGGACTTATCGACAAACACATGCTTGATTCACTTAGATACTCATGAAGCAGAGTTATGTCCTTATCCTCAGGGATATTTTGAAGGGTATACATTTCAAAAAGAAATTGTTGCATCAATTGAGGAATATAATTGGTCGGACGAACAATTGAAAGAAAAATACGAGCCTATGTTTGATAAAAGACGATGAAATACCAGAGGCAAAAGACCTTGAAAACATTGCGTTTTCAAGGTTTTTCTTTTGCCATTTTTTCGTTTTTCTAATTGTTAAATGTTTATGGCGTGGGAGGTTGCACTACATTTTATGCGCAGCCTCTTTTTTACCGACTGTTGTAGGTGCATACCCGAAATACCGTTTATAGGCACGGCTAAATTGATAAATGTCCGAATATCCTACCGACACGGCAATTTCTTTAATGGGTCTCTTTTCCAAAAGCATTTCGTGGGCTCTTTTCATCCGCAATTCAGTCAGCATATGAAAGGGGCTTTTCTGATAGATATCCTTGAAGATCTTTCTGAAATACACCGCACTTACGTTGCAAAAGGCAGCCACCTCATCAATTTGCAGATCCGCCCTTCCACATTCGCTCTGCATATAGAAAAGAGCTTTTTCTGCAAGAAGCGCTTTGCCGCTTTTGGGAGAATCGGTTTTAAAGAGAAAAAAAGCAAGCTGGTACAGTTTGGACAATAAATAGTATCGTGTAATTTCGTCATTATTATAGGATTTTTGGGATATTTCTTGATAAAAGCTCATAGCCAGTTTTTTGTTCATGCCATTGAGGGCGCAGGGTAAAGCCGAAGGATTGGAAATATTGAAATTGACTGAGATGCTCTCGGCACTTTCAAGGCATTCATTTGTGTAAGCGGTTCCTTCCGGAATAAAAACGCCTTGGCTGCAATCTGTAATGATGGTTTTATCATCGAAGGTAAATTTTAGTCGCCCTTTCAGAGTTATGATAAAGCAGCTTGCATAGCGTGACCGAAAGGATAAGACACGCCCTTTTTGATCGTTTACATAGGAAATATTTCTAAATTCTGCAATTTGGATTATCTCGCCGGTCATTTTTATCACCCAATCTATTGTAGTATTTCATTTCGTAATAGTCAATAAGAATGCATAATAAATGCATCAAATTGCGCTTTATGTTTCGAAATGGTTAAATAAAACAACGTTATAAGCATTGATTAAAGGGGGCATCCTGCGCTACACTTAATAAAAAAGGAGGGATTATTATGAAATTTCAAGGAAAAGTTGCAATGATAACAGGTGCTTCCGTGGGAATCGGCAGAGCGGTGGCACTTTGCCTTGCAGAGCAAGGCGCCGATTTGGTTTTGTTGGACGTGAATATGGAACAGCTTTTGGCTGTCGGCGAAGAGATTAAAAAAATCGGAAGCAGAGTCTTGACCTATGAATGTGATGTCAGTAATGAAGAACGGGTCAACGAAGTGGTCGCCGGTGCTTTGGAACACTTCGGAAAAATCGACGTCCTTGTGAACAATGCTGCGCTGTGGCGAGACAGGTCTGAACTTGCGGAAGCATCTTCCGATTTGTGGAAGCGATATTTCGACGTAAACGTAATGGGCGTTTTTTATTGCACGAAGGCGGTACTGAACGGAATGCTTCAAAACGGGTACGGAAGGATCGTGAACGTGGCATCCGTCGCAGGGGTCTATGGAAATGCAAAAATGTCGCATTATTCCGCAACAAAAGGTGCGGTGATTGCAATGACCAAGGCCTTGGCCAAAGAGGTGACCGACAAAGGCGTGCTGGTCAACTGTGTTTCTCCCGGCAGTGTTAGTCCTTCTCAAAACGAGGATATAGACTTTTTTAAGCCGTCCGAATTGAGTTTTATGGGACGTACCGGCACTGACCGTGAAAACGCAAATCTAATCTGCTTTTTGGCAAGTGATGAGGCAAGTTATATCTCGGGTCAGAATATCCAGATCGACGGTTGCAGAAAAAAGTTATAATTTCAGCGTCAAAAACGCCGATATCTTTTTCGGTGCAACGAGCCAAAAAGAAAAGTCGCACAAGGTGCGGCTTTTCTTTTTGGAATGATGTTTGCCTACGGCAAATGATGTCGGCTTCGCCTAATGATGTATGCCCTTGAGGGCAAATGATGTGTGCCTGCGGGCACATGAGGGCAAACAGCGCATCATTGCGGCACGAAGCGGCGCAACATCATTTTGAGCGTGAGCGAAAAACATCATATTGAGCAAAGTGAGATACATCATTGCGAGGAGCACAATATCACGGCGGCAAAGCCGCTGCTTCACTGGCAAAGCAGATGTCTTTGCTTTCACATACGCCCCTCGCCTTATGAGCCCGGAGGTCGTTGTGGTAGGCTTTATTTCAGGTAGTTTTCGGCGAGGGCAGAGAGGACGCATTCGGTGATCTTATCCATGCCGAGGTAGCTTGGGTGGAGGGAGCCGTCTGCCATGTGCTCCTGCATATTTTTCCAGGTGATGCCCGTTCCGTTATAAAGGTCAACCACGCTTGCACCGTACTTTTCGGCAAGCTCGGAAATGACTGCGTTGAATTTCACTACGTTCTGCGGGCGGACGCTGTAATCCGACACGTTGCTGGTATAGACCAGGGTGCAAAGATAGACGTCTGCCTCGGGATAGGTTTCCTTCATTCCGCCGATCATTTGATCGTAGGCGGTTTTGAATTGGGCTTCCGTTACGGCGTTTCTGAAATCGTTGATGCCCAAATACACTACGATCACGTCGGGCTTTGCGCCGGCGGCATTGTGCAGCTGCTTGGCTCGTTCGATCCCTCGCTTGGTCACGCGGTCCCCGGACCAGGAATTGTTGACGCAAAGCTCCATTCCCGTGGCGTGGACGGTCTGCATCCACCAGGTTTCGTTGACGTCGGCAAAGCCCTTTCTGGTTCCGTTGTAATAGACGGCGTTCTCACCGATGGTGGGATTGTAATTTACGTTATTGGAAAAGCCCTCGAAGGTGGAGATGCTGTCTCCGATGAAGGAGATCTTCTTTCCTCTCAGGGCCTCGGCAAGCCTTGCGTTTCTTGCGGTCTTTTCCTCCTCAGTCAGGCGCAGGGCAAGGGGGATCTGATCGACCTCGGTGGCAACCTCGGCTTTTTCGGTCTTTTTTTCCTCTTTCGGTTGGGCGGGGGCGGAAGCGGTTTCCGTGGGCTTGGTGTCCTGGGGAGGGGGAGCAAGGCTTTCGCCGCCACAGCTGCAGAAAAGCAGGGAGAGCAAAAGGATCCAGGAAAGCAATTTGATTTTCATAGGAAACTCCTTTGAACGAAGATCTTTCGTCTATTTTAGCACAACTTCTTAAAAAAACAAAGAGAAAGAGAAAACTTTTCGGGAAAACGTCCTCGATGGCGGAGGTTCGGGAAAAACTCTTTACAAAAACGCGTTTTTTTGCTATACTTGTCGAGAAATGACGTAAAACCGAAGGTTTATTTTTTAGGCATTAAAGAAAGAACGGGGTTTTTCTATGAAGGTGCTGATTACCACAGACCTGTACAAAACCAATACCAACGGGGTGGTTACCTCGGTTCGAAATCTGATGGAGGAGCTGGAAAAGAAGGGGCACGAGGTTCGCGTGCTGACGGTTTCCGAGAAGCTGAAAAGCCATCAGGACGGGAATATTTACTATATCAAGTCCTTGCCGTTGGGGGCGGTGTATCCGGACGTGCGGATGCCCATTTCCTATCACCGTCACCGCTATATCCGTGAGCTGATCGAGTGGAAGCCGGACGTGGTCCACAGCCAGTGCGAGTTTTTCAGCTACCAGTTTGCCGGCTATATTTCCCGCAAGGCGGGCGCTCCCATCGTCCATACCTATCACACCCTGTACGAGCAGTACGTGACGTACGTATTTCTGCGTCCGAAGATCGGCGCTTACTTCGTGGGGAAGCTTTCCAAATTCCGTCTGCGCAAAGCGGAGGCGGTGGTGGCACCTACCCAAAAGGTGGAAAACGTGCTGAAAAAGTACGGCGTTTGCAACCCGATCTACGTGGTTCCCAGCGGAATTGCCCTGGAGCAGCACAAGGAGCGGATCTCGGAGGAGGAGCGCAAGGCACGGCGCGATGCTTTGGGCATTCCCGAGGATCATACCGTGCTTTTAAATCTGGGACGGTTGGGCACGGAAAAGAAGCTTTCGGAGCTGCTTGAAATGTTTGCCATTGCGCTTTCCCAAAATCCCAAGCTGACCATGCTGATCGTCGGCGACGGTCCCGCGAGAAAAGAGCTGGAGGAGCAGGCGCGTGAGTTGGGGATCTCCCGCCGCGTGATCTTTACCGGTATGGTGGACCCCTCGGAGGTGCATAAGTATTATCAGCTGGGGGACGTTTTCGTCAGTGCATCCACCAGCGAAACGCAAGGTCTGACCTACGTGGAAGCGGCAGCCAACGGCTTGCCCCTGCTTTGCAGGCGCGACCCCTGCCTGAACGGAGTTCTGGTGGCGGGGAAAAACGGATACGAGTTTGAGGCGGAGCAGGAATTCTGCGAGTTTTTGGATACCATTTTAAGCAATCCCGAATGGTGTCACACCGCCCGCGCGCAAAGCAAGGAGATCGCGGACGGCTTTGATAAAAGCAGCTTCGCGGAGAAAATTGAAAATATATACGAGTCCGTTACCGAAAAGAAACGGTAAAAACAAAGACCGCACGGCAGTATTTGCCGCGCGGCCTTTTCTTATATTCGGAAAAAAGGAGAGGGGGGAGCTCTCCTTTTGCTTTGGTATTAGTATTTTCCCTTTTTCTTTATTGCAGCCTCTTGCAAAATTTTTCCCATTTCATCACCGTATGCTGACGTCATGGTTCGCAGATAGTCGTCCCAAAGTTTTTCTTTTTCTGCCGTTTCGAGATGAAGGAATGGCTTTTCAGCATACTTCTTTTCGACTTCTTTTTCAGAAACGAATCCTCCTATACCGAGACAAACAAGACAGATTAAAGCGGTGATCCAAAACGGACCTACCATCACCTTGAACAGAAAATAGATGGCCGGTATTGCGGAAATCAGCGCACCAATGAGAAAAAAATTACCGACTTTTGAACTGAGGGTGCTTTTGTAATAAGATTCAATAGAGGGATAAATGTAGGGAGTATCCCAAATATCTTTGTATTTTTTGAACAAAAGTTGGGAAAATTGACTTTCCAGCTCCTTGCTAGGAGATTCTGTTGTTCTCACAAACTCTTCATAATAGTTTGCATCCAGTCCGTGCAATTCTTTGGGTCTTCCCATTGAATCGGTTGTATATACGGTTCCGTGGGAATAGGAATGATCCTTATTATAGGAAAAACCCCAAAAAGGTAGAATGGTTGTATTATTTTTATCAGAACTATCTTTTTTTGTTTTGCGTCGATATCTCGATTGGAAACCCATATTGTTCTCCTTTGTAAAATCTTGATTTTTGCTAAAACCAAGATAGCACAGCATTCACAATTTGTCAACGAATGTAAAAAGAAAAGGAGAGGGAAATACCCTCTCCTTTTGGGTTAATAGTTGCGGTAGGCTTTTTCGGTCAGGTATTTGTCGATGAGCTGCTGGAAGCCGAGGACCTCGGTCTTGCTTTGGAGCGCTTTGTCGAAGTTTGTGGTCACGTTTCCGTAGTTGTAATAGCTTGCTTTGTACTTGGCAAAGTCAAAGGCGGGATTGACCGACGGATCTCCGGTGAAGCGGTATTCCTGACCCACGGCGGAGTCACCCGTAAGGGCGCACCAGGTCATCAGCGCGGTAATGTAGCCGGCAAGCATATTTTGGTGGTGGCCGTCAGAGGCGCTTTTTGAGATCACGAAGCTGTGACGGTTATAGGTCATTTCACTGCCGGGAACTGCCGTGGTTCCGTTGTACACGTCATAGACGAGGCCGCCCCAATCCACCACGGTAACGCCGAGACCCTCTACGGTCTTTAAATTTTCAAGGACCATTTTGCAATCGGGGTGGCTCGATTGAAATTCGTAAAGGCGCAGGGGAACCAGACAGAAAAATTTTACGTTGGGATTTGCCTTGCGGAACAGTGCCATCAAGGTATCCACCGAATTGAGAAAGCCGCCGATGCGCAGACTGCTTTCCTGGAACATCACGTAGTCGAAATAGCGGTCGGTGAGATCCTTGGTGTGGTCGTGCCCGTCACAGCCGCGGTTAGCCGCACAGTTGCCGCCGAAGGTGTCCTCCAGGCAGTGGTTGCCATAGGTCCAGTTGGTAACCTGGATATCGGCGCCGTTTTCCTTGGCGATCTGGTAAAAATATCCGTGGTCGTTACTGCGCTCTGCCTGACTTTGAACGGTGGTTTTCTTTTCCAGCACGCATTTGCCGTAGAAGGTGTAGGAGTTGCCGATAAAGATAAACTTTTTGCCGTCCAGAGGATGCGCAACGGATTCGGAATCTACGGGGGGAGTGTAATCGTCTGCGGGTTCGGTTCCTTCGGTTTTCACGGTTTCGGGCTCCTTTTCTTCTTCGTTTTTTACGGTGGTTTGAGATTCGGTGATTTTTGTTGTCTGCGGCGGGGGCTCAAGACTCTCGGCGCAGGAAACGAGGGGCAGGGTAAGGGCAAGGGTCAAAGCCAATGCAAGAATTCGTTTCATCGTCGTCTCCTACAAGTGAAATGGTTTGATCCAGTATACCCCAAAAAAGGGAGATTGTAAAGAAAAAATTCCGATGCGGTTTGCCGTTTGCCAAGAATCGGAAAAGGAGAAGGGTTTCCCCTCTCCTTTTGAGTTTGATCTTGATTTTTTCGCTTAATGCAGGGGGTAGGAGTCGGAGAAGTTGATGTGAAACAAAAGATGAATCGCGTCGTCGGTAGTCACTTCGCCGCTTCCGTCAAAGTCGCAGGGCTGGGTCGTGGGGTAGGAGTCCGGGAAATTGATGGCAAAAAGAAGATAGATAGCATCGTCCGAGGTAACTCCTACTACACCGTCCAGGTCGCCTGGGGTGTATTTCAGAGCATTGCACACGTTACAATTCATATCTTCCGCATTGTCGTAGGTGTGAGGGGCAAGCCCCTTTCGATTTGCTTTGCATTCGTTGCATTCTTCATCACAGTCCCCGTCAACATAATGCCAAGTGGCATTGAGCAAAGAATCGTTACCGAATTCAATGGAAAGCTCTGCTTTCTTTTCTGGGGTGCCCTCGAACCACACGTTAGTCAAGCTTCCGCATTGGGAAAAAGCATATCTGTCGATGGAGATAATACTATTGGAAAAGGAGACGGATTCGAGACTATAGCAGTACTCGAAAGTATTGCCATCGATAAAAATAACGCTGTCGGGGATGATGATGGATTTAAGGGCGTAGCAATGGGAAAAGGCACAGGAGCCGATGGAAGTGACACTGTCGGGGATGATGATGGATTTAAGGGAGGTGCAACCTTCAAAGGCAGAAGTGCCGATGGTTGTGACGCTGTCGGGAAGAGTGATGGATTCAAAGGTGCAATTAAAAAAAACACCGTAATCGATGACTTCGACGCCCTTTTCAATGGTAACGGATTTGAGTTTGAAATTTTGTGAAAATGCGCCCCAATTAATTGTTTTCACACTTCCGGGAATAACAAAATCGGTCAGGCGGCATTCGTTAAAGGCGAACGTTCCGATTTCGGTTACTTTGTCGTGAATCTCGACACTGGTAAAGGAGGTGCAACCTTGAAAGGTATAATCCCGAATCTTCGTGAGCTCTTTTGGGAAAACGAGCGTTCCCATTAATTGCTCTCCGTTTACATATAGATTTTCTGCATAGCGCAGAGGGTTGGAGTAGTCATTTAAAAAAACAATTTCACACCAGGGCTTCAAGTCGCTGATATGCACGGCAGTAAGTCCCGTGCAACCTTCAAAGGCAGAAATGCCGATGGTTGTGATGCTATTCGGAATATTGATGGAGGTAATGGAAGAACAATTGTAAAAGGACTTCTTTTCGATTTCGGTTACTTTGTCGTGAATCTCGACGCCGGTAAAGGAGGTGCAACCTTGAAAGGTATAATCCCGAACCTTTGTGAGCTCTTTTGGGAAAACGAGCGTCCCCATTAATTGCTCTCCGTTTACATATAGATTTTCTGCATAGCGCAGAGGATTGGAGTAGTCATTAGAAAAAACAATTTCACACCAGGGCTTCAAGTCGCTGATATGCACGGCAGTAAGTCCCGTGCAACCACAAAAGGCATACTCGCTGATGAAGGTAACACTGCTTGGGATCGTGACAGAGGTAAGGCCCTTGCAACCGTAAAAAGCAGAAGCGCCGATGGAAGTGACGCCATTCGGAATGTTGATGGAGGTAATGGAAGAACAATTGTGAAATGCATTCTCGCCAATAGAGGTGACGGAACCGTCGGAGGGGATCACGGAGCTTTTGCAGCCCAAGATCAGAGTTTTGCTTTCGGTCTCAATGAGACAATTGAAATCGCTGTGATAGTATGGGTTTTCATCGGAAACCGTAATAGATTCAAGGGAGGAGCAGCCTTCAAAGGCACCCTCGCCGATGGAAGTGACGCCATCAGGGATGGAGATAGAGCCAAGGGAAGTGCAGCCTTCAAAGGCATTGCTTCCGATTTCGATCAACCCGTCGGACAACTCAACGGAGGTCAAGGAGTCGCAGTAGGAAAAGGCGTATGCCGCAATTCCGACTGTCCCTTCTTGAAGAACGATTGTTTCGGGGTAATCCCCTTTTATTTTGTAAGCAACTTTTCCTGCATAGACCAACCCATCCGGCTGATTTTTGAACCAGGCGGTGTCATAAAAAGCGTCGAATCCGATAGAGGTAACGCTGCTTGGGATCGTGACAGAGGTAAGGTCTTTGCAACCGAAAAAAGCTTTTGTGCCGATGGAAGTGATGTCATTCGGGATGTCGATGGCTTTGAGGGGGCGCCAGTGAAAGGAAAAAGAGCCTATGGAAGTGACGGACCCGTCAGTGGGTATTGTGGCATTCTCCCCTCCAACAATCAAGGTTTTACTCTTCGTTTCAATCAAACAATTTCCTGCGGAATGATAAGTATCATTTTCATCGGAAACCGTAATGGAGGCCAGGGATGAACAATAGGGAAAGGCATAATTACTGATAGATTTGAGACCGCTTCCGATGTTTATTATTTCAATGGCGGAAAAGTAAAAGGCACCCTCACCGATGAAGGTAACGCTATCGGGAATTTCGATGAATGTAAAAGCGGTCTCTGCAAAGGCATCTTCACCAATGGATTTGACACCGCTTCCGAGGGTTATCGTTCTAAGCTTGTTGCAACCGGCAAAGGCAGATGTGCCGATGAAGGTAACGCTATCGGGAATTTCGATGGATTCAAGAGAGGTGCAGTTGGTGAAGGTGCAAACCTCAATAGATTCCACGCGGTTTCCGAGGGCTATCGCTTTAAGAGCAGTACATTCGTAAAAGGCACCGGAGCCGATGGAAGTGACGCTATTGGGGATGTTGATGAATTCAAGGGAAGTGCAATGGTAAAAGGCATCTTCACCGATGGATTTGACGTCTTTTCCCAGCGTTACGGACTCAATGTCGGTAAAATAGCGGAAAACAGAGTTACCTATGGAGGTCACACCATCCTCAATGATAACTTCGGTTATTGTGGTTCCCCAAGGACTCACTTCACTATAATCCCCCATCCGCCCATTTCCTGAAATGGTAAGCACCGTACCGTCTAACGTCCAAGTACAATCGCCGGTGATACCGCTGGTTGCGGCAGAAACAGGCAACTTAAAAACGGGTACAAAGGGCAGTACCGTTGCCAATGCCAAAAACAAGGATATGATTTTCTTTTTCATAATGCTTCTCCCTTGTAATAAGATGAAAGGACAAAACAAGTTTACCACCACCTCTATTGTTTGTCAATCACGGAAAGAGCAGAAAGGTTTTCTTGACAAGAGAGGACGCGAATGATAGAATAAAACAAATAAGATTATTCATTGTGAGACTTTTCAGAAAAAAGGAAAAGGTGTTAAATGAAAAAAATACTTTCGTTTCTTCTTGCGCTTGTAATTTTGACCGGCGCGATTCCGATGAAAGCCTCCTCCCTTGCCATCCTCAACGGTCACGGTGAAAGCTGTGAAGAATGCAAAGAGATCGGCGATGCGGACGGAAACGGCGTGGTGGATATGGACGATGCGTTTCACCTTTTGTATTACGTCTTTTTCCCCGAGCGCTTTTCTTTGGGCAAGCATTACGGTCATACGAGCGATTGCCAGACCTGCAAGGCGGCAGGAGATCTGGACGGAAACGGTGCTGTGGATGAGGACGATGCGATTTATCTCCTGTTCCATACCGTCTTCCCCGAGTATTATCCTCTGCACGAGATGGAATCTCCCGCTCTGCTTTCCGTGGGCTACGCCCGAGGCGATATCACGCCCGAGGACTCCATGGAGATCTACGGCAGTACCGCAACCTCCGCCCACGACCCCTTGCAGATGACCTGTACCGCAGTTTGCGACGGCAAGAACACGGCGCTTCTGTTTTCCTTGGATCTGAGAAACATCAGCGAAAGCTTTACTGCACAGATGACGGACATTATCGAGGAAAAATTCGGAATCCCCGCCGATCACGTCATGTTTAATATTACCCATACCCATTCTGCTCCCAACATTTCCAACGGCACCGCCGCCGGTGTCAAGTGGAGACAGAAGATGTGCGATCAGTTGCCCGTCGTGGTGCAAGCGGCACTGGACGATATGGACGTGGTGAAGGGGGTTTACACAGGCAAGGGTCACACCGACGGAATTACCTTCGTGCGCCGCTATCTGATGCCTGACGGAACCTATAAGACCAATCCCGCAAGCGGCACGGCAACGGCTCACGAGACCGAGGCGGACAACGAAATGCGCACCATTCGCATCGATCGAATGAACAAAAAAGACGTTGTGATGGTCAATTATCAGACCCACTACGGTTCTGCTACCGGCTTATATAAAGGGCAGTACTCCGCAGACTTCGTCCACGAATTCCGCCAGCAAGTGGAAGCGGAGATGGATTGTCACTTCGTGTATCACAGCGGAGCTTCGGGGAATTTGAATTTTGCTTCCGCCATCCCCGGAGAAAGAAAATACTCCGATTTTATAAAAGCTACTACCTACGGGCTGATTCCCACCATGAAGGATTGTTTGGCGTCGGAAGAACGGGTCAACGTGGGAGAACTGCAATTTGCTTCCAGCCGATACGAGGCAACGGTATATCCGGATTCCGTCGAGGACCGCAAAAATGCGGCAGTGGTGAATTCCTCCGGCTATGCTACCGACAGTGAGGAATACAGTGCCCTTTGCGCTCAGTACGGCTTTGCGGGCTACCGACAGGTACAAGGCATTATGACCCGCGCCTCCCTGGGGGAGACCGTGGAGCTTCCTTTTTACGCCATCTCCTTTGGGGATATCGGATTCGCTTCCTCACCTTACGAAATGTTTGATACCAACGGGGTACAGGTGCGGGAAGGCTCTCCCTTCAAAATGACCTTCGTTTGCTCCTATACCAACGGCAGTTTCGGTTACGTGCCATCCTCCATCGCCTTTCCTCACGGCGCCTACGAAGTGTTCGTCAGCCGCTTTACTCGGTATACCGGGGACGCCTGTGCCGACGAAATGGTCCGTCTTTTGAAGGAATGCTACGTTCCCGGAATGAAAGCGGAAAGCTCCTTCGGCGAATCCAATCTCTTTACGTAACAGAACAGAAAACCAACTACCCTCGGATCTGTTCCGAGGGTAGTTTTTCGTATAAGACGGTGTTTTTATCCGTGTCGGTCCCGCTGAACTTCCCGTACGGGTGCTTTTTTGGAGAAGAATGGGACGATTTTTGTGCGGCGGGGGTTGCGTTCGAAAAGGGGCGGTGCTATAATCTAAGGCAGAAACGGGCGAAAAAAGGAGAAGGAAAGTATGAAACAAAAGCTGTTTGTGATTTCTATGGACGCCATGGTCCGCGAGGACGTGGCGGAGCTGTTGAAAAGACCCAATTTCCGTAAAATTATGGAAAAGCGGGCGGAGGTGAATGAGGTTTGCTCCGTTTATCCCGCCAGTACCTATCCCGCACATTCCACGCTGATCACCGGCTGCTATCCCAAGGGACACGGCGTTTACTGCAATTTTTCCTTGCAGACCCATTCCGACGGCGTTGCCCACTGGCCTGTGGAAAGCTCGGGAATTTTTGCCGAGGATATTTTTTCCGCTGCCAAAAAGGCGGGCTGTACCACTGCCGCGGTCTATTGGCCCATTACCGCAAACAACCCCAATATCGACCACGTGATCAACGAATACTTTTTCTATTATCCCGACGAGGGAATACGGGTTGAGGAGGTCTTTGCCGATCAGGGCGCGGATGCGGCGGCACTTTCCGCGGTGCGGGAAAACCTGCGTTTGTTTCCCAGAGCGACGGCACAGGGGGAACCTACCGAGACACTATTTGACAGTTTTCTGATGGGCTGTACCTGCAGTTTGATCCGCGACCGTCGCCCCGACGTGCTTTTCGTGCATAATTGCTGTCTGGACAGCCTGCGGCACAAGGGCGGCGTCTTCGGTACGGGGCTTCCCGCGGCGCTGGATCGGGTGGATGCTTGGCTGGGTGACGTGGTTTCCGCCATGGAGGAAGCGGGGGTCTATGAGGATACCAATTTCGTGATCCTCAGCGACCACGGTCAAAGAGACTGTACCCGAACGGTGCGGCTGAACGTTCTGCTGGAGCAGGAGGGGCTGATCCGTCTTTCTCCCAAGGAAACGGTCTATACCTGGCAGGCTTACAGCCAGTCCAACGGAATGTCCTCGACGGTGTATCTTTCGGACAATACCAACGAAAAGCTTTACGAAAGGGTCTATGCCTGCCTGAAAAAGCTGCAGGCTACGGGCAAGTACGGCATCGAGAAGATCCTGACGAAGGAGGAATTGGCAGAGCGCTACGGGCAAAGCGGCCCCTTCAGCTTCTTCGTGGAGGCACAGGAGGGCGTTCGGTTTATCAACGATCTTACGGGGGACGCGGTCAGCACGCATCCCACGGTTGGAGCCCACGGCTATATGCCTGAAAAGGGGCCCAAGCCGATCTTTATGGGTCGGGGACCCGCCTTCCGCGAGGGTGCCGTCTTGGAGCAAGCCCGATTGGTGGATGCGGCTCCCACCCTTGCCGCCATTTTGGGGCAGACCCTGCCCGATGCCGATGGCCGCGCTTTGACGGAACTGCTGAAATAAAGGAAAAAAGAGAGGAGTTTCCTCTCTTTTTTTGAATCGTTTTGTATTTTCCCAAAAGGCAACGAGGGCTCCCGCGGGATGTTCGCCACCGATGGCTCGGGAGCGGAATCCTTGGTTTCCGCCATTGCCCGTGTTGCCGTTTCCTCCTAAAAAAACAATTTCGCTTCGGCGAGCTTTTTACAGAATATCGTCCAGGGCAGAAAGGAACAGCTCGCGGTAGATATCGTAGCCCTCCTGGGTGAAGTGGACCTGGTCCTCGACCCAGATATCCGTGCGGATCTTGCCGTAGTCGCCTGCGTCGGCGGGGTCGGTGTAAAAGCCGGGCCAGGCAGACTGACAAACGTAGGTGCAGTCCTCATTGGTGTCGCAGTATTCCTTAAGAAGCTTATTGAACTGTCCCGCCATCTTTTTCCACAGGTTGTTATTCATATGGCGCTTGTGGGGCATAGCGTCGCACAGATAAAGCTTGACCCCGGGAAAGTCTGCCCGTGCCCAGTTGCAAAACGTAGCCAGCAGATAAACGATCTCCGCGGGGGAGTAGCCGTAGGAAAGGTCGTTGGGGAAGAAACGAAGAACGATGGCGCGGGGCTCCCAGGGCTTGACCATACGGTTATAGTAATACAGACCCTCGTCGATGGTGGAGCCGCCGAAGCCGTGATTGACCGCGGCAAGGGACCCGTCCTTCATACGGATATCCTCCTCCAGCGGGCGATGCTCGTACTTGGCGGACCATCTGGTAAAGCCGGAGGAGCCGTAAAACAGGATCAGCCCCTTTTGAATGGGCTGTGCTTCAAAGCCTGCGGCGGTCTTTTCGTATCGGTTCATTTTGGGTAGCTTGAGTTCAAACATAGTATTTCTCCTTTTGCGGTGCCGGGCTCAAAGGGTACGGCTCAGAATGACGGAATCGATCTTGCAGAGGGGAAAGCTTTGCCAGGAGCCGTTTTCAAATACGCGGATCCATGCGTTTTCCCGTCGGACGGTATGTCGGACACCGTTTTTCATGATGATCGTAAGATCGTCGCAGGACCAGTGATGGCGGATCTCAATGGAGTCGATCTCGTAAGGAGACGGGGTGCCCTGCGGAGTTTGGAATTGCAGATCGGGTCGGTTGACGTAGCAAGCCATAGACTTGCCCTGTGCCTTGACGTAAAGATAATCGGCGGGCAGGCACTGATTGAAAAAGTCGTAGGCGTTTTTGCCAAAGGAGGCGTTGCCGCCGGAATGGATATAATTTGCAAGGGCGTCGTAGCGGGTGAACCACACCTGCTCCGTTTTCGTAGAAATTCCCTCCAGCTCGTTTCCGTCAAAGAAAACGATGGGATTGACCCAGGCGTTTATGGGGATCTGCTTCCGCAGAAGATAGATGGCTCTGGACAGCTGCTTGAAGGGAGACTTCATATATTTTTCGTGGAGCTCACCCGTCCAGCGATCTGTTTTTTGCTGTAAAAAGCCGTCCTCCCGCTCTACCAGATACCCCTTCCATCGCTTGACCTCGATGGCAAAGAGCTTGTTGTTGCAGAGCACCAGACAGTCCAGCTCCGCATTTCCCTCGGGGGTGGTGATGATCACGTTTCGCTTGATGCTGCAATCGGGCAACGCCCGACGGAGCATAAAAATTAATTCATCCTCACCGTAATTGCCGTAGCGCTTGACGTCGCTCATCGGGGGAATAGAGGGCTGAGAGGCGCGAACGAAGCCTATTTTTATTTTATGAAAGAATGATCGAAGTCCCACGGTGCTTTTCCTTTCCCGCTTAATCTTAATGGCAAAGAGTCTATACTACAAAAGTACCATTTTTCTCGGATTTTGTCAATAAAAGTCGCTTGGGTAGGCACTTTACAAGCCCGCCTTTTTTTGCTTTTGTTCGTTATGTTCTTCGCCTATATCCCCTTTTGACGGGGCAAGAAAAAAGGCTCCTCGGATTTTCCGAGGAGCCTTTGCTCATTTTTTATCGGGGGATCAGACCCAGCCTCTTGCCTTGACGGAGTTGACCACGCGGTTGATGGCTACCACGTAAGCTGCGTCACGCATATAGAGGTTCTTTTCCTCTGCCAGAGAGTAAACGTTCTGGAAGGCGCCGGTCATGATCTTTTCCAGCTTTTCCAAAACCTCTTCCTTGGTCCAGAAGTAGTTCATATTGCCCTGAACCTGCTCGAAGTAGCTGCAGGTTACGCCGCCGGCGTTGCTGAGAAAGTCGGGGATCAGCATAATGCCTGCGTCCTGAATAAGCTTGTCGCAGTCGGGAGTGGTGGGACCGTTTGCAGCCTCGCAAAGGATCTTCACCTGCTTGGAGATCTGAGGGAAGTTTTCGGGTGTGATCTGATTCTCCAGCGCTGCAGGGATCAGGATATCTACGTCCTGGCTCAGCCAAGCGTCGCCGGGAAGGAGCTCGTAGCCAAGCGCAATCGCCTTGTCCTTGTCGATGCTGCCGAAGGAGTCCTTGATAGCGGCAAGCTCGGCGGGATCGCAACCGCCCTCCTTGCGGAAGGTATAAGCGGTCTTGTCGGCAACGTTCCAGCAGGAAACTGCGGCAACCTTGCCACCCAGGTCGGCGTACATACGAGCGGCGTACTCCGCTACGTTACCGAAGCCCTGAATGCTGGCGCTGGTCTTGGTAATGTCGATCTTCATATTCTTCAGGCACTCACGCAGGCAGTAGATCACGCCGTAGCCGGTTGCCTCGGTACGGCCCAAAGAACCGCCCAGACCTACGGGCTTACCGGTGATCATGCCGGGGAAGCGCTGACCGGTGATGGATTCGTACTCGTCCAGCATCCACATCATATGCTGACCGTTGGTCATTACGTCGGGCGCGGGAACGTCCACGTTGTAGCCTACCTGGCTGTGCAGGCGGCGCATATAGGCGCGGCAAAGACGCTCCTGCTCGGCAAGAGACATGGTACGGGGGTCGCAGATAACGCCGCCCTTACTGCCGCCCAAGGGGATGTCAACCACTGCACACTTCCAAGTCATCCACATGGAAAGGGCGCGGACGGTGTCTGCGGTTTCGTGGGGATGGAAGCGGATGCCGCCCTTTCCGGGACCTCTGGCATCGTTGTGGATCATACGGAAGCCTTTGAAGATCTTGGTAGAGCCGTCGTCCATCTTTACGGGGAAGGTAAAGTGGAGCTCCTGACGGTGCGCACGGAGCAGATCTCTGGTAGCTTCGTCCAGCTTCAGCATTTCTGCAACCTTGTCAAACTGCGCTTTTGCGTTGTCGTAGGGATTGTAGGTTTGGTTTGCCATAATATTCATCTCCTAAAAATTTGTCAAATTATGTCGCTTGCGAATCGGTTTTTCATCAAATTCAGTTACGATATAATGCAATAGCATACACCCTTTTTTTAATTTTGTCAACATTTTTCCTAAAAAAATCAATTATTTGACCGCAATATCTTAATAAAATAATTAAAATCGGCAAAAAAGTAACGTTTGTCGGCGTGTTTTGGGAGAGAGTGCCTTGAAAATAATGCGATCTGCGCCGAAAATCCTGCTTTTTTAAGGTGAAGGGGAAAAAAAGAAAAAAATCCCTATAATATTAAAATACAGGGAAAATTTTTTTCTACGGCGTTTTTCAGGCGTATTCCTCGTCGGTGTGCAGGGGGATATTGTCATACTCGCGGGCAAAGGCGAGCATTTTTCTTCGGTCGATGACGGCGGGGGCAAGCTCTGCGGTCATCCCGATCCTCAATTCTTCAAAATACATAAGCTTTCCTCGATTGAATTCAATGATCTAAAATTTTACGACGGAAAAAACGCGCTGTCAAGGCTTTTCGGAAAAGCCTCCCTTGAAAACGGGGAGGGAATGTGATAGAATAAAGGGGAGAAAAAAACGTCGCTTTTTGCGGCTCGGAGGGAAAACGATGGCAGAGATCAAATGTCCGAATTGCGGGAAAATGTTTCAGGTGGAGCAGTCCGAATACGCTCAGATCGTCCGACAGATCCACGACAGTGAATTTGAGGCGGAGATCCGTCGCCGCGAGGAGGAACTGAAGAAAAGTCAGGAAAGCGATTTTGAGATCGCCCGACTCCGTCAGGAGCAGAAGCAGGAGGCGTTTCTTGCGGAGCAGGAGAAAAAGCTTGCACAGCGGGACCGGGAGATCTCGGAATTGAAGGCACGGCTTTCCACTGCGGATTCGGAGAAAAAGCTTGCTGTAATGGAGGCGGTGGAGCAAAAGGAAAAGGAGCTCGCGGAAAAGGAAAAACTCATCAGCACGCTCAGCGGCGATCTGAAGGTCAAGGAAGCGGAAAGTGAGCTGAGCATCAAGGCGCTGACCGAGCGCTACGAGGGTAAGCTGAAGGACAAGGACGAGCAGATCGAATATTACAAGGATTTCAAGCTCCGCCAATCCACGAAAATGATTGGAGAAAGCTTGGAGCAGCACTGTATGAATCAGTTCAACCAGATCCGCACGACCGCCTTCCCCGGTGCGTATTTTGAAAAGGATAACGACGCCGGAACGGGAAGCAAGGGAGACTTTATCTTCCGCGATTACGTGGATGGAGTGGAGTATATCTCCATTATGTTCGAGATGAAAAACGAGGCGGACGAAACCAAGACCAAGAAGAAAAACGAGGATTTCTTCAAGGAGCTGGACAAGGACCGCAAGGAGAAAAGGTGCGAATACGCCGTACTGGTGTCTATGCTGGAAAGCGACAACGAGTATTACAACAACGGCATCGTGGACGTATCGTACAGATACGAGAAAATGTACGTGATCCGTCCCCAGTTTTTCATTCCGCTGATCTCACTTTTGAAAAACGCCGCGATGAATTCCTTGCAGTACCAAAAGGAGCTGCAGATCGTTCGGAGCCAGCAGCTGGATCTTGTAAATTTCGAGGAAAATCTGAATGCCTTTAAGCAGGGCTTTGCCAAGAATTTTAAGGATGCGGGCGAACGCTTCCGCGACGCGGTGGACGGCATCGACAAGGCGATCGAGCAGCTGACGAAGATCAAGAACGCTTTGACCAAATCGGAAAAGCATCTGCTTGCCGCAAACAACAAGATCGAGGAGGTCACCATCCGAAAGCTGACCAAAAACGCCCCCTCCGTGAAGGCGATGTTCGACGAGCTTCAAAAGGATTGAACAGGGTGAGGAAAAAGCTGCGGAGGTTTTTTGCAGGGGACTTTTGGTCGCTTTTTTGAAAAAAAGCTCCGCAAAAAACTTATAAAAAGGGTAACTTTATTTATCAATACCAAATTAATGCAAAACAAAAAGCTATCATCAATGTTTGCACCTGTAGGGGAGGCTATCAGCCTCCCGCGGGCGGCAGGTTGCCGCCCCTACAGCATCAAGAATTTTTGCAAGACAAATATGTGTTATCTTTGTTCGCACGATGTGTTACGGAGTGACGGATGAGGGGTAGCGACCCAAGGAGTGTCCGAGGTTTGATAGAATTCCGATACGGTCGCTTTTTTGTATTTATGTGCCCGACGAAATCCATTTGAAAAAGTTTAATAAAATATGAACGAAGTATTGAATATTCTGTCAGAGTTTGATATAATGTGACAAAATGTGTGTTTAGAGGGGACTTTTTTATGTATCAGGACCGTTGTAAGATTTGCGGTGCTCCGTTGGAGCTTTCAAACACCTCGCGTTACGTCGAGTGTGATTACTGTAATTCAAAGTTTGAGCTGGATCCGAACCGAGCCGCGTACGCCAACCATTACAGCATTGCGGATGACGCTTGGGGCAGAAAGGACTTTGAGGAGGCACTCAAGCATTATCTGGCGATTACGGAAATGGATAATCTGCAATCGGAGGCGCATTGGGGCGCGGCTTTATGTCGCTACGGAATTGCTTATGAAATCGATCCGGTCAGCGGAGAAAAAATGCCGACTTGTAACCTCATCAATCAAGAATCTATTTTTAACGATAAAAACTACCTTTCCGCCATCAAACACGCTTCTCCCGAAAATGCGGAAAAGTATTTGAAGCGCGCACAGGAGATCGAGCGGATTTCCGCCGAGTTTTTGAAGATCGTGGAAAATCAGCCACCCTACGACGTGTTTATCAGCTACAAGCGCAACGATGACCGAGGTGCGAGGACCATTGATTCAGAATATGCGATGAAGCTGTATCTTTTCCTGAAAGACAAGGGATTGAGGGTATTTTTTGCAGAGGAGACCTTGAACGGGATCGCAGGCTCTTTGTTTGAGCCCCATATCTTTGCCGCTCTGCATTCCGCCAAGGTGATGGTGCTGTTTGCCAGTTGTAGAGAATACGTTGAATCGACCTGGGTGAAAAACGAGTGGCAGAGATTTTTGAAGCTGATGGAAGCAGACCCCGAAAAGGCCTTGATGCCCGCCTATTTCGGAGATCCGCGCAAGGTTTTGCCCGAGCGCTTGCAGCCCTTGCAGAGCTTCCACGCAGGAGCCACCGCCTTCGTTGAGGAGGTTCTGGAAAACATCAAGAAAAAACAGAATAATAACGTGTTGAAGGAAAGGACTGTTTCCGCGGGAGCAAGCCTTGCCACCTTTGACAGCCTTCTGGAGCGTGCCTTTATGCTTGCGGGAGACGGTGAGTTTGAAAAAGCGGCAAAGCAGCTGGAGAAGGTGCTGGATATCGATCCCAAATGTGCACGGGCGTACCTTTGCAATCTGATGGTGGAATTTCGGGTGACAAAGGAATCCGATCTTGGGCTTCTGATGCAAAGAATCGACCTTAGTCCCAATTACAGAAAGGTTATGGATTTCGGATCGGAGGAGCTTCGTCAAAAGGTAACCGGCTATTCTGCACAGATCTCGGCGCGGCTGGGTGAAGCGGAGCTGAGAAGACAGGAAATGCTTCAAAAGAAAAACGCTCTTGCAGGCGCGGTAGCCAAGGCAGATCAGATCCTGGACGGGATCAACGCCAATCGGGAAAGACTGAAGGAGGAGATCACCAAGGAGGAGTCCTCTCTTACGGTTTTGAGGGGGAGGATCGAGGAAGCGACCGAGACTTTGAAGAAGACTAAAAAAAGCTTTATTCCCCCGATTATCTGGGGATTGTTGGCTGTTGTCTTGGGTGCTTTGTTTGTGCTTTGGGGTTACCAAAACAATCCGGAGCCCTCCGCGCTTCTGTTTTTCCTTGCGTGCTTTTTGCCTGCGGCGATCATTTTGGGAATTTTGGTGCGATCTTTTTCCGTCGCGTTACTTGTGGAGTTCTGTGTAAGTCTTCTGTGCTTTGTGGTGTCCGCAGTCATAGAGTCGGGCGGCTTGCTGGAAACGATTTTGGGCTTAATGTGGGATCTGACCATTGGACTTTTATTTGATGATGGTGGAAAAGTTCTGTCGCACGAAATGCTTGCACAAGGTATTCTGCTGTCAGGATTGGCGTTCTATGCTATCGCTATCATAGTCGGTATTTATAAGCAGTTCAGCAGAGGTAAAAAGACAAGAGAGCGCCGCCGTTTGCAAAAGCAGATCGATGCGGATACGGCGGAGTACAATGCCAAGGCACAGCAAAATACGGAGCTGATCCGATTGCAGCAGGAATTGGCACAGGAAAATGCCAAGTACGACGCGTATTTTGCAAGCTTTAAGCAACAGCTTACACAGGCAAATCAGGCGTATTTGCTTGCGGCGCAAAATGCGAGACAAAGACCCGATCCCGTTTTGCCGGAGAAATATCAATAACGTAAAATCCGAAAATTCCCCGAATCCCTTCCGGGGAATTTTTTGGCGTATACCTCCGCGGTAGTTTTTTTGCAGGGGACTTTTGGTCGCTTTTTTCAAAAAGCGACACCTCTTTTTTTTCAAAAAGCGACACCTCTTTTTTTCAAAAAGCGGCCCCGTAAAAAAGGCGGGAGCAAATAAAGGGATTTCCGTCAGGCTCTTTACTTTTTCGGCGGGATTTGATATAATTCGGTAGTGCATGTATGCAAGATACACTTTTTTTGGAGGAGGAGTAATGAATTACGACGTGATCATCATCGGTGCGGGGCCGGGAGGCATTTTCGCCGCATACGAACTGATGCAGAAAAAACCGGAAATGAAGGTGGCGGTGTTCGAGGCGGGACACGCTCTGGACAAGCGGCGCTGCCCCATTGACGGAGAGAAGATCAAAAGCTGTATCGGCTGTAAGAGCTGCTCCATTATGAGCGGCTTCGGCGGAGCGGGCGCTTTCTCCGACGGAAAGTATAATATTACCAACGATTTCGGCGGCACTCTGTACGAATACATCGGCAAAAAAGAGGCGCTGGATCTGATGCACTACGTGGACGGGATCAATATGTGCTACGGCGGTGAGGGCTGTAAGCTGTACTCCACCGCGGGCACCCGCTTCAAGACCCTGTGCATTCAGAACGACCTGCATCTGCTGGATGCTTCGGTGCGCCATTTGGGCACGGATATCAATTACGTGGTGCTGGAAAATATTTACGCTTATCTGCGTGAAAAGGTGGATTTCTTCTTCGACAGTCCCGTGGAAACGGTGAAGATCATCGTGGGCGGCTACGGTGTCAAGTGCGGGGACACCCTTTATACCTGTAAAAAATGTATCGTCTCCGTGGGCCGTAGCGGAAGCAAGTGGATGGAAAAGGTGTGCAAGGAGCTGGATATCCCCACCAAGTCCAACCGCGTGGATATCGGCGTGCGGGTGGAGCTTCCCGCCGCGGTCTTCGCACACCTGACCGATGAGCTGTACGAAAGCAAGATCGTTTACCGTACGGAAAAATACGGGGATAAGGTGCGTACCTTCTGTATGAATCCGAGAGGCGCGGTGGTCAATGAAAACACCAACGGCATCATTACCGTCAACGGCCACAGCTACGAGGATCCCGCAAGGCAAACGGAAAATACCAATTTTGCCCTTTTGGTGGCAAAGCATTTTTCCGATCCCTTCCGCGATTCCAACGGCTACGGCGAGTCCATTGCAAAACTGAGCAATATGCTGGGCGGCGGCGTTATCGTCCAGCGCTTCGGCGATCTGATCCGCGGACGGCGTTCTACCCCCGGCCGTATGACCGACGCCTTTATTACCCCCACCCTGAATGCTACCCCCGGCGACCTGAGTCTGGTTCTGCCCAAGCGCATTCTGGACGGCATTATCGAAATGATCTACGCGCTGGATAAGGTTGCCCCCGGTACCGCCAACGACGATACTTTGCTGTACGGCGTGGAGGTCAAATTCTACAATATGGAAGTCAAGGTCAACGAGAAGCTGGAGACCTGTTACCCCGGCCTTTATATCATCGGGGACGGAAGCGGCATTACCCATTCCCTGTCCCACGCCTCCGCCAGCGGCGTGCACGTGGCAAGAGATATCGTAAAGGAGAGCTGAGATGAATTTTTTGGAAGAAAGAATTGTAAAGGACGGACTCGTAAAATCCGGTAACGTGTTGAAGGTGGACAGCTTTCTGAACCACCAGATGGATATTGCCCTGATGGAGGAGATCGGGCGGGAGTTCAAGCGCCGCTTCTCCGACAAAAGCGTTACCAAGGTGTTGACCATCGAGGCGTCGGGCATCGGCATCGCCGCCTTCGTGGCAAAGGAATTCGGCGTTCCCTTGCTCTTTGCCAAAAAGAGTAAATCCATCAATATCGACGGAGAGATGTACGTGGCGGAGGTGGAATCCTTTACCCACAAGAATAAAAACCAGGTCATCGTATCCAAGCGCTTTTTGGGCGTGGGGGAGAGAGTTCTGATCATCGACGATTTCCTTGCCAACGGCTGTGCCCTGCAGGGGCTGATCTCCATTGTGGAGTCTGCGGGTGCTACGGTGGAGGGCTGCGGCATCGTCATCGAGAAGGGCTTTCAGATCGGCGGCAGAGTGATCCGCAATATGGGCTACCGCGTCGAGTCTCTTGCCATCGTGGATGCCATGGATGCGGAAACGGGCGTCATTACCTTCCGCGAACAAAAATAAGAAGACAAGCTCCCCCGAAAATTCGAGGGAGTATTCTTTCAGTTGATTTTGTCGAAATACAGTGATATAATCACATTATCTATTACGTAAAAACGATCGGGAGAAGGATATGGCAGTTTTGAAGTGTAAAATTTGCGGCGGCGATACCGTTTTGGATTCCAAAACGGGGATCGCGATTTGCGAGTATTGCGGCACGAGACAGGCGATGCCTCTGTTTACGGAGGAAAGCGAGCTTTTGCTTTACGAAAGCGGCAACAACTACTTGAATCACAGCGAATACGATAAGGCGGAAAACGTCTTTAATCAGTTGATCACCATTCGTCCCGAGGCAGCGGAGCTGTACTGGGATCTGGTGCTTTGCAAATACGGCGTGACCTACGTAAAGGACCCGAAAAACGGGAAATACGTTCCCACCTGTAACAGAACCCATTTTACCTCCGTATTCAACGATGAGAATTACAAAAAGGCGATCTCTCTTGCCACCGAGGAAAAAAAGGCACTTTTCGAGGCGGATGCCGCCACCGTGGACGAGATCCAGAAGGGGATCATTGCCGTTTCCAAGAAGGAAAAGCCCTTTGATATTTTCATTTCCTACAAGGAAACGGACGAAAACGGAAACCGAACCCGAGACAGCGTAGAGGCTCAGAAGCTGTACGAGAAGCTGACCGCCGAGGGGTACAAGGTATTTTTCTCCCGCATTACCCTGGAGGACAAGATCGGTACGGAGTACGAGCCGTATATTTACGCCGCTTTGTATTCCAGTAAGGTGATGATCACCCTTTGCTCCCGCACGGAATATATCGAGGCGCCTTGGGTCAAGAACGAGTGGAGCAGATTTTTGGGCTTCCGTCAGGAGGATTCCTCCAAGAACCTTTTGCCCTTGTATTTCGATATGAAAAAGGAGGAGCTGCCCGAGGAATTCGCCCTTTTGTCCGCGTACGATATGACCGCGGAGGGCTTTACCGAGGAATTGCTCCGCGGTGTGAAAAAGCTGATCCCGTCTCCCGTGATGAAGGCGAAACGGAGAAAGCAGATCATCAAAGGCACCCTGATCGGTCTTTCGGCGCTTCTTTTGATCCTGGGCGTTGCAGCGGGAATTCTGATCTCCCAAAACGCAAAGAAAAAGGAGCAGGAGAAGAAGGAAAAGGCGCAGCAGGAGCAGCGTCTGAAACAGGACAAGGAATATCAGGCCGCCCTTGCCCTCTTTGAGGCACGGGACTATACCGCCGCAATGGAGGCGTTCAAGGCGCTGGGAGACTATAAGGATTCCGCGCACATGGCACAGCGCTGTCCCACTCAGCCCGCCTACGACGCGGCAATGCAGCTTTACTACGAAGGCAAGTATCCCCAGGCCGCCTGGGCGTTCGGGGAGCTTGGCGATTACGAGGATGCCGCCGAGCAACAGGCTCGCGCGGAGCTTTCCTGGCGCAGAAGCGTGGCTACGATCCATGGCGCGGGAGACTCCAAAACGGAGTTCTACGTCAATCAAAACGGTGCCCTTGCCGATTTGAAAACGGGTAAGGAGCTGGTTTCCCCGGGAGAGCACGGCAAGGTCGTTTCTCTGTCGGAGCCGGACGGAACGGGTACCTCCGGCATCAGTCTTTTGTTTGAGGACGGAACGGCGATGGATTATAACGCGGCTTCTCAGGTGGAAGAATCGGAAGATCTGAAGGGGAAGAACGTGATCCAGATCCTGCCCTATCATTGGTTTCTCGGAAATATGGCACTTCTCGCGGACGGCACCATCTACGTGGATCCGCAGCGGCTTTCGGAGTACGGAAACGGCAGTGCCTTCGGAATCGACGATCCCCTGGTGGAGACCCTCGGTGAGTGGGAAAACATCGTACAGCTCTCGGTACAGACCGAAAGCTACGGCAACGCCGATTACAGAATGTATCTTGCGGCAGTTGATGCGGAGGGCAACGTAAAATATTGTCTCTCCGGCACGTATGGGTTTGATACCGACACCTTTTTCGAATCCGCCGGCGAGAAATTCCAAAACGTGAAACGGCTGGAGATCTCGTGCGATTACAACTCCGTTCACGAAACGTTCTACGTTAACGCGGCGGCGCTGACCAACGACGGCAAGGTCGTGATCTATAAGGACGGCGTGACCAAGGAATACGAGGAAAGGGACGCTCTGGACGTAACGCCGGGAGGAGAGGTCCTGCACAAGGACGGAACGGTGCGCAGAGCCGGCTCCAAGCAGGTGCTGGCAAACGACGTGGTAAAGCTCTCGGGAGAAACCAAAATCAAGCGCAGCGGCTCCTTCCTGGAGGGCAAGGATAGCTTTAAGACCGCGGTTTACGACGAGTGGTTGACGAATAAGGGGTAAAATATGGCAGTTTTAAAGTGTAAAGTATGCGGCGGCGAGCTGGTGCTTCGCGACGGGAAGGGAACCTGTCAGCATTGCGGCACCGTGGTAGAGCCGAATCGCGTGTATGAAAACGTTGACGTTTACCTTTGCTACGTGGAAAATGACGAATCCGGCAGAAGAACGCGGGACAGTCTGATCGCCCAAGAGGTGTATCAGAAGCTGGAGGGGGCGGGGATCGACACCTTCTTCGAGCGCGTCAGTGCAGACGGCTTGATCGGAGACGATCTGGAGCTGGTGCGGTATGCGGCAAAGGAAAAGGCGAAGGCGGTGCTGGTGCTGGGTGCCTCCGTGGAAAGCTTCAACGCCATTGCCCAAAAGCAGGGCGAATTTTTGGAGGGGAAGACCGTGATCCCCTTCTGCGCGGACGCAAATCCCGCTCTGATCCCCAAGGAGCTGAGCAAGGTGCAGGCGGTC
The DNA here is from genome assembly GCA_015065325.1 of Oscillospiraceae bacterium. Taxonomy (GTDB): domain Bacteria; phylum Bacillota; class Clostridia; order Oscillospirales; family SIG627; genus RGIG5579. The sequence continues at coordinate 2,420 of SVQO01000015.1, read as the reverse complement.
AATTACAACAACATCGGCTGGGAAAAGGACCTGATCAACGGCTTGTATAATCTGCTCGGCAAGGAGAATAAGGTGGATTCCGCCGCCCTTTACGGCGAGGCGCGGAAAAAGAAGCTGATCCTTTTGTTTTCCGTTCTGGGTGTGCTGTTGATCGCCGCGGCGGTAGCGCTGATCCTTTTGCTGGGCGGCAAGGACAAGCCCAAGGAGCCGAAGCCCGAGGAAAAGAAGGAGCAAAAGAAGGAGCTTACGGAAAAGGAGATCTACGAGAAGGCGATTTCGCTTACGGAAAAGGAGCAGTACGTTGAGGCTCTTGCGCTCTTTGCAAAGATCCCCGATCACCCCGACTGCGCAAATAAGGTCGCTCTGATCTACGCCAAGTACGAGGGCTATTACCAAAGCGGTGATCTGTCCCTGTATCTGGATGTCGGAGACGACCTGTCAGCGAAGATCGACTTTACCCAAAACGCGCAGGACCGTATCTTCCGCATTTCCGCGGAGGCGGCGATCAGCCAAGCGGTGGTGAAAGCGACGTACCTTGACAATCTGCAAAAATCGGGAAATGCGACGCTGACTTTGGAAAACGGGGGCGTTCGCTTCGTATATCAGGCGGACGGTGCCGAGGGAAGCACGGAGTGCTTCTTTGAGCTTGCCTCCAAAACCGATTCGGTCATCGTTCAGATCCCCGGGCAGACCCTGATCTCTTGGCTCAACGAGCAGCTGACTCCGGAGCAGCTGCAGGAAAGAGGCTACGAGGTGGAGCTGGAAAGCTTTACCGACCGAGCCGAAACCGACGCGATCTATCGGGTCAAGGATACGGATATTCAGATTACCATGTCCTATATCAAGGCGCCCCACGATAAGCCGCAGGTGGTAGGGGTTTCCGCTCCCGCGTACATTTTGGCTCCCGATGCCGTCGGAAAGTCAACGATGCCTTATATGGTGGGGGACCTGGTGTATTGGCCGGGCGGTGTGCTTTACGTGGAGGGAGGCGCTCTGCCGTCGATGTATACCCAATGGGATGGGAACGCCGTAGAGGAGGTGATCTCCGAGAATACCCTGATCGGCGTGGCACGGACGACGGATTGGGATTTTGAATACTGTATGGATGGACTCCTGTGCCATCTCGGTGCCGCGGCGGTGGAGACCCAGGCACGAAGCAAATACAACCTTCCCTATTATTGCTTCAGAAACTATTACGGGGAAATTGAAATCTTGACCTACAACGATACCCATATTCTGTACAAGGTGCAGAATCAAGATATGGAAGACGCGGGAATCTGCGCCATGTATCGCTACGATCGAAAAAATAACAGTGCCGTCTTTGTCAAAGAGGGCAATTATAAGGAGAATGATAGGTACAAGATCACGAGTAGCTTGTGGTTTTCCGAATACCTTGATCTTGCCCGCGAATTTCCCGATTATTACGACGTTTTGCCGGACAGTGACGAGTGGAACGAAAAGGTAAAGGAGATCATGGAGGATAAGGCTTCCGATCTCGCCTTTGAAAGATATCCCTCAAGCGGTTATTGCAGTGTCTCCGTGGTTGCGGAAAACAACACGCACTTTTTGATCTATACGCAGGCACCGGTACAGCAGGATGCAAATCAATGCGGCTGGTACAGGGGCAGTAAAAAGAACGGAATCGTAACCTTTTACATGGAAGGACCCGATACCGGCGCCTATAACATTCCTAAGGATCTTTGGCTGAAGGCGTACCCGGATCTGGCAAGGGAATTTCCTTCCCTGCACGGCACACCCGAGCAGTCGACCCTCCCCTATTTGAAGGATGCACCCTACTCGGTCACGACAACGGAGGAAGTGCGTGCCTACGAAGGACCCGCCTACAAAAATTACGTAAAGGATCTGCCTGCAGGGACCTATACCGTTATAGAAGACCAATACGACTTTTCCTACGGTGAGTACTGGGGAAAATTGGAAAACGGCTCTTGGATCTGCCTTTCCGTTCTTTACGAATCGTTTTAGAAAAAGCACCTTCGGGTGCTTTTTTCTTCGCAGAAATGATTGATAAAAATTGGCTGCGTCTTGATTCCTTTTTTCAAAAAGGTTTTGCCCCATACCCAAAAAGCGACACCTTTTTTTCCAACCCGTGGATTTATCGAAGTTGTTTTTGATGAAACAAGTGCGGGACCGATAATACTTGACAGAAAACGGGATTGCAATATAATAATGAATAAGACTGTTTTATGATAAAACGGCTGTTTAGGAGGAATACGTTATGGAACTTACCTGCCCGAAATGCGGGAACCCCGTTGGCGCCGGAGAAGCCTTTTGCGGAAAATGCGGTTTTGCTCTGAATACCCCCGCACCCGTGGAAGCCCCCGCACCCGCGGAAGCACCCGCACCCGTGGAAGCACCCGCACCCGTGGAAGCCCCCGTACCCGCGGAAGCACCCGCACCCG
>SVQO01000033.1 GCA_015065325.1 Oscillospiraceae bacterium | reverse complement strand
CTCCTTTTGTTCTTTTGGCGGTTGGCGAACCTGCTTTTAGTTTACAAAAGGAGGATTATTTTTTCAACGCATAGCTAAAGCTTTTTGGAACCACCAGCACTGCTGGTGGTTTTCGTTGTACAAAAAAGAAAATACCTTTCCGAGCGTTCGGAAAGGTATTTTCCGTTCAAATTCAATCTTCAGCTTCGATGGTTGCGATGGGGTCTCCGTCCTTTTCACAAACGACGATCTTAAAATACTCGATCTCGGGTACTTCGTCCTGCAGCTGGTCGAGCAAAAGATCGAAATAATCTTCCGCCGAGTCGTAGGCCTCCTGCATTTGCTTTTTCATATCATTATCCAGATCTTCAAGCTCATTGATGTTAACGTAGATAATGAATCCGTTTCCTTCAACCTCGACAGAAGAAGTACAGGTCAATCCGGAAGAAGAAGCAAAGCTGCTTTCGAAAGCCTCCAAAAGTTCTTCCTCGTTTTCTTCAACGTATTCTTTAATCTTCTTACCGTTCGATGCGGTCGGTTTCTTTTCGTCGGTCTTCTTTTCGTCGGTCTTCTTTTCCTCAGTCCTATTATCTTCGGTCTTCTTATCCTCGGTTTCTCTGTCGTCATCCGAGTTCAAGGTTTCACGGTCATACACAACCACTCCTTCGGTGGGATCATCCTTTTCGTTCTTCGTTTCCGTAGAAGTATCCTCAGTGTCGTTGTCATCCTTTTTGTCGTCACAAGCAACCAATGCAATCAGCATCAGCACGGCCAGCAAAATTGCAAAAATCTTTTTCATAAATCTTACTCCTTTCAAATGGTTTATCTGATTATATCACACGTCGATTCAATATTCAAGTATTATTCTTCACTTAAACCAACTTCTTTGCGGGAAAAGGCACGGGTATCTGCAAAATTCCCGAAGCGGTCCACAACGGAGACGCGAACGAATTTTGCGCGGGGATCGATTTCGAAATCGGCGACGGTGATCGTTCCATCGGCTTCCGCAAATTTTGCTCCGGGCTTTTTACTGCCGAAAAAGACCATGATCCGATCCGCCTCAGAGCACTCGATATGGATCTTGTTCCCCTCGACGGATACCTCCTTGATCAAAGGTCCCATAGAGGAATACATCTCACCTCTCTCCATTGCGGAAAAGACGGAATCGTAGGTAAATTCGTCCGCCATAATCATGGTAAAACCGCCGAAAGAATCGCTTTGGGGAGAATTGTCCGGATATTTATTGTGGTTATCGTCAGCGCTGTGGCAAAAGATCCTCTTTCCTGCCAAGATCAGCTTATCGTAAAGAGCCGCGTTATATTCCAAGCGTCCGAGCAAATAACTGCTGTAATTGCACATCTCCATACTGAAAAAGCCTTCGTATTGCAGAACGGTCTCCTCGTTTTCCATAGACCACCAGGGGTGGTTATAAGCGGCGATATACCCGTTTTCCTGCGCAGTCTTTACAAACTTATTGATATACTCTACCGTAAATTCGCGCTGTGCAGTAGAGCCTGCCTTGGGAAGCTCTGCTTGACGCGCCGGAGTAATATATTTACAGTAAACCGGATTGTAGCAAACCAGTGCTACGTTTTCGGGATCCCGTGCAAAGAGATTGATATGCACTTCTTTTCCGTACACGTCGTATTTGTGCCCGGGGCGGATATATGCCTCGTAGCCCGTCAGAGCAATGAACTCCTCGTCGTTCAAATAAGAATGGTTATTGGGGCTTTCGTGGTCGGTGATGGCAAGAACGGAATAGCCGTGGCTTTTATACATTTCCTTCAGTTCCCACGGAGTTCTTTTGCCATCGGACAAGTTGCTGTGGCAATGCAAATTTGCCTTATACTGCTTTTTTAAGGGTGAGATCAGATACATTTTCAAATCCTCCATTTACTGCACTTTTCTTCAATATGCGTTTCATGATTTTCATTGGAGAAACACGCTGTATCCACTATCACCTTGCTTTCTCCGAAAAACCATTTATATAAGCGATTGAATACTATTACACCGTAACATTATACCATACCCCTAGAAGCGGTGCAAGCATCTTCAGAAGATTTTGCCGATTAATCAAAGAAATTCCCACCCGAAAAAATTCGGGTGGGCCGAATAAAATTCATTGGTTTTTACGGAGAAACGCACTCCACGGTGTAGCCGCGATCTTGCAGGATATCGACCATAGCATCCGCCCCGACAACGTGAGCGGCACCCACACAGATAAATACCTCTTCACCGGACTCCAACGCATCTTCGGCAAAAGAAGCCATGGAAAGATTGCGCTTTGTAATCATCGCCTCAGTGTATTCTTCGTACAGCTCTTTTTCCTCATCGTTCATAGCGCCTTCGCTCCGAAGAGACCTTTCCAGGCCCGCTTCGTTGCCGTTCTTCCAGAAATTGATCAATAACGACAGTGCAAGCTTATTTATCGTAGGAGATTCAAACATCGCCACCGCCTGCTCCAACAAAAGAATCTGAAGTTCTTCGGAAAAAGAGGCAAACATTTCATACTGAAATGCTGCGGATTCGATCTCCAAGATCTCCATATCTTCGTCCTTCGCCAGTTCGAGAAGGTGCCTTTCAATACCCAGTTCCACATCAATCTCAATTTCTTGATAAAACAATGAATTGAGGGCAATTTGCCAAAAGGCAGGCATATAGTGATCCAGTGCGGAAACGTAGAGATCGCCTTCCTTCATAATATCAACGCACTTTTTATAGAGCTCTTCGGGAATATGATCGGTGATTTTGCTTCCGTCTTTATAAAGCATGGGCATCAATGCTTGCACTTGCCCGGAAAGATCCGCTTCGAAAGCAATGATATCCGCTTCCACCGCAAGACTATCGGCGTTTTCAAAGGCGTCCATCACGTAATCGGGCAAGGGGTAAAACTCCTCCTGTCCTACGTGAACGGAGCCAAACAACCAGATCTTGTTGCCTCGATCATCCGTAACCTGATACAGCAAAGGAGTGATCCCCTCTTCTTCCGTATCGGGGTCAGAGTCTGTTTCAGCGGTAGGTGTGCCGCCTTCCGTTTCTGTCTTCTCCGTTACGACCTCTTTTGTCGCGGGGGTATCCTCGCTTTTTTTCGATACCTTATTATCGCAGGCGATCAGGGAAAAGCAAAGTGCAAGAATCAACAGCCAGCATAGAAATTTTTTCAGCCTCATCGTTTCTCTCCTTTATCGTTTATTCTTATCTTTCAATAACATATCTCTCCTTATCAACCTGTTTATGCGGGCGGTGCAAAGGCAGGAAGCAAGGTCTTATATTTATCGATGGACGATGCTGCGTTCCAGGTCATATATCCACCGGTACAGCCTGCATCGCGAAGCCCCTTGATCTGCGCGGCAACTTCATCGGGTCCGTAGGTATTATACGGGGGGCGGATCGCATTATACGCCTGGATCCAAGTGCGAACCGATGCGGGAGTTGCCGTTTCGCTTTGCCTGGTCATTACGTTTTTCCCCCACTTATTCAGGGTCTCGTACGGATGCTCCCAGGGACGCCAAGAACCGCTTTCGGCAAAGTGATCGGGGTACGGCATACCGCTGATGGCATCCACCACGTTGCTGATGGCGGACCAATACTGACCGTAAGCGGTCACGTAAGTATAGGCACTTTCACCGAATACGTCGGCGCTGACGTAAACGCCTTGTTCGTGAAGAATATCCGTGGCATACATCAAAAAGCGTTGGATCGCCTGCGCCTTGGTCTCGCAGTAGTTGTTTTGATAATTGATCTTCCCTGCTTTCTCGTAGCTTGACGTTCTGTCGGGAAAACGAACGTAGTCGAACTGAATCTCGTGAAAGCCCATTTGCTTTACCGCATCCACCGCAAGATCCACCTTATACTGCCACGCGGCTCTGCTGTACGCCGACGGCCAATATTCCCCGGAAAGCTTCAACGGAGCACCGTTTTGATCGATGATGGCATTCTCAGGGTGATCCTTGACGTAATAGGTGTCGTTGAAGGTGGTAATACGTCCAACCACGTAATATCCCGCGTCCTTGATCTTCTTTATGGCGGCACGGTAGTTCTCAAGGGTATTGTGCGCCGCCGAAGCTGCAGAGGGGCAAAACTCTCGCATCACGTCTGACGGATAGCCGACGGAGCCGCTGTCAGCAATATCCACTACGAAGGTATTGATTCCGCTTCCCTCGGCAAGGGCAAGATAGGAATCCACTTTGGCTACGTTCCAAGCAGTAATATAGAGTGCACGGCATTCCGACGGCATCTCGTTCCCCTCAATCGCTCCTTTTACGCGCGGATAATAATCAAGAGTTGCGGCATCTCCGCCACCGTAGCGGTTTCCTCTGCCCGCGTGGGTAGCGTATTTTCCGTCGTCATAGTTGGCAAGGGCGGCATCTCCGGTATCCACAAGATACCAGGGCATCACGTACCCCTCCGTTTCACCGACCGTAACGCGATACATATGCACGCTTCCATCTTCGCAAAGGCTGTCGAATCCATTCACAAGAACAACATCCCCTTTGTTTAAAAAGGATGCAAGAAGCCTTCCGTTTATGTCACGCAAATTCAAGGCACTTCTCACGTAAAGGGTATGTTCGGGCACGACGGCTGCTTTCTCGGAAACGATCGAAGCACCTTCGTCCAAAAAGCAAATTCGCTCGTTTACAAAAAGCCTCGTCTCCCCTTCTGCCGTGACCTCGTAGCTTATCTCCGTTCCCCGCGGAAGGGTTCCAAGCCGCTCACCCGTTTCGTCATAATACGACACCTCGGACAACACGGAGGCAAGAAAGCCTTTTTCCCGTTTTACTTCCTGAACGGCCTCGGTTTCAAGCTCCTGATTGACCGAAACGCTTTCCATCTCCTTTTTTGCGCAGGAAACCAAGCTTCCCCCAAATACAAAGGCAAGCGCTAAAATAAAAGTTGCTTCACGAAAAAGTTTATTTCTTTTCAAAATCCGATTTTTCTCAATCCGCATCTCGTTCATTCTCATAAAGCTCATCCAAAATTTCAATCGTTCTTACACTTTTATTTTACTACAAATCAATACACGTTTCAACAATATTCGAAACTTTGCCAATAAAAGGAAATACCTCGGAAGCTGTTTCTGCCGATGAAGTTGTTATACTATATTCGCGCCGAAATGACAAGAAAAATAAAACTTTATCTCGCCAATTCAGTTATTCTCCGTTTGTTTCTTTTTCATTCTCTGCCAACTGATATAGCCGTAAATATCGTTGAGCAGGAATGCAACGAAGCATACCACCACGGAAACGTATCGAACGTTGTAAACGCTTGCCATGATCCACAATAAGATCAGCACCACGTCGTTGGCGGCATACGCTAACGCAAAGAGCGGGCTACGACGAAAGGTGAGGTACGCAGCGACAAAGCTCGTCGTAACGGAAAGAGTGCTCGGCAAAAGATTTGTCGTATGAAAATATGCCAGAATATAGTAAAACAAAAGCGTTACCGCTGCGGTCAGACCGCACAAAAGCAAAAGTTCCCTCCTCCCCACAGCATTCACCTTGACCTCAGCTTTATTATCTTTGTAAGGATTTCTCATCCAGGAGATCAAAGCAAAAATTGCCATCGGCATCGTCATTCCAAGATAGGTGATCATTTCGCCGTAATATCGAAAGCCAAGGGAGATCATCCCGTAAAGCAGGCTGAAAAAAACCATAAGCAGCTGCCCAAAGGGATTTCCTTTTGCACTGAAAATCAAAGAAGTGACGCCAACCAAAGAAGCCACCAACGTCAGATAATTTTCTCTGTCAAACAGAAGAAAGGACAGAACGATCAGAATAGCCGAAGACGACCACAAAGCAATTTCCATTTTTGAAAAATAGTTTTTCATTTCAACACTCCTAAAAAAAGCATCCGTATGCATATCTTCTAAGACCTAACGATATGCAAACGAATGCTTTCATACATTCCACTATTCGGTAGCAGTATATCAAATATTGACAAAAGGCATTGTAACACAGACTTTGGAAAAAAGCGACACGGATTCGTTTTTTATTTTTTGATGTAGGCAGGCAGTTCTCTGCCGAGCACGTATTCCATATGCTTGCACTTCCAGCGCAGACATTCTTCATCGCATTGGTAATCCATAGAGGATTCGAAACCAAAGTCACTGTTGCGTTGAACCAAGGGAATCGTTTTTTCTACGTTTACCAATTCGCGGCGGCATACCTTTTCAATGCGGAGCGCGGTACGGGTCAGCGAGTCGTGATTTGTGCAACAAAGGAGCTTCGTACGCAAAATATAAAACTCCTTATGGTTGACAGCGGTCTCGTGACAGTGTGCCAGGAAATCCACCAGGTCGATCAGTCGCTTCAGCTTGGAGGTTTTGTGCTTTACACTTTTCAGAATCCGCAAGCCGTCACGTGTATAGCCCAGCGCCTTCCTATGGAGGCGCAATTCATCACGGACACGCATACTGTATGGGTCACAGCGAGAGATATCCCTGTTCAGATTCATTACGGTACAAATGCGATTTCCGAAATACACGCCGGGTTTATCGGGCTTTTTAACGGCGCTTTTCAGGCAGAAGGGGTAAGCAGGACCCACGCGGTAAGGTCCGTATTGGTTCTCACTGCTTGCCACGTAGTAACGGATGGAAGCATCCACCGATCGCATACCTTTCAGGACCTTTTCCCACTCGTCTCCCGCAAGGCACTTTGACCAACTCTCCATATAATCGGGAAACGACATTCCTCCCTCGGTAAAAGCTTCTTTTGCCTGCTCGGAGATAAAGGACGGGAGAAAGCCGAAATGATGCGATTCCATCAGCCCTTGCAGCCCGTATTTTTCCCGCGCAAGCAAGATCTGCTCGTGGCGTGCGTTCCACTGCCACGGAAAGGGTTCGTAGGGAGCAACACCGAAGTCCCAGGTCCTGCCTGCAGTATTGACCATTGCGTAAAGAGGAATCCCCCTTCTCTTTGCCACCTCTGCCTCGCTGGCGAAATACGTTCCGGGTCCAACGTGAGAGACGGTATAATCGCAAACCATTCCCTTGCTGTTGCCAAGGTCCAGAAGGTCGAACATTTCAAAGGTGACCAGCAAAGCAATATCCGTTGGGAGGGTTTCCAGTAAAGCGACGCGGGCATCCTCTCTTTGTCTTCCCCAATTATAGCTCCAAAGCACCACGTCTGCGTCCGGCTTTGCGGCACGGATACTGTCGCGCGCCATAGAGATCCATTGGGTATAATCAAAGCAGGGCCACCAACCGGAACGGGGGCGCACGTCGGGGATCCCGTCGGCGGGCTGTTGGGGATGGGGAATCGGATTGGCGTTGGGATCCTTTGTGGGAAACTGAATGGACTCCCCTACGAATACCATTCCCTTGAGACCCGGGATCGCACGGAACACATCGCCGTACGATCGGTCAAATGCCTCTCGCGCCCCATCCTCGTCCGGGTGCACGAAATTTCTGATTTTGCTGTAAGCGTAAACGTCGATGCCGTATTTTGACGCTCTTTCCACCAGATCGTTGAAATAGCGGATCACATCCGCAGGCTCTGCCCGAGGGCTAGAATGCATAAAGGCAAGAACCGCATCGTAGCCGTGGTGCGCGCAGGCGGACAGATATTCGTCGGTAAACAGATCCAGTCCGATGCCTGAATGAGTCATTCTCGGCGAAAAACGGGGCTTTTTCACAGTCGTGCCAAAGCAAAAGCAAGGTGCCCGACGGCGATTCATCGCATCCTCCAGATCATACAGAGCCTGCGCTATGCCCCTTTCGTCGGCGGCAATGATCCTCACGCCGTCGGCAGACACGGTAACCTTCCGCTCCATATAATCTCCCTTTGCGGTAACGGGAGCGATCTCAAGATCTGCTTTTCCGTCGACGAGCCGTGCAGTAATACCGAAAGCGGTTTTTAAGTACCTTTGAAAATCCCGCAGTGCCGTTTTTACAACGATCCCTTCTGCATAGCAGGCAATGGAAATCTGCTTTTTCAGTGCAAGCTCCCCTTCCCTCGGCTCGGTGCTCACACCGTAAGGAATACGGGAATGGACCTTACAGTACCGTTTGCGAAAATCGTAATTCTTTTCCGTTTGCATAGCTTGTCTCCTCGTGCTGTCGGGACTTTTTATCGATTACATTGCTTCAGGCATTATAGCACAGATGTCACAAAGTTTCAACAGGAGATCAAAAAGCCGCCTCATTTTTTTAGGATGAAGCTGACTGAAATTCTTTCAAGAAAGCACTCTTTTCTTTTGCGTGTTATGATGCTAAACCCGGCAAATCTATTGTCTTTTCAAGAAAACCGTGGTATAATTCCTTGGAATTTTCGAAAAGAGGTTAATTATGCAAAAGAAATTCACCAAAGGACTTATAGACGGAGTTCCCATCGGACTCGGTTATCTATCGGTGTCTTTTGGCTTTGGTATTTTAGCGGTAAAGCTCGGTATTCCCGTTTTTCACGCGTGGCTCATCTCCGCTGCCTGTCTCACCTCTGCCGGTCAGGTAGCCGGAATCGAGATCATCGCAGCTTGCGGAACTTTGGCAGAAATTGCCATCTCGCAATTTGTAATCAACCTGAGATATTCTTTGATGGGATTTTCCTTGACTCAAAAGCTGGACCATAGCTTTACGACCGCCAAGCGAATGCTCGTTTCCTTCGGCATCACCGACGAAGTATTTGCCGTCGCCGTTTCCAAAAAAGGAAAGCTGTCTCCTGCATATATGGCGGGACTGATCACCCTCCCCTTTTGCGGTTGGACCTGCGGCACGCTCGCAGGCGCTCTCGCAAGTCATCTTCTCCCCAAAGCAATTACCAACGCGCTGGGAATTCTGCTGTACGGTATGTTTATTGCTATTTTCACACCACCTGCAAAAAAAAGCAAACCAATCCTCCTTGCAGTGGTCCTTGCCGCATTTTGCAGCGTAATCATCAAGTATTTATTCACCTTCATCAGCGGTGGATTTTCCATTATCTTCAGCGCACTGATCGCATCCGTCGTATGTGCCGCGCTTTTCCCCATTCCCGACGAGGAGGAATTATGAGCTTAATCCTATATATCGCCGTTATGGCAGGAGTAACCTATCTTGTGAGAATGGTTCCCTTTACGGTATTCAGAACACAGATCAGATCAAAATTCATGAAAAGCTTGCTCTTTTATTTACCATACGCAGTTTTAAGTGCAATGACCTTTCCTGCGATCTTTTATTCTACCGGTTCCATCGGCTCTGCGACGCTGGGTGCCGTGGTTGCCATAATCGTGGCATTCTTTGATAAGCCTTTGATCCTTGTGGCTTTGGCAGCTTCTCTGTCTGCCCTGATCTTTGATTACATTTTTTAGCGGGAGTTTTTTACAAACGTTAAAGGTTTCAAGGTGAATTTTTTAGGTGACAGCATCACGGAAGGCGTAGGAGTTTCGGAAAAAAGCAACCGCTTCGACAACGTTTTGGCAAAGCTAAAGGATTTATCGAGGTACTTTAAAGCAAATCCCCACCTAAGCATAGGTGGGGATTTGTAATTTTAGATCATTGCGCTTAATTGCAACCGGTGGTGCTATCAGCAAAAGAGGGAAATTAACATCTATGTTGCAAATACGCTTGTAGAATTTCTTCCACATCATTTTCGTTGATTTTATAACCTTCACTTATCTCATTACAAAGCCAAGCATAATAATCGGTTATTGCCTCAATGAAGGAAGTAAGTATTTCCTCAATCGTACTATGTTCTGTTCGTACAGGAAGCCGTATTTGCGGAATATCGTCCTTATTATCAAATATGGGATAGGTGGAAAAATCCGCCCAATAAAACAGATAGCCAACCCGTCTGCCGTCTCTGGAAATCAAATAATGATTATATTCAAAGTCAACCCACAATGTTATAGGAAAATGATAATTGTTTTCTACCCATTTCACAAAAGAGCGCAATTCTTCTTCAACATCTTTTGGGATTCTTTTGTCAAAACCAATATCAAATTCAGGCAAGATATTTTCGGAAACTTGCAATTTCAATGTTTGTGCTTTTAACCATACGCTATTTTGATTCACAATTATCACCTCTTTTTTTGTATTATAACATTTTAGATAGATTTTTGCAACAGATACAAAAATCCCCACCGATTACTCGGTGGGGATAAATTGTTTTATAAAGCCGGCAATTACTTGCTTTCTTTGATAGCAGACTGTACTACAGTGCACAAAAGGGGGAAATTAAAATGCTGCACTGTAAAAATAGATATTTCCCTTTATGTGCTCAGTGTAAAACTCATTATATCCACTATCTAAGTATCGGTAACCGTTTTCATATTCAACCAACTCACTGTTTCTGCATACAATTTGCCCATCAAAGACCCCTACAGGAAGATTTTCTTCGGTGTAATAAAATCCGTAATCCTGAGAAGATGGAGCAATGCCTGCTCCCTTGCAATAAATCAAAACATAACCGTCAACAATATCGACTTCTTTAATTCCGTTGATAGCAAGAAGTGCTTCAGAATCTTTATTCTCACAAGCAGTGACAATTGCATCATAGTTCTTTTCGACAAGATTGAAAATATCTTTCTTCGCTT
>SVQO01000014.1 GCA_015065325.1 Oscillospiraceae bacterium | reverse complement strand
ACGCATGCCTTCCTTTACGTCGGCTTCGGTGAGCTTTCCTTTGCTGCGAAATCGCTTAAATGCCGACTCAATGCGGTCGGATAAGCTTTGAAACATAGTTTGCTCCTTTGATTAAAGCATCTTTTTGGCGCGTTGAATGATGTCCTCCACGGGCTCTCCCTTGGCGCTGATCTCTTCAAGACGCGATACGATATAGGACAGATCCTCCCTTTGAGAGGAAAACCTTGCGACCAGTCCCAGTTTTTCTTCGGTTTCCAAAAGCAGCTTTTCCGAGCGGCGCAGTGCATCGCGCACGCCTTGGCGCGTGATGTCGGTCAGAGCCGACACCTCCGAGAGGGAAAGATCTTCTCCGTAGTAATAATCCATGATCTCCCGCTGCCTTTCGGAAAGCAGATCTCCGTAAAAGTCCAGCAGAAGCGATATATGATAGCTTTTTTCGGGATCCTGCGCCATCGGGGACCTCCCGTAATAACTGTAAAGTAAAATGCTTTACAGAGTATAGCACAGCATTTCGGTTCTGTCAAGGGCTTTGGCAGAAAAAATGAAAAAAATTTCAAAAGTCATTGAATTGTCATTTTGAATGTGCTATAATGACAATGTATGTGTGTTTTTGACGCCAAAAGCGTCCGAAAATGAAAAAGAACGTTAAAGGATCGTACTATGCTTACAATTAAGAATCAAATTGCAGGTGCCATCTTGCAGGCATTGCCCGAGGGAACGGATCTTGCGGCAGATGCGATCGTGGAAATGCTGGAATACCCGCCCGATCTGAATATGGGCGATCTGGCATTCCCCTGCTTTAAATTGAGCCGCGCGCTGCGCAAGGCGCCCCCCGCCATCGCTGCGATGATCGGTGAGAAATTCACCTGTCCCGCTGTGGAAAGCGCGTCTGTCGCCGGTGGTTATCTGAATTTTAAATTATCTAAGGAACATTTGGTCAACGACCGCCTGTCCGCAGTGCTTGCCGACCCCAATTTCGGCGGCAGTGATATGGGCAAGGGAAAGATGGTGGTGCTGGACTATTCCTCCCCCAACATCTGCAAGCCCTTCCACATTGGACATTTGGGCACCACGGTCATCGGTCACAGCCTTAAAAAGCTGCATGAATTCGTGGGCTACAGCTGCTACGGCATCAACTACCTCGGCGACTGGGGTACCCAGTTCGGTAAGCTCATCACCGCCTACCGTCTGTGGGGCAGTGAGGAAGAGGTGACAAAGGGCGGCATCGACTATCTGGTGGACATCTACGTGCGTTTCCACAGGGAAGCGGAAGAGGATCCCACCCTCAACGACCGCGCAAGAGAGGAATTTCACAAGCTGGAGCTGGGTGACGAGGAGAACCTTGCCCTCTGGAGACGCTTCAAGGAGATTTCGCTGGAAGAATACGAAAGAACCTACAAGCAGTTGGACATCACCTTTGATTCCTATCTCGGTGAGTCCTTCTATACCGATAAAATGCCCGCCGAGGTGCAGAAGCTGCGGGACAAGGAGCTTCTGAAGATCGACGATGGCGCATCCATCGTAGACCTTTCCGAATACAATCTGCCCCCCTGCCTGATCCTCAAGCGGGACGGCTCCACGCTGTATCCCACCCGTGACATCGCGGCGGCGGTATACCGTAAGGAGACCTACGATTTTGAAAAGTGCATCTACGTCACCTCCGCACAGCAGTCGCTCCACTTTGCCCAGTGGTTCAAGGTGGTGGAGATGATGCAGTACCCTTGGTACGATCAATTGGTGCATATTCCCTACGGTACCATCAGCGTGGCGGGCGTGAAGCTGTCCACAAGACACGGCAATATGCTGCTGCTGCGTGACGTGTTCGCTGCCGCCATCGAAAAGGTGGACAGCATCATGGAGGAAAAGAACCCCGATCTGAAGGACCGTGCCGAAACCGCCGAGGCGGTGGGCGTGGGCGCTGTGGTGTTCCACTATCTTAGTAGCACCCGCACCAAGGACATCAGCTTCATTTTGGAGGACGCCCTTTCCTTTGAAGGAAACTCGGGTCCCTACGCGCAGTACACCTATGCACGCTGCTGCTCCATTCTGGAAAAGGCGGGAAGCGCCGGCAAGATCACGGGCGCTGCCATCACGGACGAGGAAAAGGAGCTGGTCAAGACCCTTTCTCAGTTCCCCGAACGGGTGAATCTGGCGCTGCGCGAGTACGAGCCCTCGGTGATCACAAGATACGTATTGGATCTGTGCGCCGCATTCAACCGCTTCTATCACAACTGTCAGATCCTGAATGCGAAAGAAGAGGATGTGGTATCTCAGCGCGTGGCAATGGTATCCGCCACAAGGCAGGTGCTGGGCAAGGCGCTGGAGCTGATTTGCCTAAGACACCCCGAGAAGATTTGATTTTGATTGTATTTGGGACTCTGTCCCATACCAAGAGGATTTTCGCACTCTGCGGAGCGCGCCCCAAGGCTCTGCCTTGAGAATCCGCAAGCTTTTGAAAAAGCTTGACCAAAACTTTAAAGCAGTTTTTTAAAGTTTTTGATCCAAACTTTTTGGGGGAAGTTTGGTGGGGAATGGGGCAACGCCCCATATTGAAATAAAAATTATTCAACAATTTGGAGGTATATATGTCCGGACATAGCAAATGGAACAATATCAAGCACAAGAAGGAAAAGACCGACGCGCAGCGCGGTAAGATCTTCACCAAGATCGGTAAGGAAATGGCGGTTGCCGTGAAGGCGGGCGGTCCCGACCCCACGTCCAACAGCAAGCTGCGTGACCTGATTCAGAAGGCAAAGAGCCTGAACGTGCCCAACGATAACATCGACCGCGTTATCAAGAAGGCATCCGGCTCCGACAGCGTAGACTACGAAGAGATCTACTACGAGGGCTACGGTCCCTCGGGCGTGGCTGTCATCGTAAAGGCCACCACCGATAACCGTAACCGTACTGCCGGCAATGTGCGCCACTATTTCGATAAATTCGGCGGCAACCTCGGTATGCTGGGCTGCGTTGGCTATATGTTCAGCGACTGCGGCACCATCGTGATCGAAAACGAGGACGGCGACGTGGACGAGGACGCGCTGATGGAAGCGGCTCTGGAAGCGGGCGCATCCGACTTTGCAGCCGAAGAGGGCTTCTGCGAGATCAAGACCGAACCCGCAGATCTTTACACCGTGGCAGAGGCACTGAAGGCAGCCGGTTACACCATTGCTTCCTCTGAAGTGGAAAAGGTTCCCTCCACCTACGTAACTCTCACCGGTGAGGATGAGATCAAGAAGATGAATCTGCTCATCGAGCATCTGGAAGACGATGACGACGTGGCAGAGGTTTACCACAACTGGGAAAACTGCGACGAATGATCATAATGAAGGATCCGTTCCGACAAACGTCGGAACGGATCTTTTTTCTTTTACTGTTCCTCCAGCTGCTTGTAAACTGCCAGCAGCTGCTTGCGGGAGCTGACTCCCAGTTTTCCGTATAGATTTTTGTTGTGGAACTTCAGCGTATTTTCCTTGATATTGAAGGTGGCAAGGATCTCCTTGGTGCTCATGCCTGCCACGTAGGCGTCGAACAGCTCCTTCTCTTTTGGCGTCAGGGTGGCAAGACCTCTTGTGAAATGCTCGGCAATATCTACGCCCTCATCGGGCTCGGTCGGCGCTTCGGCGCTTTCGGCGGGCTGAGAAGGCTCGGGAACCGTTTCCTGCTCGCGCGTCTGCGTTTGCACCAGCTCCTTCAGACGATGGTTTTCCTTCATGATCATGTGGATGCCGAGCAAGAAGGATTCGCTGATGATGTAGGAGATTGAGAGAAACTCAAATTCGATATCGATCAGCTGCTCGATGAACCACACCCCGATGTTGACAAACACCGAAATGGCAAGGATCACCGAATGGGCGGTGGAGGAGACCCGCTTTTGCAGGGACACGCGCACGATCACCGTGATCATGGCGGCGAAATACGAAATCAGATACAGAAGATACAGAGGGTGCAGAGGGCCGTAGACCTTGTTGAGGGTACCCACACCGTGGGAAATCTCAAAGGTGACCTCCTTGTAGTAGAGATCCAGATACCCGGGGCTTGCCGCCACGAGAAAGACAAGAAGGCTGATGCCCAGAAGCGTGTAGGGCAGCCATTTTTGATAGCTTGTGGCGGTGGCATTCAGGATGATCATGAACATGGAGGTAGGCAAAAATACCGACCCAAGGTAGGCAACGCGGTTGGCGGCAAGTGCCCCGCCAAGGCCTGTGGAAACCGAAAGGGCATAGTAGCCGATGTTGATCACCAAAACCGAAGAAAACAGCAGAATGAACCACTGATCACGCTCGCGGATCCAAAAGAGATAAAAGGCGAGCGGCAGCAGCGACAGCACGGCGGTCATTGCGTAGATGACCGAAATGCTGGTATGCTGGTTGCCCAGCTGACTGCAGCCCGTAAGCCCGAAAAGGACAAGTGATATTAAAATTGTAGAAACGAATGCTTTTTTTATAGCGGATACTCCTTCGACGTCATGCGGGTATAAAGGTGCTTCCCACACCAACCCCACACCGAGCAAAAACAAAAATCACAAAACCCCACACCAATGTAGCGGAAAGTGTGGTGACAATGACCAATATAAACGGTACAATAATAGTACAAGGCTATCAAAGAAGGGTATAAGTCTTGCTGCGTTAAATGATAGGGGTGCCCTATTGTGCATTTGCTTTCTTTGCACAAAGCTCTCTGTTGCCGCGCCAACGAAGACAGAGACCGCCCCACCATACTCTATATTAATAATAACAATTATACCATATAGTTCTAAGTTTTTCAATAGCGGTGGACCGATTATCTGAAAAAGAGTTGCGTTTATTGTTTGCATCTTGGATGATGATGCAATGCGCCATGGGATTCTTATCCCACCCGTTTTAATTTGACCAATACACACTCCCACACCGCCGTGCGGTGGGGGTGTGATAACTCCAGCGCGGCAGAATTTCGGAGGGCGATTATGAAACACAAAACCTTGAAACGAATTATGAGTATGGTGCTTACGCTGATACTCATGCTGGGAATGTTTGGGTATTATCCCATACCGGACTTTGACCACGGACATGATCACGGTCATGATCACGGCCATGGCACGGATGGCATATTGTCGGTGCCCGTGTATGCGTGGGAACAAGAGGGCGAATGTGAGCATTGCGGTGGATTTATCGGAGATTCCTGGATCTGCAGCGGCGGTGAGCACTGCGGCGAAGACAGTGATCGCACCGATTGCTACGAAGCGTGGCACTGCAATAATTGCAGCGATTGTCTGGATAACGAGGATGATAAATGCGAGGATTGCGGCAACTGTCTGGAGCAGTGCTGTGATTGCGACAACCGCTGTGATGGCTGCGGCGAAAAGAGCAATAACGTTTGCGAGGGCTGCCACGAAATATGCTCTGAGTGTGCTTCGGACGAAATATGCTCCAATTGCGGTGAATACTGCAGTTATTGCGCGGAATCGGTGTTTGGTTGGTGCGATACCTGCCAGCTGGGAGGATGTTGCGCCATCGTTTGCGAGGGTTGCAATAACGCTTGCAGCGAATGTGCCTACTTTTGTGATGACTGCGGACTGTGCGTTGACAACGATTGCTGTGAATGCGAAAACGTCTGTGGCGGCTGCGGAGAAAAGAGCGAAAACATTTGTGACGGCTGCGGAGAGCTCTGCTCCGAGTGCGCTCCCGAAAAGATCTGCCAGGAGTGCGGCGAATACTGCTCCGATTGCTTAGAGTATTTCTGCGATGCTTGTTGTCTTGGGCAGTGTTGCGTAACTGTCTGCGAGGGCTGTGAAGGCTGTTGTGAAAACTGTGAGGTTATTTGCCAGGGCTGCGGTGCGAAATGTGTTGAGTGCGCCGATTGGATCTGTGAAGAATGTGAAAAATGCTCCGACTGCGTAGGAGATGACGATATTTGCGCAAACTGCAATACCTGCGGTTCCTGCGCTGTGCTTTGCTATTGCGGGGAAGGGTGCAGCAATTGTGCAACGCTTTGTGAAGGCTGCGGGGAGACCTGCACCAATTGCGAAAATGTGCTTCTTTGTCAGGTCTGCGGCATTGTGTGTGAAAACTGTGCCGAGGATGATGACGGCTGGTGCACCAATTGCGGAAGCTGCGGTGCTTGTGTCGTAATCTGTGAGTGCGGCGGCGGTTGCGATGGCTGTACCACTGTCTGTGAGGGTTGCGGTGAGCAATGCGAAAACTGTACGGGTGAGCTCTGTGCCTATTGCGGCTACTGCATCGGTTGCATAGGGGATTCCGGCTGGTGCTCGAACTGTAATACCTGCGGAGAATGCGTGACCACCTGTTATTGCGGGGAGGGCTGCTCGGATTGCGCGACCATTTGCCCGGAATGTAACGAAAAATGCACAAATTGTGAAGAAGAGTATATTTGCGGCGGCTGCAGTACCTGTATCGACTGTGCCGGCGGAGAAGGAGATTTCTGTACCGGATGCGGCACCTGTAGCAACTGCACGACCTATATTTGCATCTGCGGAAAAGGATGCTCGGAGTGCACCGAGATATGTGAAGGGTGTGCTGAGCAGTGTGCCAACTGTACGGGAGATCTGTGTGCCTACTGCGGCAAGTGCAAGGGATGTGTGGGCGATGACGGTTGGTGTGATAATTGCGACGTCTGCGGAAACTGTGTCGAGGATATTTGTTATAACGGAGACGGTTGCTCGGAATGTGCCATTGTTTGTCCGGGGTGTAATGAGCACTGCGAAAATTGCTATGACAATTTCTGCGGACACTGTGACTACTGTATGGATTGCGGTGATTCAAACGGCTGGTGCCTTGAATGCGACAACTGCGGCGACTGCGTAGAAAGCATCTGCTATTGCGGAAACGGTTGCTCGGAATGTGCGACGATTTGCGAGGATTGCCTTGAAAAATGCACAAATTGTGCCTATGAGGATATCTGCGGCGGATGTAACACCTGTATCGACTGCGTGGGCGGGGAAGAGAATTTCTGTAAAAACTGCGAGACCTGCTACCGATGCACCGATTACGTGTGTCCCTGCGGAAACGGATGTTCCTCATGTGCGCTTGTGTGCTCGGAATGCGCAGAGCACTGTGATAACTGTTATGATAGTTTCTGCGGCTATTGCGACACCTGCAAGGAATGCGGTGTAGAGAACGGCTGGTGCGATAACTGTGACAGCTGCGGGAACTGTGTGGCAACCATCTGCATTTGCAGCGGTGGATGTATCGACTGTACCGACGTCTGCGAGGACTGTGCCGAGCAGTGCGCCAACTGTACGGGAGAGCTGTGTGCCTACTGCGGCAAGTGCAAGGGATGCGTAGGCGATGACGGATGGTGTGATAGTTGTGATGTCTGCGGAAACTGTGTGGCACCCATCTGTATTTGCGGCACAGGATGTGCCGACTGCACCGACGTCTGCGAGGACTGTGCCGAGCAGTGCGCCAACTGTACGGGAGAGCTGTGTGCCTACTGCGGCAAGTGCAAGGGATGCGTAGGTGATGACGGCTGGTGTGATAATTGCGACGTCTGCGGAAACTGTGTGACACCCATCTGTATTTGCGGCACAGGATGTGCCGACTGCACCGACGTCTGCGAGGACTGTGCCGAGCAGTGCGCCAACTGCACCGGCACACTGTGTGCCTACTGCGGCAAGTGCAAGGGATGTGTAGGCGATAACGGCTGGTGTGATAATTGCGACGTCTGCGGTGACTGCGTGACCGTTTGTCCCTGCGGAAGCGGCTGTTTGGATTGCGCCGCGTTCTGCTTTGGATGCGGTGAGGTCTGTGAAAACTGTGCGGAATTTTGCCCCGAATGCGGTATTTGCAGCGATTGTGCGGAATCTGCCGGCGGTGTGTGCACCGACTGCGGTATCTGCTATGACTGTGCAAGCGGTATAAACGGTTGGTGTGAGACCTGCAGCATCTGCGGAGAATGCACGACACTCTGCGACAGCTGCGGTGAAGGCTGTGAAGGATGCGTCGAAATCTGTCCCGACTGCGGCGGCAACTGCACCTCCTGCTATGGGGAATCCTACTGCTCCAATTGCGGAATGTGTAAGGAATGTGCACTGGATGCAAACGGCTTCTGTGAGGATTGCGAGCTGTGTTACAATTGCACCGTTATTTGCCAAAACTGCGGTGAGGGATGTGATAACTGTGTACAGCTCTGTTCCCAGTGCCGCGAGGCGTGCGAGCTTTGCTACGGTGACGCCTTCTGCGAAGACTGCGGCATCTGTATGAGCTGTGCGTCCGGTCTTTGGTGCGAAAACTGCAACCACTGCGGCGCCTGTTATGAAATTTGTTTTGGATGCGGACACTGTTCGGAGTGTTCGGTCATTTGTGAAGAATGCGCAGCGTACTGTGATAACTGCGCCGATATATGCGAAACCTGCGGACTGTGCGAATATTGCTGCGCTGAGAATACAGAGTGTCAATTTGGCATGTGTGTCGAGGATCCCGACTATGAGAATCACTTCTGTGTTGACTGCGGAAGATGCTTCTGTGAAAATTATCAATGTGACATGTGCTATATGTACGAGGAATATCGCTGTTCCACCTGCTGCAATCAGTGGATGATGGGGACGGGCTGCTACTGCGGATACTGCATTGGCCATCCCGGTTTGAAGGAGCATCTGGAAAAAGAGCATGGGGATATGCTGGAATATCATTCGCCCGTTCCCGAATACAGCGTAAGCTATGATGAAAATAATCACTGGTATGGTTGCCGCTTCTGCGACAGCGAGGAGCATTACACATCGCTTCACAAGCATTTCTTTGAAAATAACCGCTGTACCGAATGCGGTTATGAAAAGGCGACGCTTTCTCTGAAGGGCGATATGAACCTTGACGGTGTGGTGGACATGAAGGACGCGGCAATGCTGCAAAGACACGTTCTTAAGATCGATATCGTGGAGGATGAAGCTGCTCTTACGGTCTGTGAGCTGACAGGTGACGGCATCGTTGACATGAAGGATGCGGCAAAGCTGACACGGTTTGTTATCAAGGTCATTGATTCACTGGATTGAGGGGGATAAAATGATGAAACATAAGTTTTTGAAACAAATTCTCTCTGCGCTGCTGGCGTTTGTGATGGTACTCGGGTTTATTCCTGCGTCCCTTATGCCGGTGTCTGCACAGACCATTATCGGCAATAACTACGCAAGCATCATACGGTCGGGCGAAGATATTGTTCTGTACGGAGACACCGTGCTGAACATGGATACCGACCTAACGGTGCTTTCCATCAAGGGTGACTACAATCTGACGGTGCAGGGCAGCGGCAGACTGACGGTGAACGGTAGCGGTAACGGCATCGACGTAAAGAGCTTTGAATGCTACAGCGATCTGTTCGTCCAGCCCGGCTGGCACGCGATTGATGTGACCGAGACGGTGTATATTGATAACGTCGACAGCTTTATCGTTGGCGGTATTTATGCCGAGGGCGACATCGAGATTCACAGCAACAACGCCACGATTGGCGGAAATGGCAACGCCATTTTCAGCAACGGCGGCGATATCACCCTGAGCGGCGGCATCTTCGACATCGGCGCCAACGGGATTGCGGTAGAGGCCGAAACCGGCGGGATCTATATGACGGGTAACTTCACAGTAAATTCCAACAATGATCGCACCATCCACACTGCAAGGGGCGAGGTGGTCATCGAAGGCTCCTTGAAGAGCACCAGTGGCGCCCGGTTTGACCCCGACGTTAGTTTCGTTGGCAGAGATAATATCAGTATCTGTGCGAGGGAGGGTTTCTTCTTCTACGGAACCACTTTGGAGGTAGAGGGCCTGGGAGGTATCGGTGCGGGAAACTATAATGGCGACGCCGATATTTCCATCACTGCCGACTCCGTATCCATCATCACAGAGCGCTATTACGCTTTGAACGGCGGAAATATCTACGTGGACAGCGACAATCTGTGGATAGAGAATGAGGGCAGCGAGGAAAACGAAAACGTCCCCTACACCTTTTATACGATCTTAGCGGATGGTGACGCAACCATATCCTCAGAAAACGGCGGCATCGTGGGCGAAAATTGCTTCTTAGCCAGAGGAAATCTTACCCTAAACGGCAACTTCGTCGTTGGTGCAGACCATGATTCGGGGTATGCTATGCGATCTGTCGGCAGAACGGAAGTGAACGGTAATCTGCGTGTGATCACAGAGGACATCTGGTGCGTATATGCGGAAGATGGTTTCTCCTTCAACGGTACGACTCTGGAGTTGGAGGGTTATCGTGGCATTATGGTTAAAAACGGTGACGTAAACATTGTTGCCGACAGCACCGAGATCGTGGTAAGCGATACCTGGGCCATCACAGACATGACAGGGAATGATTCTGTCTGCAACGTCTATATTGACAGCGATTATCTGTGGCTGCAAGGTGGTAAAGACGAAGTACACAATTCCGGTTGCGTGGACGTCAAAGGAAACGTCACGATCTATTCCGATGAAGCGACCATTATGGGCAACTACGGCATTGACGCAGTCGGCGATGTTTTCCTCGACGGCAACTTTGTGGCACTGGGCTATCTCCAAGAGGCGATTCGTTCGGAGAGCCGTGTTGAGGCGAGAGGCAAACTCTCTCTGGCAACTGAGGGCGAATACCATTGCTTAACGGCGCAAGAATTTGTTTTTGACGGCGCCACCCTCACCGCCGAGGGCTATGCCGGTATAGCGGCCGATAACGTTGACGTTACTGCCGACAGCGTGGTTATCACCACCGATGTGGGTGATGCTATAAGCGGCGTTGAAGTCTACGTGACCGCCAACGATCTGTGGGCGGAGAATAAGGCCACCAAGGTGAATTCCGACTGGTCAGGTCAGCACGGTATCAGCGCCGAGAGCAAATTGTCCCTGACCGTAAAAGGAGGCACCGTCATCGGCTATGTGGATGGCCTCCACGTTTACGACGAGGCCAATGCGCACGAGCACCATTTCATCTATGTGGACGGTAGTCTCACCGCGGTCAGCAAGACCGGAGCGGGCATCTACGTCCCGCAGGGCGCTGCCAATCTCTACGGCGGAAGCATCGTTTCCGTGGGTGAAACGTACGGTGTCCACGCCGATGTCCTTACCTTTGAGGGCGATAGCCTGCGGATCGACGGCAACACCGGTGTGTATGCGATAAGCGGCGTGGAGATGGACGGCGACGATATCCGCATTACCGCCTTTAACGAGCGCAGAAGCGGCATCTGGTGCGAAAACGGCTACGTGGATCTGAAGGGTAAGGTGGTCATCAACACCAACGGCTGGTACGGTATTTACGCCGATACCCACGTTTCCTTTGAAGAGGGTTATTATCAGATTATCGGCCCCGAGGACAACGCCCAGGCGGTCAAGGCGGGCGGCACCCTGTCTGTGGACGGCACGCTGGAGATCGTTAAGCCCAACGGCGGCCACGTCAACGGCAACGAGATTTACGGCGCCGGCGACTCTCCCGCTTTGGAGCTGGAGATGTACTCCGCCATCCCCGAGGTGTCTCTCCTGATTGACGGCCCCAGAGACGGCAAACTCCCCGACCGGAACGCCTCCGACGTCTATTTCCTGGATCCCCGTTGCACCGTGGAGAGCATCGTTTGGTACGAGGACGGCGAGGAGATGGTGTCTCAGGACGCTTTGTTCCGCGCCGGTCACCGCTATACCGTGAAGATTACCCTTTCCGCCGACGACCCCTATCGCTTTGTCGACGGTGTGATGGGCAAGGTCAACGGCAAGGCCGTTACCACCGGTATGCTGGGTGGCGACAAGAAGGGAATGCTCCTCACCGCCGATCTGGGCGAGTGTGCCTATGCCATCAGCGCGGTGGAGTTGGAGATTACCGCCCCCGTTGAAGGAAAAACTCCCTCCACCTCCGTCACCGACTACGGCGCTGCCTACGGCGTATACAGCCGTGACGTGCGCTGGGGCGTTTCCAACGACGGTGTTAACTTTACAATCATGGCTGCCGGCGAAAAGTTCGTGGGCGGCAAGTACTACCGCGTGTTTATGGACGTGAATCTGCTGGATGGCCTGAATGGCAACGGGTACAAGTTCCCCGTCACCACCGCCGACGGCACCGTCCAACCCGACGTGGTTGCCACCGTCAACGGCAGCCCTGCCGTCGTCGAAAAGGCCTATGACCAAGACCCCGAGGAGGTCATCACCGTTTATTTCGATTTCGGCAAGTGCAACGATTACATCATTGAGGAGATCGCTATCACCGGCGTCACCGCTCCCGTGGTGGGTCAGCATCCCAACTACGACGTGAATATGTTCGGCACCGGCTATCACGTGGATACCACCGAGAATTCCTATTACGACGCCTATTGGAAGAATCCTCCGGAACAGTGGTATTACGTCAAGAACGGCGTTTCCTGGTGGGACGTCACCGACGGCGGTTACGATTACGTCTATGAAAATGACGTATTCCTGCCCGGTCATCAGTATCAGTGTAAGGTCTACGTCGCCACCGACGACGGCTACGAGTTCGTCAACGATGTCTACGCTGAAGTTTGGCCCACCGCCACCATTAACGGGAATCCGGCCACTGTCAAACAGTACGGCTCCGGATTGATGTGGGAGCAGCAGGTCTCCTGCACCTTTACCTGTGCGGAGAACGTGGTGGACCGCATTATCGTGGACGGCATCACCGCCCCCCAGAAGGGGCAGACACCCGATTATTCCCCCATTCTGGGCAACACCGACCTGTACGCACTGGATACCGACTACGGCCTGAACGGCAGCGGCATCTACTGGTACGACTGCGAGGGTCGACAGCTGGAGGCCGGCGAGGTCTTCGGTGACGCCGGTCCCTATCGTATGGCTATCAAGTTTGTCCCCGTCTATGAGGACGGCGCGCCCCTGTGCACCTTCTCCAATGAGGTGGACGTGCTCATCAACGGAAAGTACGTCACCCCTTATGGCGATTGGGATGATGTGACGGTAGGCAGCGGCACCGTATGGGCGTTTTTCACCTTCCGTAATGCCTCTTCGGCACCGGAGCTGGGTGTAACGGTCAGCGGTACCGTGACGAGCCAGGGGTCCGCTTCTGATCCCGTCACCCTGCAGCTGATCAACTTTAATACCGAAGCCGTTGCTTACGAAACTCAGGTCAGCGGAAACTCTGCAAATTACCTTTTCGAAGGAGTTGCCTCCGGTGTCTATACATTGAGAGCGTCGAAGGAAGGAAATGTTACGGCAGAATACACCGTTGTTGTCAATTCGTCCCCTGTGGTGCGGGATGTGACCCTTTTGACAAACGTTCTCCGCGGCGACGTGGACGGAAACGGCGTTAAGGAAATCAACGATGCGATCCATCTCTTGTTCCATATCAACTTTTCCGATACCTATCCCGTCAATCAGCCCTGCGACTTTGACGGAAACGGAATTGAGGACACGGACGATGCCATCCACCTTCTGTTCAACATCAATTTCCCCGACGGCTATCCCTTGCACTAACTAATCGTTAAAAGGAGCAAAGAAAATGAAAAAAATAGTCGGTATATGCTTGTTCTTCGTGATAGTATCGTCTCTGTTTACGGTTTCCGCCGCGGGGAAAGCAGTGAAATTTACTTCCTCCTCCAGCTTTGAAGCGGGAGGAACGGCAACCGTTGACGAGATCGAAACGGCGGGAAGCGTTCTGGATGATGGCAGTGTCAGCTCCGAACTGTATAATGCCGCTTTGGAGCATAATATGTCCTACACCTGGCGGTGCAGTAACGGTACCGATAAAGAGGGAAAATCCGTTACCTGGACGGAGGCGGACGTAGGCAAAGAGTTTTTTTGCCGTGTCAGCTTTTTCAGTGACGGTGCTTGTACCGAATTTGTGGATTATATTGACAGCTCTGTTTTTACCGTTGGCGGGGGAGAGCAGGAAGTAAAAATCTCTCCCTCGGGTGAGTTCCGGATTACCGTGGGTGAGGAATACTCCTTGCAGTTGACCTGCAACGCAGAGGGCGTTCGATTTGATCGATTCAGAACCTCGATGCCCGACGGTCTGGAGATCACCCCCGACGGCTTGATCTTCGGCACACCTACCAAGGAAGGTATTTGGCGCGTGGTGATCGCAGTGTATAAGAATGAAGAACAGCTCGGGAGCGAGATTTTCGATTTCTTCGTTGAAAAGGCGAATGTTCCGAATCCCCCCTCCGAAGCGGAAACTCCCGCCGCACCTGCTCCTTCTGCGTCGGAAAAGCCTGAGCAGGAAAGTCAGCCGGCACCCTCATCCCTTGCTCCCGCGACAACGACTGAGCCGAAGAATCAAGGACAGCCTCAGAGAGATCCCCTGTTGTACGTGATCCTTGGAATATTGATCCTTGTGATTGTGGCGATCGTGCTCCTTTTCGTTGTACTGCTCAGAAAAAAGAAAGCGTAAAAAATGAAATGATCCTTTGCTTTTGCAAAGGATCATTTTCGTCATTTTTTGATTTCGGGGACGATAAGCTGTATTGCCGAAGGAACGATCTCAATGGTTGGATTCCTGCGTACGTAGATCTCACCGTCCGCTTGCAGGGTAATTGGTTCCATAGAGATCATTTTCAGCTTACGGCATTGCTTGTAATAAACAAAGGGTATCGTTTCCAAGTGCCTGCCGTTTTTATAGTCGCCTACGTATTTAAGAAACTCCAGACGGGAAATAGTGGGAACGCTGACAAAGTCGATGAGCCCGTCGGAAATGTTTGCGCGGGGCGTAGCTTTAAAGCCGCCGCCGTAGAATTTTCCGTTTCCGAGAACCGCAAGGGTCACGTCTCCTTTCCCCAGAGTAACCGCCTCACCGTCGATCTCAAACTTGATAGAGTTTTTCATCGCGGACATAAAAGAATAACCCAGAGCCAGCTTATATGCCGCACCGCCCGAGATCAAGGGGAGCTTTTTCACCTTTTGCTGGCGTTTTCCCGTGATGGCGTCCAGACCGGCAGAAATATTATTCAGGGCGTAAAAATTGTCGCATTTCAGTACGTCACAGGGGATGGGGTCGCGGTGGATCAGCTTCTTGATCTCGAGAAACTCTTCCTTGGGAATATCGAAATACCGAACGAAGTCGTTTCCGCTTCCCACGGGAACGGGGCAGAGAGCGACGTTCTCGGCGTTTACCATACCGCTGACCGCTTCGTTCAGTGTTCCGTCGCCGCCGCAAGCATAAATGCGGGTAAAGCCGGGATTTTCTTTGCAAGCCTTTTTCACAAGCTCCGTAGCATCGCCCTTCTTTTTGGTTAATACGATGTCGTAGGTTTCATCGCTGCGATGAGTATTGAGAATAAATGCCTCTTTGATCCTTTTGGTGGCTTCTTCCACGGGATTGCGGATGCCTGCCTCGGGATTGAGAATAAACAGATGCCGGATCATAACGTTTCCTCGATTCTACTTGATTCTCTTGACTGGAATTTCTGCTTCCTTTCCTTGTTTGAAATCGGAAAGAAGCTTTTCAATCTCCTTTTTGCTTTCTACGGAGAAAATGTAGTGGTGGCTTTCGATGCCCTTTTCCTTTAAAAGTTTCTTTTTGTCTGCCATATAAAAGGGGACGGAATTATATACCACAAAGCGGCCTCCTTCCCGAAGGACGGGAAATTTTACACCTTTTCGGTCGCATAGAAGATTTGTTTCAGGATCTTTTTCCAAAAGCATTACGGGGATCCTTCCGTAAACCACGACGCTTTTTTCTCCGCGAAGATCGCGGATCTGAGAGCTGTTTAATTCGGGAGAGATCACTGCGTCCGTAAGCTCGGGGAAGCTTCCCAGGGAAAAACTGTTGGTAATATTCAAGCGGAAATCTCCGTGGAGGATAAAGTCAAATTCCTTTAAAAGACGGAGATGACCGATATTGCCAACCATTGCGTGACGGGCACCGGTTTCTCGGGCAAAAGCGAGCATTTGGCGCACCCGCGTCTCCTCACTCGGGAAGATCACGGGCGGCAAAAGTACCCCGTTTGCTTTTTTGCCGTCGAATGCTTCCAGGGGCAGGTAGATCTCGTGAAAAAAGTCGGTCTCGGGAATTTGCTCCGCGTTCTGAAAACGGGCGGAACGGTGGAAACGCGACTTTTTTCTCGGTGGAAGTGCCGGGGCTTGCGGAACGAGCTTTTTTCGAAAAACACGGATCGGCTCGGCAGTTCTTCCCGAGTCCGAAAAACGGATGCGCCGGGTAGCGCTTTGCGCCTTGTCACGCTCGGTGCGGGTGCCCAGCATAGATGCGGAAAGGTCCTTGACGAAGTATCCGTCGGTAAAACCGCTTCGGGAGAAAATGCCGGCAAGCCGTGCCATCTCTTTTTCGGTAGCGGGTCTTGCTTCATCCAGCAGGGTGCGCCAGGTGCGTGCAACAGTATAAACGTATTCGGGACTCTTCATTCTGCCCTCGATCTTCAGGGAAGAAATACCTATCTCCAATAGTTCGGGTACGTGCGTTGCAAGGCAAAGGTCACGAAAACTGAGGGGGTATTTACCGCCGTTGTAGGGAAGGCGGCAGGGCTGGGCGCATTCTCCTCGGTTGCCGCTGCGGTCTCCGATCATGCTGCTCATCAGACATTGCCCGGAGGCGCTGGCGCAAATGGCACCGTGTACGAATAATTCCGTCTCGATGGGGCTTTCCTTGCAAAGCAAGGAAATATTTTCCCGATCCATTTCGCGGGCAAGCACCATACGGGAAAAGCCGCGTTCCTTCAGAAATTCCGCTGCTCCCACGCTGTGTCCCGACATTTGGGTACTGCCGTGCAGTTCCAAACCGGGAAAGGTGCCGTTTAGTAGGGAGGAGAATCCAATATCAGCCAAAATCAGGCCGTCACATCCCGCTTCGTACAGAAACCCCGCGAAATCCAGTGCAGGAGAAAGGTTGCGGTCCGTTAGGAGGGTGTTTAAGGTCACGTAAACCCGTACGCCCTTATCGTGGCACTTTGTCATGGCTCGCCGGATCTCGTCGCGGCTGAAGTTTTTTGCATTCATCCGTGCGTTAAAGTCCGTTCCGCCGAAATACACTGCGTCCGCACCGCCGAGAAGCGCCGCCTGCAAGGTGTCCGCGCCGCCTACGGGGCATAAAAGCTCGGGCTTTTTCATATACTCCCTCCTTCCCTGAATAACTGTGTAGTAGTTTATCACAATTTGTTGAAAAAGAAAAGGTTTTTGGAGAAAAAAAGCTTGCATAACGAAATGATATTGCTGTTATAAAAAAAAGATATTGCTCATTTTGAGGCTTTTCGTTGACTTTTTTTCGCCCGATTGTAGAATATTAGAGTAATTGGTTTATGTTTAACCTATATTAATATGATAATAAGGAGATAAGGTATGGTTACTTTCAGTGTTACCGGACTTGCTTGCCTGTTCGTGAGCGTTCTGGCAATTGCTGCCATCGGTTATATGCTTGGCAGAGTTACTATTAAGGGTGTGTCCCTCGGTACTGCAGGCGTATTTATCATTGCGCTGTTGTTCGGCGCTCTGTTCCCCAATTTTCTTTCCGAGCAGTTGACGGTCAAGACAGCCAATGTTACCATGACGGATAATAAGGTGATAGCGGTTGTCGAAAAACTGCAGGAGGTTCTTAAGAAGGATGAATTCGAGTCCTTCGAATCGGATTTCCAAAAGGCGGAGGAGGACGGCGACAAGATCGAGGTTCTCACTAAGACCGTTGATAAGGTTTTGGAAAAGAACAAAGACGGTGCGCTCAAGCTGGACAAAGACACGAAGGCTTTGCTCGGAAGCGTAACGAAGAAGGTGGATTATTCCTCCAACGCGTTGAAGGTGATTTCCGAGCTTGGTCTGATCCTCTTCGTTGCGTCTGTAGGCTTTATTGCAGGACCTACCTTCTTCTCCAATCTGAAGAAGAATTTCAAATCCTATATCCTCTTGGGTGCTATTATCATCCTTTCCGGCGGTCTTGCATCCTTGCTTTGCTTCTACCTTGGTAAGGTTACCGGCGGCATCGGAAGCTACACCTCTGAGGAATTTATTTCCATGATTGTCGGTTTGATGGCAGGAGCTCTGACCTCTACTCCCGCATTCTCTGCCGCTACCGATACTGCAGGAACCGTTGGAGAGGGACTTTCCGACATCGTTTCCGCGGGCTACGGTATCTCTTATTTGTTCGGTGTAGTCGGCGTCGTTCTCTTCGTTCAGCTGATGCCCAAGCTTCTCAAGGCGGATATGAACAAGGAAAGAGCGCTGATCGTTGGTGCCGATACCGGTACGAAGAAACAAGAAACCGAGAGAAAGCTGATCGAGATGGATGATTTCGGCATTATGCCCTTGGCGCTTGCGGCGCTGATCGGTATTTTGATCGGTAAGATCGATTTCGGCGGTTTCTTCTCTCTGGGCAACACCGGCGGTGTATTGATCGCCTGTCTGATCTTCGGTCACTTCGGACGCATCGGAAAATTCAGTCTGATGCCCAAGGTGCAGACCCTTAAGGTATTCCGCGAATTTGGTTTGGCACTGTTCCTCATCGGAGCAGGCGTCCCCGGCGGTATGAATTTTGTTGCAAATGTCAAACCCATCTTCTTTGTTTATGGTATGATCATTACCATCATTCCTATGTTCTTGGGTTATCTCTTTGCAAGATACGTGCTGAAGCTTCCGCTTCTCAATAACTTGGGCTCCATTACCGGCGGTATGACCTCCACTCCCGCACTGGGAACTTTGATCAACGTTTCCGGTACCGAATCGGTTGCTTCCGCCTATGCCGCAACCTATCCTATCGCTTTGATCCTGGTGGTTTTGGTGGCAAAGTTCCTTTTTGCCATTGCCTAATGACGAAGATCAAAAAGAAGTCTCCTATTCGGAGGCTTCTTTTTCTGTTTTTTGAACCAAAAAAGGGAAAAAGCGGTCTTGCAAAAATTCTGATGCTTTGTTATACTGATGGCAGTTTGAACGCAAAGGAGTTATAGAATGGACCAGACTTATTCCGTTTTGAAAAAATTTCAGATCTGCGGCGAAATAAAAAGCGTAGAGCGCTATGGGAACGGCCACATCAACGATACGTATTTGGTGGTGTGCGATCCCTATCACCGCTATATTCTTCAAAGGATCAATACCTCTATTTTCCGTGACGTGGAAAGCCTTATGCAAAACATTTCGAAGGTTACCTCCTTCCTGGGGGCGCGGGCGGAGGATAAAAGGACCGTTCTTACCCTGATTCCCACCGTGGACGGCAAGAGCTTTTTTATGGATGAAAGCGGCGCTTGGCGCGTGTACGACTTCGTGGAGAATTCACTGTGTCTGGAAAGACCCGAGAGTGAGGAGGATTTCTACCAGTGTGCCTTTGCTTTTGGTGCATTTCAGAAGCTTTTGGCAGACTTTCCCGCACGCGAGCTGAGTGAGACCATTCCTCAGTTTCACAATACACCTAAGCGCTACGCAGATTTTTGCAAAGCCGTGGAGGAGGACGCCGTGGGCAGAAGAAAGGACGTCGAAGCGGAGATCGCCTTCGTTCACGAGCGTGCCGATTTCTATTCCGTTCTTTTGGACGCGGAGAAAAACGGGGAGCTCCCCCTGCGCGTCAGCCACAACGATACCAAGTGCAACAACGTTTTACTTGACGCAGAAAGCCGCAAGGGATTGTGCGTGATCGATCTGGACACGGTGATGCCCGGTTACAGCGTTACCGACTTCGGTGATTCCATTCGTTTCGGAGCCTCCACCGGTGCGGAAGACGAAAAGGATCTGTCCAAGGTCAACTTCCACCTCGGTCTTTATAAGGCTTACGTAGATGGTTTTTTGGCGGGCTGTGACGCGTCACTCCCCGCAAGCGAGATCGCCCTTCTTCCCGAGGGAGCCAAAATGATGACCATTGAGTGCGGGATGCGCTTTTTGGCAGACTATTTGCAGGGGGACGTGTATTTCAAGACCGCCTATCCCGAACACAATTTGGTTCGCTTCCGTACACAGATGAAATTGGTACAGGGGATGGAAGAAAACTGGGATGAAATGAAAAGGATCGTTCTGGAGAAGATCTGAGAAAATAAAAAAACGATGGCAAATTTGCCATCGTTTTTTACTATTTAGTCGAAATATTTACGTCTCTGGGTTCTACGGGAGTAGAAAAGACGATCTGCGTACTGGTTCTGCCGTAGCGCTGCAGAGCACCGAGAAAGATCTCAAGCTCCGAGGTGGTACGGAAAGCAACCTTAATGAGCTGAGAATACTGACCCGTGATACAGGAGCATTCCAAAACGTTTGGACAGCTCTTAATAAAGGGATAAAAATCGGTCTTCTGAGAAGGCTCCATTTCCAAACTGATGAAAGCTGTCACGTCGTATCCAAGCTTTGCGCGGTCAATGGTCATATGGTAGCCCTTGATCAAACCGCTTTGAGAAAGGCGGTCAATTCTTGCGGAAACTGCAGGGGAGGAGAGAAATACCTCCTTTGCGATCTCCTTTACGGGAATTCTTGCATTTTCCTGCAACATTTGCAGGATTTTTTCGTCAACCTTATCCATAATCGGCTCCTTTTCGCGGAAATCATAAAAACTGGTGTAATTTTACCATCAAATATCGAAAAAAGCAATGAAAAAAACAATAATTCTTTATAATATTAAGTATATCGCCTTGTTATAGGGATTGAAATGAGCTCCAAGGCTCCGATTTTTCAGGGGTCGCGGAGAAGGAAAGGAGCTTTCCGTTTTTTGGGTGAGGGAAGGAAAGTGAGCGGCAAAACAGTGCAAGTCCGTTCCCGCTTCCTCCGTATTTGCGATCCCCGAACAGGGGCATTTTTCTGGAAGCAAATTGCACCCGTATCTGGTGAGTGCGACCCGTTTCGGGGAAAACACGAACCAGTGCAAGACCGTTTTGCTTTTCCCGGAGCGCATAACGAAGTCTGGCATCTTTTACGCCGCGACGAGATCTTTTTACGGGATAAACCTTGTTTTTTCCACGGTCGAAAAAGAGCAGATCCTCCAGAATTCCTTCCTCCTCCGCGGGCAAAGCGGTCAGCACCGCCAAATATTCCTTGACGAATTTTTTCTCCTGCAAGGCAGAGCTCAGTGCGGCTGCGGCTGCGGAGCTCCTGGCAAAAACCATCACGCCCGCTGTTTCCCGATCCAGTCGGTGTACGGGATAAATCTCTCCTCCGAGCTCTGCTTTCAAAAGAGAGAGCATGCTTTCTCGTCCTTTTTCGTCGCTTTGGGAAAGAACTCCGGCAGGCTTTACCGCGACGGCTACGTCCTCATCAAAGAACAATATTTCTACGGATTTCAATGGTAACTCCGATCTAAACTTTTCAGTTTTCTGTTATGTGCCTTGCGACTTTTTTGCCCCTTGACGGAGTGCTTGCGGATGTGCCGCTCCAAAAGTACGATCTTTTGTCTCGTCAAGTAGCGTCTTCCGGGAATCCCGGTCAATATCGTGCGTCTGCTCGTGGTTTTTCCCCCGCTTTTGATATAGGGAGAAAGCTCGTCCAAACGGAGAACACCATCCTCTCGTTTAGAAAAAAATACTTTTTTCGAGGTGAAGACCACAAGTCCGTTGACCTTGGTCTTCCAAGCGGTGCGGTGCTTTTTCAGCACGTTTTCCAGTGCTCGCACGTGGCTTTCGTTTTGCAAAATGGGGGAGTGAAAACGAACGACCTTATCTTTGTAAAACTGCGTCCATTCATTTTTTTCGATCTGGATCCGTCCGTTGTGGCTCTTGGTCTCAATGACGAATACGCCCCATTTGCAAATGAGAATGTGGTCCAGCTGGGTGGTTCCTCGGTTCGTTTTCAAGTAAACGTTGTTCAAAACGGCGGCGTTGGGAAAATCCCGTCGCAAGGTTTCGGAAACCTCTTCCTCGGCCTTATCGCCGAAATGCAGGATCTTTCTGCGGCGGATCCTTCTGCGGACAGCGGAGACCAACAGCCACAGAAGCACTGCAAGATCCAGGGATAAAAAGATCCACAAAAACAGTTGGGTGGAATCGTTCATTTTGTTTTTTGATCCAGAATCAAATCGGTAAGAGATACGATGGTTCCCGCACCCATAATGAGCAGCAATCCTTCGCGATCCAGCGAGCGCAGATACGCGGCGATTTGTTCAAATCCTCCCCGATAGGTCAAAGTGTCGCTTTTTTCAGCCAGAAGCTTTGATTCTATGCCGGGGAGCGGGGCTTCTCTGGCGGGATAAATATCTGCCAGAATTACCTCGTCTGCAAGGGAAAGGGATGAAACGAAATCCGCCCAATAAGCGCGGGTCCGGGTATAGGTGTGGGGCTGAAATACTACGGTAACGTGGGGATATCCCAGCTTTTTGGTTGCAAGGAGCGTCGCACGGATCTCGTCCGGGTGATGGGCGTAATCGTCGAATACCTCCATATTATTGCATCTGCCGCGGTATTCAAATCTTCTCTTTACGCCGCGAAAGGCTTCCAGTCCCTGGCGGATGGCTTCGGCATTCACTCCCGAAAGGTAGGCTGCAGAAGCGGCGGCGAGAGCGTTGGAAACGCTGTGCTCGCCGGGGACGGCAAGCTTTACGGAGCAAAGCAGTCCGCTTTCAACGTGAATGTCAAAAGCGTAAAAGCCCTTTTCCTCGCGCAGATCTTCACACCAAAGATCCGCCTTTTCTTTTGCGGAGAAAAAGAATTTGGGAGAGACGGTTCGTGAGGCAACCTCCATAGCCCCCTCATTGTCACGGTTGAAAACCGCGTAACCGTTTTTTGCAATATCCGTAAATTTTACAAAGGAGGCGATCACGTCCTCCAAAGTGGGGAAGAAGTCGGCGTGATCGTGCTCTACGTTCAGTACGACGGCAAGATGAGGGAAAAAGTCCAAAAAGGAATTTTGGTATTCGCAGGCTTCGAAAAGAAAATCCTCTCCGTCCCCCAGACGGTAGGTGCTGTCAAGCTCCGGAAGGACGGCTCCTGCCATTACCGTGGGGTCCCGATCCTCCGCTTTCATAAAGATCGAAGAAAGCATACCCGTTGTTGAGCTTTTTCCGTGGGTGCCGGAAACGCCGATCGGGTTTTTGCATTGCTTCATCAAAAGACCTAAAAATTTTGCGCGTGGCATCATGGGGATCCCCAGGCTCTTCGGATAGGAGAAGACCACGTCGTCCTCACGGATGGCACCGGTATAGACCACAAGCTCGACGCCCTTGTATCGGGATTCATCAAAATCCCGATATACGGGAATTCCTTCCGCCATTAATTTCGCGGTAGTGTCGCTTTCCGCTGCGTCGTATCCCGAAACCTTGCATCCGTACCGCTTTGCCGTAAATGCCAAGGAAGACATACTGACTCCACCGATCCCGAGAAAGAAAATGCTCGGCTTTTGTTCCAAAAAATTAAAAAAATTTGTTAGTTTTTTCATAATTTCACCTAAAATTCACATAAGGGTGTTAGAATTTCCTTCGTAGAAGAGGAGAATCCTTCTAAATTTGAAAAAGGAGAATTAAAAAAATGCAGATTACTGACGTAAAAATCAGAAAAACCTTCACCGAAGGACCTATGCTTGCCGTTGCAAGTATTACGTTGGACGGAGTTTTCGTAGTCCACGACGTAAAGGTCATTCTTGCCAATGATCGCCGCTTTATCGTAATGCCAAGCCGCAAAAATCCCGACGGTACTTACCGTGATATTGCTCACCCCATTACCGCGGATTTCCGCGCTATGCTGGAGGAATGCGTTCTCGCAGCCTATGAAAAGGCGTTGGCTGAGGCACCTGCCGAAGAAATCCTTTAATCGACTCCATTATACCCTTCTTTTTCTCATTTTTCAAGTCTATGGAGAAAAGAGAATGGGACAAATTCCTGAAAAAGAGGCGTTCGGCCTCTTTTTTCTTTTACCCTTGACGGGTTTGCCTTCTGTTTGGTATAATATATGCATTCATCGCAAAGAAAGGATTTATTTCGAATGTCTTTGAAAAAACAAGCTTCGGAGAAAAAGTTTCTTCGTTATTTGCTTTCTACGTTTCTTTTGACGCTCGGCGTATATCTCGCCTATCCGTTACACGGCTTGGCGGCAACTTTTCCGCTCGGATTTCTTTTGTCCTTTTTGGCTTTTTTCATTTCAAAACATCTGACGGTGCATCTTGTGACAGCGGGAACGATCGCGTTCTTTTACAGCTTGATGACCGGTTTTTACAGTCCCGTTCTCTTTTGCATTTACGCAGTTTGCTTTGCTTTGGCAGGCGCCTGGGTATTAAGAGAGGGAAAAAAATCCCACAAGGAAAAAAGAATGCGCAGATCCGTTCGATTTGTTCTCTGCTTTACCGTCGGAACGGTACTGACCTTTATTTTCGCGGGAACGCCAAGTGGGTTCCTGAAAGCGCAGAAGCAGACCTCCGAGTATTTAAAGCGCACCTATCCCGATCAGAAATTTGAAGATACAACGGTTTATTTTAATTTGAAAAGGGCTTGCTACGCTGCAGAGCTGGAATATCTTTATCAGGGGAACGATCTGACCTCCACCGTATTCTTTACAAAGGAGGTCGAGGACGGTTTTTTAAATGATTACGTATTCTGGATGCAGGAAAAACGCAAAGCTGATTTGATTGACGTATTTAAAAAAGGGTCCGAGAGCGTTCTTGTTGAATCCAAGGGGCTGAAGGAGAAAACCAAGGACGGCGTTTTCCACGGCTCCTACGGCACCGTTTCCAACGAGATGGACTCCTTATTTCACTTTTCCGCCACTTTCCGAAAGGAGAAGCCGGACCGCGAGGTGTTTGCCAAGGCTTGTCGCGAGGCTTTGGTGCTTCTGAAGGAAAACGGTTTTGATTTCGGCTCCGTAACCTTCTACGCGCTGGACGTGGGAAACGTCGTTTACGAGTGTACCGTAACGCCCGAAACCTCGCCCGAAACCGTACTCAGCCTCGTGAAATATCCTCAGTAAAGAAAAGACCGCATACCGCGGTCTTTTCTTCTTTCTCTCGTCATACAATGGACGATAAAGGAGAAGGATATATGATCAAAAAGTACAATCGTGCACGCTTTCGTGAAAAATTTCGCCGATTTCGGATTTGGTTTCTGATTCTGGCAGCAGTATTTTTATTCAGTCTTGCCGGTGAGCTCTTCTTTTTCGGAGATATGGGTTATATATACGATCGGGGGAGCGGCACGTTTTCCGCTTTCTTTTCGGATCTGTTTACGGGAGAGCTTTTGCTTTTTCTGACCGT
Organism: Oscillospiraceae bacterium; assembly: GCA_015065325.1. Taxonomy (GTDB): domain Bacteria; phylum Bacillota; class Clostridia; order Oscillospirales; family SIG627; genus RGIG5579. The sequence continues at coordinate 34,468 of SVQO01000014.1, read as the reverse complement.
CTTTTTATTCGGCGTTACCCTTTATGCTCCGGTTCTCGGTTTCTTGAGCGTTGCAGGTCGGGGGCTCTTTTCGGGGTTTTGCCTTTCAGTTCTTTTTGCAGGAACGGAGAATAGAACGGGAGTTTGGGTGTTCGGGCTGACTCTCCTGTATCTGCTGCTGTCCTCCTGGCTGTTTCTCGGCTACGCCACCTTTTGCACCACCACGGCACTGCAGCTCTATTCCGATCCCGCTAAGACCCGACAGGGAGGAGACAAGCATATGTACGGCGGCACGTTATTCTATTCTACCTTTTCTCGCGGCTCGGTCAATTTTCGATTTTTGTTGAGTTACCTGCTCTTTTTTCTGGGGGCGGTCTTCGTTTCGTTTTTACTTTCTCTTGGCTTTGCCGCACTGCGCAGCCTGCTTTAAAAGAAAAAAAGCACGGTTCTAAACCGCGCCCAACATATTCATTATACAAAAATAAAAAGAAAAAATCAAGTGTTATTTTAAATAAAAAATAACAAAATATTTTGGTTATTTTGTGAATTTACAAAAATAATAACATGTGCTACTATATAGGTGCAAGGAAGAAAGAAACAAAAAAGAAGAACCAAGAGGTTCTTCATCAGAACAGAAAAGGAGGTACAGTCCAAAGATCCAAATACAGTGACCCCGGGACGAGGAGTAAAGAAAAAGGAAACACACCCGAGATTTAATGGAGGTACGGTCCAAAGGAAAAAGTAAAGTGACCCGTAAGAGATCGGAGTAACCGCTTCGGCAAACATTTAAAATTCGGAGGTACAGTCCAAAGAACATAGTTTGGAAAACCCGAGTGTTTCGGAGTAACCTTTCATTACAAACGGAGGTACGGTCCAAAATACATAAGTACAGTGACCCGAGTGTTTCGGAGAAATCAATCAGATCCGGCAGATGACAGTGATCAAACCGCTTTGCGGTGAGCCCCGATGGGGGATGAAGAGAATCGGATACAGATGCAAGGATCAAAAAACGAAGTAGTAAACAGAGAACAAAGAAGTATGGAGGTACGGTCCCATGAACACAACGGACCAGATCTGACCCCGAACCGTGAGAAGAATAGTCGGTTCGGGGTTTTTTATTGTATTTTCATTGATTTTTATATTGAATTTTCGAGAAACGTGTGTTATACTCACCTTAAACAAAAGAATAAACACAGTTCATAGATGGTTTTCTTTGTCGGGGATATTCCTCGGGGATCAGGAAATACGGTGAAAATCCGTAGCAACCGCCATTGCCGTGTTTGGAGTTTCTCCATCAGTCGGAATGCTGATCGGACTGTGCCCCGGTGAAAGTCTCTCGGGCAAATGGGCGAGACAGGGAAGGGAATCGGCAGGGATTCCTTTTGCTTGCGCCTTGGGGAGGGCGCTTTTATTTTTATCCTTTTGTAAAAAACGAAAGGAAGAAAAAACAATGAAAACGAAAATTTTAGCACTTCTGTTGACTCTGGCTCTGATCTTCTCTCTTGCGTCCTGTACAAAGGCGGAAGAGACCAAGGAAGCCAAGAACCCCTCCGAGACACAAAATAATACGGAGGTCTCCGAAATTCCTGCCGAGGGCTTGTGGAAGGATGCGATTTATCGCAAAAACAAAACCTTCGGAAACGGAGCGAAAACCATTACCGTTCGCGTAGAAGCGGGCGAATACTATCTGGATTTCACCATAAATACCGATAAAAACAACCTGGAGGAAGCACTTTTGGAGCATAAGCTCGTAGAGGGGGAAAACAGTGAGTTTGGTCTGTATATTAAAAAGGTGAACGGCATTCTTGCCGATTACGATGTGGATCAGACCTATTGGTCTTTTGAGATTGACGGCGTTGCCCAGAGGACCGGTGTCAACGGCGCTGAGATCAAAGGCGGAGAAAGATTTGAATTGGTTCGCAAGAAATAACACGAAAAAAGGACTGACTGTCACCGAGATCGCTTTGTTTGCAATGCTGGGCTCACTGATGTTTGCCGCTCAAGTGGTGATGGAGGTCCTTCCGAACATTCACCTGTCCGGAATGTTCGTGATTCTTTATACCGTTTTATTCCGTTACAAGGCACTGATTCCGATTTACCTTTACGTGTTTCTGATCGGTGTGCGATGGGGCTTCGGGATTTCCTGGATCCCGTATCTGTATCTCTGGCTGATTTTGTGGGCCCTTGTGATGTTGGTGCCGAAAAGAACGCCCCGTAGGTTGAAAATGGTTTTATTCCCTTTGATCGGGGGCACTTTTGGACTATGTTTTGGAACGTTATATGCTCCTGCTCAAGCGCTGTTGTTTCATTTAAGCTTTGAGCAAACTCTGCTATGGATCGCCGCGGGTTTCCCGTGGGATGTGGTCCATGCTTGCGGGAATGTTGCGTTTTGTACCTTGGTCGTTCCCTTGTCCGAGGCATTGCGGCGAGTATTGAAAAAAACAAAGGTCTTGTGAGAAAAAACCGTCCGAATGGACGGTTTTTTTCTGAATTTCCGTAATTATGTCTTGTAAATCAAAAAACTGTATGATATACTACTGTTGGAGATATATAAATTCTCTGTTCGAAACAACATTTTTTGCAAAAACTCTCTTCTCGGTGCGACCACTTTGATCGCTTTTTGCTACAACAACGAAAGGAAATCGATAATGAAAACGAAAATCCTCGCTCTGTTACTCGCTTTTGTAACGCTTTTTTCCCTGGCCTCTTGTTCCGTTCCCGAGCCCGAACAAACAGCAGAGAAGAAAACGGAAGTGCGTGAAATGCCTTACAATACGGGAATACCTACCTCAGGGGCGTGGAAGGATGCCGAATACCGTGAGAATAAAACCTTCGGAACCGGTGAAAAGTCGATCGTTCTGAACGTGGTGATTGAAGGTTTCTACGTGGAGTTTACAGTTAAAACCGACAAAGAAACCCTTGCCGAAGCGCTTTTGGAGCATAAGATCGTAGAGATGGACGAAAATGACCCCTACGGGCATTCCGTGAAAAAGGTAAACGGCGTTGTAGCGACAGCTGAAAAAAATCAGCATTACTGGTCTTTTGAGATCCAGGCAGAGCCTCAGCTACACGGAATCGATGAAGAGGTTATCGAAAGCGGCGAGAGATTTGAATTGGTCTATACGAAGATCAAGGAGACTGAAAGGGATTCAAAAGAGGCCTCCCCCTGTAACTCCGGAATTCCTAAAGACGGTGCTTGGGAAAAAGCCAAGTACCGCGAAAACAAAATTTTTGGAAAAGGAGCGAAAACCGTTATCCTTTACGTAGTAGCAGACGGTTACTACGTGGAATTTACGATTAAAACCGACAAAGAAACCCTTGCCGAGGCTCTTCTGGAGCACGGTATCGTGGAAGGGGATGAAAACGGTCCCTACGGTCTTTATATCAAAAAAGTAAACGGAATCGATGCAAGCGCTGAAAAAAATCAGCATTACTGGTCCTTTGAGATCGAAGCGGAGGCACAGCTTCACGGTGTCAGCGAAGAAGTGGTTGAAGACGGAGAAAAGTTTGAATTGGTTTACCGAAGTATGAATTGAAGAGACTTACAAAAAAAGATCCGCCCATCGGGCGGATCTTTTTTGCTTTTATCCTTCGTTACCTGCCTGCAAAACAAACTTTGCGGGTTTTCTTACCATCTGCAGATAGGATTTGGCTGCCAGATAATGGTCGTAGTAGCGTTCCAGCTCAATTTCGTATTTTCCGTATTCGGCGAAGAATTCTTCGGCAAGCTCAAGCGCTTTTGCGTTGTGGCCAAGGCATTTTTCCTTCATAAAGTCTGCAATTCCGATGCAGTACTCTGCGTGCTTGAGAAGCAGTCTCCAGGAAACGGTCTGAGGACGTGTGGGCATCGACATGTGCTTTGCAACCATCGCTCTGCATTCTGCGGCAAGCTCGTGAACTGCTTCAAAGGCTTCTTTGCGATCGGGATCGAAGCGGGTGGAAATGGCGGTATTCTTAGACTTCTCTCCTGCGATGAAGGAGAAATCAAAGGCGTTGGAAACCTTTTGCAGGTAATCTCTTGCTTCCTTCCAATCAGCTCCGTAAATATGGGAGAAGTAATCCTCAACCAGCTCCTCGAAAGTCACGTCTTCGTTCAAGAGGGCCTCTGCATAGACGTAAATGGCAAGACCGTTGGGCCAGAAGCTTCTCTGAGAGCCATCTTCCACGAAACCGTCCAGTCCCATATATTTCAGACCGCGGATGTCCTCGAAAATTCTGCGGGCAATGTAGAGTCCGCCGGGATCCATATACTGGTGGCGCCAGAAGTGATATTCGTAGGAGAAGCAGGGACCGTCCCAGATCTCCTGCCAGCTCTTGAGAAATACCAAGTTTTCTTCAGCGCCCTTGGGCTTTTTCCAAGCGTTGCGGATATAAGGCTGCAGGGGAGGAAGCTTGCTGTCTGCGGTAATACTCTCGGAATAGGTACGGGTGATGGGAGCATACAGCAGAGAGAAGCGCTTGGGGTTGGTGATCTTTACGTGCTCGGGAGCAAAGAGGGTATCGTAATAGGCAATGAATACCACACGGGTATCCAGACCTCTTGCGGTCAAAAGCTCATCCACCTCGTTCATGATCATCAGATAAAAGTCGGAGGGGCGCATCTTTTGACATTCTGCACATTCGCAGTGGTTGGAGTTAGAGTCGGCAAGCCATACGTGAAGGTAGGTTACGTTCTTGTGCTTCTCGGCGTAATCTGCGATACCGGTAGCCATAATAGTACGAACCTCGGGGTTGGACATACAGAGGTTTGTATTCAGGCAAATACCGTGGAAGGGAGCGCGAACCCCGTCGATCTCGGCAAGATAGCTGCGCTGCTTGTCGGTAAGCTTCAGATTGTGGTTCGGTCTCCAACCGTCGGTAGAGGACAGGCCGAAGGGCTCAGCGGTCCAACCGTGACCCATATCGTGGAACTGCAGACCGCGCTTTGCGATCTCCGCTTCACACTGACGTTTCCACTGCATAACGATCTGGGGAGAAACTTTTTCGGAGGGGCGGTATCTTCTGTTGTGAACGTGATCGTAGTAGGAATCGTAATAGAAGAAGGGGTTGTCGAACTCGATCATATAGATATTGATTTCTTGCTTGGCATAGAAATCAATGGTCTCCAGCATGCACTGCTGGCTTTCGGCGCCCTCGTTGCAATGTCCGCGGAATCTGTGGTCTGCTTTTTTGTGATATTTCTGGGGCTCGATATCCTTTACGGGAACGTAATCTCCATCTACGCCGGGATAGAGCCAACGGCAACCGTTCAGACGCAGGAAGCGGTAAACGGCAAACAGAACGCTTCTGGGGTTAGAGCCTGCAAGGATGCCTCCCTTTTCGTCGGTGTCGATGTGAACCACATCGTCCAAAACGGGGTCATCCGCTTCGTTCTCCAAACCGAAATCCTCCAAAAGTCCCAGACGGAATCCGTCGGTTGCTTTGGGATCATAGGTGATGTCGATGTCGCCGCATTCGGGCATCATCATCCGCAGATATTCCTTCAACTCCTCTGCGGCAAAGTCGATCACGTGATCGGCGCGGATCTTTTTGATTTCGTACATAATTTACCTCTTTCTTTTTATATGTGATAGGTTTTGTGCGATCTCAAAACCATCGGGGTACAATAATTATTCAAGAATAATGGACTTGGTGTCTTTTGCGTAGTCACTCAGTGCGTAGCCGGTGTTTGCCTGATCGTAATAGCGTTCGATCTCAATTTCATACTTGCCGAATTCTTCTTCAAAGCGTGCGACGGCTTCTTTGGCAGTATAGCTGAGCCCCTTTGCTTTTGCAATAAGAATGTCGGCAAACAGCTCGATGTAGGTTGCGTGGTAGCCAAGCAGTCTCCAGGAAACGGTCTGAGGACGGGTTGGCATTGCCATATGCTTTGCAACCAGTGCGCGTTCTTCTGTCGCCAGCTCCTTAACACTTTCCAAAAGCGGAAGCATATCGGGATTGTAGAACTTGGAGACTTCCGGTCTCTTGGATTTTCTGCCGGAGGTGAAGTCGTAATCAAAGGCGGTGGAAATGCGCTGAAGCAGACCCAGTGCATCCTTCCAATCTTCCCCGTAAATATGAGAAAAATAATCGTCTCTGACTGCCTCAAAATCACAGTCACGGTTCATCAGCGCTTCGGCGTAAATGTAAATGGCAAAGCCGTTGGGGAAGAAGCTTCTCTGAGAGCCGTCTTCCACAATGCCGTTCAGGTTCATATATTTCAGCCCGCGGATATCCTCGTAAATACGTTTTGCAATATAAAGTCCTCCGGGGTCTCTGACCTGGTGACGCCAAAAGTGATACTCGTATTCGAAGCAGTCGCCCTTCCAAAGCTTAAACCAGCCGTTGAGCAACGCTTGGTTTTCTTCCGCGGAAACGGGGGTCTTCCAAGCGTTACGCACGTAAGGTGCAGGCTCGGGTACCACACTGTTCTCGGTGAAAGAGGAGCAGTAGGAACGGGAAATGGGGGCGTACAGCAGGGAGAAGCGCTTGGGATTTTTGATGGCAACCTTTTCGGGTCCCCACAGAGTATCTACGTAGGAAATAAAGACGATGCGGGTATCAAGACCTGCCGCTTCCAACTTTTCGTCGATCTCGTTCATGATCATCATATACCAATCGGAGGGACGCATTTTGACACATTCCTCGCACTCGCAGTGGTTGCGGGTTCCGTCAGCCAGCCATACGTGAAGAAAATCAACATTCTGATGATTCTTTGCGTATGCTACTACCGCGTCCGCCATAATGGAGCGCACGATGGGCTGAGACATACAGGGGTTGGTCCACTGGGGGTCGGATCTGAACAGTTCTCTTACTCCGCCGCGGAGCGCGATGTACTTGCGGCATTCCTCGGGAAGCTTGATGGTTCCGTTTCTCCACCCTCTGCGGTCGGAGGTATCCATTCCGTAAGGATCGGCGGTCCATCCGTGACCCATATCGTGGAACATCAAGCCGCGCTTTGCGATCTCGACCTCGCACTGGCGCTTCCATTGCAGTACCTGCTGGGTGCTGACGGGCTCCGGCTCACGGTTTTTCGTATTATTTCTGTGAGAGTAGTAGGAGTTGTAATAGGAGAAGGGAATTTTAAACTCCAGCATATATACGTTCAGCTCTTGCTTTGCATAGAACTCGATGGTCTCCAGCATACACTGCTGGCTTTCCGCACCCTCGTTGCAGTGGCCGCGGAAGCGGTGGTCTGCCATCTTGTGGTAGGAAACGGGTGTAACGTCCTTCAAGGGAACGTAGTCACCGTCCACACCGGGGTAGAGCCAGCGACATCCGTTTTCGCGCAGAAAGCGATATACGGCAAAGAGCACGCTTCGGGGATTGGATCCTGCCAGGATTCCTCCGTTTTCATCGGTTTCAACGTGGATCACGTCGTCCAGTACCGCGTCTTCTCCTTCGAAGGGGAGACCGAAGTCCTCCAGAAGTCCAAGACGGAATCCCTCTTTTGCTTCGGGGTTGAAAGCGATCTCTACGTCGCCGCATTCGGGCATCATCATGCGCAGGTATTTTTTCAGTTCCTCGGCAGCATAATCCAAAACGTGATCTGCTCTCAGCTTTTGAATACTCAGCATATCTTTTTCCTTCCTTATGTAGTTTATATCTCAAAGATAAATTTTGGACGTTTTTTCAGCATAATGTTGGTGCAGGAGCACCACATTGCGTGGTCGAAGTACCGTTCGATCTCTACCTCGTATTTTCCGAACTCGTGGAAAAATTCGTGTGCCATTTCGTAAGCTACGTGATTGTGTCCCATGGCTTTTTCATACATAAAGGCCGCGTATTTTTCGCAGAATTCAGTGTGCAGGAGCAAAAGCCGCCGGGAAACGGCCTGCGGACGGGAGGGCGTGGGAACGCGCTTTTTCGCCAGCGTTCGCCCCTCGGCACAAATCTCGGGTACTGCAAGAAAATTCGGGGCGATACTCGGATTATAGTGCTTGCTGATGGCACGGTTTGTGCTTTTTTCGCCTTCCATATAACCGTTATCAAAGGCGGCGCTGATCTTGTAAAGGTATTCTCTCACTTCCCGCCAATCCTCGCCGTAAACGTGGGAGAAATAATCCTCCTCCATTTCCTCGAAGCTTTTTTCGGTATCGAGGAGTGTCTCGGCGTACACGTGCATGGCAAAGCCGTTGGGCCAGAAGCTTCTCTGAGAGCCGTCTTCTATAAAGCCCTGAAAGCCGTGGTCAGCCAGCCCGCGAATATCTTCGTAAACGCGCCGAGCAAGATTGATCAGACCGGGGTCGTAGCATTGGTGAAACCAAAAATGGTATTCGTAGGTGATGCAAGGACCTTTCCAGGTCTCCTTCCATTTCGGCATATGGGCAAAGTTGCCTTCGGTGGTATAATCCCGTACCCATTTGTTTCGCACGTAGGGCGCAGGCTCGGGAAGGAGCGTGTCTTTCGTGATGCTGGAGGTATAAAATCGATATACCGGCGCGTACATCAGACAAAAGCGCCGAGGATTTTTGACGGTAACGTGCTCCGGCGCAAACATGGTATCCACGTAAGCGATGAACACAATGCGGGTGTCAAGCCCCCGCTCCGTGAGAACCTCGTCGATCTCATTCATAATGCAAAGATACCAGTCGGAGGGACGCATTTTTTGGCATTCCTCACACTCGCAGTGATTAACAAAGCCGTCAGCCAGCCAAACGTGCAGATAATCTACGTTGCGGTGCTGCTCGGCGTAATCCGCCACGGCGTTTGCCATAATGGTTCGCACCTCGGGATTTGACATACAAACGTTGGTCAGTTGCGGATCGTTCATATATAACTCTCGCTTGCCGTCCCGCAGGGCAAGGTATTTTCTTACCTCGTCCGAGAGTTTGAGAGTTCCCTCTGTCCAAAGCGCTCGGTTATCTGTATTCAGACCGAAGGGGTAGGCAGTCCAGCCGTGTCCCATATCGTGAAACATCAAACCCCGCTTTGCGATCTCCGTCTCGCACTGTCTTTTCCATTGCAGTGCCTGAAGCTCGGAGATGGGCTCGGGAGTACGGTTTTTATCGTTAAAGTTGTGGTTATAGTACCGCTCGTAATACACGTAAGGATTTTTGAATTCCAGCATATATACGTTCAGCTCCTGCTTGGCGTAAAAATCGATGGTTTCCAGCATACATCCTTGGTATTCGTAGCCTTCGTTGCAGTGCCCGCGAAAGCGCATAGACGCCTTTTTGTGATAGGAGATCGATCGGATCTCCTGCATCGGGATATACTCTCCGTCAATGCCCGGGTAAAGCCAACGGCACCCGTTTTCCTTCAGAAAGCGATATACGGCAAAGAGAACGCTTCGGGGATTGGATCCTGCAAGGATACCGCCGTGTTCATCGGTTTCAATATGAACTGCGTCATCCAGCATAGTGTCCTCTCCGTCGAAGGAAAGACCGAAATCCTCCAAAAGTCCCAAACGGAATCCGTCGGTTGCTTTGGGTTCATAGGTAATGTCGATCTCTCCGCATTCGGGCATCATCATCCGCAGATATTTTTTCAACTCCTCAGCTGCAAAATCCACCACGTGATCTGCGCGAATTTTTCGGATCTGAAGCATATCGCCCTCCTGCATATTTCTCTATTTAAGATACCACGAATGAAAAGAAAGTGTCAAGGCTTTTCCTTGTTTTTGTCGCTTTTTTCAAAGAAAAAAAGAAACCGCCGACGCGGTTTCTTTTTTGCATTATTCAAATATGATTTTTTTGGGCTTTTTCGCGATCAGAGTTACCACTCGCGAAGCAAGAGCGTGGTCGTAATAGCGGTCGATAAAGATCTCGTTCTTGCCCATTTTAACTTGAAATTCCTCTGCCAAAGACAGGGCAATTTCATCTTCGCCCTTTGCCTTTGCCGTGACGATCTCACCCAACAGCTCGCAGAACGTACTGTGATAACCCAAAAGCTGTCCGGAAACGGTCTGAGGACGGCTTGAATTAGAGGAAATCTCTTTTGCAAGTGCTCTGCCTTCTGCGCATAGCTCGGGAATGTGGGAAAGCAGTTTCACCCTTTTCGGATCGTAGAAATTTCCTCTTTCGGGAATCGTGCTCCGTTCACCCTCCATATAGTTGAAATCAAAGGCGGCGCTCATTCGTTCAAGATAGGAAAGTACCTTTTCCCAGCTTTTTCCGTAAATATGGGAAAAATAGTCTTCGCGAATTTCTTCAAAGCTCTTTTCACCGTCCAAAAGCGCCTCGGCGTAAACGTAAATGGCAAAGCCGTTGGGGAAGAAGCTTCTTTGCGAGCCGTCCTCCACGTAGCCGTCGAGATGAACGTGTTTCAGTCCGCGGATATCCTCGTAAATGCGACGGGCTATGGTCATCGTACCGGGATCGAGAAACTGATGGCGCCAAAAGTGATATTCGTAGGAAAAGCAGCATCCGGGAAAGACCTTCTGCCATTCCAAAAGATAGGACAGGCTTTCCTCCGTGGTTTTCGGAACCTCCCATCCGTTGAGGATAAAGGGCTTTGGCTCGGGGAATACGGTGTCTTTGTTGACGCTGGAGGAATAGGAACGGGTAATGGGAGCGTACAGCAGACTGCAACGCTGCGGATTCTGAATTCGCATTTTTTGCGGTGCAAAAAGCGTGTCTACGTAGCAGGCAAAAACGATCCTGGTATCGATTTTGCGTCTGTTCAGCTCGTCGTCCAGCTCGTTCATAATCATCACGTACCAGTCACTGGGGGTCATCTTGCGGCAATTCTCGCACTCACAGTGGTTGTGAGACAGGTCTGCCAGCCAAACGTGCAAATAGGTGACGTGTCTGTTTTTCTCCGCGTAGTTTGCAATATAGTCCACCATCATTTTCCGTACGGTGGGGGAGGACATACAGACGTTCGTCAGAAGGGGATCGTTTTGGTTCAGCTTTCGCTCCCCTCCGATCTCGGCAACGTATTGCAGCGCATGCTCGGGGGCTTTTCCGCCGCGCTTCCAATAGCGTCGGTCACGGGTCTGCAGACCGAAGGGATCTCCGGTCCAACCGTGTCCCATAGCGTGATATTGAAGTCCGCGCTTTGCGATCTCTGTCTCACACCAGACCTTCCACTGCAAGACCTGCTCGGGTTCTACGGGTTCGGGAATGCGGTTTTTTTCATTGAATTTGTGCTTGTAGTAAGCGTTGTAGTAGAACAAAGGAATTTCAAACTCCAGCATATACACGTTCAGCTCTTGCTTGGCGTAAAAATCAATGGTCTCAAGCATTGCCGTCTGGCTTTCGGCGCCCTCGTTGCAGTGACCGCGGAAGCGGTGAGCAGCCATTTTTCTGTATGAAACGGGCAAGATATCCTTTAATGGGATATATTCACCGTCAATTCCCGGATATAGCCAGCGGCATCCGTTTTCTTTGAAAAAGCGATATACGGCAAAGAGTACGCTTCGGGGGTTGGAGCCTGCAAGGATGCCGCCTTCTTTGTCGGCTTTGATATAAACCTCGTCGTCAAGAAGCGGATCCTCTGCATGGCTCTCCAGACCGAAATCCTCCAAAAGTCCTAAACGAAAGCCTTCCTTTGCCCGGGGATCATAGCATATCGCCACGTCGCCTGCATCGGGCATCATCATTCGAAAATACTTTTTCAGTTCCTCTGCGGCAAAATCAAAAACCGAATCGGCACGCAATTTGTTAACGGTCAGCATAAACCTCCCAATCAGCCGTTTGCCAGCTGATCCTCTATCATAATTTTCTTTGGTCTTTTAAAGGTCATATTGTAGGAATAATAAATCAGTCCGTGGTCGTAATAGCGCTGGAATTCGGCTTCACGCTTGCCCATCTTTTCCATAAAGGCAAAGAACATTGCTTCTGCCTTGTAGTTGTGCCCCAATGCCTTTTCCTTTACAACCTTGGCAAGCTCCTCACAAAAATCTGCGTGGAAAGCCAGAAGCCTGAAGGAAACGCTCTGGGGACGGGGAAGCTCTCCCGTGGCTTTGGCTGCCAGATTACGTTCTTCCCGGGCGATCTCGGCTACCTTCTCCAGATCCTTGACGTGATCCGGCTTGTAAAAACGGGAAACGTTTTCATCAATAGAGCATCGCCCGTCCATATAGGCAAAATCAAAGGCTTTGCCCATCTTCTCCAAAACCTCCGCAACCTCGCGCCAATTCTTACCGTAAACGTGAGAATAGTAGTCCTCCATCAGTTCCTCGAAGGAAACGTCGCGGTCAAACAAGGCTGCCGCGTAAACATAAGCGGGAAAAGCGTTTGGGAAGCCGCTTCTTTGGGATCCGTCCTGAACGATTCCGTCCACGCCCATATATTTCAGACTTCTCACGTCCTCGTGAAGCCTTTTGGCAAGCTCGATGCCGCCCAGATCTGCGTACTGATGACGCCAGAAGTGGTATTCGTAGCAGAAGATGGGACCCTTCCAGGTCTTTTTCCAGGTGTTCAGAACGCCAAGCGCTTCTTCTGCATTTTTGGGTGCGACCCATTTGTTCAGCTCAAAGGGCGCGGCTTCTGGGATCACGCTGTCCTCTCTGACACTGGACTGATAGGAACGGGAGATAGGAGCGTACAGCAGGGAGAAGCGCTCGGGATTTTTGAGTCTGATCTCCTGAGGACCCCACAGGGTATCTACATATGCAATAAAGACGATGCGGGTATCCAGAGCACGACGGGTCAGCTCTTCGTCCAGCTCGTTCATAATGACCATATACCAGTCGGAGGGAGATAGCTTGCGACAGTTGTCGCATTCGCAGTGACAATGGCTTCCGTCCGCCAGCCATACGTGAAGATAGTCAACGTTCTGGTGTTTTTCGGCATAGTTTGCAACAAACTGCACCATTTTGCTGCGAACCTCGGGATTGGACATACATACGTTGGTCAGATTGGGGTTGGCAGAGCGAAGCTGGCGCTTGCCGTTGACCAAAGCGAGAATATCCAGGGTCTCCTGAGGGATCGTCATTCCCTTGATGCGGTTTTTACCGTCACTGGAGGGGAGTCCGAAGGGCTCGCAGGTCCAGCCGTGACCGATGTCGTGGAACATCAGACCGCGCTTTGCGATCTCTGCTTCGTGCTGGCGCTTCCATTGCAGGATCTGGGAATGGGGAACGGTTTCGGGAGCACGGTTTTTTTCGTTACCGATATGATTATAGTAACGGTTATAGTAAGAAATGGGAATCAGATGCTCCAGCATATATACGTTCATTTCCAGCTTTGCATAATAGTCACAGCACTCCAGCATCGTAGTCTGGCTTTCGCTGCCTTCGTTACAGAAGCCGCGGAAACGGTGAGTAGCCAGCTTGTGGTAATAGACGGGTCCGATGTCCTTCAAAGGAACGTAGTCACCGTCAATGCCGGGATAGAGCCAACGGCACCCGTTTTCACGAAGAAAGCGGTAAACTGCAAAGAGCACGCTTCTGGGATTGGAGCCGGCAAGGATTCCTCCTTTGGATGCGGCCTCAATATAAATTTCGTCGTCCAGACGTGGATCTTCGCCTTCAAAGGGAAGGCCGAAGTTTTCCAAAAGTCCCAGACGGAAGCCGTCGGTGGCTTTCGGGTCGTAACGAATGATGACGTCACCTGCGTCGGGCATCATCATTCTGAGATATTTTTTCAGTTCCTCAGCGGCGTGATCGATGACCTCGCTGTCGAAAAGCTTGTTGATCGTAAACATTTTCTTCTCCTTAGTCAATGATGATCTTCTGAGGCTTTTTTACCATTTGTTCAACCACGCGGCAAGCAAGACAGTGGTCGTAATAGGGCTCCAGCTCGATTTCCTTTTTTCCGGCTTCGCGGTAGAAGACACTCGCCTGTTCCAGGGCTTCAAAGTTATGTCCTTCGGCTTTCAGTTTGACGACCTTAACAAGTTCTTCGCAGTGGTCTGCGTGATGAGCCAGCATTCTCCAGGAAACCGTCTGTGGACGTGTTGGCATGATCTGGTGCTTTTGTGCCAACGCGCGTTCTTCGGCGCAAAGCTCCTCAACGGTAGCAAGTTTTTCTGCCTGCTTGGGATTGTAGAAGGGGGAAACGGAGTGATCCGCGCTCTTCTCTCCCTCCATATAGGCAAAGTCGAAGGCTTCGCCTATACGGATCAGAACACTGACCGCTTCCTTCCAATCCTCACCGTAAATGTGAGAAAAATAGTCCTCCGTCAGTTCCTCAAAGGGGATCTCGCGGTCAAACAGAGTCGCTGCGTAAACGTACACGGGGAAGGCGTTGGGAAAGCCGCTCCTCTGAGAACCGTCCTCCACGAAGCCGTCAATGCCCATATACTTGATTCCGCGGATGTCCTCCCAGATGCGCTTGGCAAAGGTGATTCCGCCGGGATCGTTGAACTGATGGCGCCAGAAATGATATTCGTAGCAGAAGATGGGACCCTTCCAGGTTTTTTTCCAAGTGTTGAGCAGAGCCAGATTCTCCTCTGCACCAACCGGCTTTTTCCAGGCGTTGCGCACGTAGGGAATGGGCTCGGGGATCACGCTGCTTTCTGTGATGGAGGATGTGTAGGAACGGGTTACGGGAGCGTACAGCAGGGAGAACCGATCGGGATTTTTGATGGTGATCTTTTCGGGTCCCCACAGCGTATCTACGTAAGCAATAAAAACGATGCGGGTATTCAGATTCTTTTTGGTCAATTCCTCGTCGATCTCGTTCATGATCATCATGTACCAGTCGGAGGGAATCATTTTTTTGCATTCATCACATTCGCAGTGATTCAAATTACCGTCTGCCAGCCAAACGTGGAGGTAGTCGGAGTTTGCGTGGGTCTCGGCGTATTCGGCTACTGCTTTTGCAATTTTTGTGCGAACCTCCGGACGGGACATACAGAGGTTGGTCAGCCAGTCCTGTCCGCACCAAAAATCACGCTTGCCCTTTACCAGTGCAAACAGCTCGATGGTTTCGGGCGGTACGCCGAAGTCTGCGGCTTTGTGGTTGCGACCGGCAGGGGTCAGGTGATAGGTTCCGAAGGGCTTGGAAGTCCAGCCGTGACCGATGTCGTGGAACATCAGCCCGCGCTTGGCGATCTCTACCTCGGTCTGACGCTTCCATTGCAGGATCTGCTGTTCCGAAATGGGCTCGGGCTGACGGTTTGCTTCGTTAAAGGTGTGATTGTAATGACGGTTGTAGTAGGAGGAGGGAATGAAGAATTCCAGCATATATACGTTCATTTCCAGCTTTGCGTAGTAATCGGCAATCTCGATCATTACCTGCTGGCTTTCCGTGCCCTCGTTGCAGAAGCCGCGGAATCTGTGACTTGCCATTTTGTGGTATTTGACGGGACCGATGTCCTTGAGAGGGACGTAGTCACCGTCAATGCCGGGATAAAGCCATCGGCAACCGTTTTCACGCAGAAAACGGTAAACGGCAAAGAGTACGCTTCTGGGGTTGGAGCCGGCAAGAATGCCGCCTTTTTCATCGGCATCTACGTGGATCACGTCATCCAGTCTCGGATCTTTTCCCTCAAAGGGGATCCCGAAATCCTCCAAAAGACCCAAACGGAAGCCGTCGGTAGCCTCGGCGTTTCTGGAGATGGCAACGTCTCCTCCGTCGGGCATCATCATTCTCAAGTATTTTTTCAGTTCAAACGCCGCGTGGTCCAGTACGTGATCGTCACGAACCTTGTATATTTTCAGCATCATTGATTCTCCTTCAGATTTTCTCAATCATAAATTCCAGCCACTCCTTGCAGAGGGGGAACCATTTTGCAACGTGGGGATTGTCGTGGCTTTTATCGCGGGGCTTTTCCAAATTGGCAACAGTTTGAACGGTGCGGTCTGCCAAGGAAAGTCCGTGAGGAGCCCAACCGAATAGGTGAAACTCAAAGAGCACGCCGCTTTCCTTCAGCTTGTTGATCAAAATCATGGAATTTTCACAGGGAACCGTGGTATCCGCCAGAGTGGTCCAAAGGAAAGTGGGGGGAGTTTGCGGAGAAACGTGATTATCCAGAGAGACAAGCTTTGCCTTTTCGGGATCGGGATTTTCTCCCAGGATCCGAGCAAAGGATTTTACGTGTCCTACGGAAGGGTCGGAGGTGACTACGGGATAGCACAGGATCTGTGCGGCGGGACGAAGCAATTCACTTTCTTCGCCGACGCGCTCTGCAAGCCAGGGCTTATCCCAGAATACGCCCAGAGACAGGGCGAGATGTCCTCCTGCTGAAAATCCGCAGGTGTAGATCTTTTCGGGATCGATGTTATACTTCTCGTGATTCTTTTTCAAATACGCCATCGCCTTTGCGGTTTCACATAGGGATTGGGGAAAAATGGCGTCGGGATAAACGCTGTAAGTCAGAACAGCCGCGTTATAGCCGATAGAGGCGAATTTCATCGCAATACAGTCAGCCTCTCGGTAGGAACAACCGCCGTAGCCGCCGCCCGGCAAAACCAGTACGGTGGGGCGTTTTTGCATCAGCTGTCCCTCTGCAGAGGTTTGGCAGTATAGATTTAAAACGGCATTGTCTTTTCCCTCGAAAGGTAATCTTACGGTATCACAGATCATAGCAAACTCCTTTCAACGTGTACAGATAGTTTATTTTAACATGAATTTATATTGAATGCAAGGAAAGTTAAAAAATGGGAAGAACTTTTTTGAAAGTTACAGTTTCTTGTAAAATTCTATTGAAAAGGTAAGGGTTTTGTAGTAAAATAACTATGTTTATGTACTCGGAATCAAGGAGATCCCCATGATTGGAAATATTGAAGTAATCGATTCGCATTGTCATATCTACCCCGAAAAGATCGCCGCCCGAGCTTGTGCGGGAACCGATCATTTTTACGGAACAACCGCCGCCTGTAACGGAACCATCGCGGGCTTGAAGGAGATTCTTTCCGATGGCAGGATTGACCGTTTTTTGGTTCATTCCGTGGCAACGACACCTCATCAGGTTCGCTCCATCAATGATTTTATTTCTGCAGAGGTCGCCCAGCATCCGGATATTTTCTTCGGCTTCGGCACCCTGCATCCCGAAAGCGAGGATGTGGCGGGGGATCTTGAGCATCTTTTGGAAAATGGCTTAAAGGGGGTTAAGCTTCATCCCGATATTCAGGCGTTTAAGCTGGATGATGCCCGCAGTCTGAAGATCTTTGAGCTGTGTGAACGGAAAAACGTTCCGGTTCTTATTCATACGGGGGATTATCGCTATGATTTTTCCAACCCCAACCGTCTTTTGCCCGTTTTGGATGCTTATGAAAAGCTTACCGTGATCGGTGCCCATCTGGCGGGCTGGTCTGTTTGGGAGGAAGCGTTTGAAAAACTTTCACATAAGAGAAATCTTTACGTGGACTGTTCTTCCACCTTTCCCTTCTACGAAAAGGAAAAGGCAAAGGAGTTGATTTGCCGCTGGGGCTTTGACCGAGTCCTGTTTGGATCGGACTATCCGATGTGGAACCCGATCTCCGAGCTGGATACCTTCCTGTCGCTGGAGCTGGGAGAGGAAGCCAACCGTAAAATCCTGGGTGAGAACGCAAAAAAAATGTTCGGTTTGGAGTAAGTGATGCAATATACCAATATTCATACACACACCACCTTTTCCGACGGAAAGAACACTCCCGAGGAAATGATAAAAAAAGCCATTGAGCTTGGCTTTGCTTCTATCGGTATTTCCGATCATAGTGAGACCGCCTTCGATTCCGCATACTGCATGGCGGCCGCGGATTACGCTGATTACAAAAGCGTCGTCGGCGACTTGAAGAAAAAATACGGCGATCGGATCAACGTTTTCTGCGGAATTGAGCGGGATTCCTATTCTTCTGCTGCCTGCGAAGGCTTCGATTACGTGATCGGCTCTGTGCATTATATTTTATATCGGGGCGAGCATCTGTCCGTGGATTTTTCTTTGGAAAAGCAGACCGACGCCATTCAACGCTGTTTTGGCGGTGACAAGATGGAGTATGCCCGCCGTTATTACGATATTCTTGCGGAGAACGTGCTTCGCGGCGGCTTTGAGGTGCTGGGACACTTTGACCTTTTGAATAAATTCGGGCTGTTTTCCGACTGTAGCGAGACGTATCAAAAAATCGCTTTTGAGGCGCTGGATACTGCACTTTCCGCCGTTCCTTATCTTGAAATGAATACCGGTGCCATTGCCCGCGGGTATAACGCGGTGTATCCTGCTGACGTATTCCTTCGCCGAATTTACGAAAAGGGCGGGAAAATCGTTCTGAACGGGGATTCCCATAGTGCCGAAGCGCTGGACTGCCACTTTGACCAAGCTCTTGATGCTCTGAAAAAAGCTGGCTTTTCCTCGGTTTGGCAGTTGAGAGGGAAGGGCTGGACGGAAATTCCGATTTCATGAATTATTTTCAAATTGTCAACGCGAAAGAAAGATTTGTCAAATACAATGTTCTTGTGCGAAGAACATCTGTTTTTAAACGAAAAACAAGAAAACGGAGGCTTTTATGGGAAAAATCGTTCATTTGAAGTACCCGGGAGGGAAGAGCAAGGCATTTACCATCAGTTATGACGACGGCGTTAAAAGCGATCTTCAATTACTGGAATTGATGCGTAAATACGGAATTCGCGGTACCTTTAACGTCAATTCCAGGAGACACAGTAACGCAAAACAGTTGAATTTGAATCGTAAGCATCCCATTTTTGATTCAGAGGAGCTTTATTCCTTCTATCATGAAAACCGCGATTTGATAGAAATTGCCGCGCACGGACTGACCCACGGTTATTATCCTTATATGGCACAGGATGTCGCAACCTGGGAAGTGCTCTCCGACCGTAAAAATTTGGAAACCCTTTTGGGAGTTCAGTGCCGCGGTTTTGCTTACCCCTACGGTCAGACCGATGATAAGACTGTGGAGGCGATGAAGGTGTGCGGCTTCCGCTATGCCAGAGTGGTGAAGCGTACGCACGGCTTTGGAATTCCGGAGGATCCCTTTCGCTGGGAATGCACGGCAAAGCATACTGATCCTACCTTGATGGAGGATGCCCGTAAGTTTGTGGACCTTAAGGATCAATACGGCAAGGTTCCGTATCTGTTTTCCGTTTGGGGACACAGCTATGAATTCGTGGATGACGACAACTGGAACGTGATCGAGGAGCTTTTCTCCTACATCGGCGGCAGAGACGATGTTTGGTACTGCACCAATATTGAATACTTCGAGCTTTTGAATGCATACAGAAGTCTTGAATATTTTGCCGATCAGAGCAAGGTCTATAACCCTACCGCAATTCCCGTTGAACTTTCCGTGTTCTGCGGGATCAAGGAATGGCGTGCTTTGAAAGTGCTTCCCGGCGAGACTGTCGATATTGATTAAATGATAATAAAAAAGGAGAATACAAAGATGAATTTTTTTGACGAACTGAAGCAGTACGATGAGGAACTTTACGCAGCTTGT
The DNA here is from genome assembly GCA_015065325.1 of Oscillospiraceae bacterium. Classification (GTDB taxonomy): domain Bacteria; phylum Bacillota; class Clostridia; order Oscillospirales; family SIG627; genus RGIG5579. The sequence continues at coordinate 15,246 of SVQO01000014.1, read as the reverse complement.
AACCGTGAGCTTGGCAGACAAAGACACAACATTGAGCTGATTGCTTCCGAAAACATTGTTTCCAAGGCAGTGCTTCTCGCCGCAGGAACCGTTCTGACCAACAAATACGCCGAGGGCTATCCCGGTAAGCGTTACTACGGCGGCTGTGAGTACATTGACGAGGTAGAGACCCTCGCTATTGAGCGCGCAAAGAAACTGTTTGGTGCTGATCACGCAAACGTTCAACCGCACTGCGGCGCTTCCGCAAACCTTGCCGTATTCCTTGCCTTGGTTCAGCCGGGCGAAACCGTAATGGGTCTTTCTCTTGCCCACGGCGGACACCTTTCCCACGGTTCCCCCGCCAATATTTCCGGCAAATACTATAACATCGTTTCTTACGGCGTTGACGAAAAGAGCGAGGTTCTGGATTATGAGGCGATCCGCGCTATGGCTTTGGAATGTAAGCCCAAGATGATCATTGCAGGTGCCTCCGCTTATTCCCGTACCATTGATTTCGAAAAGATCGGTCAGATCGCAAAAGAAGTGGGCGCTTACTATATGGTAGATATGGCGCACATTGCAGGTCTTGTTGCCGCAGGTCTTCATCCCTCTCCCGTACCCTACGCCGACGTTGTGACCACCACTACGCACAAGACCCTTCGCGGTCCCCGCGGCGGTCTGATCCTCTGCAAGGAGGAGCTTGCCAAGACCATCGATAAGGCGGTGTTCCCCGGCTTGCAGGGCGGTCCTTTGGAGCATATCATCGCCGCAAAGGCTGTTGCTTTTGCTGAAGCAATGAAGCCCGAATTCGTAGAGTATCAGAAGAAGATCGTTGAAAATGCCTCCGTTCTTGCAAAAGCAATGGAGAAGGCAGGCTTCCGCGTGGTTTCCGGTGGCACCGACAACCATCTGATGCTTATTGACCTGCGCAACTTTGCCGTAACCGGCAAGGAAATGCAGAACCGTCTTGACGCGGTGCACATCACCGTTAACAAGAACGCCATTCCCGACGATCCCGAAAGTCCCTTCGTTACCAGCGGTATCCGTCTGGGTACTCCCGCCGTTACCACCCGTGGCTTCGGTGCAGAGGAAATGGAAAAGATCGCTCTCTGGATCCGCGATATCGCTACCGATTTCGAAGGCAACCGTGAGAGAGTTTCCGCTGAGGTCGTGGCACTTTGCGAAAAATATCCCATTTACGAGGACTGATATGAAATTGATCATTGCTTCCGGCAACGCCGGTAAGCTTCGTGAGATCCGCGCCATTTTAGGTGAAAAATTTGACGAGATCCTTTCCATGAAGGAGGCAGGCATTGACCACGAAACCGTGGAGGACGGTGCTACCTTCTTGGAAAATGCGCAGAAAAAGGCTCGTGAAATTGCAGAGATCTCCGGCTGTGCCGCGCTGGCTGACGACAGCGGTATTTGCGTCGATGCTCTGGACGGTGCTCCGGGTATCTATTCCGCCAGATTTTGCGGCAGACACGGGGACGATGAGGCAAATAACCGTCTTCTGATCGAAAAGCTTCGCGACGCGGATCTGCGTACGGCTCATTATACCTGCGCAGTATCTTTGGCTTTCCCTGACGGCAAAGAGCTTCACGCGGAAGGATATATGTACGGCGAGATTGTAGATGAACCCCGCGGGGACGGTGGCTTCGGTTACGACCCCTACTTCTACCTGCCTTCCTACGGCTGTACTGCGGCAGAGCTTTCTGCCGAGGAAAAAAATAAGATCAGTCATCGGGCAGAAGCCTTGAGAAAGCTTCTTGGTTTACTGTAAAAGCAAAAGAAGAACACGGAAAAACGTGTTCTTCTTTTTGCTTATTCATAGTATTTTTTATTCCAGATGGGATTTCCGATGGCAATGCGGAAGCCGCGAGTCTCGTCGAAGATCTCAACTCTGTAAAAGCGTGCCTCGGGGTTGACGCGAAGCAGGAAGGAAAAGGGCTCCTTGCAGGAAAAGGGAAGGCTTGCCACAACGCCCGTCTCGTCGATAAGATCAAAGCGATAGCTGTGACCGGGCTCGTAGTATTTCTTATGAAAATCTCCGACTGTAACGGAAAGATGACTGTTTTCAAAATCTGCCATGCCACCCATTAAGGTGCTTCCGATGCACATCCGGATTCCCACGCCGCCGCATACGAAATCGCCCTTTCTGATGTGGGAAAGCAGACTGCTGCTCTTTTTGTTCTTGGCATAGACCGTTGTCAGGGCTCCGTCGGAGGCGCATCTGTGCTTGTCTCCGCCGGCACAGGCCCAAACGCGTTTTCCCTGAGCCAGCAAAGAGGTCCAAAGCTTGTAATTTTCCGCCGTGTGCGGGTGATCATAGCTGTAATAGAAAACCTCGATTCCCGTTTCGTCTCGGAAATAATAGTCCAATGCGCGCTCGGATTTCATCGTCTGCTTGGGATGGGGATGCACGAAAAAGCCACCCTTTGCCTTGACGGTATCAATGAGCTGACAAAAGCGCTCTCTGGTAAACTGCGGATATTTGAAATGCCCCTCGTATCCACCGGTGAATTCGTATTCCTCGAATTCCTCCAAAAGCTCCATCAAGGGCTCGGGAGAGGAGAACACCATATTGTAGTGCATCGCGTTGCTTTCGCATTCAAGGTCCTTGATGTGGGTGCCGGGCTCGGAGCCGCCGATAAAGGTCTCATCGTCCCAAGCGGGAAGGGTCATGTGGCGAACCTGTCTGTGATCCAAAATGGTGGCAAAGTCCATTTCCAGTGCCTCCATCGCGCTTCTCCAATGCAAAAGACATCTTTTTCCGTCACTGGTACCGCCGCTGGAAGAATGATCGTGAAGCTCACCGTGATAGGCGTTTCGATTCTCATACAGTGTGTCTAAAACGGACTTTTTACTCTGATTTTCCATAGTACACCTCCTGAATTTTACATTTCATTATATTTCGTTTCGCTTTTCTTGTCAATCCTTTCGTGATATTGTACAATGTCAAGAGAGGTGTATTGACTTTTGAACTTGCATATCCTATAATATTTGTGTATAATCGTGCAGATTAACGATAAATCTTTCTTTTATTGTTGATGTGAGATAGGAGTTAATATGAAAAAGTTGATCTCATGCTTGGCATTGTTTCTTGCATTTTGTACGGTAGCCTGTTCTGCTCCATTGCCCTCCCGGGGAAACGGAGCGTTGCAACAAACCGCAACGGAAACCGAAACGATTCAAAAGAGTGATATAGAAAAGAAAACCGAAGAAATTTTGGTGGAAGGACCTCACGATCCCACGGGCTTTGCTACGGGCTTCGGCAAGGTGGTGGTCAACCCCAATCCCGGTGTGGGATTGGGCGGCTTCGGTAATGCGGATGAGCGTACCAGTACCCACGTAACGGACGACATCTGCATCAGCTGTGTTGCCGTCTCCGACGGAGAGAAAAAGCTTTTGCTTTTCTCTCTGGATTCTATCGGTACCACAGTGACCGTTTGGAATTACGTTTCCAAGCAGATGGAAAAGGAGTTCGGAATTCCGCAGGATTGCATTTTGATCAATTCCTCTCACTCCCATTCAGCTCCCGCGGTCAATATGACCATCTCCAATATGACAAAATATATGCAGACCTTTTATCAGGGCGCAAAAAAAGCGGCTACTCAGGCAATTGCCGATCTGGACCGCAGTGAGTTGAAGTACGGCAGGACCGATACGCAGGATCTGAGTTATATCCGACGCTATATCAAGAAGGATACGGGGGAATTCGTCGGAAACTGGCCGAATACCCTGGATCCTGCCCAGTACGATCACGAATCGTATCCCGACGAGGAAATGTTGATCCTTTATTTTGACCGCGTCAACCAAAAGGATATCGTTCTTTGTAACTGGCAGTGTCACGTGACCAACGTGGGGACGAGGAACGGCGGTCAGGTCTCCTCCGACTACGTAGGCGCCTTCCGTGATTACGTGTCCGAACAGCTGGGCGTTCACTGTGCTTTCTTCCAGGGTGCCGCAGGCAGTACCATTCCCTTTGGTAAGCTGAAAGGGGAGAAGACCAATGGAGATTACAAAAAACACGGACAGGCGATCGGCGACGTTTTGATTGCAGCGATTCCCACGCTCAGTACGATGGAGAACACCAAGATCGAGACCTTAACAAAGCAGATCCAATTGACTCACAATGAGAAACAAAAGGTCAATAGGGGCAGTGAAACGCAAACCGTCAGCCTTTGTGTGTTTGCCATAGGGGATCTTGCCATTGCAACCTCTCCTAACGAAATGGATCACCGTCTCGGAATGTACGTGAAGGATCATTCTCCCTATACTATGACCTTTATGAGCGCTTATACCAACGGAAATTACGGTTATATCCCCGCGGAAAGCTCTTTCCCCAACGGCGGCTACGAGGTGGATTCCTGCCGCTACGTTCCCGGAACGGGAGAAATGATGGCAGAAGAACTTGTGAATATGCTGAATGCCGTTCACAGCGATTAAATTGCGGTTGAATCGAAAGGAGAAACATTATGAAAAAGCGTTATATGCGTTTGATGTCATTTTTGCTTACGGTCGTCTTGCTTTCCACTCTTGCAACGCCCTTTTCTCTCCGCGTTCGCGCGGCTGTGCTGGGGGATACCGACGAAAACGGAAAACTGGATATCGAGGATGCGGTGTACCTGCTGTTCAATACGAATTTCCCATCAACCTATCCCGTTTCTCAAGCTACGGATTTTAATGCGGACGGAGCTACAGACGTGAAAGATGCCATCGATCTTTTGTACCACGTTCTCTTTCCGGAGCGTTACGATCTGAATACGCCGCCCTTTACGCTCTCTGCAGGCTTTGCAAGACACGTGATCAATCCTCCCGCAGGCACGGGACTTGGCGGTTACAGTACTGCGACCACCCGTCTCAGCGAGGAGATTCTGGACGATATCTGCTTGTCTTGCATTGCAGTTAACGACGGTGAGGAAACCATCCTTCTGTTCAACTTTGATGTGCTTAACATTGGCAGAGATTCTGTTTGGAAGCCGGTTACCCAACTGATCGAAAAGGAACTTGGAATTCCCGCTGAAAACGTCCTTCTCAACGCATCCCATACGCATTCCGCGCCTGCGATCGAATGGGAGTACAGCACCGTCACCTCTTATTTGGAAACGGTCATTGCCGAAACCCCTATCGTTGCTTCCGAGGCAATTGCAAATCTTGCTCCTGCCGAAATGAAAATGGCGAGAACCAATACGCAGGATCTTGGCTACGTACGCCGCTATCTCCGCTACGACGGACAGTGGGCGACCGATACCTCCATTGCAGGCGGAACTGCTTTGAAGGGTATGCTGGACCCTACGGTTTACTACCACGAATCCGATCCCGATACTCAGATGCAGATCCTTGTGTTCGACCGTGAAACAGAAAAGGATATCGCTCTTTGTAACTGGCAGTGCCACGTGACTGCGGTTGGCTCCGAAACGGGTACCGACGTTTCCTCAGACTTCGTCGGTGTTTTCCGCGAGACCGTTGAGGAGGAATTGGGTGTGCATTGCGCCTATTTCCAGGGTGCCGCAGGAAGCATCGTTCCCAGCGGAAAGCTGATCGGGGAGGCGCAGAATCACGAGGATTACGTCAAGCACGGGCAGGATCTGGCAAATACCATGATCGCGGCGATGGATGATCTGACCCCCATTTCCGCAGGAAAGATCGAGGCGAATTATCAGCTCCATAAGGGTACTATCAAGGAGGACAAGGTCGCGAACTACGGAAAAACCTATAACGTTCGAATTGCAACCTATTCCTTCGGTGAGTTTGCCATTGCGGCTGTCCCGCTGGAAATGGATCACCGAAACGGTATGAGCGTAAAGGCCGATTCTCCCTATACGATGACGTTTATGTGCGGATATTCCAACGGTTCCCACGGCTATTTACCCGCCGCAAGCTCTTACCCCAACGGAGCTTACGAGGTGAATTCCACACGCTTCGTAGCAGGTACGGGTGAGAATATCGTAAGCGATCTGATCGAAATGCTGGATGACTTGCATCTGGATCGTAAGGCACCCGAGGTATATTGAGAAAATTCTAATAAAAAAGAAACTGTTTCCAAAGAAACAGTTTCTTTTTTATCTTTACGCTTTCAGAAGGTGAACCTTGACGAGAAGTCTGTAAATCGTGTCTCCCTTGGGAAGCTGTAAAACGTCATCCTTTTTAAAGCCGCCGCAACGGAACAGGACGACTACGTAAACCAGCCCTGCACAAGCGATGGCGATCAGGGTCGCGATCTTTGCGGAGAAGGAGGCGAGAAGCAGATAAACACCACCTGCCACGGCACCGCAGACGGCGGCGGCGATCAGAGGGATCATCAGCGTGGTACGGAAATTCAAGCGGTATTTTAAGTAGTGAGACAGGAAGAACATATTAAACAGGAACATAACGGTGTAGCAAAGGAGGGTGGAAAGGGGGATGCCCAAGTGCCCGATCCCGGGGACTCCGATGAGGATCCAGATGGAAAGCGCCTTGGTAACCACACCGCAGAAGGTGGAAAGAATACTCTTTTTTTCATGGCCGCTTGCTTGGAGCACGGCGGCACTGACGGTGATCAGCCCTGCAAAGGCGATGGCGGGAGCAAGGATGGAAAGCATGGTGCCTGCAACGTCGTTGGACAGGAAGGCATCGCCTGCCTTATTGGTAAAGAGTGTGCCGTTTCCCGAAAACAGAAGGCTGATAATGGGCTTTGCCATAACTCCCATACCGAAAGCACAGGGGAGAGCGATCACACCCACGATACGGAAGGTAAAGTCGATGCTTTTTTTCATTTCCTCGCGGTTGTTTTTTGCTCCTGCGCCGGAAATGGCAGGGATGATGCTGATGGCAAAGGGCTGAATAATGGTGGTGGGAAGATTGAACAGTGTGATCGCTTTGGAGGAGTAGGCACCGTAAATTGCCATTGCAAGCTTAGACTTTTCGGAAAAATAATGAATTCCCACGCAAGTGTCGTTCAGCCTTTTCACGGCAACCAAAGAATCGATGACACTGGTCAGACTCATGATGCTGGAGGAAATGGTAATGGGAATGGCGATGGCGATCAGCTCCTTGGCAATGTCTCCTTTCGTGCGCTTGGCAGTATCCAGCCCTACCTCGCGGTCACGTTTAGCAACCGTTTTGGCAAAGGACATATATACTGCGGAAAGCACCACGCCGATGGTAACACCGCAAAGTGCAAAGGCCGCAACCTTATTGGGCGCGTAGCCCTGACGGCTGGCAAAAATGCCTGCTGCCAGTCCAAGTCCCAGCTTGCCGGCTACCTCAATGACCTGAGAAATGGCAGTGGGGATCATATTCTGGTTGCCCTGGAAATATCCTCGGGTGCAGGATACCAAGCATATGAAGAACATGATCGGTGAGACGACCTGTATGCAAACGGCAAGCTCGGGCTCGTCGGTTAGATTTGCCAGAGTTTTGGCTCCGAAAAAGAGAACGGCGGTACCCAAAGCACCGATGATCATAAAGAGCAGTAGGCTTACCTGATAGATCCGCTCGGCTTCACCCCGCTTTTTCTGTGCAAGGGAGGCAGAGACCATTCGGGAAATGGCAACGGGAAGTCCCGCCGTGGAGATCAAAAAGCATACGGAATAAATGGCATACGCAGTTCCGAAGTATCCCATTGCCTCGTCTCCGATGGTGTTGGAGAGAGGGATCTTAAATAGGGCGCCGCCTGCTTTTACGATGATATTGGACAGCATCAAAATCAGCGCGCCGTGAACGAAGGTTTGCTTGGTTTTGGACATAACGTCTCCTTAATCAATAAATTCCTTTAAAACGGAGCCTTGAGGCACCAGAGCTTCCGAAAGAGCAGGGAAGTACTGCAAATCGGCCAGGATCCTTTGGGCTCTCGGGTAAATGTGATCCTTTTCCGTAACGCTTGAAAGCAGTGTGACGATCTCCTGCTTTTCCACTGCGATCTCGTAGGAGAAGCTGGAGGAGATCAGCCCGAAGGCGTTTTTGCGGAAGGGGTGGAGGATATCCTTTTCCGCCTCCACTACGTTTCTCCAAAGCTTTTCCGTCAGGTTGGGGGAAGCCCCGCGATGCTTGAAGTCGCGGATCAGCCTTCTGCAAAAGCGGATGCGCTCGGGGGTAAAGATTCCTCCTCCCGCTTCGCTTTGCACCGATTCTGTAACGTCCAGATAAAAGCACAGATAGGGCTCGTTTGGCGGCATACCGTCAAGGATCACGTCGTTGAGCGCGTGAATGCCCTCCAAAAGGAAAATATCGTGCTCGCGGGGATCTATCATCTGCGTGCAGAGGATTCGTTTTCCCGTAATAAAATCGTAGCCGGGAAGGGGCGTTTTGTTCCCTTGGCTCAGACTTCGGAGGGTCTCGGTGATCAAAGCGGAATCCGTGTGGGAAAAGGCGTCGTAATTGGGAGAGCCGTCCGGATTGATCGGAGCTTTTTCCTTATCAAAAAAGAAATCGTCGGTGGAAAAGGTGAGGACCTTTTTCCCCTTGTCCTCCAGCGCCTTTCCAAGACAAAACGCCGTGGTGGATTTTCCGCTGCAGCTGGGTCCTGCCAGAAAAACGAAGCGAACCTTATGATCCAGAATTTGCCCTGCGGCAAGCTGAATTTGATCGCGGTAAGCTTTTTCTTCCGTTTCGATCAAGCCTTTGGGAGAAAACGTGTTTTCACGGGGGAAAATCAGCATTGTAAAGATTATCTCCTTTTACAGGTATTGGAGCATTTCCTCGAGCCGCCGGTCACAGCGTTCGGGGTGAGCCAGATACTCGAAGGGGTATTTGAAGCCGGGGAAGCGTTGAATGCGCGCTCCCTTCGTTTTGGGCAAAAGCTTTCCGATTGCCCCTGCTCCGCAGGCAAAAATATCGCACAGATCCTCCATCATGGAAAGATTGTAAACACCGAGGGTCCCGTTTTGTGAGAAGCCCGTGTTTTCCAGATCTGCGGCGGCATTTTTTTGCCTGTATAGATAATATGGTGCAAGCCCGTGCTTTATACAGCTTTTATGTGCAAGCTCCATTGCTTCCTGCCACCTTTTTCCCTCTTCGGGAAGCTCGCTTCCCGATGCAGAGCGCTTTTGGCAAAGGGCGTGCAGTGTGATCTCTTGAGGACAAAGCTCCAAAACCTTTTTCAGGGAAGCAAGAAAATCCTCGGGGGTCTCTCCCTCCAGCCCTGCAATAAGATCGCAGTTGACCGAGGCGAAATCATACTCCTTTGCAAGGCTCATGGCACGGTAAAAATCCTCGGCGCTGTGTCGGCGGCCGATGCGATCCAGGGTCTCATTCTTTACCGTTTGCGGATTGATGCTGATGCGCTCAACCCCTATTTTCTTCAGCACGGCAAGCTTTTCCTCTGTGACGGTATCCGGCCTTCCGATCTCTACGCAAAATTCGCGCAAGGAAGATGTATCAAAGGAGTTCTTTACGGTGAAAAGCAGGTCCTCCATTTGCTTTGCCGATAAGATTCCCGGAGTTCCGCCACCCATATAGACGGCGCAAAGCTTTTTCTTTGCTCGGCTCATTACCTGCGCGGTTTTACGGATCTCGGATTTCAGCATCTCCAGATAATCGGGAATCATGGCAAGGTGATTCGGTGCCGCAGAGGAAATGAAAGAGCAATAATTGCATCGGGAGGGGCAAAAGGGGATGGATAGATACAGCATTCCATCGGTATTTGAAAGCGTTTTTTCAAAGGAAAGCTCAGTTTCACAAAGGCTGATCAAAAGGCTTGCTTTGCTGTCGGAAACTAAAAATTCACTTTGCAAAATGTGTTTCGTTTCTTCGGGGGAAAAGCCGTTTTTGCGGTAAAAAACAGGAACCTTAACCGGGCGTACCCCAAATAAAAGCCCGTAGGGCGGGACGTATTCGGTAAAGAATTTTGCCGCTTCGGCGAAGGCTTGTCCGAAGGCGGCATTTTGCGCACGGGATGCCTCCTTGTGAAGGGATACGTCAAAGCTTGCCGAAGCCTGCACGGTCTTTTCTCCGTCGCTTAGAAAAACGGTGACACCGTTTTCGTTTTCTTCGGCTTTCACGGAAAAACGTTCCGTTTCTCCGTGAAAAAAGAGGGAAGCAAGATGGTATAAGTTCAGGCGTTTTGCCTCGGTGGAAGCCAGAATTTCCATTTACAGCTGATCCGTATCCACGACGATGGTGATGGGACCGTCGTTTACGAGCTCAACCTTCATATCGCCGCCGAAAACGCCGGGATATACGGTTACGGCAGGGTCACCCTCCTCGTGCAGTGCGTTGGCTTCATCCTGCATTTTTTTGAGAAAGTATTCGTATAACGCCTTTGCAGGCTCGTATTTCATACTTTGCAGAAAATCGGGTCTGCGTGAGGAAAGATTGGCGTACAAAGTGAAATTGGATACTACCAGAATGTCGGCACCAACCTTTAAAGCGGAAAGATTGAGTTTTCCGTTCTCGTCGTGAAATATACGCATTTTCAGAAGCTTGTCAATGACCTTGTCCGCTTCCTTCTCCGTATCGTTTTGGTGCAATCCCAAAAGCACGCACATTCCTTTTCCGCAATTGGAAACCGTTTGTCCTTCACAGGTTAAAACGGCCCTTTCGGTAATTTGAAGTACTGCTCTCACTTTTCTCCTCCTACGCGAATCTGCAAAATTTCTTTGTTTTTCTTCAATCTTTCGAGAATTGCATTCAGGTGATCTCTGCCCTTGATCCCGATGGTGATGGTCAAAAGGCTGGTCCCTGCGGCAGAAGCCTGGGTGTTAATGGCGGAGATGGGAATGCGCATTTCCGCAAGGGCAGTGGAGATCGACGCCATAACGCCGATGTTGTCGGCAACCAAAAGCAAAAGGGTGGCGTTGTAGGTGGTATGGCCCTTTTCCTCACCCGCGTTCTGCGCCCAGGAGGCGTTGATCCAACGGTCACGCTCTGCGCTGGCAAGTCCCTCTTTTGCGTGAGGGCAGGAAAACTTGTGTACGGATACCCCGTAACCACGGGTAATATAGCCGATGATCTCGTCACCCGGCAGGGGAGAACAGCATTTTGCAAATTTTACCTGACAGTTATCCAAACCTTCAATGATCACGCCGCTGCTTGACTTTTTCAGTTCCTTTTTCGCTGCCTGAGAGGTTTGGGTCACCTCCAGCGCAACGGGGGTCTGTGCGGCGTGACTGCGCTCGATCTCGTCGCGGATCTTTACGTGGATCTTGGAAAGGGCGATGCCACCGTAGCCGATGGAGTTGTAAAGATCATCCAAGCTTTCCAGACCGTGGCGCTTGCTGATGGTGAGCATGATCCGCTCTTTTTCTTCCTCGGGAAGACCCTTGCTGATCTTTTCAAATTCCTTATCAACCTCGCTCTTTGCCAGTTGAATGTTTTCTTCCCGTTTTTCCTTTTTGTACCAACCGCGGATCTTGTTCTTTGCTTCTCCGCTTTTGACCACCTTCAGCCAATCGCGGCTGGGTCCTTTGGAGGCGGATGAGGTCAAAACCTCTACGATCTGACCGGTTTGCAGAACCGTGGTGATGGGAGCAATGGCACCGTTGATCTTGACACCGACCATCTTATTTCCTACGCCGGAGTGAATGGCGTAAGCAAAGTCGATGCCGCAGGAGCCGGTAGGCAGGGTGACTACGTCGCCCTTGGGGGTAAAGACGAAGATCTCGTCTTCAAAAATGTCGATCTTCAAGGGAGTCAGATACTCCTCGGAGTCCATCGACTTCTGTTCACTCTCAAGAAGCATGGAGATCCACTCCAGCTTCTTGTTCATTCCGTCCCCGCTCTTTTGACCGCTCTTGTATTTCCAATGTGCGGCAATACCGTATTCTGCGATCTGGTGCATTTCCATGGTTCGTATCTGAACCTCGAAGGGGACGCCCGCTCTTCCGATTACAGTCGTATGCAGGGAACGGTAATTGTTTGGCTTCGGCGTGGAAATGTAGTCCTTGAAGCGTCCGGGCATGGAGTGATACATTTCGTGAATGAGACCCAGTGCCGTGTAACAAGCGATCTCGGAATCTACGATGATGCGTACCGCGTAAAAATCGTAGATCTCGTCGAAGCTCTTGTTGGAGCGATACATTTTGCGGTAAATGGAATAAATGCTCTTGACCCGCCCCTTGATGGAGTACTCCATAGATTGTTCGGACAGCTTTTCTCCGATCTCTTTTTTTACGTTTTCAATAAAGTTACGGTTTTCGCCGTACTTTGTGTCGATCCATCCGCGGATCTCTTCGTAGCCGATCGGATCCAGATATTGCAGAGCAAGGCTTTCCAACTCCTGCTTGATCCTTTGGATACCGAGTCTGTGTGCCAAAGGCGCGTAAACGTGCATGGTCTCCAATGCAATCAGACGCTGTTTTTCTTCCAAATGGGAAGCGAGGGTGCGCATGTTGTGCAGTCGGTCGCAAAGCTTGATCAGAATTACGCGGATGTCTCGGCTCATGGCCAAAAACATCTTTCGAAGATTTTCAATGTGTTCCTCTTCCTTGTCCTCGAAGGGGATGGCGACGAGCTTGGTCAAGCCGTCTACCAGAACCATTACGTCACCTCCGAACTCGGTTTTGATCCCTTCCAGGCTGGCTCCGGGGCAATCCTCCACGATATCGTGTAAAAGGGCGGCGCAAATGGCGTCGGTGTCCAGGTTCAGCTCTGCACAAATTTCCGCAACGGAAAGAGGGTGATAGATATATTCTTCACCCGATTTGCGAAATTGTCCCCGATGCGCCTCTTCTGCGTAATAAAAGGCGCGTTGGATCTTTTCCGTATCGTATCGTTTTCCGCTTTCCTGTAAAATTGAAAACAGTCTTTCTGTTGAGGCGGCCATTTTTTAACCCTTTCTGATTTTTTGAAACAAATCACCTACTATAATACTTTATTATATTATATCGGCAGAAAAAATACAAGACCCGCAGGCGATTTTCGGGTGTAAAATCTTGCAAATCCAAGTGTTTGCCCGATCCAATAAAAAAGAGAGAAAGCATTTTGCTTTCTCTCCCGAAGCTTGTATTATAGTTCTATGATAAATCCGTCGTGAGTAATGGAAAAACCGTACTGCTTTGCGATTTCCGCAAGCTCATCGTGAACGTTTCCGCAGTTGTGGGAAAAGTGCGTGTAATAGAGGAGACTGCTTTGATCCAGAATCCCCTTTTTGAAAAAACGGTCTGCGATCTTTCGTCCCTCTGCCATGCACATATGATGGTTGTAGAGAAAGGGCTGGTTTCCCTTGGTGCAATCCAGGCTCAAAAGATCTACGTGCTTTCCGTTTGTTGCAAGGTAATCGTCGATCTCCGTTGTGAAAACTCCCGTGTCGTTTCCGTAAAACATTGCTTTCCCGTCCTTTTCAATGAGAAAGATCATTGCGTTTTCGTCACCGGCGTGAGTAGCGGGGAAGGGGGTCACAGTGAAACCGCAGATCTCGGAAGGAACGTAGTATTCCAGTGTGTGCAGGGTGAGACGGCCGACCATTTGCAATTGTTTCTTTGCCGAGCTTGCGGCAAGGCGCTCCTTGATCTTTTGGATCACGTCTGCGCTGGCGTAAACATTGAGGGTCTTTGCACTGGGATCCTTTGCCATTCCCGTGGACCGAAACAAAAGCTCGTCCAGAGAAAAATGATCGTAATGAGAATGGGTGATCAGTACGTGCCCGATGGCTTCCACGGTTTTTCCCAAGGCGAGAAAATGATGCCAGGTATCACAGGACAGATCTACCAAAAGGGTATCGTCCAGCAGTACCTGAGAATGGGTCATTACGTTTTTCCCACCCAGCTTCAACGCTTTTTGACAGGTGGGACAGTTACAGAATATTGCGGGAATTCGCTCCGCGGCAGCGGTCCCAAGATATTGGATCTTCATAGTACGCTCCTTGCTTTCAAAAAATCAACGGATAAAGTGTATCATAAAAACGGATTTTTTTCAATAGAAATTTGCGCAAGAAGTACTTTTTGAAAGAATCAATCCTTGCCGACCACTTTTTTCTGCCAGGAGCGCTTGCCGCATTTCGGGCACTTCATAAATCGGGTTCTGCCGATATGAGGTGCAGGAAACGTTGCCATATATTCGGGAACGTATTTGTGCTTGCAGTGCCTGCACTCATAGTATCCCGCAATTTGTTCGATTTTCATTGCAAAGCAGAAACCGATGAGCGCGGGAATAAGACCCGAAAGCACCACCAGGATCTGTTGCCATTCCTTCATAGGAAAAAGGCATGCGATGCAGGAGGGGATCAACAAAAGAATTACGGACAAAATGCCGATCACCCACTCGAAGGCAAGCATCCTCCTGTCACTTTCTTCCTTTGCTCTGAGCATTTCGATCAGCTTGTTTTCCATTTCTTTGTCGTGATTCTCCATCATGATTACCTCCCCACTGAGTAAATCGTTTACCGTGATCTCAAGAATTCGGCATAGCTCAAGCATTATGGAAGAATCGGGAAGGGATTTCCCCGTTTCCCATTTCGAAACGGCTCTGTCAGTGATATTCAGTTTTTCTGCCAACTGCATTTGGGTCAGATCCGCCCTTTTTCTGCATTCGGCAATAAATCTCCCGATTTTGACTTGATCCATATAGCCTCTCCTTTTGATTACAGTATAAGTGCCGTGGAATAAAAAGTACACGAACCGTTGGTTGAGTGGGGAAAATTCTACCGACGGTAGAATTGGAAAAGAGATTTCGACGCTATTTGTTTTTTCGTTTCAGATACGTTTTTTTGAATTTGAAAACGGCTATGACCGCAAGTGCGACGGCAAGCACGATGAAAAGAATTCCGACGATGGGAAGGGACCTCAGCATCGCAATTCCCGTGAATAGGATGATGGCAAGGATTCCCGCGGAGAATAAAACGATGATTCCGATCAAGGGATATCGGATCCATTTCGGAACCTTCGTGCACTTGCTTAATTCGACGGTTCCTTCCGCAAAAAGCTCAAAGATCAATTCAAACAAAAAATCCATATATGCTCTCTCAAATGTATTATAGCGCTTCTTTGAAGGTGAATCAAAAAAGCTTAAAGTAGACCGGTTCACCTAAGAATCCTATGCTTATCTAAAGGAAGATACTTTATAAAATGCTATCTTTCGATGATATATCACCGAAGCGATATGATAACGGCGTTACCGTATGATATCCGTTCCGTCATATGCCAAGCCTGCGGCTTGGATAAAAAAGGTGTAAAAGTAGGGGTAAAAACGACCAAAAGCAGTGTACCGGCTCTGTTCGATAAATTGGAATTTGTATTAATTATGTCCACAACGATGTAATAAACATCGGCGAAGCATCTTTGCTTTTTTCAAAGCCACACGCTTCGTAAAAATGCAGTTCATCATCATAAGCGACGACTACAATACGCA
>SVQO01000013.1 GCA_015065325.1 Oscillospiraceae bacterium | reverse complement strand
ATCCACTACTTTAATTACATCAGACCTGTTCGTAAGCTTAACAGAAAACCACCAGTCCAATTTCGCATTGAACTGGCGGCTTAACTTTTTCTTTTTTTGTGTCTACTAACTATTGACTAGTTCACCCGAAGGAGGCTTTTTTTATTGCCGAATGATTAGATCTCTGCGAAGTACTTAATGGTACGAACCATCTGGCTGGTGT
This sequence comes from Oscillospiraceae bacterium, assembly GCA_015065325.1. GTDB lineage: Bacteria > Bacillota > Clostridia > Oscillospirales > SIG627 > RGIG5579. The sequence continues at coordinate 59,441 of SVQO01000013.1, read as the reverse complement.
AGGAGTTCTCGTTGTCATACCAAGCAACAACCTGTACCTGATAGGTCTCGTCGTCGATCTTAGCAACCATGGTCTGGGTAGCGTCGAAGATGGAACCTGCGGTAGCGCCTACGATATCGGAAGAAACGATCTCGTCGGTGTTGTACTCGAAGGACTCGGTAGCAGCAGCCTTCATAGCAGCGTTGATACCGTCAACGGTGATGTCCTTGCCCTTAACAACTGCGATGAGGATGGTGGTGGAACCGGTGGGGGTGGGGATTCTCTGAGCTGCGCCGATCAGCTTGCCGTTCAGCTCGGGGATAACCAGACCGATTGCCTTAGCAGCACCGGTAGAGTTGGGAACGATGTTTACAGCGCCGGCTCTTGCTCTGCGGAGGTCGCCCTTTCTGTGGGGGCCGTCCAGGATCATCTGGTCACCGGTGTAAGCGTGAACAGTGGTCATGATACCGCTCTGGATGGGAGCGTAATCGTTGAGAGCCTTAGCCATGGGAGCCAGGCAGTTGGTGGTGCAGGAAGCAGCGGAAATAACGGTATCTTCCTTGGTCAGAATGTTGTGGTTTACGTTGAATACAACGGTGGGAAGATCGTTGCCTGCGGGAGCAGAGATAACAACCTTCTTAGCGCCTGCGGTGATGTGTGCGGAAGCCTTCTCCTTAGAGGTGTAGAAGCCGGTGCACTCCAGAACTACGTCAACGCCGAGCTTGCCCCAGGGCAGATTAGCAGCGTCCTTCTCGCAGTAGATGGTGATCTCCTTACCGTCTACGATGATGGAGTTCTCGGTAGCCTCAACAGCCTTGTTGTAACGACCCTGAGCAGAGTCATACTTCAGAAGGTGAGCGAGCATCTTGGGATCGGTCAGATCGTTGATGGCAACTACTTCGTAGCCCTCAGCAGCGAACATCTGACGGAATGCGAGACGGCCGATACGACCGAAACCGTTAATGGCAACTTTTACAGACATTGTGGTATCTCCTTTATGTTTAAATTTTATTTTTTTTACCATCCGTTAGTATAGTACATTTTTCCATAAATTACAAGAGGAAACTGCAAAATTTTTATTTTTGTAACATTTTGAAAAAACGGAGTGCATTTTCGCGGGTAATTTGTACCATTTCCTCAGTAGAGACCCCGTGAAGCTCTGCCAGGCGGGCACAGGTAGCGTAGGCGTAGCAGGATTTGTTGCGCTTTCCGCGATAGGGCACGGGGGCGAGGTAGGGAGCGTCGGTCTCCACCAGAAGTCTGTCCAAGGGGACCGCCTTTGCCGCTTCCGGCACCACGGCGGCGTTTTTAAAGGTCACCGTACCGGAAAAGGAAATGTACCATCCCATTCTCACGTACTGCTTTGCCATTTCCGGAGAGGAGGAAAAGGAGTGCATCACGCCCTTGACGTCGGGAAATTCACGAATGATATCGAACACGTCTCCGTGAGCGTCTCTGTCGTGGATGCAGACGGGATAGCCCGTTTCCCTTGCAAGCTCCATCAGGCGGCGGAACACGTCCTTCTGCACCTGACGGGGTGCGTTTTCGTATTTATAGTCCAGACCGATCTCTCCGATGGCGACTGCCTTGGGGTGCTCCAGCATTTCCTTCAGCTCCGCGATGGAATTTTCGTTGAAGGTGTGGGCGTCCTGGGGATGAATGCCTACGGCGGCGTAGAACAGGGGGTACTTGTCCGCCAGCTCCAGACACAGACGGCTGGTGGGCACGTCACAGCCGATATTGACCACGGTCTCCACCCCGCAGGGGCAGATCTCGCTTTCGGAGGAGATCAGTGCCACTACCTCATCCAGATCGCCGCCGAAGCGGGGATCGTCGTAATGGGCGTGGCTGTCAAACAGACCCATCTCAGCCGATATTGGCGCCTGCGGGAGTATCCGCAGGAAGCTGAATGAGGCAAACCTTGCCCTCAGCCTCGGTGGAAAGGAGCATACCGTGGGACTCCAGACCCATCATCTTGCGGGGCAGAAGGTTCTTGACCAGAACCAGCTTCTTGCCCACCAGCTCCTCGGGCTTGTGGAACTTGGCAACGCCGGAAAGCACCTGTCTCTCCTCGGTACCGATATCCAGCTTGAATTTGAGCAGCTTTTCGCTCTTGGGTACGTTTTCACATTCCAGAACCTCGGCACAGACTAGCTCGATCTTGCAGAAATCGTCGAAGGTACAGGGCTCCTTGGGCCCTTGCTCCTCGGCGGCTGCCTTTCTCGCGGCTTCCTTGGCGGCTGCCTTGGCTGCCTTCTGCGCTGCCTTTGCCTTTTCGGTCAGCTCCTTAATGAGAGCGTCGGCGTCAAGACGGGCAAAGAGGGGCTCACAGGCACCCACTGCAAAGGCGTCGGGGGTGCCGAAGGGTGCGGTCACGGTTTCGAAATCGGAAGGAGCGTCACAGCAAACCGCCTTGGCGATCTTTTCCGCGGTGGCGGGCATAAAGGGAGTCAGCATCACGCCGATCCTGCGGATCGCCTCCAACAGATTGTAGAGCACCGCCTCCAAGCGGTCCTTCTGCGCATCGTCCTTGGCAAGTGCCCAGGGCATGGTCTCGTCGATATACTTGTTACAACGCTTGGCAAAATCCATTACCGCGTTGATGCTGTCGCCGATGTGGAGATTGTCAAAGCCCTCGTTCAAAGCGTCAAACGCCTTTTTCTGGCAGGAGATGAGATCTGCATCGAATTCGCTCTCGAAATTTGCGGGGCGGCGCACCTTGCCGTCGAAGTACTTCACAGCCATTGCCACACTGCGGCTGACCAGATTGCCGAGGGTATTGGCAAGGTCGGAATTGAACTTGGCGATCATGGACTCGTAGGTAATATTACCGTCCTGGGCAAAGGGCATCTCGGACAAAAGGTAATAGCGGACGGCATCCACGCCGAAGATCTCCGCCATTTCGTCGGAATAGACCACGTTGCCCTTGGATTTGCTCATTTTATCCTCACCGAACAAAAGCCAAGGGTGACCCAGCACGCGCTTGGGCAAAGGCAGATCCAGCGCCATCAGCAGAATGGGCCAGTAAATGGTGTGGAAGCGGACGATGTCCTTGCCGATCACGTGCAGATCGGCAGGCCAATACTTGGCAAAATTCTCACCGCTGCCGTCGGGATTGTAGCCCAGAGCGGTAATGTAGTTGGACAGAGCGTCGATCCAAACGTAGATCACGTGACGGGGATCGTCCTTGACCTTTACGCCCCAAGAGAAGGTGGAGCGGGACACGCACAGATCCGCAAGACCGGGCTTGATAAAGTTATTGATCATTTCCGCCTTACGGGACAAAGGTGCGAAAAAGTCGGGGTTTTCTTCGTAATACTGTACCAATCTGTCCGCATACTTGGACAGGCGCAGGAAGTACGCCTCCTCCTTGGCATCCACGCAGGGACGGCCGCAGTCGGGACAAAGACCGCCCTCCTTCAGCTGGGAGGCGGTAAAGAAGGACTCGCAGGGCACGCAGTACTTGCCCTCGTATTCGCCCTTGTAAATATCACCCTTTTCCAGAAGCTTCTGGAAGATCTTTTCCACCGCGTCCTCGTGGTCCGCGTCCGTGGTACGGATGAAGCGGTCGTAGGAAATATTCATACCGTCCCAGACCTGTTTGATCTGTGCGGCAACCTTATCCACGTACGCCTTGGGCTCGATGCCCTCCGCCTTGGCAAGCTCCTCGATCTTCTGACCGTGCTCGTCGGAGCCGGTAAGATAATACACGTCAAAGCCCATCATTCGCTTATAGCGGGCAATGGCGTCGGCAAGCACGGGGTCGTACACGTTGCCGATGTGAGGCTTACGGGAGGTGTAAGCAATGGCGGTGGTAATATAGTACTTTTGTTTTTCCATAACTGGGTCCTCAGCTTTCCGAAAAGAGACGAATGAGCCCCTTTTCTCTTTGTAATTACAATCTATTATACACAATTTTTTTTGAATTTCAAGACTTTGTTCCTTCTTTGAAAAGAAGGAGCCGAAGAAACCTCCGAAACAGGGGGATCGGTTTGTTTTTAAAAGATCGGTCTCACTGATAAAAGCCTCCCTCAGGAGGCTTTTTTTAAAATATGCTTCAGCTCTGTCAGAGCCTTTTCCCGATCGTAGGCAGCGATACGAACCAAAAGCACGTCGCCGGAGGCAAGCAAATGCCCCGTGCCCGCCTTTTTCACAGACAGAACGCGCACACCGTCGGGCCAGAAAATATCTCGGATCTCCTTGCCCTCGGCAAAGCTTCCCTTCTCCAGAGAAAATTCCGTTTCCTCCTCGGTGTAGCTCTTGCCCTTGTGCAAAAGCTCCTTGCGGCGCTCCAGGACCCGTTCGCCGATGGACTCTTCCCCCAGCGCCTCGGGAATGGCGTAGGCGAAAATGCACACCAAAATCAGAGGCAGAAGATTGTGGCTCAGCCCCAGTGCCTCCACTCCGAACAAGATGGCGGTCAGGGGCATTTTCATCATCCCCGCAATACAGCCCGCAACGCCGAATACCACGAAAAGGGGGATCAGCTCCTCTCCGAACAGCTTGCCCAGCATTGCCCCCACCGTGCTTCCGATGGCAAGCAGCGGCAGAAAGATCCCGCCGGTGATCCCCGCCAAGTTGGCAGACAGGGTCAAGACCGAGCGAAGAAGGAGTACGGCAAGCAAAACCCAAAGGGAGGGAACGTGTCGGAACAGATCCGAGATCAGGTGATGCCCCGTGGAGATAAAGCGGGAGGAAAGAAGCCCTGCAACGAGGGTCAGGCAGAGAACGGTAAAGATCTTGGTGCACCGAGTCGCCTTCCACGCCTTGCGAAACAGGCTGTCCAGCAGGCGGTAGCCCTTCAGAAACAACAGGGAGAAAAGCCCCATCACGAGCCCCGCCAAAAAGGGCAGATAGAATTCATTGATCCCCAGTGCGTCAAAATCCGCTACGTTGAACATAGAAGGATCCACACCCAAAAGCGGCGACAGAAGAAGGGTACAAAGCTCCGCGAACAGAACCGCCACCACCGCCGTCAGCACGATCAGAGGGGAGATCCGGCCGTGTGCCTCCTCCACCGCAAAAAAGATCCCCGAAATGGGAGCCCCCGTTGCCACGGAAAAGCCTGCGGAAGCACCGCCGGTCATGGAAAAGCGTTCCCAGGCACGCCAGCGCTTGGGAGCACACCGCGCCGCACCGGCACCCAAGGCGGTACCAAGCTGTACCGAGGGTCCCTCGGTGCCCAAAGGCACGCCGAATAAAAAGGAGATCAGCGAAAGAAAAAAGCTGCCCAAGGCATTTTTCGCGGGATGAAAGGCAAAAAGCCCTCTCAGCGTTCCCACCGAAGCGGGAATCCCGCCCCCTTGCAGATCCGGCTCCTTTTTATAAATACGGGATAGGAAAAAGGAAACGCCCAGAGCAAGAAGGATCGCCGCAGGAAGCACCCACAAGTGCCTTTGCATAAAGGCGTAAAAAAGGGAGGATGCTTCCACCGCACCCTTGGCAAACAGCTTATAGACCGTGACCGTCACCCCTGCCAAAATCCCCGACAAAGCACCGAACAGCAGAGCGGGCAAGACAGAGGAGGTCAGATGGATCCCCGTTTCCTTTTTTTGCATCGTTTTTTCGCCTTCCCTTTAACGTTTTGCCCATTCTAGCACAACGGAATGCAAAATGCAAGATTTTGCAAAAAGCAAATTCTTTTTGTCGAAACGGCTTGACTTTCCCGCCCGTAAATATATAATATTTATATATTCTCAGCTCGGAAGGAGACCCTTTATGAAATGCTTAAAATGCGGCGCCGAAGTGATCGACGGAACGAATTTCTGCCCCTATTGCGGTGCAACCGTGTCCACCCCCGCTGCCCCGAAAACTGAGCCTGCTCAGCCCCAATACCAAGCACCCCAGCAGCCTCAGTACCAGCCGCCCCAGCCTCAGTATCAGGCGCCCCAACCTCAGTATCAACCTCCCCAGCCGCAGTATCAGGCACCTCAGCCGCAGTATCAACCTCCCCAGCCGCAGTATCAGGCACCTCAGCCTCAGTATCAACCGCCCCAGCCGCAGTACCAGGCACCTCAGCCTCAGTATCAGCCGCCTCAGCCGCAGTACCGGGCGCCTCAGCCTCAGGCACAGCAGTTTCAGGATCCTCGGCAGGCACAGTTTCAGTTTCCCAACTCCTATATTTCCTCTACGACCGTGACCCCCGAGCTTCCCATGAAGTGGTTTAAGTTTCTGATCTACTTCAGTCTTTGGCTCGGTGCCCTTGCCAACGTGGGCTCCGGCATCGGAATTTTCGCGCTCCTCGACGAGCTTCCCGGATATTTCGCAATCATCGCCGTTGCTCAGTTTGCTTTGGCAGGTCTTGGCATTTACGCCCGCTTCCGTCTGGCAGGATTTTATAAGGACGGACCTTCCGTATTGAACGCCCTGTATTTGAGTGCCGCGGTCCTTTCGCTCATTTCCGCAGTCCTTGCAGCGGACGGAACCGGAGACTTTATGGCCTTTGCGGTCAATATGGCAATGGTATCCTGCAACACCACCTACTTCAAAAAGAGAGCACATCTGTTCACCAAATAAACGAAAAACAGAGAACCGACGGTTCTCTGTTTTTTTATGCCTTTGCGTTTCTGAAAAAAATTGTAGCATATTTCTCCAAGCTTTGCAAGAAATTTTCCCTTTCCCTTGATTTGCGGCGCACTTCGCGGTATAATATAGACGTAAAAATTTACTTTCTTTGTAAAGGAGAACTCTCTTATGGCAAAAACCGATTTCAAGCGCTTCGGTCTGATGATGGATATGAGCCGCAATTCCGTTATGAATATGCCCTCTCTGAAAAAGCTGGTCCCCGCACTTGCTCAAATGGGCTACAATTTCATTATGCTTTACACCGAGGACACCTACGAAATTCCCGAGGAGCCCTATTTCGGTCACTTCCGCGGAAGATATTCTCAGGCGGAGCTGAAGGATTTCGTCGCCTTCTGTGAAGGCTTTGGCGTAGAGGTCATTCCCTGCATCCAGACTCTGGCGCACCTCAACGGTCTGATGCGCTGGCCCCGCTTTCAGCGGATCCAGGACTGCAACGATATTCTGCTTGCCGGCGAGGAGGAGACCTACGAGCTCATCGATAAAATGTTCAAGAGCGTGAAGGAGTGCTTCAAGTCCGACGTGATCCACGTAGGTCTGGACGAGGCGCATATGCTGGGTCTGGGCAAGTATCTGGACCGCAACGGCTTCGAGAACCGCTTCGGCATTTTCTCCCGCCACATGCACCGCGTTTGCGAAATTGCAAAGAAATACGGGCTCAAGCCCTTGATGTGGAGCGATATGTTCTTCCGTCTTGCCAACCACGGTCACTACTACGACGCCAAGGACCCCGTGGTTCCCGATCCCGAGGAGCTGGGCATTCCCGAGGATATGAGCCTGACCTATTGGGACTACTACACCAGCGAGCAGGAGCGGTATCAGATGATGCTCCACGCCCATCAGAAGCTGGGTCGGGAGATCTGGTACGCAGGCGGTATCTGGACCTGGAAGGGCTTTGCTCCCGACAACCGCTTCTCCATCCACGCAAACCTTGCCGCCATTCGCGCCTGCCGTGCCGAGAAGGTGGAAAACGTGATGTTTACCCTGTGGGGTGACAACGGAGGCGAGTGTCTGCGCAGCTCCGTTCTGCCCGCAATGTTTGCCACCGCTGCCTTTGCAAGGGGCGAGGAGGACATGGAGAAGATCAAGGCGGATTTTGAAGCAAAATTCGGGATTCCCTTCGACGAGTTCACCCTCCTGGATATGCACGAGCACGAGCACGCGGAAAACGAATACGCCAGGGACGCCGTACAGAACCCCGAGAAGTACCTGCTTTACAACGATCCCTTCCTGGGCGTTTGCGACTCCACCCTGCTGGGCGGTGAAAGCGAATACTACGCCGATCTTGGCGCAAGCCTGGAGGAATACGCGGACCATCCCCATTTCGGTCACCTGTTCCGCGCGCAGATGTATCTTGCCGAAACTCTGAGCCACAAGGCGGAGCTGGGCAAAAAGACCCGCGAGGCTTATCAGGCAAAGGACTTGGAGGCGCTCCGCGGACTTCTGGATGAATACGATTTGGCGCTGGAGGCACTGGACTCCTTTATCGCCGCCTTCCGCGAGGCGTGGCTTCTGGAGAACAAGCCCCACGGGCTGGAGGTGCACGAGACCCGTCTGGGCGGTCTGCGTCAGAGACTGATGAGCTGCTACGAGAGACTGGAGAACTTTTTGGAGGACGGCACCGAGATCCCCGAGCTGGACGAGAAGGGTCTGGATCTGTTCTGCAGAGAAACAAAGCCCACCCGTCACGTCCGTTACCCCATGTGGGGCAAGGCGCTGACTGCCAATACCATTGACGTAAGATAAATTTATGAAAAAAATACTCATTTTAGATGCCAACAGCCTGTTAAACCGCGCCTTTTACGGCATTCGCCCCCTGAGCAATTCTCAGGGGCTTCCCACCAACGCCATCTTCGGGTATATCAATATTCTCAAGAAGCATTTGGACGCCGTAAAGCCGGATTACGCGGCGGCGGCATTCGATCTGCACGCTCCCACCTTCCGTCACAAGTTTGACGAGCGCTACAAGGCGACCCGCAAGCCGATGCCCGAGGAGCTTCGGGCGCAGATGCCCTATTTACACAGGGCGACCGAGGCACTGGGGATTGCCGTGGTCGAGCGGGAGGGCTACGAGGCGGACGATATTCTGGGTACCCTTTCCCGCATTGCCGAGGAGGGCGGAGATCGGGCGTTTCTGGTCACCGGTGACCGGGACGCCTATCAGCTGGTCAGCGATTCCACCACCCTGATCTTGGCGGGAACGGGCAAGGACGAGGAGATCACCCCTGCGGTCATCCGCGAGAAATTCGGTCTGTCCCCCCGTCAGATGATCGACGTGAAGGCGCTTGCAGGCGACAGCGGCGACAACATCCCCGGAGTACGGGGCATCGGTGAAAAGACCGCGTTAAAGCTCGTCGGTCTGTGCGGGGATCTGGACGGTGTTTATGCAGACCTTGACGCGCTCCCCGTAGGGCCCTCCGCCAAGGAGAAGCTCCTTGCAGGCAAGGAGGACGCTTACAAGAGCCGCTTTTTGGGGGAGATCTGCCGCGAGGTGCCCACCCTTTCCCGCATTGAGGACTTCCCTTACACGGGCTTTGTGCCCGAGCTTCTTCTGCCCCTTTTGGTGGAGCTGGAATTTACCAAAATGATCGGCTCCTTCGGGCTGACCGAGCCCCCCAAGGAGCCCGACGCACCCTTGCAGGGCACGCTCTTTGATCTGGCGGAGGAGAAGTCTGCCGTGGAGGAACTGGATGCGGCTGAGGTTACCGACGCGGTTTTCCCTCTCTTTTACGACGACGCTTCCTTTTACGCTCTGATCGGGGAAAAGCCGGTTCAGCTTTGCGGTGACGTGGAAACGCTTCTGAGAAGAAGCCGTCCCGTGGTATGCGACTGCAAGGCGTATTTGCACCGCTTCGCCGATGCTTTTGGTGATTTTGAAGGGGTAGAGGCGGATTTTGATCTGTTCCTTGCCGCTTACGTGCTGGATTCTCAGCACGCGTCCATGACTCTGTCCGCTATGGGCAGAAGCTTTTGCAAGGACGGAGCCTACCTTTCCGCCGATACGGATCCCGCCGAGGCGTTGCCTCTGATGGCGCGCTTATCCGTCATTCTCCGCGAGAAGCTGGAAAACGCTTCCTGCAAGGAACTTTATTACAGCACCGAGTTGCCCTTGGCACGGGTATTGGCGGAGATGGAGCGCGTGGGCTTTGCCGTATCCCGCGAGGGCATTGAGACCTACGGCAAAAACCTGCTTGTCATTACCGACGCATTGCAGGAGGAGATCTTTCGTCTTGCCGGAGAAGAATTTCTCATTTCCTCCCCCAAGCAGCTTGGCAGGATCCTCTTTGAAAAGCTGGGACTGCCCCCCGGAAAAAAGACCAAGACGGGATACGCCACCGACGCGGAGACTCTGTCCAAACTTCGCTTCCACTCCCCCATAATCGATCTGATCCTGAACTGGCGCACCGCCGCAAAGCTTCGGAGCACCTACGTGGAGGGAATGCTCAAGCAGATCCGCTCCGACGGCAGGATCCACACCGTTTTCAACGGGATGCTCACCGCAACGGGACGCCTTTCCTCGGCAGAGCCCAATTTGCAGAATATTCCCGTCAAGACCGAGCTTGGCAGAGAAATGCGCCGCTTCTTCATTGCCTCCGAGGGCTGTGTTCTGGTGGATGCGGACTATTCCCAGATCGAGCTTCGCCTCCTTGCCCACATGTCGGGGGACGAGACTATGCAGCAGTTCTTCCTGGACGGCAGAGATATTCACACCAAGACCGCCTCCGAGATCTTCCACGTTGCGCCCGAGCAGGTCACCCCCGAGATGCGCAAAAGCGCCAAGGCGGTGAATTTCGGCATCGTTTACGGCATCGGAGAATATTCCCTCAGTCAGGATCTGGGCGTACCGATGCGGGTAGCAAAGGACTATATCGAAAAATATTTTGCCCTGTTCCCCCGCATTAAGGGATTTCTGGACGGCACCAAGGCTCAAGCCCACGAGGACGGCTTCGTAACCACCCTGTTCGGCCGCCGCAGATATATTCCCGAGCTCCAATCCTCCAAAAAGCCCTTAGTTGCCTTCGGTGAAAGGGTTGCCATGAACGCTCCCATTCAAGGGACGGCTGCGGATATCATTAAGATCGCCATGGTGCGGGTCGCCCGCCGTCTGAAGGAGGAGGGGCTTCGAAGCCGACTGATCCTGCAGGTACACGACGAGCTGATCCTGGAATGTCCCGAGGAGGAGGCAGAGCTTGCCGCAAGGCTCCTTTCCGAGGAAATGGAGGGTGCGGTCTCCTACTCCGTACCGCTGATCGCGGAAAGCTCTCTGGGAAAGACCTGGTTCGACGCAAAATAACTTACTTTCTTTTGAAAAAGAAAGTAAGCAAAGAAAACTTCCGACAGGGAAAAATATAATGGAAGTAAGCAAAGAAAGCTTCCGACAGGAAAAATAGAACGGAAGTAAGCAAAGAAAGCTTCCGACAGGGAAAATAGAACGGAAGTAAGCAAAGAAAACTTCCGACAGGGAAAAATATAATGGAAGTAAACAAAGAAAGCTTCCGACAGGGAAAATAGAACGGAAGTAAGCAAAGAAAACTTCCGACAGGGAAAAATATAATGGAAGTAAACAAAGAAAGCTTCCGACAGGGAAAATAGAACGGAAGTAAGCAAAGAAAACTTCCGACAGGGAAAAATATAATGGAAGTAAGCAAAGAAAGCTTCCGACAGGGAAAAATATAATGGAAGTAAGCAAAGAAAACTTCCGACAGGGAAAATAGAACGGAAGTAAGCAAAGAAAACTTCCGACAGGGAAAATAGAACAAACAAATATAAAAGCTTCCCTCGAACAAATGTACCAATTTTTTTACGTGCAGAGCTTTTTATAGCGCTTGCAGGAAAGGAAAACAAAATGAAAAAAATCGTTGCAATGCTTCTGGCACTTTTGATGCTGTTGCCGCTGGCTGCCTGCTCCTCCTCTCTGGAGGCTGAAACGGCGACGGCAACCCCCGAAACAAAGGCCGAGGAGAAAAAGACCGAGCAAAACAAGGAGGACCCGCTGAAAAAGACCTACGGTCCCTACGACCTTCCCGAGGGCTTTTCCGCAGGCTTTGCCAGAGTATGCGTATCCCCCTCCATTGAGGACTTTCCCGTAATGACCAACGGCGGCTCCGAAAAGTCCTACGGCTACTCGCTGAAAAGCGATCTGTACGTTACCTGCGTTGCGGTATCCGACGGAGAAAACGTTGCCCTTCTTTACGGCTTCGATATGAAGTTCATAGATGAATATTTCGAGAAGCAGGGCAAGAAGCTTCTGCAGGAGAAATTCGGCATTCCCGCAGAGAACGCCTTCTTCAACGCCACCCATTCCCACACCGCACCCCACGGTGAGGGGACGGCGGTGACCAAGTACATCCGAGACTGTCTCAACGGCATCGTCACCTGCGCGGACGAGGCAATGCGCGACCTTGCCGTTACCCGCATCTACACGGGCAGAGGCGACACCACGGGTCTCGCCTTCGTCAGAAGATACCTGATGCCCGACGGAACCTATATGGGCATCCATTCCGCCAACGCCAGCGCCCATCTCCAGCCCGTCGCCCACGAATCCGAGGCGGATCCCGAGCTGAGAACCATCCGCTTCGACCGCGGTGACAAAAAGGATATCGTAATGGTCAACTGGCAGTGCCACGTAGCCTCCGACGCCAGCTTCAAGATCGGCGGCAGAGGAGTGGTTTCCGCAGACCTTGTGGACAAGCTTCGCTTTACCGTGGAGGAGGATCTGGACGTGCACTGCGCCTACTTCAACGGTGCGGCAGGCAATATCAATATGCACTCCAAGATCGAGGGTGAGCAGAAATGCGCCAATACCGACGAGGTTGGTACGGCGGCGGCTCAGGTCGTAAAGGAAGCCTTGAAAAACGAGACCGAGGTTCAGGGCGGCACCATCAAGGGACACATTTCCACCGTGACCTGTACGGTCCGCAAGGACGTTGAGGAACGCCGTGCCGCACACAACGCCGCAGACGAGGCAGCCACCGTCAAGCAGACCTATTACCCCACGGGCGTTCAGTCCAAATACGACGAAATGCATCTGAGCGAGCGTGCCGGACTTCCCGCCACTCAGGATATCCCCCTGTACGCCATTTCCTTCGGTGACATTGCCTTTGCGGGCGGCTCCTACGAAATGTGCGACGGAAGCGGTATGGAGATCCGCGCGGGCGTTCCCTACCAGACCACCTTCTCCTGCGGCTATACCGGCGGTGCCAACGGCTATATGCCCACCGACGATATGTTCCCCCACGGAGAATACGAGGTCTATTCCTGCCGCTACGTTTCCGGCACTGCGGAAATGTGCGTGGCAGAGCTGGTTCGTGTCCTGACCGAGATGAAATCCGCATCTTGATTTGCAACACAACAAAAAAGAGGTTTTCCAAGAAATTGGAAAGCCTCTTATTTTTTTATTTTACAGAGCGGTCCAGATGATCCACGATGGCGGCAATGGCGTGATCCCGATTGGAAACGGTAACGAGATCCGCCGCCTGCTTTACCTCGGGTACCGCGTTGGCAACGGCAAAGCCGAGTCCGGCGGCTCGGACCATGGAAATATCGTTGTTGTAGTCCCCTACGGCAACGGTATTTTTCATTTCGATCCCCAAAAGCTCCGCCATTTTTCGAAGGACGTTCCCCTTGCTGACCCCCTTGGGCAAAATTTCGTAGAGGATCTTCTCCGAGCGGATAAAATCAAATTCCGATGCGCGGGGGTGCGTGTTCAAAAGAGCGATCAGCTCCGCCATTTTTTCCTCGTCGAAGTGGGCGAAGATCACCTTGATCACAGGTTCGTGAATCTGACGGTAATCGCAGGTGAGATGAGGAAGCCCCGTGACCGCACGGAAATGCTCCATCGCGGCATTGTCCTTATTAAAATAGACCGCGTCGCGCGTATTGTACTGAATTCCCATATCCGGCAGGCGAAGATCCACCTCCCGAACCGGCTCCGTCACGTCCGCGGGAAGCTCCACGCTCCACAGGTACTCCTTTTTCTCGGGATCGTAGATCGCACCGCCGTTAAAGCAGCCGTAAGGCGCGTTGGGTCGGATCAGATCGCAGATCTGCCCCGACGTCAGATAGTGACGCCCCGTAATAAAGGTAAAGCGCCCGCCCTCGGACTTAAAATACTCGATGGCAGCCAGATTTTCTTGAGACACCCGCTTATCGTCTGTATAAAGGGTTCCGTCCAGATCGGTGCAAAACAGCATTCCCTTAAACTTTTTCATTCCGTTCACTTCCTTTTAGACCGAATTATACCACGTTCGCCAAAGAAAATCAATCTTCGACGGCGCCTTTCGCCCGTTTTTTTCTCCCCGTGCCCTTAAAATACAGATACGGAAAGCCAAAAAACAAAAGGAGCTGACAAATCTCTCCCGCTCCCCTCGACGAAAAACCCCACGGCTCGACAAAAGCCGACCTCTTTTTTCGGCAAGTGGGAAAAAAGCTCACCGCCCCTTTTGTACATTTCTACAAATTTCCATTAATTGGTAAATTTTATCGCAAAACCCCTTGCAATATTTTCCATTTTTTGGTAATATCAAAGAGGATTTTACAAAGAACGAAAATTCAATGGATAGGAGAAAGAGGAACAATGAAGGAACAACAGGAAAAAGTTTATATCATCGACTCGGGCAACGATTTCCGCTTCGTGTGCAAGGAGAGCCTTTTGAATATGGGCTTTCGTGTGGTGGGTGACAGCGGGGACGGCGCAGAGGCGCTGAACGCCATCAAGAGCCTGCGGCCGGACGTGGTGCTTTTGGATCTGTGGTTTCCGGGGTACGACCCCGCAAGTCTGATCCGCGAGGTAAAACGGAGTCTGAAGGAAGCGTCTCCGAAGTTTATTCTGGTCACGGCGGTAAACAACCGCAAGGTGCTGGAGGATGCCTTTGCCGGCGGCATCAGCGCCTGCATCCTAAAGCCCTTCGACTACGAGGTGCTGGGAGATAAGATCCGTCAGGTCTGTCGGGAGGCAAAGCTTCAGATCCGCGACGATTTCGATCTGGAAACGCAGGTCACCCGCATCTTGCATCAGGTGGGGATCCCCGCCCATATCAAGGGCTACGGCTATCTGCGCTGTGCCATTATGATGGTGGTGCGGGACAACCGCATCATCGGGGAGGTGACCAAGACCCTGTATCCCGGCGTGGCACGGGAATTTGCCACCACCTCCTCGCGGGTCGAGCGCGCCATCCGTCACGCCATCGAGGTAGCTTGGGACCGCGGAGACGTGGATATGCTGGGATCCCTTTTCGGCTACACCGTTCAGGGCGGCAAGGGCAAGCCCACCAATTCCGAATTTATCGCCATGATCGCCGACAACCTCCGCCTGCGCATGCGCTCCCTGGCAGGATAAAAAAAGCACCTTCGGGTGCTTTTTTTCATAAATTCTTTCCGGAAAGGCGTGCCGTCGGCGGATATTTTTCATCTTGCATTCCGCGACCCTTTGTGCTACAATAGCAGGAGCCGTTGATCGGCAGTGAGTTCGAGACCTTCCTCACTTTAAACAAAACTAAAGGAGAAAAAATGAAAAAGCAAAGGACTCTTTTTATCACCAAGGCGGCGCTGATCGCCGCACTGTACGTGACGCTGACCTTTTTATCCGCGTCTATGAATCTTGCTCTGGGACCCGTTCAGCTCCGCCTTTCCGAGGCGCTGTGCATTCTGCCCGTATTCACCTCCGCGGCGATCCCGGGACTGTTTATCGGCTGTGTTTTGGGAAATCTTTTGAGCCGTGCCATCGTACTGGACGTGATCTTCGGGTCTCTGGCGACTCTGCTTGGCGCAGTGGGAACCTATCTGCTTCGGAAAAGACCCCTGCTCTCCCTGATCCCCCCCATTGCCGCCAACACCCTGATCGTCCCCTTCGTGATCTATTTTGCTTACGGTGACCGTACCCTGCCCTTGGGACTGCTTCTGCTCTCTGTTTTTTTGGGAGAAACGCTTTCCGCAGGAGGGCTGGGGGTTTTTCTGAAAAAAAGCCTGTCTCCCCATCGGGAGCGATTGAAATGAGGTAATGCTATGCCCGCAACCATGATGCACCTTTACGCCGCACACGTTTTGAATCCCAAGGGAAGCGATTCCTACTTCCTGGGCTCCATCCTCCCCGACTGTGTGGACGCCCATCGGGAGTTGAAGGATCATCTGCACTTTCGCGACGTGCCTCCCGAAAGCCGTCTGCAAAGCCTGATCCGTTTCGGCAAGGCACTGGATCTGACCCGGGATTTTGATTTCGGCGCCCTGTACCACTTTTATCTGGATTATCTGTGGGACAACGGTCCTCAAAAGGCGCACCGTAAAATGCACGGGGAGGAGAACTGGTTCCCCGATTACCGCAAGGAGCTGCACTGCGCAGGAAGCCGCACCGCTCAGAGAATGCCCTGGTCCAAGGAGCTTTGGCACCGCCTGCACAAGCCTGCCCCCGAGCTGTACGCCAACACCATGGATCTGCCCGAGGATGAGATCCACGCCTTTTTGGAATTTAATTTTCACTGGCATACCGAGGAGACACTCCCCGAATCGGAGGTCTTTACCGACGACTTGGTGGATTCCTTTATCCGCCGCTCCTGCACCGCCTTCGCGGTATTCCTGCGGGACTTTTTCCCCGAGACCTACAAGGCGAGAAGCGCAACCTTCCCCCCTTTGGGTGGCATCTGACGAAAAAGCGGCATATGATATACAAATGTAAAAAACAAAACGAGGTCTGTTATGAGAAATGAAACGATCCTCGTGCTTATGGGTGGAGAAAGCACCGAGCGCGAGGTTTCCCTGAGAAGCGGCAAGGCAGTTGCCGACGCCCTGCGTCAGCGCTTTGAAAAGGTGGTGGAGCTGGATCTGACCCGAGAAAGCCTCGGAAAGATCGCGGAAATGGCTCCCGACTGTGCCTTCATTGCCCTGCACGGCAAGGGCGGAGAGGACGGAACCGTCCAGGGCCTTCTGGAATGGATGGGAATTCCCTATACCGGTCCCGGCACCCTGGCAAGCGCCCTCTGTCTGGATAAAATGATGACCAAAAAGGTTCTGACCCTGTCGGGCGTCCCCACCCCCGAATTTCTCTGCATCCCCCACGAAGCGCAGAAGGATCCCCAAGCGGCGGTAGATAACGCGATTCGCGTGCTGGGTCTGCCCTTGGTGCTGAAAGCTAACTGTCAGGGGAGCAGCATCGGCGTAGCCATTTTGCGGGAGCGCGCAGGAGCGGCAGAGGTCCTGTCGGAGCTGTTCACCTACGGAGATCAGATCCTGGCGGAAAAATTTCTCTCCGGCACGGAGCTGACCGTACCCGTTATGGGCAACTCCAAGCTTCTGGTCCTGCCCCCCATTGAGATCACCTCCAGCGGAAAATTCTACGATTACGCCTCCAAATATACGCCCGGCGGAAGCCGCCACATTATCCCCGCCCGCATTTCCCCCGAGGTGGAAAAGAGGGTAAAGAGCATTGCCGCAAAGGCGTATTCCGAAACCGGATGCCGCGGTCTTGCCCGCGTGGATATGATGCTGGATGAAAAGGGAGAGCCCTTCGTCATCGAGATCAATACCTCCCCCGGAATGACCGAAACAAGCCTGTTCCCCGACGCCGCCCGCGCCGCAGGCATCTCCTTCCCCGAGCTTTGCGAAACCCTGGTAGACCTTGCAATGGAATAAATATCACACCGGCTAAGCCGGTGTGATATTTATTTATACCGATTTTTCCACTATCGGTAGAGTTCACAGAAATTAAACATTATATTCTACCGAAAGTGGATTTTACAGAGGTTTTCGCACTTGACAGAACTCGACTCTCAGGCGTATAATAATACAAATTTGATTTTTTTACTGAACAAGGAGAAAAGAGTTATGAGTCGCGTTTACAACTATTCCGCAGGACCTTCCATGCTTCCCCTGCCCGTACTGGAGCAGGCAGCGAAGGAGATGACCGATTACAAGGGTACGGGTATGAGCGTAATGGAAATGAGCCATCGCTCCCCCGCCTACGACGCCATCATCAAGGAGGCAGAAGCAACCTTCCGCCGCGTAATGAAGGTGCCGGATAACTATAAGGTACTGTTTTTGCAGGGCGGTGCTTCCACCCAGTTTGCCGCAGTTCCCCTGAACCTGATGAAGACCGGTAAGGCTGACTACGTAGTCAGCGGCGAATTCTCCGGCAAGGCGTTCAAGGAAGCAAAGAAGTACGGCGACGTCAAGGTGATCGCCACCTCCGAGAATACCAATTTCGACCGCATTCCCGCCTTCAACGAGGCTGACGTCCGTCCCGATGCCGACTATCTGCACGTTTGCTACAACAACACCATCTTCGGAACCCACTTCAACACGCTGCCCGACAACGGCCAGGTGGATCTGGTGTGCGATATGTCCAGCTGCATTATGTCCGAGCCCATCAACGTTTCCGACTTTGCCATGATCTACGCAGGCGCACAGAAGAACGTTGGCCCCGCAGGTCTGACCATCGTCATCATCCGTGAGGATCTTTTGGGCAACGCCCGTCCCGAAACCCCCGCTATGCTGGATTACAAGGTAATGGCAGACGCAGGCTCTATGTACAATACGCCTCCCTGCTACGCCATCTACATTGCAGGTCTGGTATTCAAGTGGGTGGAGGATCTCGGCGGCGTGGAAAAGATGCACGAGATCAATAAGAAGAAGGCTGACATCCTTTACAAGGCAATCGAGGGAACGAAGCTCTTCCACCTTCACGCACAGCCCGATTCCCGTTCTCTGATGAACGTGACCTTCCGTACCGACAGTCCCGAAATGGACAAGAAGTTCGTTGCCGCCGCCGCAGAGCGCGGAATGGTTTCTCTGGCAGGTCACCGCAAGGTAGGCGGTATGCGCGCCTCCATCTATAACGCAATGCCCGTAGAGGGTGTTGAAAAGCTTGCCGCTTTCATCAAGGAATTTGACGAAAAAGGCGGAGAAATTTAAGGGAAAAGAGAAAAAAGGGGTGTACAAAATGAAAATTAAGTTGTATAATAAGATCGCAAAATGCGGTCTGACAAGACTCCCCGCTACCTTTCAGGTAGGCGAGGAGATCCGTGAGGAAAACGGTATTCTGGTCCGCTCTGCGGATCTGCACGAGACCGCCTTCCCCGAAAGCCTTGCCGCCATTGCCCGCGCAGGTGCAGGCGTCAACAATATTCCCGTGGAAAAGTGTGCCGAGCAGGGTATCGTGGTATTCAATACCCCCGGTGCCAACGCCAACGCGGTGAAGGAGCTGGCAGTTGCCGCCCTTCTGCTCACCTCCCGTCTGGTTCCCGACGCGATGGAATACGCTAAGACCCTGGCAGGCAATCCTGACGCACTGAAATTGGTGGAAAAGGAAAAGAGCCGCTTCGTAGGTCCTGAAATTATGGGCAAGACCTTGGGTGTAATCGGTCTGGGTGCCATTGGCGGCGGCGTTGCCAACGCTGCTCTGGCGCTGGGTATGCGCGTTCTGGGCTACGATCCCTATGCTTCCGTGGACGCCGCTTGGGCTCTGGACAGCGCAGTGGAGAAGGTAGATGATCTGGACCGCATCTTCAAGGAGTCCGACTATATCACCGTACACGTTCCCTCCCTGCCCTCTACCAAGGGGATCCTGGGCGGAGCAAACATTGCAAAAATGCGGGATGGTGTTCGTCTTTTGAACCTTGCCCGTGCCGACCTTGCCGTAGATGCAGACATTCTGGCAGGTCTGGAAAGCGGAAAGATCGCCGCTTACTATACCGACTTCCCCACCGGCGCTCTGGCAGGTCAGAAGGGCGTCGTGGCTACTCCTCACCTTGGCGCTTCCACGCCCGAGGCAGAGGACAACTGCGCCGTGATGGCGTGTGACCAGCTTGCCGATTACCTGGTAAACGGCAATATCAAAAACAGTGTCAATATGCCCGCAGTCAAGCTGGGCAGATCCATGGAGAACCGTATCGGCGTCATTATGAAGGAAGGCACCGACGTAGAAGCACTGGTTGCAGGGGGCAATCTTGCCCGCGGCACCCGCGGCGGCTACACCTACCTTCTGGCAGAGCGCGATGCGGCCTTTGACGTGGAAGCGATCAAGTCCGTAGGAGGCGTCATTCGCGTAACCTCCTACTGAAAATAAGGAGGCCCTATGGCATTAAACCGCAGAAAAGAAAGAGAGATCGTTTACCAGATGCTCTTTGCTTCTCAGTTTTACCCCGAGGAAGAGACCCCCGGTCTGTACGACGTGATGATCGGTCAGATGGAGGAGGGCGCTGAGGAAAGCGAATACGTAAAAAGAACCTTCTTCGGCGCAAGAGCCTATGCAGAAAAGGCAATGGAGAAGATCGAAGGCGCGGCACGCGACTGGAAGATCGAGCGACTTTCCAAGGGAACCCTTTCCGTATTGCAGCTCGCCTTGTACGAAATGGAGTGTGCTGAGGACGTGCCGGTAAAGATCGCCATCAACGAAGCGGTTGAACTGACCAAGCGTTTTTGTGAAGACGGTGCCAAGAAATTTGTCAACGGAATTTTGGGCACCCTGGCAGAATAAAATGAGTATCGGCATTTATTTCGGTATCGATACCAGCAATTATACGACTTCGGCGGCAGCGGTAACAGTTGCCGGCGAAGTCTTTTGTGCAAAGCGGCTTCTGTCCGTTCCCGAGGGTGCTCGCGGAATGCGGCAGAGTGACGCTTTGTTTTGTCATACGAGGGATCTTTCGGAGATCATCGGACAGGTACTGGAGCAGGTGCGGGAAAAGCACGGCTCCTGGAAGCTGCTGGGTGTGGCGGCAAGCGACAAGCCCCGTCCCGTGGAGGGCTCCTATATGCCCTGCTTTTTGGCAGGAGTCTCCGCCGCAAGCTCCGCGGCGGCAATGGCAGACGTTCCCCTGCGTCTGTTTTCCCATCAGGAGGGGCATATCGAGGCGGCGCGCTTCGGTGCCTTCTGTGAGGGACGCGGCTTTGAGGACAAGGATTTTTACGCCTTTCACCTTTCCGGGGGAACCACCGAGTTTCTCCGCGTACGGGAAACGGAAAGCGGCTACCGCGCCGAGCTCCTTGCCGAGGCACTGGACCTGACCTGCGGTCAGCTCATCGACCGTTGCGGGGTAAAGCTGGGGCTGGCATTCCCCGCGGGAAGGGAGCTGGAGCTTCTCGCCAAACAGAGCCGCAAGCACTACAAGGTGCGCATCCCGAAAAAGGAGGGGGGCATCAACCTCTCCGGCTTTGAAAACCGATTCGACGGGATGCTGGCAGAAGGGGAAAGCCCCGAAGATCTTGCCCGCTTCGTATTCGACGTGACCCGTGAAGCGATCCGCACCCTTTTGGAATTCAAGGAGGGCGAGGGCAAGGTGCTGTTTTCGGGCGGTGTCACCAGCGCGGTGCTTCTGCAGGAGGCACTGGCAGACGAAAATCACTTCTTTGCGCCCCCCGCCTATACCGCCGACAATGCCATCGGCACCGCACTGCTTTGTGCGAAAGGAGACCGCAATGGATAACAAGATGGCGCTGACCGTAACGGCGCTGAACGAATATATCAAGGGCAAGCTGGAGGGAGATCCTCTGCTGGCAAATATCACCGTAAAGGGCGAGATCTCCAATTTCGTCAACCACTACAAAACCGGTCACTTTTACCTGTCCCTGAAGGATGAGGGCGGCGTGATCCGCGCGGTAATGTTCCGAATGAACGCCTCCAAGCTCCGCTTCGTTCCCGAAAACGGAATGAAGGTGATCTGCCGCGGCAGAGTGTCCTCCTACGTGAAGGACGGTTCGGTCCAGCTGTATATCGCCGATATGGAGCCGGACGGCGTCGGAGCCCTTTACATCGCTTTCGAACAGCTGAAAAAGAAGCTGGAGGCAGAGGGTCTGTTCGACCCCGCCTATAAAAAGCCCATTCCCAAGTACCCCCGACGGGTGGGGATCATCACCGCCGCAACGGGTGCCGCCATCCGCGATATGATCAACGTTTCCGGTCGGCGCTTCCCCCTGGCGGAGCTGGTTCTGTACCCCGCTCTGGTGCAGGGCGACGGTGCCCCCGCACAGCTGATTCGCGGTCTGGAGGTATTCGGCGGCCCCTGCCCCGTGGACGTGATCATTCTGGGCAGAGGCGGCGGCAGTCTGGAGGATCTGTGGGCGTTTAACGACGAGGCGCTTGCCCGTGCGATCTTCGCCTCCCGCGTCCCCGTCATTTCCGCAGTGGGTCACGAAACGGACTTTTCCATTTCGGACTTCGTGGCGGATCTCCGCGCCCCCACCCCTTCCGCGGCGGCGGAATTGGCTCTGCCCGAGGCAGGAGAGGTCAAGCGCAAGCTTCACAACGTCATCGACCGAATGAGTCTGGTCACCGAAAACCGCATTAAAAATCTCCGCAGGAGCCTGGACGCCCTTGCCTCCTGCCCCCAGATGCAAAGCCAGATGCGCCTCATCGACGACCGCAGAATGGCGATCCTGAATCTGGATCGGGAAATGGAAAATCTGATGAACCGCCTTTTGGAGCGGAAAAAGAGCGGACTTTTGCAGGGCGCGGCAAGGCTGGACGCCCTGAGCCCTCTGGCGGTGATGAGCCGCGGATACAGTGCCGTTTTCAATGAAAAAGGCGAAACCGTCAATCAAAACAAGCAGCTCGCCAAAGGCGACCGCGTGAAGATCCGTCTGTCCGACGGTACCGCAAAGGCGGAAATTTTGGAGGTAGAAGAATGGAAGAAATGAAAAATCAGAGCTTTGAAGAAATGCTGAAGCGCCTGGAGGAGATCGTCCGCGCGCTGGATAACGTGGAAACCCCTCTGGAAACCTCTCTCGCCCTGTTTGAGGAAGGAGCGAAGCTGGTACGCCTTTGCACCGATAAATTGGATGCGGCTCAGCAGAAGGTGACCATTCTCACCTCCGCCCCCGACGGCTCCGTGACTGAAGCGCCCTTTCAGGGCATCGGCAGATGAGACCCCCCTTTACCCCTGAGGGCGTCCGCGCCCTTTCCACCGAGGGTGCACAGCGCTATTGCAACGCCTTGCGCTCTTACCTGATCCGTCACGTTACGGAAAACGGCGGCCATCTTGCCTCCAATCTGGGCATCGTGGAGATCTCCGCCGCTCTGGTACGGGTCATGGATCTGCCCCGGGATAAGGTGATCTACGATACGGGTCACCAGTGCTACGTGCACAAGATCCTTACGGGCAGAGGAAAAGAATTCCCCACCCTTCGCAAAAAGGGCGGGCTTTCGGGCTTCCCCCGTCGGGAGGAATCCGTTTACGACGCCTTCGGAACGGGTCACAGCGGCACGGGACTTTCCGCCGCTCTGGGCTTTGCCAAGGCGGCACGCCTGAAGGGAGAGGACAGCTTCGCGGTGGCGGTCATCGGAGACGGTTCCTTTTCGGGGGGAATGGTCTTCGAGGCGCTGAACAATATTTCCCCACACGATCGGGTCATCATCATCCTCAACGACAACGGAATGAGCATCGGCAAGAGCCGAGGCCAGCTCCGTACCAGTCTGAATAAGCTTCGCACCCCCTTTTACTACCGACTGAAGGAGGACGTGGGCGAATTCTTAAACGACCTTCCCCTGGTAGGTGAGGGCCTGGAAAGCTTTGCCAAAAAGGTAAAGCGTGCGGTCAAGCGGCAGACCCTTCCGGGCGGAAACCTGTTCGAGGAGCTGGGTCTGCACTACTTCGGCCCCGCCTGCGGAAACGATCTGGGTCGGGTGGAGGATCTGCTTCGGGAAGCCAAGAAGCGCAACGGTCCCTCCATCATTCATCTGGTCACCACCAAGGGCAAGGGACACGAGCTTGCCGAGGAGGATCCCACCGGTTTTCACGGGATCAGTCCCAAAAACGAATGCAAGGGCGCGGGAAAAAGCTTTTCCCGTATGTTCGGAGACGCGGTCACCGACCTTGCCCGCGAGGATAAAAAGATCGTATGCATCACCAGTGCCATGGAAAGCGGCGTAGGACTGGACGGCTTCGGCGAAGCCTTCCCCTCCCGTCTTTTTGATACGGGTATTGCCGAGGAGCACGCCATGACCTTTGCCGCAGGACTTGCGGCGGCGGGAATGAAGCCCTGCTTTGCGGTTTATTCTACCTTCTTCCAGCGCTGTGTGGATCAGTTTTTACACGACGTGGCACTGCAAAAGCTTCCCGTTACGGTCTGTCTGGATCGAGCAGGCATCACGGGAGAGGACGGAGCCACCCACCACGGTCTGTACGACCTGAATTTCCTGCTCCCCATTCCGGGGATCAAGATCTACGCTCCCGCATCGGAAAAGGAAATGAGACGGGCACTGGAGCAAAGCTTCTCCGAAAAGGAAACGCCCTGCGTCATCCGCTATCCCAAGGGCTGTGCCGAGACGAAAATTGCCGAAAATTTCCCGCTGGACGGAGAAATTGAGAAAAAAGACTATGAAAGCGCCGCAAAAAGTGGTATCATAGTAGTAAGCTTCGGGCGCATCACCGCAGAGGTGCTGACGGCGGCGGAGCGCTTTGCCCGTTCGGGTAAGGCGGTTTCCGTGGTCCGCTTCTCTATGCTGAAGGGCTTCGACCCCAAGGGTCTGGAGGTCTTCCGCGGCGCCGAAAAGATCCTCTTTGTGGAGGAAGGAATGGCAACGGGTGGCTTTTCCCACTACCTTGCCTCCCTGCTCCGCAAGGCAGGTCTTGCAGACGGCGTGATCCTGCGCACCCTGGCACCCGACGAAAAATTCATTCCTCACGGCAGTGCCGCAGAGCTTCTTGCGGAATGCGGACTTTCTGCCGACGGAATAGAAAAGGAGCTTTATGCCCTTGACAAGATTGGATCAATATCTGTTTGATAACGGTTACTGCCGCAGCAGAAGCCTCGGCGCCAAGCTGATCCGTGCAGGCTACGTGCTGGTGGACGGCAGAGAGTGCACCAAGCCCTCGGAGAAGATCGACGAGGGAAGCCTTGTGGAGATCTGCGAAAATCCCCTGACCCGCTACGTGTCCCGCGGAGGACTGAAGCTGGAAGCGGCACTGAGGGAATTCGGCGTGGATCCCCGCGGCGCCATGTGCATCGATATCGGCGCCTCTACCGGCGGCTTTACCGATTGCCTGCTCCAGCACGGAGCGCGCAGAGTCTATGCTATCGACTCGGGCACGGACCAGCTCCACCCCTCTCTGAAGGAAAATTCCTGCGTGGTGTCTATGGAAAATACCAACGCCCGCTTTTTGGACGAGAGCATGGTCCCCGTCACCCACCTTGCGGTGATGGACGTATCCTTTATCTCCCAAAGCCTTCTGTACCCCGCCGTATCCAAGATCCTGGCTCCCGGGGGCATATTCATCTCTCTGGTCAAGCCTCAGTTCGAGGTGGGCAGAGAGGGCATCGGCTCAGGCGGCATCGTGAAAAGCGAAAAGCTTCGTCAAGACTGCATTGAAAGCCTGCGCGCGGCAGGAGAAAAGCACGGACTTATGATGAAACGCACCATCCTCTCCCCCATTACGGGCGGAGACGGCAATATCGAATATCTGGCACTGTTCCAAAAAGAAAAATAAGAAAGGAGCGGGAAAATGAAAAAAATCAGCCTTTATCCCAATCCCGACCGAGACCCCACCCTGGAGCGTACGGCAAAGGTCATCGGAGCGCTGGGAGCCTTTTCGGGCGAGCTTTTGCTGTGCGAGCGTTTTCGGGGTCTTTCTGCGCTGACCCCCTTTCTGTCCCGCATCCGTTTCGTTCCCGAGGACGAGCTGTTTCGGAGCGACCTTCTGATGACCCTGGGCGGGGACGGAACCATTCTTTCCGCGGCACCCCGCGCCGCCGAGGCGGGCATCCCCATTTTCGGCATCAATTTCGGAAACGTGGGCTTTATGACCTCTCTGGAGGAAAAGGAGATCGGAAAGCTTTCTGCCCTCTCCGAAAAGGATCTGACCGTGTCCTCCCGTATGCTGCTGGAATGCAGTGTGGGTGAGGATCGCTTCTACGCCCTCAACGAATTCGTCATCGCCCCCGAAAAGGGCTTTCACATCGTGGAAATGGATCTGTTCACCGGTCGGAAGAAGCTTTGCCGCTTCCGTGCGGACGGACTGATCTTCAATACCCCCACGGGCTCTACGGGCTACAGCTTCTCCGCAGGAGGAGCCGTGCAGGACGCGGACTTCGACTCCATCGGGGTCAAGGCAGTGTCCTCCTATCTGCTCATCGGCGCCCATCATATGATCTTTTCTCCCGAAACGGTTTTCACCGTCAAGGGAGCCGCCACCGAGGACGGAGCCGTCACCGTTTGCGCCGACGGCAGAGCCGTCCGTCCCATTGGGAAAAACGACGTGATCAAGGTGCGCCGTGCACCCCACCGTCTGAAGCTGATCTTTTTAAAGCCCAAGAGCAATCTGGAAGTTTTCTTCCGAAAATTCTGAAGGTGACCTATGAAAAACGAAAGACAACTGAAAATTCTGGAGCTGGTTGCGGAAAAAGAGATCCATACCCAGGAGGAGCTTTCCGCCGAATTGAAACTGGCAGGCTTTTCCGCTACCCAGGCAACCATTTCCCGCGATATTAAGGAGCTGCACCTGCAAAAGGTTGCAGGGAAAAGCGGCGGCACCCATTACGCCGTTTCCCCGAACAGACCGCAGGGAGAAAAGGAGACCTGCGACAAGTACCGCTCGGTGCTCCACCAGGTTCTGACAAGCGCCGTCCCCGCGGGGAATATCGGTGTGGTCAAGACCCTGTCCGGCACGGCAAACGCCGCCGCCGCGGCACTGGAAGCCATCCGCATTGAAAACATCATCGGCACCCTGGCGGGGGACGATACCCTCCTGGTGCTCTTTGCCAACGAGCAGCTGGCGCGGGAATTCTGCCGCGACCTGAACGTTTTATATATCAAAGATTAAGAGGTTTTTATGCTCACGTCTCTATTCGTTTCCGATCTTGCACTGATCCGACGCCTTTCGGTGGATTTCCATCGGGGCTTTTCCGTGCTGACCGGTGAAACGGGCGCGGGCAAATCTCTGGTACTGGACTCCCTGGGCCTCTTTCTTTCCCCCAAGGCGGGCAAGGAGCTGGTTCGCCACGGGGAGGAAAAGCTGGAGGTATCCCTCTTTTTCACGGAGCTGACCGAGGAGCAGATCGCCGACCTGGCGGAATTCGTCTCATCCGAGGAGGCGCGGGAGGGCGTGACCCTGACCCGCATCGTTTACGCCTCCGGGAAAAACCTGTCCAAGCTCTGCGGTCGGACCCTTCCCTTCAGCCGACTGTCCGCCCTTGCCGCTCAGCTCCTTGCCATTCACGGGCAAAACAGCGCGGTGGGACTTCTGGACGAGAAAAATCACAGACGCTATCTGGACGACGCCCTCTCTCCCGAGGGGCAGAAGGCGCTGGCGGAGTACAAGGCGGCTTACACCCGTCACCTTGACGCAAAAAAGGCGCTGGACAAGCTCCGCGCCGACGTTGCCGAGGGAAAGGAGAAGCTGGCGCTCTACGAATATCAGATGCAGG
Source organism: Oscillospiraceae bacterium (assembly GCA_015065325.1). Classification (GTDB taxonomy): domain Bacteria; phylum Bacillota; class Clostridia; order Oscillospirales; family SIG627; genus RGIG5579. The sequence goes on along the minus strand of SVQO01000013.1, from coordinate 32,531 downwards.
AGATCGCCCGCGTCAAGCCGAAAAAGGGCGAGGAGGACAAGCTGGAGGAAAAGCTTTGCCACCTGCAGAATTTTGAAAAGGAATACGGTGCCGTTGCCACCGCTCACCGTGCGCTTTCCGGCGGTGAAAAGGGCAAGGGCGCGGTCTTTCTCCTGTCTGCCGCCGCGCGGAAGCTGGAGGAGCTGGGCGAGGGTGCCCACGCGGATACTGCCGCAAGGCTCTACGAGCTTGCCGAATCCGCAAAGGAGCTGGAAAGCGATCTCTCCGCCGCCCTTTCCGATTACGGCGAGGAGGATCCGGGGGATCTGATGGATCGGATCCGAAAGCGGCTGGATACCCTGTACCGACTGAAGCAAAAATTCGGAATGACCGTAGACGAGCTCTTGGACTACTACGAGCAGATAAAAGAGAAAAAGGACTTGACTCTGCGGGGAAAAGATGATATAAAAAAGGGTGAGCTTGCCCTGAAGAAGCTGAGCGAGGATCTGGTGCTTGCCGCAGAGAACCTGACCCGAGCACGCAGGGAGACCGCCGAGCGTCTGGAGAGCGAGATCCACGGAACCCTGGCGTTTCTGGATATGCCCAAAATGCGCTTTTCCGTGCTTCTGACCCCCGAACAGACCCCGGGAGCCGACGGTGCGGAGAAGGTTGCCTTCGGCATCGCCGCCAACGTGGGCGAGGGCACCAAGCCCTTGGCGCAGGTGGCTTCGGGCGGTGAAATGAGCCGCATTATGCTGGCGCTTTCCTTAAAGCTCTTGAAGGAAAAGGACGCCCCCACCATGGTCTTCGACGAGATCGACACGGGTATTTCCGGTGCCACGGCACAAAAGATCGGCATTTGTCTGCGGGCGTTGGCGCGGGAGCGGCAGATCTTCTGCGTAACCCATTCCGCCCAGGTCGCCACTTTGGCAGACCATCACCTTTTGGTGGCAAAATCCGAGTCCGAGGGAAGAACGGAGACCACTCTGACTCTTTTGGATGCCGAGGGCAGTCAGCGGGAGACCGCCAGACTTTTGGGCGGCAGAGAGCTTTCCGACGAGGCGCGTCTTGCCGCGGATAAGCTGCGCAGCGAAGGGCTGGCAGAATATGAAAAATTAAAAGATCGTTTAACATAAAAGAAAGGCAAACTATCATGGGAATTTACGAAGAACTTCAAGCGCGCGGACTCATCGCGCAGGTAACGGATGAAAAGGAGATCAGAGACCTGATCAACGGCGGCGGCGCACGCTTTTATATCGGCTTTGACCCCACGGCAGATTCTCTGCACTGCGGTCACTTTATGGCGCTTTGTCTGATGAAGCGCTTGCAGATGGCGGGCAACAAGCCCGTGGTTCTGGTCGGCGGCGGTACCGGCTATATCGGCGACCCCTCCGGCAGAAGCGATATGCGCTCTATGCTGACCCCCGAGACCATCGAGCATAACTGCGAATGCTTTAAGCGCCAGATGGAAAAATTCATCGAGTTCGGTGAGGATAAGGCGATCCTGGTCAACAATGCCGACTGGCTTTTGGATCTGAAGTACGTGGATCTTCTCCGTGAGGTGGGTGCTTGCTTCTCCGTTAACAATATGCTCCGTGCAGAGTGCTACAAGCAAAGAATGGAGAAGGGTCTTTCCTTCTTGGAATTCAACTATATGATCATGCAGTCCTACGACTTCTATCATCTGTCCGAAAAGTACGGCTGTAATATGCAGTTCGGCGGCGACGACCAGTGGTCCAATATGCTGGGCGGTACCGAGCTGATCCGCAAGAAGACGGGTAAGGACGCTTACGCGATGACCATTACCCTGCTACTCAACTCCGAGGGCAAGAAAATGGGTAAGACCCAGTCCGGTGCCGTTTGGCTGGATCCCGAAAAGACCAGTCCCTTCGACTTCTATCAGTACTGGAGAAACGTTGGGGATGCCGACGTGCTCAAGTGTATCCGTATGCTCACCTTCCTGCCCCTGGAGGAGATCGACAAGATGGATTCCTGGGAAGGCAGTCAGCTGAACCGTGCAAAGGAGATCCTCGCTTACGAGCTGACCACTTTGGTTCACGGCAAGGAGGAGGCTGACAAGGCACAGGAGGCTGCCCGCGCCCTCTTCGGCGGCGGCGGCAACAACGCCAATATGCCCACCTTCGCTCTGACCGACGCAGACTTTACCGACGGTGCCATCAATATTATGGACCTTCTGGTCAAAGCAGGTCTTTGCCCCTCCAAGGGCGAGGCACGCCGTCTCATTCAGCAGGGCGGTGTCAGTGCCAAGGAAGCCAAGGTGACCGATATCGCAGCCACCTTCCCCGCCTCCGACTTCGACTCCGAATTCATCCTGCGCAAGGGCAAAAAGGTCTTTATTAAGATCACCAAGTAAACAAAAAGAGAACGGCTCGTCCGTTCTCTTTTTTGTTCGCAAGGAAGCGGTTCCTTTTTTGAAAAAAAGGAACCGAAAAAACTTTCAAAGGGGGTTTTATATCCGTTTGCAAGCGTTGATAACACGTATTTGTTTTTGCAAAATCCTTGACATATCGTAGGGGACGGCGCCTTCGACGTCCCGCAGACGAGCGTACAAATTTGCGGAATATCTCTTTGTCCTCGCAAAAATTGTGAGTGAATTTGCCTCCCTCCGAGAGGGAGAGGCGGAAATCAAGAAAATGATATGTTATATCATTTTTGCAGGTTTTCGACGGCAGGTACCCATTTTTGAACGACCGAATGGGAGGCACAAAAATTCGGTACCAACGCGGAACCACGCAGTGGTGGAAGGAGTCTGCGCAAATTCTCTATTTTGCATAACTTGTTTTATCAATAGATTTTTGATAAAAAGTTTTTTACCATTGATAAATATTCTTGCTCTCGTGGGCTGACGGATGAGGTGTCACAATCACCGTGCAATCCCGTAGAATTGCGGATATATTTGTTTTGTGCCGAATAACGGGACGTCGAAGGCGCCGTCCCCTACGGATGCGAACATGGATGATAGATCTTTGTCTTTGCAAATTACGGCGGGAGCAAGCCCCCGCCCTACGGGTGCGAACATGGATAATCCATATTTGTTTTGACAAAATTTGGTGTTGATAAATAAAATTACCTTTTTTTATAAGTTTTTTGCGGAGCTTTTTTTCAAAAAAGCGACCAAAAGTCTCCCGTCTCCTGCTCGGTCAAGAATTACCGGGCTTTTTTCTTTTTGCGAACAATGACCGCCGCAAAGACTCCCGCTACCGCCACGGCACATACCGCTACGGCAATGACGACGCCCCCGCTTCCTCCGTCATCTTCCAGCTGCATCGGCACGGTGGTCACGGTGGCGGAAGCAGGCTCCGCATTTACCGTCTCCGCCTTTTTGTGTGCAACGGGATTTGTTTTATAGAGAGTGAGGGGATAATCCGCATCCACCATTTCCTTATTCAAAAGGGTGGAGTAATAATCGAAGGTGACCTTGGACCCGTCCTCGGAGAAATTCATATACAGGATCATTCCCGTGTCCTGAACACCGCTGATGACGGCTCCTTCACCGTTCTCCTCACGCAGATCGTACCCTTGGGGATCTACCAGGATCTGCCGAACCACGTTGCCGCCTTCCCCGCGGCGCATGGTGGAATAGACGGGGCGAAGCGTTCCTACGTGGCCGCAGACCACCGCCAGCACGTTTTCATGATTTTTCAGAGCGTTTTCCCACAAATGCTCCGAAGCGTAGCCGGAGGGGATGTGGGTATCATCCTTGGTGGTGGAAAACAGATTGCCCTGGGAACCGATATAGGCGTGGGTGGCAACGATGGCAAGGTGGTCCGGGTATTTTCCCAAGATCTCATCCACCCAGTTGATCACGTTTGCCGTCAGGTGATGATCCACGGTGAGAAACAGGTACTTGGTACCGCAGATCTCCATGGTCTTATAGGAATTGACGATGGAATTTTCGTGATAACCGGTCTTGGCACTCCAATACACGTAACCTTCGGGGTTGTCGTTTTCCTCTCCCGCAAAATGCTTCGCCTCGGAATCGCTGAAAAAGCCTCCGCAGCCCTTGAATTGGTCGGTGTAGGCGGGGATATTGAAGTAATCGTCCATCATATAGTCGTCGTGGTTGCCGCGAACCAAAGAATAAGAAATATCCGCTTCACTCAGCTGTAAAATTGCCTTTTGGGCATTCTCCCATTCTCCCGTCAGAGGGGGATCGAAGACTGCATAGCCCAGGTTTTTGTCGTTGCGGTAGCCCATATCCGTAATATCCCCCAAAACGAATACGTGCTCCAGCTTTCGCTCCTCGGCGGTATCGGCAAGGATCCCGTAGAGCTGCTCCATTTTATTGGTTCCGTAAAAATAGTCCCCGCGGGAAAGGCACTGGGTATCTCCCACCAAGGCGATGGAATAGGCGTGGTCGGTAGAAAAATCCGGCTCCATCCAAAGGGCGGGCTCTACGGGCTCCTCATAGGAAAACTCTGCCGCAAAAGCCGCGGGACAAAGGGAGAGCAAAATGCAAAACGCCGCCAACGCCGATACGATTTTTTTCATAAAAAACTCCTTTCTGTTTGTTCCTTCTTTGAAAAGAAGGAACCGAAGAAACTTCCGAAAAAACTATTTTTAAGTTTTCTTGCTTTCCACAAAGAAATTTCCCCTTTTTAAGTTTTTCGGGGTTCGGACCCTTTTTTCAAAAAGGGTCGGAAAAAATCTGAAAAAACTGAAACCCTATTCCCCCAAGGCTTGCAAGAAATCGGTCAATCGCTTTTTCTCACGCCCCGAGAAAAGGAACAGAGGCAAGGCAAAAAGGATGGCGGGAACGATAAACCAAAGGGAAAAAAGGGTGTCGCTGACGATCATCAAAGCGCCCGTACAGAGCATCATCAGGCACCAGGCACCCCACAAAAGAGCGGCGGGAATACAGCGCCCGAAGCGCAAGGTGAGAAGCTCCCTTCCCCCGCTGCGGGAAAATTCTCCCCGAGCCGTCAGGGCAAACAGAGACAAAGGCCCCGCCTTTTTGCGGTAAAGCATAAGGCTCCCCTTTTTGACCCGCCCCGCAAAGGGTGCGTCCGAGCCGAAGCCGAAGCGGCGGAACAGATCTGCCCGATCCGTCTTTTCCTCAAAATTGCGCAGAAAGCGCTTCTTACTTTTGATCTCGATCTGATTTTTATCCAAAATACTTCTCCGAGGAGACGCGGTATTGCACCGCCTCCAAAATATGATTTTCCGAAATCTTCTCCGCACCCTCCAGATCTGCCACGGTTCTGGCAAGCCGCAGAATACGGTCGTAGCCGCGGGCAGAAAGCTGAAGCGCCTCGAAGCTTTCCTTCATGCAAGCCTTGGCACCCTCGTCCATCACGCAAAGCTTTTTGGTCAGTGCGCCCGACAAGGCTCCGTTGCAGGAAACGCCGTAGGCGGCGTAGCGCTCACGGGCTCGGGCTCTGGCACGGTTCACTCTCTCCCGTACTGCAGCAGAGCTTTCCGCAGGGGTCTTATCCTCCAATTCCTCAAAGGACAACGCGGGCACCTCCACCCGCATATCGATACGGTCCAAAAGAGGTCCCGAGATCTTCCCCAGGTACCGCTCCACCGCCGCCTTGGAACAGCTGCAGCGATGGGTAGGATCTCCGTAATAGCCGCAGGGACAAGGATTCATGGCGCAGACCAGCATAAAATCCGAGGGAAAGGTCATCTTCCACGCGGCGCGGGTAATGGTCACCTGCCGATCCTCCAGGGGCTGACGCAGGATCTCCAGATTTCTCTTGTCAAATTCGGGAAGCTCGTCCAGGAACAGGACGCCGTTGTGGGCAAGGCTGATCTCACCGGGGCAAGGGTTCTGCCCGCCGCCCACCAGTCCCGCAAAGCTCATGGTGTGATGGGGTGCTCGAAAGGGTCTTTCCCGAATCAAAGCCTGTCCGGCAGGCAGGGTTCCGCTGACGGAATGCACGGCGGTAGTGCGTAGCATTTCCTCAAAGCTCATTTCGGGCAGAATTCCCGGGATCGCCTTGGAAAGCAGGCTCTTACCGCTGCCGGGAGGACCCACCAAAAGCAGATTGTGACAGCCTGCCGCCGCAATTTCAATGGCGCGCTTGGCAACGCCCTGACCGCGAATATCCGCAAAATCCACGGCGCATTCCCTCTCCCCCAGAGCCGCCTCACGGTCAAACCGTGCGGGCACCAGGGCAGTTTTTCCCAAAAGGTGATCCAAGATTTCCGTTACGTGGGAGGCACCGTAAACCGTCAGTCCCTCCACCACGCTGCACTCGTTTTCGTTTTCCTTGGGCACGAACAGCACCTTGGCTCCCGCATCCCTTGCGGCAAGCGCCTTGGGCAGAGCACCCGTACCGCCGCGCAGAGAGCCGTCCAGTCCCAATTCTCCGAAGAAAAAGCTGTCCGAAAGCTCCATTCCCCCCAGCACCGTCATAGAAAGCAAGGTCATCAAAATCGGCAGATCAAAGCCGCTTCCCTGCTTTTTACGGTCGGCGGGAGCCAGATTAACGGTCACCTTGCCCGAGGGCGGGGTGATCCTCAGAGCCAGCAGAGCGGCAGTGATCCGACTCTGACTTTCCTTTACCGCCAGATCCGGAAGTCCGATGATCTCCATCTCAAAGGGGCCCTTTCCCAGGTACGCCTCCGCCACTACCTCAAAGCCGTCCAGACCCCACACGGCACAGGTTCCGATTTTCACGATCACGCCGTTTTCCCCCGTTTCCTTTTTTCTCTGCTTTCCATTGTACCACTTCTTTGGAAAAAAAGCAAAAAAAAGCAAATTTTCCTGAAAAAACTTCTTTTTTTTCGTAAAAATCTCGTCTTTTTACCTTTACATAATATAATTTTGGTGATATAATCTCATACGGAAAATTAATTCTATTCAAAAGAAAGGAATACATTATCATGGTTACAAGAAAGAAAATGTCCATGGATGGTAATACCGCCGCGGCACACGTATCCTATGCGTTTACCGAAGTGGCAGCCATCTACCCCATTACCCCCTCCAGTGTAATGGCAGAATTGACAGACTCCTGGTCTGCAACCGGACTTCAGAACATGTTCGGCGAAACCGTTAAGGTTACCGAAATGCAGTCCGAGGCAGGTGCTGCAGGTACCGTTCACGGCTCTCTTGCCGCAGGTGCTCTCACCACCACCTTTACCGCTTCTCAGGGTCTTCTTCTGATGATCCCCAATATGTACAAGATCGCCGGTGAGCTTCTCCCCGGTGTGATCCACTGTTCCGCCCGTTGCGTAGCTTCTCACGCGCTGAACATTTTCGGCGACCACAGTGATATTTACGCTTGCCGTCAGACCGGTTTTGCTCTCCTTGCAAACACCAACCCCCAGGAGGTTATGGACCTGGGTGCCGTAGCACATCTGGCAGCCATCAAGGGCAGAGTTCCTTTCCTGAACTTCTTCGACGGCTTCCGTACCTCCCACGAGATCCAGAAGATCGAAGCTTGGGACTACAAGGATCTGGAAGAAATGATCGACAAGGACGCTTTGGCAGGCTTCCGTGCAAGAGCACTGAACCCCGAGCATCCCGTTCTCCGCGGCTCCGCTGAAAACGGTGACATCTTCTTCCAGCACAGAGAGGCTTGTAACAAGTACTACGATGCACTTCCCGCAATCGTAGAGGAATATATGAACAAGGTAAACGAGAAGATCGGTACCGACTACAAGCTGTTCAACTACTACGGCGCTCCCGATGCCGAAAAGGTGATCGTAGCTATGGGCTCCGTTTGTGACGTAGCAGAGGAAGTCATCGACTACCTGACCGCTAAGGGCGAGAAGGTCGGTTTGGTAAAGGTTCGTCTGTACAGACCCTTCCGTGCCGACAAGCTGGCAGAAGCCATCCCCGCTACCGCAAAGAAGATCGCAGTTCTCGACCGTACCAAGGAACCCGGCGCTCTCGGCGAGCCTCTGTATCTGGACGTTGTTACCGCTCTGGCTACTCAGGGCAAGACCGATATCAAGGTCGTTGGCGGCAGATACGGTCTCGGCTCCAAGGATACTCCTCCTCAGAGCATCTTCGCAGTTTATGAGAACCTTGCACAGGCAGAGCCCAAGAACGGCTTTACCATCGGTATCGTTGACGACGTGACCGGCCTTTCCCTGGAGGAGAAGCCCGCTCCCGATACTGCTGCCGAGGGAACCATCTCCTGCAAGTTCTGGGGTCTGGGCGGCGACGGTACCGTCGGTGCCAACAAGAACTCCATCAAGATCATCGGTGACCACACCGACAAGTTCATTCAGGCATACTTCCAGTACGACTCCAAGAAGACCGGCGGTGTAACCATTTCTCACCTCCGCTTCGGTGATAAGGCGATCAAGAGCCCCTACTACATCACCAAGGCAAACTTCGTTGCTTGCCACAACTACTCCTACATCCTCAAGGGCTACAAGATCGTTCAGGACGTGAAGCCCGGCGGTACCTTTATGCTGGACTGCCCCTGGGATGCCGCTGCTCTCGAGGAGCACCTGCCCGCTGACGTGAAGGCTTATATTGCCAACAACAATATCAAGTTCTACACCATCGACGCTACCTCCATCGCAACCAAACAGATCGGTAACCCCAAGGTTAAGAACACCGTTCTCCAGTCCGCATTCTTCGCTCTTGCCAACATCCTTCCCAAGGACGAGGCGATCGAGTATATGAAGAAAATGGCTTACAAGTCCTACATCAAGAAGGGCGAGGCCATCGTTGAGCTGAACTACAAGGCAATCGACGCAGGCGCAAACGCTATGGTCGAGGTTGCCGTTCCCGCCGAGTGGAAGAACGCCGCTCCCGCTGCTGAAAAGGCTAAGGCTACCGGCAAGCGCGAGGATCTGGTGAAATTCGTAAACGAGATCGTTGAGCCCGTTTCCCTGATGGACGGTGACTCCCTGCCCGTATCCCGTTTCGTTGACTGCGCCGACGGTACCTTCCCCCAGGGTGCAGCCGCTTACGAGAAGCGCGGTGTTGCAGTTTCCGTTCCCGTATGGCACGCTGAAAACTGTATCCAGTGTAACAACTGTTCCTTCGTATGTCCTCACGCAGCCATCCGTCCCTTTGCTCTGACCGCTGAGGAAGCTGCCGCAGCTCCCGCAGAGACCAAGTTCTGTGCAAAGCCCGTCATCAAGACCGATTACAAGTTTACCATGGCGATCTCTCCCCTGGACTGCATGGGTTGTACCCTTTGCGTAAAGGCTTGTCCCGTTACCGCAAAGGCAGAGAAGGACGGCAATCCCGAGAAGAAGGCGATCGAGATGGTTTCTCAGTCTTCTCAGCTCGAGCAGCAGAAGCCCTTTGACTGGTGCGTAGCAAACGTTACCGAGAAGGCAGAGCTGTTCAACGCCAAGACCGTTAAGGGCAGCCAGTTCAAGCAGCCCCTGCTTGAGTTCTCCGGCTCCTGCGCAGGCTGTGCCGAGACCTCCTACGCTAGACTGATCACCCAGCTCTTCGGTGAGAGAATGTACATCTCCAACGCTACCGGATGCTCCTCTATCTGGGGTGGCTCCGCTCCCGCAACTCCCTACACCGTAAACAACGCTACCGGCCGCGGTCCCGCTTGGGCAAACTCCCTGTTCGAGGACAACGCTGAGCACGGTTTGGGTATCCACCTGGGTCAGAAGACCATCCGTGAGAAGCTGATCGGTTACGTTCAGAAGTTCATCGAGACCGTGGAAGACGCTGATAAGAAGGCTGTTATTCAGAAGTATCTGGATACCGTTGACAACGGCGCTGAAAACGAGATCGCTACCAAGGAAATGGTCGCTATGCTGGAGGCTTGTCCCTGCGAGAACGAGCTGAAGACCAAGATCCTTGCAGAGAAGGATTACCTGTCCAAGAAGTCCATCTGGATCTTCGGTGGTGACGGCTGGGCTTACGATATCGGCTTCGGCGGTCTGGACCACGTTCTGGCAAGCGGCGAGGACGTAAACGTTATGGTATTCGATACCGAGGTTTACTCCAACACCGGCGGTCAGGCTTCCAAGGCTTCCAACATCGGTCAGGTTGCTCAGTTTGCCGCTGCAGGTAAGGCAATCGGCAAGAAGAACCTTGCTGAGATCGCAATGAGCTACGGCTACGTTTACGTTGCTCAGGTTGCTATGGGCGCAGATATGAATCAGCTCCTCAAGGCTCTGACCGAGGCTGAAGCTTATCCCGGACCCTCCCTGATCATCGGCTACGCTCCCTGCGAAATGCACGGTATCAAGGGCACCATGGCAAACTGCCAGGTTGAAATGAAGAAGGCTGTTGAAGCAGGCTACTGGCAGATGTTCCGTTACAATCCTCTGGCAGAGAAGAAGCTGGTGGTCGACTCCAAGGCTCCCACTGCTTCCTACAAGGACTTCATCAAGAATGAGACCCGTTACGCTCGTCTGGTTCAGCAGAATGCAGAACGCGCTGAGGCTCTCTTTGATAAGGCTGAGGCTGCCGCTGCTGAGCGCTACACCAAGCTGACCAAGCTTGAGAAGCTCTACGGCGAAGAAGAATAATCACATAAAAAAGAAGTGCTCCCTCGGGGGCACTTCTTTTTGCTTTGTAAATTGTCTGCGGCTCTTTTGCTGGGGAGTTTTTTTGCGGGGGACTTTTGAAAAAGTCCCCCGCACCCCTCAAAACTTATAAAAAAGAAATTTTATTTTATTATCAAAAATTTTTGCAAAAACAAATATGTGTTCTCAATGTTTGCATCGTAGGGGACGGCGCCTTCGACGTCCCGCAGACCGACACAAAACGTCAAGATTTTTGCAAAAGCAAATATATATTCCGATGTTTTTTACGGGGGACTTTTGGTCGCTTTTTTGAAAAAAAGCTCCGCAAAAAACTTATAAAAAGGGTAATTTTATTTATCAATCCCATATGAATGCAAAACAAAGATCTATCATCCATGTCCGCATCCGTAGCCGTAATCCGCTTTTTAACTGAGTATTTCGTAATCAAAAGGATCGGTGCTCTCTGCCCAAAATTTCTTGTTTTCCTCAAATAATTCCAAGATTGTTTTCATCGTCGGTTTTAATTCAGCCGCTACGTTTTCACTTCCCACAACCGTAACGTAGTTTACGTCGCAGTCGCGATTGAGACAATCCCAAAAAGCATCTAGATTTTTTCCGTAATAATCGGGAAAATTCAATGATTCTTGAATGCGATTATGCAAATCATAAAGATTTTTGCAATTTGTAAAATCAAGCGTTGTTTTTTTCATATTTTTCCCCCTATACAATTTCATAAAAGGTCAAATAGTGGTCATAAGTTACAAAACAAAGATCGATCATCCATGTTCGCACTCGTAGGGCGGGGGCTTGCTCCCGCCGTAATTTGCTGAAAAAAGACGCCGCTCGGCGTCTTTTTTCTTATTTTACACTGTAAAGGATCTCGGCGTAGGTGGGGAAAGGCCACATTTTGCGGGGAAGGAGGGTCTCCAGAGTATCCACCGTCTCGCGCAATTCCTCCATTTTGGTAAAGAGCACGGAGCGGGCGTACTCTGCGGCGGGGAGGGTCTCCTCGATCTCCTTGGCGCGCTCGGTGGCATCCTCAAGCTCCTTGAGCTGCTTGTAAAGAGTCCCCGTCAGCTTGCAAACGTCGGAAAGAAGCTCCTGTTCTACCTCGTAGGAGGGATATACTTCTTTTTTCAACTTCATTTCCTCTGCCAAGAGACTCTGGTAGCCGATGACCGCGGGAAGAATATCCTTGCGAACCAAATTGGCAAAGGTCAGCGCCTCCACACCCAAGCTCTTGGTGTAGTTTTCCAAAAGCACTTCCTGGCGGGAAGCGATCTCCGCAGCGGAGAGGACACCGTGCTTTTCAAAGAGACGCACGTTCTTTTCGTCGGTGTAATGGGGCAAAGCCTCCACGGTATTGGTAAAGTTCTCCAGACCGCGGCGCAGAGCCTCCTCGCGCCACTGCTCGGCGTAGTTGTTACCGCCGTAAATAATGCGACGGTGGCGGATCAGCGTATCGTGGATCAGCTTATTCAGTGCCTTCTGAAAGTCCTCTGCCTGCTCCAAAACGTCGGAGAAGGAGGAAAGCGCCTCTGCTACGATGGTATTCATGATCATATTGGGGCAACCGATGGAGCAGGAGGAGCCGGGCATACGGAATTCAAATTTGTTCCCCGTAAAGGCAAAGGGAGAGGTACGGTTTCGGTCGGTGGAGTCGCAGGGCAGCTCGGGGAGAACGGAGGCGCCGATATTGAGACGGGTGCGGGGTCTGTCCTCGGGGGTCTCGCCTGCCATAATATCCTCCAAAATATTCTCCAGCTCGGAGCCAAGGAAAATGGAAAGGATGGCGGGAGGTGCTTCGTTACCGCCCAGACGGTGATCGTTTCCGGGAGAGGAAACGGAAATGCGGAGAAGATCCTGGTTTTCGTCCACCGCCTTGATAATACCGGTAAGGATCAGAAGGAACAGAGCGTTCTGGCTGGGAGTCTTGCCGGGCTTGAGCAGGTTGAGACCCTCTGCGGTGGAAAGGGACCAGTTGTTGTGCTTACCGCTGCCGTTGACCCCTTTAAAGGGCTTTTCGTGAAGCAGGCACGCCAGACCGTGACGGGCGGCGATCTTCTTCATCATTTCCATCGTCAGCTGGTTGTGGTCCGTGGCAATATTCACCGTGGCATAAATAGGCGCCAGCTCGTGCTGAGCGGGGGCAACCTCATTGTGCTCCGTATTTGCCAAGATCCCCAGCTTCCAAAGCTCCTCGTCCAGCTCCTGCATAAAGGCGTGGACACGGGGCTTGATCTGCCCGTAGTAGTGGCCGTCCATATCCTGACCCTTAGGGGGCATGGCACCGAACAGAGTCCTGCCGCAGTAAAGAAGGTCGGGGCGCTTGGACCAGACCTGGTCGTCAATGAGGAAGTATTCCTGCTCTGCGCCCACGTTGGCAACCACTCTGCGGGTCTCGATACCAAACAGCTTCAAAAGGCGGCGCGCCTGGCGGTCGATCGCCTCCTGAGAGCGGAGCAAGGGTGTTTTTTTATCCAGACTCTCCCCGCGGTAGGAGCAGAACGCCGTGGGAATACACAGGGTCTTGTCCTTGATAAAGGCGGGGGAGGTGGGGTCCCAGGCAGAGTAGCCGCGTGCTTCGAAGGTGGCACGCAGACCGCCGGAGGGGAAGGAGGAGGCATCCGCTTCTCCTGCGATCAGGTTCTTGCCGGAGAACTCCATCGTGATCTCGCTTTCGCTGATGGGACGCACGAAGGAATCGTGCTTCTCGGCGGTGGAGCCCGTCATGGGCTGAAACCAATGGGTAAAGTGGGTCGCACCCTTGGAAAGCGCCCAGTCCCGCATTCCCTTTGCTACCTCGTCGGCAATATGGGGATCCAGTCGTTCACCCTTCAGGGCGGTATTTTTCAGTGAAATATAGATCTGCTCGGGCAGATATTTTTTCATCATGGCGTCGTTAAAAACGAGAGAGCCGAAGATTTCCGGTACGTTCATTGCAGTATCATTCCTTATTTTTCGTTACTGATTGATCGGTATGTTTTTTGTGTAGATCCTACTTTCTTTCGAGAAAGAAAGTAGGCAAAGAAAGCTTTAAACTAAAGGGAAAATAATAATACTTCTGCTATAAGTTTCTTTGGTTCTTCTTTCGAGAAAGAAAGCAGGCAAAGAAAGCTTTAGGCTAAGGGGAAAATAATAATACTTCTGTTATGCGTTTCTTTGGTTCTTCTTTTGAGAAAGAAAGCAGGCAAAGAAAGCTTTAAGAAAAAATGATAATATTTCTGTTATGAGTTTCTTTGGTTCTTCTTTCGAGAAAGAAAGCAGGCAAAGAAATCTTTAAGAAAAAATGATAATATTTTTTTATAAGTTTCTTTGGTTCTTTCTTTTCAAAGAAAGAACAAAAAAATCAATATCCCATCTGACCCAGAGAATCGTCGTTTTCCACCCAGTCGGAGACCTGAATGACGCGGTAATCGGTCTTGCTGTCGCGGATCACGACCCTTTCGATGCCCGCATTGATGATCATTCTCTTGCACATCTGGCAGCTGGAGGAATTGGCAACGTATTCACCCGTTTTGGCGTCAATACCGCAAAGGAACATGGTAGCGCCGATCATCTGCTCGCGGGAAGCATTGATAATGGCGTTTTGCTCCGCGTGCACGCTTCGGCAAAGCTCGTAACGCTCGCCGCGGGGAATATTCAGCTTCTCACGCAGGCAAAACTGCAGATCACAGCAATTCTGTCTGCCTCGGGGTGCCCCTACGTAGCCGGTGGATACGATCACGTCGTTTTTCACGATGATCGCGCCGTATTTCTTTCTCAGGCAGGTGCCGCGCTCTGCCACCGTCTGGGCAATATCCAGATAATAATTTTCTTTAGACGTACGATTGGACATGGAAAAAATCCTCCATTTACCATATAGATAGAATATTATATCAAAAAATTCGACAAAAGTAAATACAATTTGAAAGAAACAGAAAAAAAAGAAAGCTCTTTTCAAGGACCCTGTTGAAATTTGATGAAAAAGTTGTAAAAAGATAGAAAACGTGATATGATGAAGAAAAAACGGAGGTAGAGAAAATGTTAAAAAGAGCAATCGCATTGTCTACGGTCATTTGTATAGCAATGAGTTTTGCGTCTTGCACGTTGGCAAAAAGAAGCGATCCAACCCGGGAAACCAAAACCGAAGAAAGTACGTTTTTAGCTGAGGAGATTGAGATCGAGGAAAAAACTTCAGCAGGTGATCTTCCCTCCGACCAAGAAAAAATTGAGAACGAGCAGATTCAGGAGTTACCGCCGATTTATATCGATCAGACCTGGAACTATCTCGCAATGGTTGAACCGGGATGGGGAATGCTGGGAACCTTTACCTTTTCCGAGGACGGAACCGTTTCCTTGAATCTTATGGCTATGGTAAATGGGGGAGGCTACGGTTGGTACTGTCCCGGTAACGATACTCTCGGTGAAGCGCAACCCCATTGGATCGGAACTTATCGCTGGGACAGTCAGACCATGACCGTGTTTTTTGAGTACCGCGTCGATTACGTTTGGGAATATGATGAAACCGGTTATCCCAACCCCGTTGGCGAAAATAACGTGCCTGTGGATCAAACGATCACGATGCAGCTGATTGCCGCCGACAGCAGGGGAGTTCGAATGAACACCGATCCGCTTCCGCTGCGAGCCGATTTTACCTGTGCTCCCGGCGGAGAAATCTATCTGTTTTTTGAGGAAAATGATATAAATTCCCTCTATCCTTAAATCCTATGAAAGCCACGCAGGTTTGCGTGGCTTTTTTGTGTCAAAAAACCAATTTCGATAAATTTCGGGAATGAATTTTGTTTTGCAAATTACGGCGGGAGCAAGCCCCCGCCCTACGGATGCGAACATGGATGATAGATATTTGTTTTGCAAAAATTCTTAGTGTGTTGCAGACGAGCGTACAAATTTGCGGAATACCTCTTTGTTTCCGCAAAAATTGTGAGTGAATTTGCCTCCCTCCGAGAGGGAGGGGGACCACGCAGTGGTGGAAGGAGCCTGCGCAAATTCTCTATTTTGCATAACTTGTTTTATCAATAGATTTTTGATAAAAAGTGTCGGTCTGCGGGACGTCGAAGGCGCCGTCCCCTACGATGCAAACATTGATGATAGATATTTGATTTACAAAAATTATTGGTATTGATAAATAAAATTACCCTTTTTTATAAGTTTTTTGCGGAGCTTTTTTTCAAAAAAGCGACCAAAAATCCCCCGCAAAAAACAAAAAATGCTATGGAAATCCATAGCATTTTTTACGCGGTAGGTTGGGCGGCGGGATCCTCGGGTGTGGGAGGCGCCGCGTAAACGGGATCGTAGAGAACGGGATCGGAGGTGGGCATGGATCGGAACAGGAAGGAGGGCTTCACGTCCTTATTAAAGGTAAGCACGTCCGCGCCGTAGGTAGAATTGTTCAGACCCAGCTCAAAGCAATTCATCTTATCCTCGAAGAAATCCAAGGGCAGATAGAGATCCTTATCCTTTAAAATAGCGGGTGCCTTAATGGAGACGTGCTGACCGTTGATGATCGCCTCCTCGGTGCCCAGATAAAAGGTGGCGTATTCACCCGTTTCACAAAGCCGGAAGGAGCGGGTCTTATCGTCTCCGAATTGGGTGATCGCCATATATTTTTCCAGGAAGGTGATGGGAAGATACTTAACTCCGTTGATACAAGCCTCCTCCGGTTCAAGCCGTTTATCCTCCTTGCGTTCCCCCTGGGTGAATACCAGAAGGGGCAGGGCGTCCTCATTGCCGTCGGAGCGGGTCGCGATCAAAATCGCCACAACACCCCAATACAGAGCAACCAAAACCAAAGATATAACAAAGCACAAGGTAAAAAGACGCCTTCTGCTCTTTTTCTGATGGGGGGTGAGGGTCCTCTCCTCGGTGGCACGGGGAGCAGGCTTTCGCCTACTCGGTGCAGAAGAAAGCGGCTTTTTCGCCCTTTTGGTGGCAGGCGGCGCAACTTTTTTCATGGATGCGTGGGGGTCCGAGATCTTTACTCGAGACGGTGCGGATCTTGTGGTTGGTCTGCTGGGTTGCGGCATTGCGGCTCTCTCCTTTCGTTTCTTTATAAGTAGTATAGCATAGCTACCGCATTCCGTCCAGTAGTCAAAAGAGAAAAAATTCGCCCTTTTCTTTGTCAATTTTTCCCTTTTTATAGGTTTTCGCCCCCTCCCTCTCGGAGGGAAGCTCACATTGTGCGATCATCGATCATAGATCTTTGTTTTTCAATAATCCTTGATCATGATAAAATACAATCTCCTTTTTTATAAGTTTTGAGGGGTGCGGGGCAAAACCTTTTTGAAAAAAGGTTCTGCACTCTAAAAACTTCAATCAAAAGTTTTTGCTCTCTTTTTATTGTGATTTTCCTCGCTTTAAGTTTTTTCGGTTCCTTTTTTTCAAAAAAGGAACAAAGCCCCAACCAATTTGCGAAGTAAAATCCTGCGAAGCGAGGAAAGGAAGAAAATTGCGAAGGAGTTTACTACTGTAAATGACTGAGCAATTTATCGCACCTTGACGAAGCTGCAGCGGATTTTACAAAGCAAATTTACGAAGCAGAAAAAAATGTCATTGCGTGTCATCACTCCTTTCTGCTATTTTAATAGCGCAAGGGAATAAACGTAAATCGAATGATTTTTCGGGCAAAAAGGGCAAGGGAGGTAAAAATAACAAGATAAAATTGTAAATTTTTGTTCATAAATTCAAGTTTTCCACAGGAAAAACAGGGTTTCGGAAGAAAAAACACTTGTAATTTGCTAATATATATTATATAATATTATATAATATTATATATTACTATATTTATGGGCATTTTTCGGTCCCGTATGAGGACGTTGGAGGAACCCCTGTTTTGAAACAAATCAACGGAGAGATCAACAAATACGGAGGTTTAAATGGATTCTAATAAGGCTATATGGAATCACGTTTTAAAACATATCAGTACGGAAGCGGGCTTTTCTACGGCAACCTTCAGTATCTGGTTTCAGGAGCTGCAGCTGGAACGGCTGACAGACAGTCACGCATATATCTCCGCCAAAGAGGAGTATAAGGCAAATTTTGTATTCAATCATTTTTACAATCAACTGCAAAATCATATTTTCACGGTGCTGGGCGCAAGGTGCGAGCTGGTGATCTTTTCCAGAGACCTGCACGAGGGAAGCATCGGGCAGATCATCGACGAGCATATCCGCTCCGGAGTCCTTCCGCAGAACGTGTTCTGCAAGGAGCAGGTAAGCGAGGCTCTGGCACAGGAGCCTGCTCTTTCCGACGAGGAACGGGAAATGGTCCAAAAAATGGCGGACGAAAAGCCGGTGGGCACCATTATTAAAACGGAGATCCCGGCTACACGGGGCGCGGAATATACCTTTGATAACTTTATCGTAGGCGATACCAACCGTATGGCGCACGACGCCTGTATGGCAGTGGCAAAAAATCCCGCGGAATGCTGGAACCCCCTGTACCTGTACGCCCCCTCGGGAATGGGTAAGACCCATTTGCTGTACGCCATCAGCAACGAGATCATCAAGCACAATCCCTCAAAGCGCATCATGTACGTCCGCGGCGAGGATTTTACCAACGAGCTCATCGACCAGCTCATTCAGAAAAAGCCCATGCACTTTTTCCGCGAGCGTTACAGAAACGTGGACGTACTTTTGGTGGACGATATTCAGTTCATCGCCGGCAAGGACTCCACCCAGCACGAATTTTTCCACACCTTTGATACCCTGTATCAGCAGCACAAGCAGATCATTCTCACCAGCGACTGTCCTCCCAAGGAGCTGAAGCGTCTGGACGAGCGTCTCCGCACCCGCTTCGAGTCGGGACTGACGGTGGATATCCAGCCTCCCGAGCTGGAGCTGAGAGTTGCCATCGCCTCCAGTAAGGCAGAGGCACTGGGGCTGACCATCCCCGACGATATTTTGCTTTATATCGCTACCAATATCAAGTCCAGCATCCGTCAGCTGGAGGGCGTGATCAAGCGCCTTCACGGCTATTCCATCATTTTCGGGAAAAAGATCGATATCGACCTTGCCAAGACCTGCGTGCAGGATCTGGTTCCCAAAAAGAGCGTGGATAATATCGTGGAAAAGACCTTTGACAAGATCTGCGAAAAGTACAACGTTACCATTCAGGATCTGACGGGGAAGCGCAGACAGGCAAATATCGTCATTGCCCGTCACGTTTCCATTTATATTTTCGATCAGCTCACCGACCTTTCCTCGGTGGAGATCGCAAGATACTTCTCTCAGGACCATTCCACCATCCTTTCCGCCATTAAGAACGTGGAAAAGAAGATCGAAAGCAGTCCCGACTTTGAGGAGGAGATCACAAGGCTGATCCGCGATATCAAGGAGTAATCCACAGCCGAAGCTGTTAAGTTCCTGTGGATAAAAATGTGGAAAACCGTAAAGCGCTTTCCACCCGGGGAAAACTTTCCCTTATTCCGTTTTTCTTCGACCCCTTTTCCACAGAGAAAAATGGCGAAGAACCCTTGCAATCTCTGGGGTTTTGGCGTAATTCACACAATTCACCGCCCCTAAGGTTACTACGAAAGAATGATAAAAAAAGAAAAGAAATAAATTTATTTTGCCGAGGAGAAAGAAATGTTTATCCGAGCCGAGAAAAAAGTCATACTGGACGCAATCAGCCCTTGCCTTTGTGCCATCGCCTCCCGCAGTGCAAACGCTGCCCTTGCCTGTCTGTACTTTAAGACGGAAAAGGATAAGGATAAGGTACATATTACCACCTTTGATACCACCAAGGGTGTAAAAACTGCCTTTGACGCACAGATCCTGGAGGAGGGAGCCATTCTTCTGGATGCAGTGAAGATCAATTCTATGGTAAGAACCCTCCCCGACGGAGAGATCACGATTTCCAGTGACGCAAACTACGTCACCACCATTTCCGCAGGTGCGGCAAAATTTGAGATCTTGGGTATGAGCGGCGATCTGTTCCCCGCAATGCCTACCCTTGCCGGTGATAAAAAATTCGTCATTGAGCAGGGTCAGCTGAAAAAAATGCTTCAGCAGGTGATCTTTGCCTGCGCTACCATTGATCTAAAGCCTGTGCTTACCGGCGTTTTGTTCGAGTCTCACGGAGACAGACTGCGTCTTTGCGGCTGTGACGGCTACCGAATCGCCATTCGCGAGGAAGAATGTATCAAGGGACTGATGCTGGACGTACGCTTCGTGGTCCCTGCAAAGACCCTTCACGAGCTGATTCGTCTTTTGGAGGACTCGGATACGCAGATCCGCATCGAGCTTGCGGGCAGACACATTATTTTCGCTTTTGAGGACTTTTTCTTCTTCTCCCGCTACGTAGACGGAGAATACATCGATTATTCCAAGTCCCTGCCCAAGGAATTCCGTACCCGCGTGCAGGTGTCCCTTGCTTCTGCCATCGGCTGCTTCGAGCGCTGTGCCCTTCTCATTGACGAAAGAGCCAAGAGCCCCATCCGTTTGCAGGTCACGCCCGACGGTATGGAGATCAAGTGCACCACTGCCAACGGTAAGATCGACGAGGAGATCTTCTGTAAGGTAGAGGGTGAGGAAATGCTGGTAGGCTTTAACAATAAGTTTTTGCTGGACGCCCTGCGGGGTGCCGCCGCCTGCGGTCAGGAGGAGGTCTGCTTTGATCTGAACTCACCCTTGTCCGGTATGGCGATCACCTCTCCCGAGACGAGCGCGTTCTATTATATGGTCGTTCCCATGCGGCTGAACTGATGAAGCTGGACCATATTGAAGTAACCGATTTTCGCAATATTTCCTCCGCTTCCCTTTCTCTGTCTTACGGAAGCTGCGTTCTGGTGGGCAGAAATGCCCAGGGTAAGACCAATCTGATGGAAGCGATCTATCTGATGGCGTGCGGAAAGAGCTTTCGCGTCAAAAGTCTGAGGGAAATGATCACCCACGAGAAAAAAACGGCGATCGTGACCGCCTGTGTCAGCGGGGAGGGGCTTCCCTTTCAGCTGAGAATGGTGCTGGACGCCGCCGGCGGAAAAGCGATCTATAAAAACGGCGTGAAGCTGGAAAAGCTTTCCGAATTTTTGGGACTGTTTCGGGTGGTTTTGTTCTGTCCCGAGCACCTTTCTTTGATCAAGGACGGGCCGGGCAAGAGAAGGAGCTTTATCGACGGTGCCATCTGTCAGCTTCGCCCTTATTACGCTTCCCTGCTCAATGAATTCAACCGTTTGGAGTCCCAGAGAGCGGCTCTCTTAAAGCAGAGGAGCAAAAAAGCCTTCGACGATTCCCTGTTCGACGTGTGGAACGAGCGCCTTGCGTCGGTAAGCGTGAAGATCGCCTGTATCCGCGCCGACTATATTGAAAAGCTAAAGCAGTTTGCACCCGTCCATTTTCAGAATATCTCAGAGGGCACGGAAAGTCTTGAGATGCGATACGTTTCCGACGTGTATAAGCCCGAAAAAAGCCGCGAGGAAATGGAACAGAGCTACATTTCGCTGTTGCGCGACGGATTGGAAAGCGATATCCGCTACGGCTTTACCGCAAAGGGAGTCCATCGGGACGATCTGGAGATCCGGATCAACTCCTTTACCGCCAGAGGCTTTGCCTCCCAGGGTCAGCAGAGGAGCGCGGTCTTGTCTCTGAAGCTGGCGGAAGGGGAAATTTCCAAGGAAATGACGGGAAAGGATCCCGTGTATCTGCTGGACGACGTGCTCAGTGAGCTGGACGAAGGCAGAAGAAGCTATATTACCCGAGGTCTTGTGGGCAAGCAAGTGATCCTGTCGGGCACCGACGAGGAGGATTTTGCCTTCGTTGACCAAAAGATCTTCGTTTCGAAGGGAGAATTTCAAGGATGAAAAATCCCTTTTTGGATCCGGGAGACGGCTCTGCCATCCCGAAAAATAAGGTGGTGCTGATCCTCAATGCGGAAAGCGCCACGGTGCAAAAGGATACCCGAAACTTTATACGAAAGCTGGGTACGGGAGGAGATTCCGTGCTTCCGAAGCGATCTCTGCGCCAGGTCAATTCTCTGATCCTGACCAACGCCTACGGAAAAGACAGTCTGTATTCTTCCTCCCGCTCGGCAAAATCCCTTGCCGAAGAAAAATAAAAACGTTATCAACACCGTAAGGAAAGGAATAGTATTTTGGAAAAACAGGAATTTACGAACGTAAACACCACTTACGATGAAAATCAAATTCAGGTTCTGGAGGGTCTGGAGGCAGTCCGTAAGAGACCGGGTATGTATATCGGCTCTACGGGTCAGCGCGGTCTGCACCATCTGATCTACGAGATCGTGGATAACTCCATCGACGAAGCGCTTGCAGGCAGATGTGATACCATTACCGTAACGCTTCATAAGGACGGCTCCGTTGCCGTTCAGGATAACGGCCGCGGCGTTCCTGCGGGCACCCATCCGAAAATGGGGATCCCCACGCTGGAGGTGGTCTTTACCGTACTCCACGCCGGCGGTAAATTCGGCGGCGGCGGTTATAAGATCTCCGGCGGTCTCCACGGTGTGGGCGCCAGCGTCGTAAACGCGCTTTCCGAGTGGATGGAGGTCGTGAACTGCTACGACGGAAAGGAATATACCGAGCGCTTTGAGCGGGGTAAGGTTGCCCGCGGCATTCAGTGCACCGGTGAAACGGAAAAGCACGGCCTGTACGTTCGCTTTATGCCCGACTCCGAGATCTTTACGGAAATGGATTTCGACTATACTACGGTTCTGAACCGTTTGCGCGAGCAGGCGTTCCTCACGGCAGGCGTTACCATCGAGTTTTACGACGAAAGAGATTTCGACGGCAGAAGCGAGACTGAGGCGGCTCTGGAAAACGGGCTGATCACCGAGGAGGAGGCACTTGCCGAGGAGGACGACGAGGAGCGCGAGGACGGAGGCTACTACCGCAAGGAGAAGGAAAAGAAATATACCAAGCTCTGCTTTGAGGGCGGTATTCGTTCCTTCGTGTCCTATCTGAACGAGAAAAAGAGATGCAGTCTTCTCAACGAGAAGGTCATTTATATTGCCACCGAGGGCAAGGGCTGTCAGGCTGAGGTAGCACTCCAGTACAACGACGGCTATCAGGATATGACCCTGTCCTTTGCCAACAACATCCACACCCCCGAGGGCGGTACCCACGAAACCGGCTTTAAGACCGGTCTGACCAAGGTATTCAACGAATACGCCAAGAAGTACGGGTACCTGAAGGACAGTGATAAGAAATTCTCCGGTGAGGACGTGAGAGAGGGTCTGACCTGTATCATCTCCGTCAAGGTAGAGGAGACCCAGTTCGAGGGACAGACCAAGACCAAGCTGGGCAACGTAGAGGTTCGTCCCCTGGTGGATTCGCTGATGACCGAAAAGCTGGGCGAATATTTTGAGGAAAATCCCGCCGTTGCAAAGCTTCTCATTGAAAAAGCCCTTGCAGCCAACCGTGCCAGAGAAGCGGCAAAGAAGGCAAGAGAGGCAAGCCGCCGCAAGAGTCCTTTGGAAAGCGGCTCCCATCCCGAAAAGCTTGCCGACTGCCAGGAAAAGGATCCTGCAAAGTCCGAGATCTTCTTCGTGGAGGGAGACTCTGCAGGCGGTACCGCAAAGGACGGCAGAGACTCCAAGTATCAGGCGATCCTTCCTCTGAGAGGTAAGATCCTCAACGTGGAAAAGGCGCGCCTTGACAGAGTGTATTCCTCTACGCAGATCATCCCCATCATTCAGGTATTGGGCTGCGGCATCGGAGACGATTTTGATATTGAAAAGCTCCGCTACGGCAAAATTATCCTGATGGCGGATGCGGACGTAGACGGTGCCCATATCAAGACCCTGCTTCTCACCTTCTTCTTCCGTCACATGAGACCTTTGATCGAAAAGGGACATATTTTCTGCGCCATGCCTCCCCTTTACAAGGTATATAAGGGCAAGCAGCAGGAATACGCCTTCTCCGACGAGGAGCGGGACGAGATCATTGCCAGAATGGGTGACAATGCCCAGGCTGAGCGCTACAAGGGTCTCGGTGAAATGGATGCGGAGCAGCTTTGGGAGACCACCATGGACCCCGAAACCAGAACCTTGGTCTCCGTCAGCATTGAGGATGCTTACGCCGCGGACGAGACCTTTACCCTGCTGATGGGTGACAAGGTGGAGCCCAGACGCGAATTTATTGAAGAAAACGCAAGATACGTACAGAACCTGGACGTTTAACTGTGGAAAACTCTGTGGAAAGTGTGTGTAACTTTGAAAAATCATTTTCGTTTTCCACAACCCTGTGGAAAACTTTACCACAGAAAAAAAGGCTTAAAAAGTCAGGAAATACGGGACTTTTTCCGCAGAATTTGACAAATTTTTCCCCGCTTTTTCCACAAGAGAGAAAGCGATCCGCGGGAAATGATGCGCCGTGAAACATGGCGCGTGAAACAAAAGCTTTTTCCACCGAAAGAAAGGAACTTTTTCAAATATGGAACTGAATTTAAACGGTCAGAAAATTGAAAATATCGATATCGTCAAGGAGATCAAGAAGAGCTATATCGACTATTCCATGAGTGTTATCGTGGGTCGTGCCCTTCCCGACGTCCGTGACGGTCTCAAGCCCGTACACCGCAGAATTTTGTACGCCATGTACGAGGATAAATTGACCCACGACAAGCCCTTCCGCAAGTCTGCTACCACGGTAGGTAACGTGCTGGGTCATTACCACCCCCACGGCGACAGTGCCGTTTACGACGCCATGGTCCGTCTGGCACAGGGCTTTTCCATGCGCTATCCTCTGGTAGAGGGTCACGGTAACTTCGGCAATATCGACGGTGACGGTGCCGCCGCTTACCGTTATACCGAGGCGAGAATGGCGAGAATGGCAAATTCCATGCTCCAGGATATCGAAAAGGACGTGGTGGATTTCGTCCCCAACTTCGACAATAAGCTGAAGGAGCCCACGGTGCTCCCCAGCCGCTTCCCCAACCTTTTGTGTAACGGCTCGGTGGGTATTGCCGTAGGTATGGCTACCAATATTCCTCCCCACAATCTGTGCGAGGTCATTGACGCGGTCATTTACCTGATGGACAATCCCTCCTGCGAGGTCCGCGACCTGATGCAGTTCGTCAAGGGTCCCGACTTCCCCACCGCCGCCAAGATTTACGGCACCAACGGCATCGAGCAGGCGTATCTGACCGGCCGCGGCAAGGTGCTGATGAGAAGCCGTACCCATTTTGAGACCCGCGGCAAGCGGGAATGTATCATCGTGGACGAGATCCCCTATCAGGTGAACAAGTCCGATCTGGTCAAGGGAATTGCGGATCTGGTCAAGGATAAGAGGATCGATGGCATCGTCGATCTGCGCGACGAAAGCTGCAAGGGGAAGATCCGCATCGTCATCGAGCTTCGCCACGACGTAAACCGCGAGGTCATTCTCAATCTCCTCTACAAGTATTCCCGTTTGCAGGAGACCTTTGCCATGAATATGCTGGCACTGGTAAACGGTGAGCCCAAGACCCTGTCTCTCAAGCAGATGCTTTCTCACTACTTAAAGCATCAGGAGGAGGTGACCGCACGCCGCGTTCGCTTCGACCTGAATAAGGCACTTGCCCGTCTCCACGTTTTGGAGGGCTATAAGATCGCCATTGATAACATCGACGAGGTGATCCGCATCATCCGCGAGCATAAGACCGTAGCGGAAGCCAAGGCGGCGCTGATCGCACGCTTTGCCCTTTCCGACGTACAGGGTCAGGCCATCGTGGAAATGCCTTTGGGACGTCTTGCGGGTCTTGAGATCGAAAAGATCCTGGAGGAAATGGCGGAAAAGCAGAAGCTGGTCGCTTATCTGGAGGGCATCCTTGCCGACGAGGCAAAGCTGCTTGAGGTTTTGAAGGAGGAGCTTCTGGAGATCCGCAAGAAATTCGGCGATGAAAGAAGAACCACCATCGAGCAGGCGGCAGACGATATCGTGCTGGAGGACCTGATCGAAAAGCATAAGGCAGTGGTGACCATTACCCACGCAGGTTATATCAAGCGTCAGAAGCTGAGCGATTACGAGGCACAGCGTGCAGGCGGTAAGGGTATGAAGGCGCTGACCACCAAGGAGGAGGACTCTATCCGCGACCTGTTCGTCAGCCACAGCCATAACTTCGTCTTCTTCTTCTCCAATCAGGGCAGACTGTACGTGAAAAAGTGCTACGAGATCCCCGAGGCATCCAGAACCGCCAAGGGAACCAATCTGGTCAACGTACTGAATCTGAAGGAAAACGAGAAGATCACCGCGTACCTGTCCGTACAGAAGCTGGGCACCGAGGAGATCCTTTCCTTCGTGACCCGCGACGGCTTCGTAAAGCGTACCCCCTTAAAGCTCTTCCGTCACGTGCGCCGCGACGGTGTAAAGGCAATCACACTCAACGACGGTGACGAGCTTCTCTTTGTGAATAAGACCGAGGGGAATCAGGATCTGTTCGTGGCAGCCACCTCGGGTCTCGGCGTTCGCTTTGCGGAAAGTGAGATCCGTCTGATGGGCAGAACTGCCCGCGGCGTCAGAGCCATGCGTCTGGGAGAGGGTGCCGCGATTTGCGGTGCGGTCTCCATTGCCCACGAGGGCGAGGAAAGAAGCCTTTTGACCATGACCGACAACGGTGTAGGCAAGCGCAGCAGCTTCGACGAATTTTCCACCAAGCACCGCGGCGGTAAGGGTATGAAGTGTCAGGCGCTGGGCGGTAAGGCAGGCGACAAGCTGATCGGTATTCTTGCGGTAAACGAGGAGGACGACCTGCTTCTCATTGCCTCCGACGGCAAGCTGGTCCGCGTACACGCCGCCGATATCTCCAAGGTAGGCAGAGGCTCGGCAGGTATTTACGTGATGCGTCCCGAGGAAGGGGAAAAGCTGACCTCTCTCCAGAGAGTCACCCCCGACGAGGAGCTGGCAAAGGAAGCGGAAAACGCTGAGGAATCCGGAGAGGAGATCTTCGGGGAGGAGGTTCCCGATCTGCCCGAGACCGAGGAAATCGAGGAAGAAGCCTCCGACGATGATAAATAAGACCCTTTACTGTTTCCTTCGCTTGACCGAGGGAGACGCCCGAGAGCGATCCGATGCCCTCTT
The DNA here is from genome assembly GCA_015065325.1 of Oscillospiraceae bacterium. GTDB lineage: Bacteria > Bacillota > Clostridia > Oscillospirales > SIG627 > RGIG5579. Next base: position 6,115 of record SVQO01000013.1, on the reverse strand, counting down.
TCGGGAGGCGCTGGACGCTTTTTGGCAAAAGACGGGGAACTTGCCCGAAGAAGTTCGTCGTACCCCCAAGGGAAAGCCCTACTTTCCCTCGGGGCGTGCTTATATTTCCGTGACCCATACGGGGTCTCTGTACGCTTGCGCCTTTGCAGAGCTTCCCCTTGGCATCGATGCGGAGCGTGCGGACGAAAGCCGTCCCCGCATCGCCGAGGAAAAATTTTCCCCCGAGGAGAGGGCACTTCCCTTCTCCTTCGTTTGGTGTGCCAAGGAAGCGGTGGCAAAGCTTGTGGGCGAGGGACTTTCGATCACAAATCAGGTGGCGGTAAGAGACGGCTTTGCCGAATACGGCGGGAAGCGCTATATCCTGCGGGAAAGGCTTCTCGGCTCCTACCGACTTTTGATCGCTGCCGAGGAAGGAAGGGATTTTGATGGAGTCCAAACGCTTTCAGAAGAATGACAGTGGCTTTGTCTGCACCTCTTGCGGGAAAAAAGTACCCCCCAATGAGGTGACCAGCCGTGACCACTGCCCCTTTTGTCTCACCTCTCTGCACGTGGATCTTTGTCCCGGCGATCGGGCAAATCCCTGCAAAGGACGACTGATTCCCATCCGCACGGAGCCCCATCCGAAAAAGGGCTTCGTCATTTACTATAAATGCGAAAAATGCAATGCCAGGGTCAGCAATAAGGCGGCAATGAACGGGGTCTGCCCCGACGATACCGACCTACTGATCCGACTGACTGCAAATACGGAGGACATTTGATGGCACAAAAAAGTAAAACTGCCCGTCGCTCCCCCAAGGAGATCAAAAAGAAAAAAATTCAGCCGGAGGATCGGGCGCTTCATATTATGATGCCCTTTATCCTCACCCTTTTTGCGCTCTTTTTTACCCTGTGCTTTATTTTCGGAAAGAAATTGGGCGTTTTGGGAGACTGGGCGGCAATTTGTTTGAAGGGACTGTTTTCGGGTGGCGCTTACGCCTTGCCGCCCCTGTTGCTCCTCCACGCCGTTTTTTATAAGAGAGATCTTGCCGCGGGAAGTAACGTATATAAATTTTGGTTCACCTTCGGCAACATGACCTTTATCGGTGCCCTTTGCGGCTTCTTTTCCAAAACGGAAATGACCTGGTCCGCCACCGCCAACTGGAAGGGCGGTCTGGACTTTACCACGGGCGGTCTCGTGGGCGGTACCGTGGGACGCTTTTTGTATATGATCCTGGGCTACTTTATGCCCGTTATCGGCATACTGGGCGTTTTGGTCCTGTCTCTTCTGATGTTCGGCAAGACCCCCGCAGATCTGATCCGCGCCATTTTCATCCCTCTTGGCGAAAAAATGCAGGAGGGCAGAGAGGAACGGCAGGAGCGCCGCGAGCTGGACCGTGAACGCCGCGAGGAGGAGAAGCTTCTCCTTGCCCAAAAAAGAGCGGAGGAGGAAAAGCTTCGCTTTCAGGAAGAAAAGAAAAAAGGCAAAAAGGGCAAATGCGCCGCCATTGTGGACAGCGGTGAGGAGGTGACCGAAACGCCCCCCGAGGATCTGGTGCCCGACGATGAGGTTCGGATCCGTCTTCCCTTAGAGGAAGCCGCCGCCCTTGCTCCCAAGCCTGAAAAAGAGGTGCGGGAGATCACTCCCATCGAGGAAATGGAGTCCGAGCCCGTGCCCGATCTCCACGCGCAGGTGCAGGAGATCTTCTCCCGTCCCCCCTCTACGGGAAAGAGTCTGTTTCAGGACGATCCCGTCCGTTTCGACGAGCCTGCGGATCCGGACGCGCCCGTTCGTTTCGACGAGCCCCTTTCCTTCCCCTTGGAGGAAGAAGAGCTTGCCGAGGCGGAGCGTGAGCTGAAGGCGTCCTTGGGCGAGCCCTTGCCCGAGCCGGAAGCGGAAAAGGAAAGCCTTGCTCTCAGCGAGGAGGACGTGAACGACGACATTGAGGAGGAATATCACTTCCCGCCCATCTCCCTTTTGGGTGCGGCACCGCCCCCCAATCCCGGCAGTCGCTCCGAGCAGGAGAATACCGCCAGAAAGCTGGTAGAGACGCTGGAAAGCTTCGGAGTCAAGACCACGGTCAGCGGCATTTCCAAGGGTCCCGCCGTTACCCGATACGAGCTGCAGCCTCAGCGGGGCGTGCGCGTTCGCTCCATCGTCAATCTGACCGATGATATTGCCCTTGCCACTGCCTCCAGCGGTGTCCGTATCGAAGCCCCCATCCCCGGAAAGGAAGCGGTGGGCATCGAGGTTCCCAACAAGGCAAGAGATACGGTGTTCGTCCGCGAGCTCATTGAAAGCGAGAATTTTGAAAACTCCTCTCCCCTGTACTGCACGCTGGGCAAGGACGTGGCAGGCAATTACATTTACAGCGACCTTTCCAAAATGCCCCATATCCTCATTGCAGGTGCAACGGGTATGGGTAAATCCGTTTGTCTGAACTCTCTGATCGTCAGTATGCTCTACCGTGCCTCCCCTGAGGAGGTGCAGATGATCCTCATCGACCCGAAAAAGGTAGAATTCAACAAGTACAACGGCATCCCCCACCTTCTGGTTCCCGTGGTCAGCGACTCCAAAAAGGCGGCAGGCGCTCTGAACTGGGCGGTGATCGAGATGGAGAAGCGCTTCATCGAGCTGGAGGAAGTGGGTGCCCGTGATATCAAGGGCTATAACGCGGCGGTGAAGAACGATCCAGACCGCAAGCAGATGAGCTATATCGTCATTGTCATCGACGAGCTTGCCGATCTGATGATGACTGCCAAAAACGAGGTGGAAACCAGCATTTGCCGACTGGCGCAGAAGGCGCGTGCCGCGGGAATGCATCTGGTCATCGGTACCCAGCGACCCTCCGTGGACGTTATTACCGGTCTGATCAAGGCAAACGTACCCAGCCGTATCGCCTGCACCGTTGCCAGCCAGGTGGATAGCCGTACCATCATCGATATCATCGGCGCGGAAAAGCTTTTGGGGAAGGGCGATATGCTCTACGCTCCCGTTGGCTCCTCCAAGCCTTTGCGCGTGCAGGGTTGCTTCGTGTCCGATTCCGAGGTAGAGTCGATCTGCGACTTTATCCGCTCTCAGCGCGGTGCCGCCTACGACGAATCCGTTTCCAACCTCATCGAGCGTGAAGCGCAGAAATGCGGTGAGAAAAAGAAGGGCTTCGGCGGCTACGAGGACGAGGATACTCCCGCCGGCTCCATCGGCCTTTTTGCCGACAAGGACGCCCTTTTGGAAAAGGCCATCGATATTGCGGTGGCGGAGAAAAAGATCTCCACCTCCCTATTGCAGAGAAAGCTTTCCGTAGGCTACGCCCGCGCCGCAAAGCTGATCGACTATATGGCGGAAATGAACGTGGTTGGAGAATACGCAGGCTCCAAGCCCCGTGAGGTCCTTTGGACCGAGCAGTATTACGCCGAGTATAAAATGCGTGCATTGGAAGATCATCCCATTAGCTGAAAGGAGAAAAAATATGCTTAGAGATCCCTGGAAACATTTGAAAAGCGGAACCGATATCCGCGGCGTTGCTCTGGAGGGCGTAGAAGGACAGAGCGTAGATCTGACCGACCGGGTCATTGCCAAGATCGCTTCCGCCTTTGCTCTGTGGCTGCAGAAGAAAACCGAGAAAAAGGCGCCCGTGGTCGCCATCGGACGGGACAGCCGTCTCTCCGGTCCCCGCATCGCGAAAATTTTGTCCGAGGTTTTGGTGAAAAAGGGCTTTACCGTGCTTTCTACCGGTCTGTCCTCTACCCCCGCTATGTTTATGACCACGCTGGATCTGAATACGGATGCGGCGGTGCAGATCACCGCTTCCCACCACCCCTGGAACCGCAACGGCTTGAAGTTCTTCCTGCCTACCGGCGGTCTGGAGGGGGACGATATCAAGCAGATCCTTCTGCTTTGCCAGGAGGAGCAGGGTGCCTGTGACGCAGAAGGCGGTGCGATCCGCGAGGTCAATTATATGGATACCTACGCCGCAAGACTGCGTAAGCTGATCTCCGACGGTGTGGGCGGTGCCGATCTCCCCTTGAAGGGCTTTCACGTGACCGTGGACGCAGGAAACGGTGCCGGTGGCTTTTACGTGGAAAAGGTTCTTGAGCCCTTGGGTGCGGATTGCAGCGGATCCGAGTTTTTGGAGCCCGACGGCTCCTTCCCCAACCATATCCCCAACCCCGAAAACAAGACTGCTATGGAATTTGCCTGCAACGCCGTCAAGCGTTCGGGCGCGGATCTGGGTATTATTTTCGATACGGACGTAGACCGTGCCGGCTGTGTGGATTCCACCGGCCGCGAGATCAACCGTAACCGTCTGGTAGCGCTGGCTTCCGTCATTGCTCTCCAAGGCAACGAGGGCGGCAGTGTGGTGACCGACTCCATTACCTCCTCCGGTCTGAAGACCTTTATCGAGGAGTATTTGGGCGGCAAGCACCTTCGTTTCAAGCGCGGCTATAAGAACGTGATCAATAAGGCGATCGAAATGAACGAGGCGGGCATCAATACCCCCCTTGCCATTGAGACCAGCGGTCACGCGGCGCTCCGCGAAAATTATTTCCTGGACGACGGTGCCTACCTTGCCACCCGCATTCTCATTGAAGCGGCAAAGCTGAAGAAACAGGGCAAGGATCTGACCGAGCTCATTTCTGCGCTCCCCGAGCCCGCAGAGTCCTTTGAACTGCGCTTTGATATTACCGAGCCGGATTTCCGTCCCTTCGGTGAGGCACTTCTTGCCGAGTTGGAGACTTACGGCAAAAAAATGGGCTGGCAGGTTGCCGACGACAGCTACGAGGGCGTTCGTATCTCCTTTTCTGCCGAGGACGGTGACGGCTGGTTCCTTCTCCGTTTGTCCGTGCACGATCCCGTGATGCCCATGAACGTGGAATCTCAGGTGCTCGGCGGCTCCAAGCGCATTGCCGCAAAGCTCTACGAATTCCTGAAGGGCAAGGAGGGTCTGGTGATCACGGCTCTGGAGGAATTTCTGAAATGACCAAGGAAAAGATCGATCGCATCAACGCTCTTGCCCGCAAGTCCAAGACCCCCGAGGGGCTGACCCCTGAGGAAAAGGCGGAGCAGAAGGCACTTCGGGAGGAGTACATTGCCGATTTCCGCCGCAGTACCCTTGCCGCGCTCGGCAGGATCGATATTCGGAATGAGGACGGCTCCATCGAGCCCTTGATCAAGCAGTAAAGGGATACAAGCGGTAACGGAATGCGGGGGACTTTTGAAAAATTCCCCCGCGCCCCTGAAAACTTATCAATTAAAAAATGCTATGGAAACACAGAAATTGTGCAACCATAGCATTTACTTTTTTCAAATGCTTCTTTATGTTTGCTCGATAAATTTTCGAAGGCATTTTTTACAAAGGCAGAGGTTTTCGATTTGCAAAAGGTCGTCGGCACTGCTGCAAACGGCGCAGGTCTGCTCCGTTTTTTTCAAGGTGATCTGTTTTTGATTTTTGTCGTATTCAATGGAAAGGTAAGAATTTTCATCTAAAGCAAGATCCTCACGAATATGCTTCGGAATACAGATCCTGCCGAGATTATCAAATTTCTTTTTCATCAAGCCTTCCTCTCTTTCGCAAAAATAAAAAAAGTGCGCCTACCGAAGTAAACGCACAAAAAACGCAAACTCCGATAGTCGCCAAACTATATCAATATGAAGAACATTACATCCACTCACACAGTTGGAATTTGCATTTTTATCAAATTCGTGGTGCAGAGGAAAAAGGGTATAATACCCCCTGTGAATAAATAACGTTCTTCTTTTTATTGTTAAAATGATATAATTTGGCTTACACAGTATAACACATTCTCTTTTATTTTACAAGTAGTTTTGCCAAAATGACGATGCTTTGTGTGCGGGAGATCGAGACGTCGGTCCCCTACGATGCAAACATTGATAACACGTATTTGTTTTTGCAAAATCCTTGACATATCGTAGGGGAGGCTATCAGCCTCCCGCGGGCGGAAGCATAAAATTGTGGAGAATATATTTGTATATGAAAATAAAATGGAAAGTGTAGGGGATGGCGACCCTGTTGCGGTACCCGAAATTTTTTGCTTGCTATTCGCTACGCAAAATTTCGACCGCTGCCACTCGCTCAGGTCGCTTCTTCGCTTCGCGCGCTCCCATCGCTCCCCTCGA
>SVQO01000002.1 GCA_015065325.1 Oscillospiraceae bacterium | reverse complement strand
CCAGTCAGTGTCTTTGTTGCGAAGGGTACACCCGTTCCCATTCCGAACACGGTAGTTAAGCTTCGTTATGCCGACAATACTTAGACCGAAGGGTCTTGGGAAGATAGGTCGTCGCTGACACTAAGAGAACTCCGATTCCTTGCGAGTCGGAGTTCTTTTTACCTCTAAATGTTGAAAATTGGAGGATTTTTCCTCTTTACATAGAAATTTGAAAAAATAAAAGGAGAAACAAAAAAATGAAGAAATTTGCACTGATGCTTTTGAGCGTGCTTCTTGTTTTCAGCTTTGCCGCTTGCGCCGCTGAGTCCGAAAAGGAAACCGAGGATGTTAAGACCGAGGAACAGACCCAGACCGCTACCCGGGAAGAAAAGACCGAAACGGTTACCGAGGAAAAGAAGGACGAAGAAAAGAAGGACGAGGAAGCTCCCGCCGAGGAAGGCTCTGTGGATGAGGATTCTACTCAAAACGAGCAGCCTGAGCAGTCCGAACAGCCTGAGGAAGAAGAACAGCCCGAGGAGCAGCCTGAGGAAGAGGAGCAGCCCGAAGAAGGTTCTGAGGAAGAATCCGACGCAGTTTAATACTTATTCCGAAAAAACGGAGTCACAATTTGTGTCTCCGTTTTTTATTGATAGGTTTGCAAATTACCATTTTTTGTGCTACAATGCCTAAAAACAATAGAGGACGGATACAATGAAGAAGATCGTTGCATTGGTTTTGGTTTTGACAACGTGCCTTGCTTTTTTCTCCTGTTCGGATAACACGTCCAGAACCGGAGAGTTCGGTGATTGCACCTGGTATATAAAGGAGACCACGCTTGTAATCAACGGAAAAGGCAAGATGGGCGATGGAGATCCCCCCTGGGGGTCAGGTATGACGGACGTGATCATTGAAAACGGTGTGGAAAACATCGGCGACAGAGCCTTTATTATGAGCAGGAACCTGTGCAACGTAAGCATTCCAACCAGTGTAAGAAGCATTGGCGATGAAGCGTTCCAATATTGTTGCAGCCTGGTCTCTCTGGAGCTTCCCGACTATTTGATCACGATCGGCGAAAGCTGCTTTAGAAGCTGTGATGCCCTCGCTACTTTGGAGCTTCCGAAAAGACTTGAATACCTTGGTGCAAAAGCCTTTTGCGGTTGCGGAGCTTTGGAGTCGATGATAATTCCCGAAAAGGTTTCGGTAATTTACACGGATACCTTTAACTGTTGTACCTCCTTGAAAAAGATTTCTCTGCCCAAAGGGATCACACTTATCGAAATGGGTGCCTTCGCGGGTTGCGATGCTTTGACCGACGTTTACTACGGCGGAACAAAAGAGGATCGGGAAAGGATCGCGATCGATTTTGGTAACACTGCTCTGCAGAACGCCACTTGGCACTATGAAAGCGAGCTGCAGGGATAAGAAAAAAGAGGTTTTCCGAAAGGAAGACCTCTTTTAATTCTTACGCAGGCTTACAAATGCAGAAGCTTTTCTGCGTTGCCGCGGACGATTTTATAATAGTTTTCGCCTGAGAGCTCACCTTTTTCCACAAGGCTTGTGAGAAAGGCGTCCAGCTCAAAGGGGAAGGCGGAGCCGGACATACAGATATCACAGCCGTAGAAAATACGGTCAGAAAATTCCTCCAGAAAGCCTGCGGCAAAGTCACGGTCGCGCATCAGAGCGTTGGCGCCCGAGCCCGCGGACAGATCGCAGAGCAGGTTGGGGTATTCCCGCAGGAGAGAAACGAGTCTGCCGGGGATCACCTTGCCCGTTACGTACTTGTTGCGGTTTTCCTCGGTGACGTTGTCACCAATTTCGCTCCAGAAGGGCTGGGAATGACCCAGAATTTTCAGCTTGGGATGCTTTTTCAGCATTCGCTCCAAACGGGGCAGACCGAGATCGTCAACGATGCCGTAGCCGTATCCGTCAAGTGCGGGGGAAATGTGGATGATAACGGGCATTTCCTGCTCCTCGCAGTGGGAAAAAAGGTTATCCATTTTGGGATCGTCGGCGTAAAGATGGGAGGTGAGCTCCCCCACGCCCCTTGCGCCCAGTGCCTTGTAGTGTTCAAGGAGCTTGCCGAGATTTGCAGTGGGGGAATTTTTCCCTGCTCGGGGGTCCAGATTACAAAACCACAAAACACGCTCGGGATCCGCCTTTGCCATCATTGCCGCCTCGGCGGGGGGCACGGTGTCGGAAACGCCCTCGGGAGAGAGCATGGGCAAAACCACGCACTTTTCCACGTTCAGTCGGGAATAGTATTCCTCAAAAAGCTCGTCGGTGGTCAGCTTCCGCGCGCCTTTTGCGTTATAGGGAACGGTCAGCTCGGGCCAGAGCACGGCGTGGGCGTGGATATCGATTTTCGGAATGGCTTTCATAGGCTTCTCCTTGCAAGTTCTTACGTTCAGTTTAGCACAAAACGAAAATTTTGCAAGACTTTGTCCCCGTTTTCTCAAAAGGTATTTTGTTGGAAAAGTTCGACGGGAGCGCGCGAGAGCAAGAAAATATGACAAAAAATGAGCGGCCGGAGATACTCTGCGGGAAGTTTTTGGAGTGCAGAACCTTTTTTCAAAAAGGTTTTGCAGATCGTCTTGAAAAAATTCTTATCGAAAGGGGACGTAGCCGTGGAGGTCGGGAAGGGGCTCGGTATGGATCAGGCGTGCGGGGGTCAGGGCGTCTCTGCCAAAACGGGCGCAAATGCTGTCGGTGACGCGGTCCAGCCGTTCAGCCCGTACGTCCTCCCGTGCCGTCAAAAGGGAAAGCTGCTGTGCCTCCTCCCGAATCAGATCGATGGCACGGACGGTAACGGAGCGCAGAGGCTCCCGAAAAGCGTACCGCTCCCGAAACAGAGCGAATGCCTCGGTGGCAAGGGTCATGGTGCAATCGGTGGGGAGAAGCAGGCGCTTTTGCAGGGTCTTGGCAAAAAAATTCCGATCTTTGCATACCAGAGCGATGCCCTGTGCCCGCTTTTTATGAAAGCGGAGCTTTTCCCCGATCTCCCGACTGAGGGAAAGGATCAGCGTCCAGACCTGCTCGGGGGTTTCCAGATCCTTTGCCACGGTCAGTCCGTGACTGATGCTTTTCATGGGAGGCTCGTAATCGTAGGGGAGTACGGGACTCAGATCCTCTCCGCGGGCGTAGCCCTTCATCACCGCACCCATTTTTCCGAACTGGAGACGGAGAAAATAATCGTCTGCCTCTGCCAGTGCTCCCAGGGTGTGAAAGCCGAAGCGGTGGAGCACGAAGGCTGCCTTGGGACCTACGCCCAGAATGCTCTCCACGGGAAGATCCCGAATTTGCTCTCGAAAGCTCTCCCGCGGGATATGGGTCTGGGCGTCCGGCTTTTTTAGGTCACTGCCCAGCTTTGCAAAGATTTTATTAAAGGAAATCCCTACGGAAACGGTCAGCCCCAATTCACTGCGGATCCGATTTCTCAGCTCGGTGGCGATCTTTACCCCGTCTCCGAAGGCAAGTCGGGATGCGGTCACGTCCAGCCAGCATTCGTCCAGACCGAAGGACTCCACCAGATCCGTATATTCCGTATAGATCTCCCGTGCGTATCGGGAATAGGTGACGTAGCGCTGAAAATGGGTGGGGACGATGCGGATCTCGGGGCATTTTTGCTTTGCCTCCCAAATGGCGTCACCGGTTTTGACCCCGAAGCGCTTTGCCTCCTCACTCTTTGCCAAAACGATACCGTGGCGCAATTCCTCGTCTCCGCAAACGGCGATGGGAACTCCCTTCAACGTGGGGTCAAACAGTCGCTCCACCGAGGCGTAAAAGTTATTCATATCGCAATGCAAAATACTTCGATCCATTTTTTTATCCTCCTATTGACAAACTCCGTTCGTGTTTGTATAATAAATACGAACGATATTTCGTGTTCTTATTATATACGAATACTCGTTCGTTGTCAATGGAAAAATATGAAAATTCGTTCGTATGGAGGAATTATGAAGTTTGCAGAACGTTTGAAAAACGCCAGAAAAGAGGCGGGGCTGTCCCAGGGAGCTTTGGCGGAGAAGGCGGGGATCTCGGTCCGGACCCTGCAAAATTACGAAATGGGGAAGCGCTATCCTGCCAGTCTTGATATTGCGGTGAATCTTGCCCAGGCTTTGGGGATGACGGCGGAGGATCTTTTGTCCGAGGGAGAAAAGAGCATCGTTTCCGCCGATGCGGATGCCAAGGCGCAGCTGCGTGAATTGGTGCAGGCGGTATCGGGTCTGTTTGCAGGCGGTCAGATCGGTGATGAGGATCGGGATGCCGCTATGGAAGCCATTATTGCCGCTTATTGGGCGGCGAAAAAGGAAAAGCGCGGAAACGCCTTTCCCGAGGAAAAGGGCAATGAGTGAGATCCTGCGGATCGCCGCTCTTGCCGACGGGTTATGTGAAAAATACGGGACCCGCAACCCCTTTGATATTGCCCAGGCGGACGGAGTACTGCTTCGTTTTTGCCCCGAGTTTCAAGGCTTGCGTGGAATGTATAAGGTGATCTTGGAGCAGCGCTTCGTGTTCCTGAACGGGAATATGAAGCGGAGGGAGGCTCGGCAGGTTCTTGCCCACGAGCTGGGTCACGACGTGCTCCATCGGGAAATGGCGAAAAATTCCGTGGTGCAGGATCATTTTCTTTTGGATATGACCCTCAAGCCCGAATATGAAGCCAATCTCTTTGCTGCCCAGCTGCTTTACAGCGACGAAAAGGTGCTTGCCCTCCTGCGCGCGGGAAAAAGTTCTTCGGAATGTGCCGCCCTTTTGGGGGCTCCCCTGCCTCTTTTGGAACTGAAATTGAAGATCCTGCAAGAAAAGGGCTTGCTTTGACCTTTAAAAAACCCCTTCGCCCGATTTTTCGGGCGGAGGGGTTTTAACAGTCCTCTATGTTTTCGCGTTTAAATACGTCGGATGCAAAAAAGTCGCGAAGATCCATTTCTAAGCCGTCGCAAATTTCGTATATGATTCTAAGCTTCATACTGGGGTAGGAACACTTCATAACGGTACTGAGAGTTGATTGCGGGACGCCTGTTTTCAAATGCAATTGATACTGCGTTATTCCTCGTTCCGCACAAAGTTCTTTAATTCTGTATGCAATGGCTTCGTTTAATTTCATGGTTACACCTATACTTCATTTACACGATAATTTCATCAATCAGTATAGGTAAATGCGATAAAAAAATACTTCGCGTACTTGATATTTCGGAGAATTTGTGTTAAAATTCCTTCTGAGGTGGTCTTATGGTCAAGTTATTTTGTGACAATGAATTTTGTATCTATCAAAAACAGGGAAAATGTATTCTCGAAAGCGTGCATCTCGATATACAAGGAAATTGCGCGGATTGTATCTATGTTCGTATCAAGGAAGATACTTTGAATCATTTGAAAGACAAGCTTTTGAATCATCTTTAGAATTTGGATTTGTGAAATTCTTGCTTTTTGTCAGCCCGGACCGGTTACAAAAAAGCCATCCGCTCGGTTTTCGGGCGGATTTTTGCGTATTGAAAAAATTTCCCTTTATGGTATAATTGAGCTCGGAAATGAGAAAAAGGAGTATGTCGGATGAATGGTAAAAAACTGATTCTTTTAGGCTGTGCAGTCTTTTTGGTGGGGTGCATCCAGCCTTCCCGATATGAATTCGCCAAGGAAAACGGCTACGAGGTAGAGGCAACCGTTATGAAGGTGGTGCAAAAAGAGGAATACGATTCGGACGGGCCCTCCTCCGATTCCTACATCCTTTACGGGGATTACGAGGTGGACGGAAAAACCTATAAAAACGTGAAGCTGGGAAAATACTACGACACGTCCAATTACGGCAAGGGCGATACCGTCAAGGTTGTGGTGGATCCGAAAAATCCCGGCAAGCTTATGTTTGAAGGCGGTGTCGTGTGCGTCATCGGCTTTTTGATGACCATCGTCGGCATCGTGAAACGGGTCAAAGAGAAGAAACGGGAAAAAGCGGCAGACGGACCAGCGCCTGCGGAAAACAGCGAGGTACAGGGATGAAATTTGACGTGAACCGATTGGAGTGGACCCACCGTCCTGCAAGGTTTTCTATCGGAGAGGATCGGATCGAGATCACCACCGAGCCCCATACGGATCTGTGGCAAAGGACCTACTATCACTTCAGAAACGACAACGCTCCCGTTTTGCAAACGGAAACGGAGGAAAAGTTCTTTTCCTTTACGGTAAAGACCGAATTTGAAAGCAAGCACCGATTCGATCAGTGCGGGGTAGCGATCTATCTGGATGCCGAAAATTGGCTGAAGGCTTCCGTGGAGTATGAAAACCGGACCTTCGGGCATTTGGGAAGCGTGGTGACCAACAACGGCTATTCCGATTGGGCGACCGCCGAGATCGACGCGGGCGTCAAGACCATGTGGTACAGACTCAGCCGACGGGAGGATGATTTCTGCATCGAGTGCTCCGAGGACGGCAGGATTTTTCGACAGATGCGGGTGTGCCACCTGTGTCGGGGCGGGGGAGCGATCCGCTTCGGCGTTTACGCTTGCAGCCCCGAGGACTCCTCCTTTACGGCGATTTTTACCGATATGGAAATGACCGAATGCAAGTGGCTTGCCCACAACGGCCAAAAGCCGGACGAGCCGATAACCCGTTTCGGGAGATTTCCTTTATAGGCTGAGGAAAAAAATGAAAATCTCTTGCAATGAATAAAGAATTGTGGTAAAATCTTCCCGTATCAAAAAAGATTGAAAGGAATATAAAAAGATGAAAATTCTCGTTATCAACGCAGGCTCCTCCTCCGTGAAGTATCAGCTGATCGATATGACCAATAACGCCCTTCTGGCAAAAGGTCTTTGCGAGCGCATCGGTATCTCCGGCGGCGCTTTCAAGCATCAGGTTCCCGGAAAGGACGCTTATAAGCTCGACGTGGATATGAAGAACCACGGCGAAGCAATTTCTATCGTAGTTAAGACTCTGACCGACCCCGAGCACGGTGTGATCTCTCAGCTTTCCGAGATCGGTGCCGTAGGTCACAGAGTTCTCCACGGCGGTGAGAAGTTCTCCGGCTCCGTAGTCGTCAACGATAAGGTAATCGAGGCGATCGAGGAGTGCTGTGAGCTTGGCCCGCTTCATAACCCCCACAACCTGACCGGTATCCGTGCTTGCGAGGAGATCATGCCCGGCGTTCCTCAGGTAGCCGTATTCGACACCGGTTTCCACCAGACCATGCCCAAGTACGCTTATATGTACGCTTTGCCCTACGAGTACTACGAAAAGTACAAGATCCGCCGCTACGGCTTCCACGGTACCTCTCACCGCTACGTATCTCTGAGAGCTGCCGAGCTTCTGGGTAAGAAGCCCGAGGAGCTGAATATCGTTACCTGCCACCTGGGCAACGGCTCCTCCATCGCCGCAGTTCAGGGCGGTAAGTGTCTCGATACCACCATGGGTACCACTCCTCTGGAGGGTATTATCATGGGTACCCGTTGCGGCTCCATCGACCCCGCCATCGTTCCCCTTTTGATGAAGAAGGAGGGTCTCTCTCCCGATGAGGTTGACGCCGTTATGAACAAGAAGTCCGGTATCCTCGGTATCACCGGCTTTACCAGCGACAACCGCGACGTAGAGAATGGCTCCAAGGAAGGCAACGAAAGATGCAAGCTGGTTGAGGATATGCTCTGCCATCAGCTCACCAAGTACGTAGGAGCCTACGCTGCCGCTATGGGCGGTGTGGATGCCATCGTATTTACCGGCGGTATCGGTGAGAACAACACCTCCTACCGCGAAAGAGTTGCTTCCAAGCTTGGCTTTATGGGTGTAGAAATGGATAAAGCAGCCAACTCCATCGCCAAACTCGGCAAAGAAATGGACGTTGCCACCCCCGCTTCCAAGGTTCGCGTTCTCATCATCCCCACCAACGAGGAATTGATGATAGCTAAGGATACTTACGAGCTCTGCAAATAATCTGTGTCGTAAAATCGGCTGCAGCTTCGTCAAAGTTCAAAAATCACTCGATCATTTACAAAAGTAAACTCACTCGTGATTTTATCCTTTTCCTTGCTTCGCTCGATTTTACTTAACAGATTTTACTTCGCAGATGTGATTTGTGCAAAAGAAAAAAGTGACCCGAATTTCGGGTCACTTTTTTGTTGTGAGAAGTTTTTCGGTTCCTTTTTTCAAAAAGGAACGAATGATCCTTCGTTATTTTGCTTTTTCGTAGGTGATGGAACCGTCGTCTGTCAGAGTGGCAAGGAGGGTGTCGCCTTGGGTGAATTTTCCTTCCAGCAGGCGGGTGGAGAGGGAATCCTCCACGCTCTTTTGAATGGCGCGGCGCAAGGGACGGGCGCCGTAAACGGGGTCGAAGCCTTCCCGTGCAAGCTTTTCCGTTACCTCCTTGGAGAAGGTGAGCGTAATGCCGCTTGCTTCCTTCAGCCGCTCAGCCACCTGACGCAGCATTTTCTCGCAAATGCTTAGGATCTCCTTTTCACCCAACCTCTGGAAGACGATGATCTCGTCCAGACGGTTGAGAAATTCAGGGCGGAAGGTTGCCTTTAGGGCAAGGCGGATCTTTTCCTCGTCGTCCTTTTGCTGAGCGTCTTCGTCGGAGCCCGTGGCAAAGCCCATGGTCTTTTTCACCGCAAGCTGAGAAGCGCCGCAGTTGGAGGTCATAATGATCACCGTATTCTTAAAATCCACCCGACGGCCGTGGGAATCGGTGAGGTGACCGTCCTCCAGTACCTGAAGCAGGAGGTTGAACACGTCGGGGTGTGCTTTTTCGATCTCGTCAAAGAGCAGGACGGTGTAGGGGCTTCTGCGCACCTTTTCCGTCAGCTGCCCGCCGTCGTCAAAGCCTACGTAGCCGGGAGGAGAGCCGATGAGCTTGGAGACGGAGTGCTTCTCCATCAGCTCCGACATATCCACGCGGATCATTTTATTTTCATCGCCGAAAAGCACCTGTGCCAAGGCACGGCAAAGCTCGGTCTTGCCCACGCCGGTAGGTCCCGTAAACAGGAAGGAGCCAACGGGGCGGCGGGGATCCTTCAGACCGGTTCGGCTGCGTCGGATGGCACGGCTTACCGCCTCCACTGCGGTTTTTTGTCCCTTGACCCGTTCCTCCAGCACCTCCTCCATTTTGCAAAGGCGTTCAGCCTCCTCCTCCAGCAGGCGGCTGACGGGGATTCCCGTCCACTGAGTCACGACGCTTGCAATGTCCTCGGGGGTGATGGCGTCCTTCATAGTTTTCTTTTCGTCCTTTTTCTGTTGCAGGAGGGCGTTTTTTTCTTTAATGGCTTGGAGCAGTTCTCCCGCCTTTTCGTATTCCTCCTTTTCCACCGCTTCCTTTTTCTCCGCTTCCAGGGCGGCGATCTCCTCCAGCACTGCCTTTTCCGCGGGGGTGGCAGATAGGGTAGCGATGCGGCGGCGGGAAGCCGCCTCGTCGATCAGATCGATTGCCTTATCGGGGAGAAAACGGTCGGCAATATAGCGGGCGGACAGGCGCACCGCGCTTTCGATGGCATCGTCCGGGATGGCAAGCTTATGATGGGCTTCGTATTTTGACCGCAGACCTTGCAGAATGAGAATGGCGTCCTCCTCGGTGGGCTCACCGATCTGCACCGACTGGAAACGTCGCTCCAGGGCGGCGTCCTTTTCAATGGTGCGAAATTCCGCAAGGGTAGTTGCGCCGATGAGCTGCAGCTTTCCGCGGGCAAGGTGGGGCTTTAAGATGTTGGAGGCGTCCATACTGCCCTCGGAGGCACCCGCTCCCACGATGGTATGAAGCTCGTCGATAAAGAGGATCACCGAGCCGTTTTCAACCACCTCGTCAATGACGTTTTTGATCCGTTCCTCGAATTCTCCGCGGTACTTGGAGCCTGCAACCATAGCGGCAAGATCCAGAGTCACCACCCGTTTTTCCAAAAGGTTTTCGGGTACGTCTCCTGCGGCGATCTTCTGAGCCAGTCCCTCGGCGATGGCGGTTTTACCCACGCCGGGCTCGCCGATGAGACAGGGGTTGTTCTTGGTACGGCGGGACAGGATCTGAATGACTCGCTCCAGCTCTGCGGCGCGCCCGATGATGGGGTCCAAAGCACCTTTTTTTGCTTCCTCGGTCAGATCCAGACCGTATTTCTCCAGGTTTTTCATTTTGCCCTGAGAGACTTTTTTGCCTTTGGTGCCGTTTTTTTCTTCCTCGCGAAGGTTTTCGCGAATGGCTTCGCGGCACGCCTTGTAAAGTGCGGCGGCATCCGTGCCAAGAAGCTGGAGGATGCGGACTGCCAGACAGTCGGAATCGGAAAGCAGAGCCAAAAGAATATGCTCGGTTCCCGTTTCCTCGTGGTGACGGGCAGCTTCCAGCACCGCGCTCTGCAGGATCCTTCCTGCCCTTGGAGTCAGTTGTGCGGTGGTGCTTTGCAGGGGCTCGCCGGTTTCGGTCAACTGAGCCAGCTTTTCACGGGCGGCGTCGTACTCTACGCCCCCCTCCTCCAAAATCAGCTGTGCGGTGGAATCCTCGGTCAGGAGCAGTCCCAGAAGCAGGTGCTCACTGCCTACGTAATCGTGACCGAGACCCCCGGCGGCTTCTCCTGCGTTTTGCAGGGCACGCTCAGCGTTCTCGGAAAAGTTTTGTTTCATCGTATCTCTCCTTTCGGATCATCTGGTCAGAAGCCGCAGGGTCTCGGCGCGGGCAAGATCGCGGCGTTTTTCATCGCGGTTTTCGGTGTTAGTCAGGATCATGGGGGCCGGCATCAGCTCTACCAGAAGCCGATCGGTCAGAGGAATGCTCCGCGCTTCCTCCAACCCCAGTGCCTTGCCGAAGCGAATCAGTGCATACAGAGAAACGAATTCCCCGTAGGATATTTTTCTTGCGTATTTTACCGTACCCACGGCTCGGCAGATGCGGTCCTCCCAGTCCTCACGGTTTTTTTCGTATAAGACGCGGGCGGCTTCACGTTCCCGTTCTTCCACGTCGGCAAGGACTCGCTCAAATACCTCGCAGATCTCCTCGGGGGTCTTTTCGCGGCTGAGCTGGTTGGAGATCTGATAGATGCCTCCTGCCTCGCGACTGCCTTCACCGAAAATTCCCCGCACCGTAAAGCCCAGATTGTTCAGGTTTTGGGTCAGCGCGTTCATTGCACCCGCACTGTGCAGGGCAGGCAGATGGATCATCACGGAAATACGGCAGCCTGCACCCAGATTGGTGGGGCAGGAGGTCAGGTAGCCCAGCCCCTTGCGGTAGGCGTAGTTCAGAGTTTTTCCTTTCTCGCTCCATGCAGTGGCGGCTTGAAAGGCTTCGGCAATTGCTTTGCCGGGAAGGATCGCCTGAATGCGCAGATGGTCTTCCTCACCCACCATAACGGATACCTCTCCCTCGGGGGAAAGGATCAGTCCCGCGCCCACTCTCGCTTTTGCAAGGGCGGGGCTGGCAAGTCGGGTCTCCACGTAGGCGCTTTTTTCCAAGGGATCCATATCGTCAAAGGAAACTGCCTTCCCTCCGTAGGGCGCAAAGGCTTCCACCGCCTTTTTCCAAAAGGCTTTCCGCTGCTCGTCGGTCTGAAGATGGGGGAAGGGGATGCCCTCGGCGTTGCGGGCAAAGCGGACGCGGGTGGAGATCACGGAAGAAAAGACCCCTCCTTCTTTTTCGTACCAATACATTATTCTCCCTCCTTTTCGCGGATCTTATCCCGCAAAACCGCGGCGCGCTCGTAATCCTCGGCGGCAATGGCTTTCTTCAGCTCTGCCTTCCATGCGTCAACTTCGGATACGGTTTTTTCTTCGGCATTGGGAACGAACTCCTTTTCCGCGCGGGCGTCGTAGCCTTTTCCTACGAAGGGAGTCAGATCCAAAAGCCGGGCAAAGGTATCGTAGCAGGTACTGCACCCGAATTTACCCCGGCGGCGGATCTGAGAAAGGGTGGTGCCGCACAGAGGGCAAGACGCCGATTGCTTCGGCTCGGCTTTCTGGGAAAACGGAGAATTTGGGGAAAACAGAGAGAAGGAAGAAAAGAGATTTTCCTGAAGATCTCCGATCCCCAGCTGGGCGGCACAGTCGGGGCAAAGGTACAGCTCCCGCTCTGCGCCGTTTTTTTGTTCGCGGTAAAAGACGGTTGCCTCTTTGATCCCGCAGTTTTGACAGACGGTGTGTTTCATAAGATTTCCTCCTGTTCCGAAAGAATTTGTAAAACGATCTGCTTCATCAGGTCAGCGCGAAGGATACTGCGCTCCTCCCGTCCCAGCTTTGCCAGGGCGTTGTCGGAGAGAGCGGCGGCGGAAAGCCGTGCTTCCCGAGAAGATAGAATTCCTTTTTCTCCAAGGGTGGAGAGGAAATAATTGGCGTCCTCCCGATCCATTCGATCCCCGATGGCGGCAAGCAGATGCATCAGGTACTCGTTGCGGCTCATGGCGATCTTGCGGATGCGAATGTAGCCTCCTCCGCCTCTGCGGCTTTCTACCACGTACCCTCGCTCGGGAGTAAAGCGAGAGGTGATGACGTAATTGATCTGGCTGGGAACGCAGCCCAGACGGCTTGCCAATTCGTTGCGGACGATGGACAGCTCCCCGCCCGACTCCTCCAGCATTTCCTCCAGCATCAGGGCGATCTTCTGTGAAAGCAGCATAGCGTGCTCCTCCTTTTTGACTTTGACTTTCTTTGACTTTCAACTTGATTATAACACAAAATCGGGATTTGTCAAGAGGAAATTTTCTTCGGTGTGAGCTTTCGTTTTTTTATCGGACGGTTGAAAAAGAGGGGAAGAGTATGATATACTGTGAAAAAAAGCTTGGGAGGATTGTGTATGAAAGAAGCTTTTGCGATGCAGGATTTCGGCGATCGAGCCATTGATATACATTCTCACTTCAATCACGGTGTGCCGTTTGAAATTCCTTCGGGGGATTTGCATCGCCGTGAGATTTCCGATTTGGAAAAGGAATACGGCCGCTTCGGGATCGAGCAGGTGGGGATATCTTCCTTTGCTTCCGTCTACGTGGGGGAGAAGGTTTTTCCCGATGGCGTAAGGTGTTCTGAGCAGAAGGCGTGTATTTGCGCGGAGAATCTTTTTACTCATCATTTGGTTCAAGCTTCGGATCGCTTTCGCCAGTGGGTGGTGGTTGATCCGAGATACAAGGAGACTTTTGAGCAAGCCGAAAAAATGCTGATGAGTCCCAAGACCTTGGGGGTGAAAATTCATCCCTCCTACCACGGCTACGATATTTTGGAACACGGGGATGAGATCTTCTCCTTTGCCCATAGCTTGGGTGCAGTGGTGTTGATGCATCCTCAGCATACGGAGGAAATTTCGCCTTTGGCGGACAAGTATCCGAATATGAAGCTGATTATCGCTCATCTCGGTTCTATGGCGCATATCAATGCCATCCTTCGCTCGAGGGCGGGAAATATTTATACGGATACGTCGGGCAGAAATATTTCTTCCAATCGCATTTTGGAGTATGCGGTGGAGCGGGTAGGCTCTGAGCGAATTTTGTTCGGCACCGATACCTACTCTTTGCCCTTCCAATTCGGGAGAGTTGTATTTGCGGATCTGACGAAGGAGGATCGGAAAAATATTCTGTATCAAAATGCCTTGCGACTTTTTCCCCGCGCCTTGAAATGAAAAGCAAATTCGGCGGAAATTGAAGCGAAAGGTTGCTTTCGGGAGAAAAAAATGATAAAATACAGGAAAAGATCACAACCTGTGAGGATTTGTCTATGAGAATGAGAAAGAAGAAGCATACCGACGAGCGTCTTGCCGCTTGTGCTCAGCTTCTGATCACCGAGCCCGAAAGCCATCGGGGGAATTACCGCAGTCTCTTTCCCGGAGAGGGAAACGAGGAAAAGGAGCTGCATCTGGAGATCGGCTGCGGCAAGGGAGCTTTTATTCTGGAGCTTGCCCGCAGAAACCCCGAGGTGCTTTACGTGGCGGTGGAATATTGCCGCGAGGCAATGCTTCTTGCCGTGGAAAAGCTTGCCCGCGAGGGACTTGGCAACGTGCTGTTTTTGAATGCGGACGCGGCAAAGCTGGCGGAGTATTTTGCGCCCGGTGAAGTTTGCCGCATTTATCTGAATTTTTCCGATCCCTGGCCCAAGGCACGCCACGCCAAGCGCAGACTGACCGCACCCGGCTTTCTTGCGGTCTATCGCGAGATCTTGAAGGAGGGCGGGTATATTCGCCAAAAGACGGATAACGTGCTCCTCTTTGAGTCCTCTCTGGAAAGCTACGCCGCCTGCGGCTGGCGCTGTGAGGATATTTGCCGCGACCTGCACAATTCTCCTTGGGCGGAGGATAATATTCTGACCGAATACGAGATCAACTTCTCCGGCAAGGGTCTGACCATTAACGCCGTAACGGCGTACCGCCAATGAAGGAGTTTGTCATCGGCCCCAACGACGCCGATCAAAGACTGGACAAATTTGTTTTAAAAGCCACCACGGGTCTGCCGAAATCCCTTTTGTATAAGGCGATCCGCACCAAAAAGATCAAGGTCAACCGCAAGCGGTGCGAGGCGGGGCAGTTTTTGCAGGAGGGAGACTCGGTGCAGATGTTTCTGTCCCCGGATTTTTTCGGGGAGAGAGAGGAACGGTTCCTGACCTTGGCTCCCACGCTTTCGGTGGTGTACGAGGATGAAAATCTTTTGATCTGCGATAAACCCGTGGGTCTTTCCTGCCACGCGGACGAGGCTCAGGAAACGGGCACCCTGATCGATCATATCAAAGCCTATCTGGTCCAAAAGGGCGAATATTGTCCCACGGCGGAAAATTCCTTTGCCCCCGCTCTTTGCAACCGCATCGACCGCAATACCTCGGGGCTTGTTATCGCCGCGAAAAATGCTCTTGCTCTGCGGGAGCTCAATGAAATGATCCGCGACCGTGCGGTGGAAAAGGGGTATCTTGCCCTCTGCCACGGAAAAGCACCGAGTCGGGAGGGGATCCGCCTGTTTCTGAAAAAGGACGGAGAGAAAAATCGCGTCTCGGTCTCCGAGGTGCCGCGGGAGGGGTATCTGACCGCAGTGACCGATTGCAAGCTCCTTTCTTACGATCGGGAGACGGATCGGAGCCTGGTGCAGATCCGTCTGCATACGGGCAGAACCCACCAGATCCGCGCAACTCTGGCGCATCTGGGGCATCCCTTGGTGGGGGATACCAAGTACGGGAAGACGCGGGACAAAGATTTTGCCTTTCAGGCGCTTCGCAGTCACCGTCTGCAATTCCATCCCCGAAAGGACAGCCCTCTTTCGTACCTTGCGGACAAGGAGATCCTTGCTCCCGAGGACCCGAAATTTACGGGAAACGCGTAATTTTTGCAAACGTTTTTTCCACAGAAAGTTTTCCACAGCCTTGTGGAAAACTCTGTGGGTTCTTGGGAAAACCCTTTGTTTTCGGGATGTTTTCGCCCCGATTTTGCATTTTTCCCTGTGGAAAACTCAAAAACTCCGTCGGAGTACTTTTTGCATTTCTTGATGAAAAGCACTTTTTTTCGATTTTTTTGAAAAGAAAAAAAGTGTTTTTTGTTTTTTTTGCGTATATAAGAACAGAATGAAAAAAGGAGGTGCTTGAATGCGAATTCCCGAAAGCTTTATTCAGGAAGTGGTTTTGCGAAATCCCCTGGAGGAGATCGTTTCCCAGTACGCCACGCTGAAACGCGCGGGGAGCAATATGGTCTGCTGCTGCCCCTTCCATCACGAAAAGACACCTTCCTTTACCCTGTACGCCAATCCCAGCCATTATTACTGCTACGGTTGCGGAGCAGGGGGCGACGTGATCACCTTTATCCGTACCATGGAAAACCTGGACTACGTTTCCGCGGTGGAGTATCTGGCAAACCGCGCGGGGCTGGTGATGCCCCAAGGGTCTCCCGCGGAAAAGCGGGTGGATAAAAAAAGGCTCTGCACCATCAACGCCGAGGCGGCACGTTTTTGGCACAAGAATCTGTTTACTCCCCAAGGAAAAGCGGGGCTGGATTATCTGGTGAACCGCGGCCTTTCCGTTCCCATCATCAAGCGTTTCGGCTTAGGCTACGCGGGCTCGGAATGGGACGCCCTTTACCGTCATCTCAAGGGGATGGGGTATCGGGACGAGGAGCTGAACGGACTGTTCCTCTGCCGACCCGGTAAAAACGGACGGTACTACGACGTGTTCCGTCAAAGAGTGATGTTTCCCATCATCGACGTGAGCGGAAACGTGCTTGCCTTCAGCGGCAGAACGGTTCTGCCGAAGGGACCCGACGATCAGAATTACCGCAAGTACGTGAATACCAACGATACGGACGTGTTCAAAAAGAGCCAGACCGTATTTGCTCTGAACATTGCCAAAAACAGCCCCGAAAAGGAGATCATTCTTTGCGAGGGCAATATGGACGCAGTTTCCCTTCACGCCCACGGCGTGTCCAATGCAGTGGCGTCTCTGGGAACGGCGCTGACCCCCAACCAGTGTCGGCTGATTGCACGCTTTACCGAGCGGGTCAGCATTTGCTACGACTCCGACGAGGCGGGCAGACGTGCTACGGAAAAGGCCATTCGTCTTCTTCAGGAGGCGGGGCTGAAGGTACGGGTGATCTCTCTGTCGGGGACGGATCCCGCAGGCAATCAGATCAAGGATCCGGACGACTTTATCCGTGCCTTCGGAAAAATGTCCTTTGATAAGGCTTCTTCCACCGCTCCCGGTGCCATTGAGTATCTGTTCGGGCGTATTGCCGCGGGCAAGGATCTTTCCACCATGGACGGCAAGGACGAATTCATCAAGGAATGCACCGCACTTTTCGCTACGGTGCAAAGCCCCGTGGAAAAGGAGCTGTATATTTCCCGCGCCGCTGAGATCACGGGCATTCCCGCTCAGGTGATCCGACTGCAGACCGATAAGAAGGCGGGCAGTGAAATGCGCCGCGAGCAAAAAAAGCTTCTGCAAAAGGAAGTGGACAAGACCCGGGGGCTGGGCAATCGGATCAATCCCGACAAGGCGAAATTCGTTTCCTCTGCCAGCAAGGAGGAAAACATTCTGGGAATTTTGCTTCTGCGCCCCGACTACCTCGTTGACGCCAAATTCAGACCCCTACTGACCGTGGATCTGTTCCGCTGTGAGTTTTGCAAGCGGGTGCTGGGAGCCCTCCTTTCCCTGACCGAAAACGGAGAGGAGCTGCGCAGCGGTGCTCTGAACGAGCTTTTTTCTCCCGAGGAAATGGGAGAGATGGAAGGAATGAAAAAGAAGCGCGAGGAGCTGGGAAACAATTCTCCCGCAGTATTGAAGGAAATGCTGACCAGGCTTGATGAGGAAGCCAAGAAAGAAGAAAATAAGGCCGAGCCGCTTACGGCTTCCTGGCTGGAAAAATTAAAAGCGGAAAAATCGAGAAAGGATAACAACCAATGACCAAGAAGAAAGCAGAAACGGAAAAGAAAGAGGAGCTGTCCCCCGAAATGAAGCTGAAAAAGGCCTTTGACGCCATTTTGGAAAAGGGTAAGGCAAAGGGCAGTTTGAAAAATTCCGAGATCATGGAGCTTCTGGAGGACGTGGAATACGAGTCCGATCAGCTGGAGAAGCTGTACGACCTTCTGGAGGCGTCCGGTGTGGATATCTCTGCCATTATGGAGATCACGCCCGATCTGGAAGAACTGAAGGACGAGGAGGAAGTCGAGGCGCTGGAGACCGGCGAGGATATGGAGCAGATGCTTCAGGGCGAAGGACTTGCGCTGGAGGACCACGTCAGAATGTACTTAAAGGAGATCGGTAAGGTCCCCTTGCTCACCGGTGAGGAGGAACTGGCTCTCGCACAGCAGATGATCGAGGGTGAGACCGAGGCGGAGCGTGAGCAGGCAAAGCAGAGACTGGTGGAGGCGAACCTGCGTCTGGTGGTCAGCATTGCCAAGCGCTACGTGGGCAGAGGTATGTTCTTCCTGGATCTGATCCAGGAGGGTAACCTGGGTCTGATGAAGGCGGTGGAGAAATTCGACTATAACAAGGGATTTAAGTTCTCTACCTACGCTACCTGGTGGATCCGTCAGGCCATCACCCGCGCCATTGCCGATCAGGCAAGAACCATTCGTATCCCCGTTCATATGGTGGAGACCATCAACAAGGTCCTTCGCGTGTCCCGCCAGCTTCTGCAGGAGCTGGGTCACGAGGCAAGTGCCGAGGAGATCGCAGAGGTTATGAACATTCCCGTAGAGAAGGTGCGCGAGACCATGAAGATCGCACAGGAGCCCGTTTCTCTGGAGACCCCCATCGGCGAGGAAGAGGACAGCCATCTGGGCGACTTCATTCCCGACGACGACGCTCCCGCCCCTGCCGAGGCGGCAAGCTACACCATGCTTCGCGAGCACCTGGACGAGGTCCTGCATACGCTGACTCCCAGAGAAATGCACGTGCTCAAGCTCCGTTTCGGCTTTGACGACGGAAGGACCCGCACCCTGGAGGAGGTGGGTAAGGAGTTTAATATTACCCGTGAGCGTATCCGTCAGATCGAGGCGAAGGCGCTTCGCAAGCTCCGTCATCCCAGCCGCGCCAGAAAGCTGAAGGACTACTTGGATTAAATTCCTTCACAATGTGGTTACAACTCAACCGAATTTTGACAAGTGACACAGTTTCCACCACCTCTTTTTAGAGATATTGACGAAGGTGAGATACCTTGACACTTGGGCGGTTTTCGTGTAAAATATATGTAAATGCCGTGTTATCGGAACAAATTCAAGGAGGACTCAAAAATGACCAAAAGACTTATCAGTCTTATGCTGGCATTGATCATGCTTCTCTCTCTGATGCTGACCTCTTGCAGCACGACCACCGAAGAAGAAGCAGAAGAAGAATCGACTACCGAAGAAGAAGTCATGAGACCTAACGTCGGTCTGACGATCTATGCCGTTTCGGAAAAGAAGATCGACAAGGCCGTTATGGATGCTGTCGAAGAAAAGGTCAGCAACTATTGCGTGGCAAAGTATAAGACCTCGATTAAGTTGCAGTTTTATACCGAGGATGAATATGAGAATGCTTTGAACGAGCAGTATAAGAAGTTCATTGCAGAAGCAGCTGCAAAGGAAAAGGCCGAAGCGGAAGCCGCCGCCGTTTCCAGAAGCCAGGCTGCCGAGCGCGCAAAGCTGAAGACCAACGAAGAAAAGATCAAGTTCGACCAGAAGATCCGCGAACAGAAGCGTAAGCAGGAGGAGGAAGCCAAGAAGAAGGCTGAGGCCGAGGCTGAAAAGATCGCAAAGGGCGAGGATGCTGTCAAGTGGTCCGAAATGGACATCATCTACATCCCCAACCAGGAGAAGTACACCGAGTGGATCCAGAACCAAAAGCTGGTGGATCTGAAGACCTATCTGGACAACACCTACAAAAAGGTTCGCGACTACGTATATCCTACCTTTATGCACGCCGCTACCGTCAACGGTCAGGTGTTCGGTATTCCCAACAACCGCGGCATCAGCACCAACGAGACCTATCTGGTTCTGAATACCGCTCTTGTTGAAAAGTACAACGTAGATCTTTCCGCAGTCCGCTCCATTACCGACCTGGAGGAAGCCTTTGCCGCCGTGAAGGCAGGCGAAGCAGGCGTAACTCCCATCTACGGTGACTTTGATCCCGAGGGCGTTGTATTCTACGATGAAGTGGATATGGCTCACTCTGTGGGCGTATTTGCCGATACCCTGGTGGGCGGCACCAAGATCAATGAGACCCTCGGCAGACCCTTGAACGCCGGCGCCAAGACCAACGTGGCTATGCTGGAGTACTTTGAAACCAAGGCTGACTACCGCGCAAAGGGTTATTTGTCCGACACCAACGAAAACTTCTTTGTATCCGTTCAGGAGCTGAACGACGAGCAGAAGAAGGAATGGGAAGAAAAGGGCTACACCCTGCATCTGTATAAGGGCGCTCCCGTTACCAGCGAAGCTATGTTTGAATCCGGCCTGTTCGGTATCAGCAGCTACTCCAAGTATCCCGAAAGAGCGATGGAGATCCTGACTCTGATGACCACCGATGCCGAACTCCACAACCTGCTGACCTTCGGTATCGAGGAGGAGCACTACATCGTAAGCGCCGAGAATGAGAACGTAATCACCAGACTCAACGACGATTACTCCATGAACTTCTTCAAGACCGGTAACTCCTTGCTGGGCTACGTTCCCGACGATATGGATCCCGATTACGTGGAGAAGGCAAAGCAGAAGAATCTGAACTCCTTCATCAGCCCCTTCTTTGGCTTTGAGATGGACGATTGGACCGCGGATGATAAGCACAAAGAATGGGTCGAGACCAAGCTTCCCGTATGGAAGGCATATCTGGATCCCATCTACGAGCAGCTCTGCTACGGTATTCCCAACTGGAAAGAGGTTCTTACGGAAGTCTATGCAAACCTGAATACCAATGCAAACGGTATGTTCGAGGAGATCACCCTTCAGAACTTTATGGATATGTGCGTTCTGGATGACAAGTATAAGTCCCACGCTCCCAAGATCAAGGCTTTGAAGGAAAGTCTCGGTACGTCGGATATGACCGAGGTTGTGGAGGAGGTTACTACGACCACCACTACCACCAAGGCAGCAACCACGACTACTGCACCTGCAACTACCACGACCAAAGCAAATTAAAGCAAATGAAAAGTCCTCCCAAACGGGAGGACTTTTTTTAACGGAAAAGCCTCGGATCGCTCCGAGGCTTTTTTCTTTATTGCTCAACGGGTTTTCCGTTCAGGGTCACGTTTTTGAAGGTAAGGTTTTCACATTCGGGAAGATCAAAGAGACCGTCTTGCCAGATGGAAAGGAATCCGTCCGGATCCTGAATCTTGAAGTTATCAAGCGTCAGATCCTTTACGTACCGTCCGCGGAACCAGACAGTGCCGCGTCGCTCGTAGCACTTGGGAACCACGGGCTGAGGGCCGTCCTTCAAGAGCACCTGCCAGTTGCGGAGGGTGACGTTTTCCACTGTGTTCTCATTGTTCACGTTTAGGTGAAAGTAACCGTAGGTTTCTGCGCGGACGTTTTCCACCGTGATATCGCGGATGGTGGCAGTTCCGCCTGCAGAGTGCTCGGTAATTTCAAAGGGGCGGGAGCAATTTGCAATGGAGATATTGGAAAAGCTTGCGTCTTCAATGGAGGTGGAGCCTTTTCCCATATAGCTGGACATTACGTGAATGGCGGGCGCGCCGCGCGTGATGGCGATATTGGATACTCTTACGTGGCGAATGGTGCCGACGCCGACGCCGAGACGGAAGGTGCAGGAATTGGAGCCCAGCACGCAGTTTGAGATGGTGATATATTCGCAGATCTTTTTGTCCTTCAGAGGGCGGGTGTTACCGCGGATGGCGATGCAGTCGTCACCGGTATCGATGATACAGTCGGAAACGGTAACGTAGCGGCAACAGTCGATGTCGATGCCGTCGCTGTTAAAGAAGGTGGTGGGGTTACGGGTCTGCAGACCGCGTACGGTCACGTATTCGCATCCGTGGAGGAAGCATCCCCAGCAGGGCTGATTGCGTATGGTGATATTTTCCACCAGAACCCGCTTGCATTCGATAAAGCAGAGCAGCTGACCGGGGCGGCAAAGCTCCGGATCCCGTGCCTGGCGGCATCCGTCGCGCCATACGTAGCAGCTCCATGGCTTTGCTTCGCCAAGGAAGAAATCACCGTTTCCGTCCAGAGTGCCCGTGCCGGTAACGGCTACGTTTTCGCATTCGTGGGCGATGACCAGGTGCTTGCCCAGCCACTTTTCGTTGACGGGGCTGGAAATGTTCTGCTCGTAGGCGTCAACGGGATTGTAGTCGTCCATATCGTCGCTGCCCTTGATGACGGAATTATGCTCCAGGTGCAGCTCAACTCCGGAACGAAGCCAGATGGTGCCCGAAAGATAAAATCCTGCGGGGACGGTAACTCTTCCGCCGCCGCTTGCCGCACAGGCTTCTATGGCGGCGTTAATGGCGTCGGTACAGAGGATCTCTCCTCCGGAAACGGCACCGTAATCTAAAATATTGGTATTCATAGCCAAGAGCTCCTTTATTTTCTTTCCATATTATCATAACAGAAAGCGGGGAAAAGGTAAAGTAAAAGAATTGAAATCTGCATTTGCAGTTCCTTAATCTTGCCCCTTGCACTCCTTCAAAAGGCGGACGAACTCTCTTGCAAAATCTTCTCCGCAACCTTCCTCGAACTGGCAGTTGTTGACCTCGTACTCGCCGTGGGTAAAGGCAAGGGCAGAGGGAACGTAGGCGTAGCCGCCGTTGGTGAGGGTGCAGATAAAGGTCATTTTGCAGGGAGAAGCGTCGCGGATCTCTTTGCCGTTGGTGTCGAACATTTCATAGGGAGCGGCGATAAAGCCCAGATCGCCGCAGGTGATGGCAGAGAAGGGAATGGCTTTTTTCCAGTTTCCCTTGGCGGTTGCCTGATATTCCTCCCGAATTGCACGGATCTTGCCGGTTTCTGCCTTTGATTCGGCGGCGACAGCATCCTTTACGGTTTGTACCAGGGCAGGAGAAGCAGCTTCAATATTGGGATAAAGGCGCTTGCCGGGGATGGCCGATGAGAAGCTGAGATTGGCGCCTGCGCCGGAGTGATAGGCGAAATGGCAATCCAATTCCGCTTCCGTTTGTTCTCGCATCAGGTGCACGAAATCCGCGGAAATACTGTCGGGGAAGGAACCGCCGTAGTGGGTCTGGTAATTGACCATCAAAACGTCTTTTTTTCCTTCTCTGACAAAGCGAATGGTGCGCAGCTGTGTATCCGCTTCGGTTTCGTGGGAAACGTATTCTCTGCCGTTGGTTTGGGAGCTGATGCCCTTATAGCTTCCGTCGGACATCAGATACCGTCTGACGAAGGTGATTCCCTCGGTGTTGGCGGTGCCGATATAGGCTTCGGCAGGTGTCAGATCGTGGAGGGCAAGGACCGCGGCACGGACCAGCTTTTTGTAAAATTGCGCTTGCCATTTTTTAATGGCAGCGTCCTGTCCGAACAGACTGTGCTCTACGGAGGAGTGGGTATGGGTGGCGTTCAGAAAGAAAAATTCCTTGGAAATTCCCGTTTCCCGTTCCACCAGCGTCGCGCAGTAGCTTGCAAAGCTGTCGGGCACGCCCCGCATATCCACACTGCAAAGCAAGGCAACGTTCTCTCCGTCGCAAAGGGCGGTGACGGTCAGCTGAATGGGGTCGTGGATGCTCGTTGCCGTCCGATCAAACTGTGCGTAGGATACGATGGGGAACTCCGTGGGGGAAATATCCTGACGGTTGTAGCCCACGGAGAAGCCATCGGGATAGACGGGCTTGCCTGTGGGAAGAGGTTCTTCCTCCTCAAGGGGATCTTTCGTTTCGGCTTTGCTTTCTTCTTCCTTGGCCGTTGTTTTTTTCTCTGCGGGTTGTTGCTCGGAAAGGGACTCCGAGGAGCAGGCGACAAGGGGAAGGAGCATTGCAAGAGTCAAAAGCAGCAAGAGAATTCGTTTCATAGGCTGTCCTTTCTCTTCCTTTCTTTTTCAAAAGAAAGGAAGCAAAGAAAATTCAAACTGAGAGAGTATTATTCTTTTTCTTTGCAAACGTTAAGCAGGCGCACCATTTCCTGTGCAAATTCTTCGCCACAGCCTTCCCTCCATTGGCTGACCTCTACCTCGTAGGCACCGTGGGGGTAAGCGTAGATGGCAGGAACGTAGCCGAAGCCGCCGTTGGTCAAGGTACAGACAAAGGTCATTTTGCAGGGGGAAGCGGCGCGGACCTCCTGCCCGTTGGTATCAAACATTTCGTAAGGTGCGGCAACGAAGCCGATGTCGCCGATGGTGAAAGCGGAAAAGTTCACCTGTTTCGTGCCTCCGCTCTTGGGTCTGCCGTCGAACAGAGAGGTTTCGTATTGGAGGGAGGTGAGATTTGCCTTTTCCTCGTTCTTGGTGGCTTCGATAACGGTTTTTGCAATGGCGGTAGAGGCATCTTCCAAATTCTTGTATTTTCGGTCTCCCAGGGCGGATTTAAAGTTCAGATTGGCGGAGGCTCCGCTTTGGTAGGCAAAATGCACGTCCATTTCCTTTTCTACGTACTCGCGGATCACGTGGACCCAGTCGGCGGAGACGGAATCGGAGAAGGAGCCGTGGTAGTGGGTCTGATAGTTGCAAAGCAACACGTCCTTTTTTCCTTCGCGTACGAAACGGGCGGTGCGAAGCTCCGTATCTGCCTGCGTTTCGTAGGCAACGGGGATGCCTGCCTTCCCTCCGGGATTGGTCAGGTAGGTTCCGTCGTCCATCAGATAGCGGCGGGAAAAGGTGACGCCGTCGGTGTGTGCGGTGCCGATATAGGCTTCGGCAGGGGTCAGATCGTGCATGGCAAGGGTCACGGCGCGAACCAGCCTCTTATAGTAAAGCTGCTGCCAAGCCTTCATAGCGTCGCCCTGACCGAATCTGACGTTGTCGGGGGCGGAATGGGTATGCGTGCAGTTGATCATTACCCGTTCGGCGGGGATGCCGACGGCGTCTTCAATGAGCCTGCAGGAATATTCGATAATGCCTGCATCCATCCCGCGCATATCCAGAGAGATCAGAAGAAAGGCGGTGGTTCCGTCGCAAAAGGCGGTGCAGGTCAGCTGTACGGGATCGTGGTTGCTGAGCCCCACGTGATTAAACTGGGTATAGGTGGGAATGGGGAAGACCTCGGGAGCGATGCTCTGGCGGTTATAGCCGACGGAAAAGCCATCGGGATAAACGGGGTCTCCCGTGGGAAGGGGTTCTTCCTTCTGCTCGGGCTTGGTTTCCTCAGGCTTGGTTTTCTCGGAGGTTTCCTTTTGCGGTGTCGGGTTTGATTCCGTAAGGGAGTTCCCTGCGCAGGCGCATAGGGGAAGAAGCAGTGCTACGATTAAAAGGAGTAAGAGAATTCGTTTCATAAGGCTGTCCTTTCTCATGCTTTGTTGAAAAGAAGGTTGGGAGAGAAACCCCTCGGCGGGAGGGGTTCATACGCCCGGTTTT
This sequence comes from Oscillospiraceae bacterium, assembly GCA_015065325.1. Classification (GTDB taxonomy): domain Bacteria; phylum Bacillota; class Clostridia; order Oscillospirales; family SIG627; genus RGIG5579. Next base: position 162,166 of record SVQO01000002.1, on the reverse strand, counting down.
GGTTTAGATAGGAATTCGGACCCTTTGTACAAAGGGTCCGAGAGGAAGCCGGAAAATTAACCCTTGGCTTTACATTCGCCAAGCAAACGGAGGAGCTCGGCGGCAAACTCTTCACCGCTGCCGGGAGCTACCATACAGCCCCACTGAGCCTCGTAAGCGCCGTGTTCGTAGCCCTCGGCGTGAGGAACGTAGCCGTTTCTGCCGCCGGTATAAGCGGAGATAAAGGTCATTTTATAGGGAGAAGCGGCGCGGATCTGCTGACCGGTAATATCGAACATTTCGTAAGGAGCACCGACAAAGCCCAGATCACCAAAGCCAACGGCGCGCAGATAGATATCGCGGGAGCCGGTAATGGTATTGGTTTCATAGTCCCAAGACTTTCCTTCATAGTCGGACATATCGCCGTGAATGGTACCGGTGGCAAGCTCGCTTTCAGCGGCGACTGCATTCTGAATATCTTCTACCAGAGCGGGAATGGCGTCTACGAAGGTGGGATACTTTCTTTCACCGGGAATGACGGATTGGAAGTTCAGATTTCCTGCCGCGCCCTGAACGTAGGCAAAGTGGCAATCCATCTCCTTCTCAACGTCCTCGCGGAGCCAGTGAACGAAATCCGCGGAAACGGAATCGGGATAGAGGGAACCGACGGAGCCGTAGTGGGTCTGGTAGTTGACCATCAGAACGTCCTTTTTGCCCTCGCGCCGGAAGCGGACCACGCGCATTTCGGTATCTGCCTCGGATTCGTGGGCAACAACGTTGGATCCCGAGCCGGGGTTGCACTTATAGGTTCCGTCTGCCAGAAGATAGCGGCGCACGAAGGTAATACCTTCAGTATGGGAAGTGCCGCCGTATGCCTTTGCGGGGGTCAGATCACGGAGCGCTTCCTCTGCGGCCACGGGGAGCTGCTGGAGGAAAAGCTGTCTCCATTTGAGCACGTCAGGCTCCTCGGTGGTATCGGGAGAGGTGTGGGTGTGACTGCAATTCAGGAAAACGTTGGAGGAAGGAATTCCGAATTCCTTTTCAAGTTTCTCTGCGGAATACTTGGCAAAGCTGGTGGGAATGCCGCGCAGATCAAGGGTGTAAAGCAAAAATACGTTTGCTCCGTCGCACATTGCCACGCAGGTCATCTGGATCGGATCGTGGATCTTGTGGGCAATGGCACCGTCATAGGTGTGAATGGGTACTGCAGGAGTGATATCCACGCGGGAATATCCTACGGAAAAGCAATCCTTGGGAGGGTCGAAGACGAAGGGTTCGTCCTTTTTTGCTTCTTCCTTGGTTTCTTCTTTTTCGGCTTTGGTTTTTACTTCTTCCTTGGTTTGGGTTTTTGCGCTTTGCTCCTCAAGGCTTGTGGAGGCGCAGGCACAAAGTGGAAGACAAAGCGCGATCAGCGCGATCAAAGCAATGATTTTTTTCATAGTAAACTCCTTTTTATGCGGGTTGACAAAGGCTCAAAGGGCGAGCGCGGGGAAGCCCGTAAGGACGATCTCGCCGCGGTAACTGTGATCAGGCTGCGTTCTTGCACTCGTTTAAAAGACGCAGAGACTCTGCTACGCAAAGCTCGGCGGTGCCCTGCACGTAGCGGGTCACGTAAACCTCGTAGCATCCGTGGGGGAAGGCTTCGGTGGTGGGAAGGTAACCGAATTCGCCGTTGGTAAGAGAACAGATAAAGGTGGTTTCATAGGGCGAGGCGTCTCTTACCTGCTTTCCGCTGGTGTCGAACATTTCGTAGGGAAAAGCGGCAAAGCAAATGTCGCCAAAGGTGATCACGGACAGGGGCAGATCTTGACTTTCGCCGCTTCTGACGCGTCTGAGCACGGCACTTGCTTCGTTTTTGGCTTCAAAGCCGTATTTGGCGCAAAGCTGACCTTGCAGCGCTTCGTTGGGAGCATCTACAATTTCCTGCGCCTGACGGATCCGTTCCTCACTGTCTTTGATCACCGTGGCGGTCACGGTGGTTTCCATGGAGCGAATTTCTCCGACAGTCACTTCCTTCTCGGCATTGACTGCATTCTTTACGTCTTCTGCAAGTGCGGGGACTGCCTCCAGATAGGTGGGATATTTTCTTTCGCCCTCGATGAAAGAAATGAAATTCAAATTGCCCGATGCACCGTACTGGTAAGCAAAGAGGCAGTCCAGCTCCTTTTCCACTGTCTCGCGGAGAGGAGTGATAAAGTCTGCGGAGATCTGGTCGGGATAAAGCCCGGTGGCTCCGCCGTAGTGGGTCTGATGGTTCAGCATCAGAACGTCCTTTTTGTTCTTACGGTCAAAGCGGATGGTACGCATTTCATTGTCTGCTTCGGTTTCGTGAGCGACGAAATCCGTGCAAGGATTGGAGGAGGCGATTCCCTTGTAGGAACCGTCTGCCATCAGATAGCGGCGTACGAAGGTAATGCCCTCGGTGTAGCTTTTTCCCGTATAGGTTTTTTCTACCACGTCAAGATCGCGAAGCGCTTCGTCGGCTGCTACGACGATCTGATTGTAAAACTTGGGGAAATAGCGAATGATTTCGGGCTTTTCGCTGGAGGTAACGGAGGGCGCGGAATGGGCGTGGGTGGAATTGAGGATTACGTTTTCCGAGGGAATACCGAATTCCTTTTCCAGCCGTTTAAAAGCGGTGTCTGCGGTAGATTTTCCTACGAACCAGGAATCTACGGAAAAGATCAGTGCCGCAGCTTTTCCGTCCCAGATAGCGGTACAGGTCAGCCACAGGGGATCGTGTACGCTGGTAGCGGTGGTATTGTAAATGGGGATGGGAGTCGCGGGGGTGATATCCACGCGGGAAAAGCCGACGGCAAAGGCGTCGGGATAGTCGATCTTTCCTTTTTTCGTCTCAGACTTATCCTGCTTGTCTGCAGCTTCGGTTTTGGTCGGTGCGGGGGCTGTTTGCTCGGAAAGACCTTCGGAAGCGCAGGCACACAGGGGAAGGATCATTGTCAGAAGACAGAGGATCGCAATGATTTTTTTCATGGGGGATTACTCCTTATTATGCTTTGTTTTTACAGTCGTTTAAGAGGGTGAGCATCGTATTCACCAAGGCCTCGCCGGTGCCCTGCACGTAGCGGGTTACGTAAACCTCGTAGCCGCCGTGCGGGAAGGCTTCGGTGGTGGGAATGTAGCCGTGACCGCCGTTGGTAAGAGAGCAGATAAAGGTCATCTTGTAGGGGGAAGCTTCGCGGCAATCCTTGCCGTTTTTATCAAACATTTCGTAGGGAAAGGCAGTGAAGGCAATATCACCGAAGGTGATGCAGGAAAGGTAGATATCGTTGGTCTCGCTCAGTCTGTCGCGGGTGACGATGGCGTTAACCTCTCTTTTGGATTCAAAGCCGTATTTTTGGATCAGGGCTTGTCCATGGGGGGACTCGGAGCCCGCCGCCTGGACCTCCTTTGCCTGCTTCACACGCTGCTCGGAATCGTGAAGGACGGTGGCAACGTACTTGTCCTCGGCGGCAACGATCTTTCCGGTGTTTATCTTTTTTTCCTTGGAAAGAGCGTCACGGGTGGCGATCATAAAGCCGTCGATGGCTTTGATGAAATCGGGATACTTTTTTTCACCGGGAATGGGAGAATTAAAATTCAGGTTTCCGCTGGCGCCGCTGTGATAAACGAAGTAGCAACCAAGCTCCTTCTCGGCAGTATCGCGGAAGGGGGTGATAAAGTCTGCGGAAAGTTGATTTTTGTACATACCGGTAGCCCCGCCGTAGTGGGTCTGGTAGTTGACCATCAAAACGTCTCTTTTCCCCTCACGGACAAAGCGAAGGGTTCTCAGCTCGTTGTCGGCAACGGATTCGTGCGCCACAACGCCGGAGGTTGCACCGGCGTTGGTCTTGTAGGTGCCGTCCTTTAACCGATATCTTCTGACGAAGGTGAGACCTGAGGTGTGAGAAACGCCTGCGTAGGCTTCTGCGGGGGCAAGGTCGCGCAGAGCGTCCTCCGCCACGAACTTCAACTGCTCGTACCACAGCTTCGTCCAGCGCGTTTCGTCTGCACTGTTTCCGCCTGCGGTATGGGCGTTGTGGGTATGGGTGGTATTGATGATAATATTCTCGTAAGGGATCTCGAACTCTTTTTCAAGCAGTTCTCTGGAGCTGTTTGCCAGCTTGACGTTGATGCCCTTCAGGTCGGCAGACATAAGGAGTGCCACGTTTTCACCGTCGCAAACGGCGGTGCAGGTCAGCTGAATGGGATCGTGGATGCTTTCCGCAGTGCCCTCGTAAATCGGCAGAGGGGTCATAGAAATATCTGCGATGGAGTAGCCTACGGAAAAGCAATCCTTGGGATATTCGATCTTTTCCTCCTCGTCGTCGGAGGAGGGCTTTTTGATCGGTGCTGCTTGCTCCGTTGCCTTCTCCTCACTTACGGGAGCGGGGGGCTCCAGCGTGGCGCCGCAGGCGCACAGAGGAAAAAGCAGCGCAATCAGACAAAAGAGAGTGATCGGTTTTTTCATTGTAAAATCCTTTTGTGCTCTTTAAGCGGCGGCTTTGCAACTGTTCAGGATCTCGACCATCTTATCCGCAAGACCCTCGCCGGTACCCTGCACGTAGCGGCATACTACAACTTCGTAAGAGCCGTGGGGGAAGGCTTCGGTGGTGGGGATGTAACCGTTGGAACCGTTGGCAAGAGAGCAGATAAAGGTCATCTTGAAGGGGGAAGCTTCGCGGCAATCCTTGCCGTTCTTATCGAACATTTCGTAGGGGAATGCGGTGAAGGCGATATCTCCGAAAGTGACGGCGCAAAGAGGAATGTCCTGGGTCGCATCCATTCCTGCACGGGTGATGATGGCGTTGATGTGACGCTTGGAGCCCAGACCGTGCTGATTGCGCAGAGCGGTACCCTCGGTAGTTTCGGAGCCGAGCTTGTCGATCTTCTTTGCGATCTCAACGATCTCGGGGGAGTCGTGGAATACGGTGGCGGTGTAGTTTCCCTCAATGGCAACGATTTTGCCGGTATTTGCCTTTTCTTCCTTGGAAAGGGCGTCGTGGGTGGCGATCATAAAGCCGTCGATGGCTTCAATAAAGGTGGGGTATTTTCTCTCACCGGGGATCAGGGAGTTAAAGTTCAGGTTGCCGGAGGCGCCGGAGTGGTAAGCGAAATGGCAGTCCAGCTCCTTCTCGGCGGTCTCGCGGAAGGGAGCGATAAAGTCTGCGGAAAGCTGATTGGGATACATACCGGTTGCTCCGCCGTAGTGGGTCTGGTAGTTGACCAGAAGAACGTCCTTCTTGCCCTCGCGCTTAAATCTGAGGGTGCGAAGCTCGTTGTCTGCCTCGGATTCGTGGGCAACGGGATTGTTGGAGGCGGAGGGGTTGGTCTGGTATTTGCCGTTTGCCAAAAGGTAACGGCGAACGAAGGTGATGCCCTCGGTATGAGAAACGCCGATGTAGGCTTCCGCGGGGGCAAGGTCACGGAGCGCTTCTCCCACCACGATCTTGACCTGCTCGTACCAAATCTTTGTCCAGCGGGTCAATTCGGCGGTGGTGCCGCCTGCGGTGTGGGCGTTATGGGAGTGGGTGGTGTTGATGATCACAAACTCTCCGGGAATGCCGAAATCCTTCGTGATCTTATTTCTGGTCTGAACGGTCAGACCGCGCTGAATGCTCTTCAGGTCGGCAGACATGAGAAGTGCCACGTTTTCACCGTCGGAAACGGCGGTGCAGGTCAGCATAATGGGGTCGTGTATGGTCTCTGCGGTTCCCTCGTAAATGGGCAGGGGAGTCATAGAGATATCCCCTCTGCCAAAGCCTACGGTGAAGCCCTCGGGCAGATCGTCGGGAACCTTGAATTTTTCATTTTTCGGAGTAGCTTCGGTCTTCTTCTCTGAAGCGGGCTTGGTTTCCTGTGCAGGCTTAATTTGTTCGCTTTCCAGGGAAGGGGAAGCGCAGGCGCACAGGGGCAGCACGACTGCAAGCAAGCAAAGGATGGCGACGATTTTTTTCATAAGAGCAGTCCTTTCATTCTTTGGGTGATAATATATAGGTACACCCTTTTCACCATTTTACCAAAAACAGAGAGAAAAGTAATGAATATTCAGTTAATTTTTACAGAAAAAGAGAGGAGCTTCTCGCTTTTTTATAAAAAAACGGAAGCCGTCAGGCTTCCGTTTCAAGGATCGGGCTTATGCACCCGCTTTGCACTGGTTCAAAAGGTTCAGCATGGTTGCAACGAAGGCTTCGCCGCATCCCTCGGTGAAGCGGCAGATGGATACCTCGTAGCCGCCGTGGGGATAAGCAAATGCAGAGGGAATGTAGCCGTAACCGCCGCCTGCCAGGGAAAGCACGAAGGTCATATCGTAGGGAGAAGCGTCGCGGCACTCCTTGCCGTTGGTATCGAACATTTCGTAGGGGAATGCGGTAAAGGCAATGTCTCCGAAGGCAATGGCAGACAGAGGAACGTCCTCGGTGGCGCCGTAGGTGGTGTTACGCGCTACGATGGAGGTGGGCTCGTATTTGTTGAGGAAACCGTATTTTCCGATCAGTGTCTTTCCTTCGGTGGTCTCTCTGCCTGCGTCAACCACCTCTTTTGCCTGCGCCACTCTCTCGGGGGGATCCTTGCGGATCGCCTGGGTGTGCCAAGCAAAGGCGGAACGGATGGTACCGACCTGCGCCTCTTTTTCGGCATCGAGTGCCATATTGGTAGCGCGCATAAATTCGGGAATGGCATCCAGGAAGGTTGCGTAGATCTTTTCCCCGGGAATGGGAGAGTTGAAGTTGATGTTACCGCCTGCGCCGCTGTAATAAGCAAAGAGACAATCCAGTTCCTTCTCGGCGGCATCGCGGAAGGGAGCGACGAAGTCTGCGGAGAGCTGTGCGGGATACATACCGGTTGCTCCGCCGTAGTGGGTCTGGTAGTTGACCATCAAAACGTCTTTTTTGTTCTTGCGGTCAAAGCGGATGGTTCTCAGCTCGGGATCTGCATCGGTCTCGTGCTTGACGGAGGACTTGTTTCCGTGGGTGATGTAGCTTCCGTCGGGCTGCAGATAGCGGCGCACGAAGGCAATGCTTTTTGCGGTGCCCTTACCGGTGTAGCAGGATTCGATCTCGTCCAGATCCCGCAGGGCTTCCTCTACGATGATGGGAAGCTGCTGGTAGTACTTGGAACGAAAACGGGTCATATTGGTGTCTGAGCCGGCGTTCACGGTGGGTGCGGAATGGGTGTGGGTGGCGCTGATCATCACGTTTTCCGCAGGAATGCCGAAATTCTTTTGGATGATATCGGTGGAGCGCTCGAAGACGTCACGATTTAGCCCCTTGAGATCCGCGGTCATAACAAGAGCCACGTTTCCTTCTCCGTCGGAGATGGCAATACAGGTCAGCTGCAAGGGGTCGTGCACGCTTTCCGCGGTTGCGTTATACATAGAGATGGGGGTGGAGGTAATATCGCCGATGGCGTAGCCTACGGCAAAGCCCTCGGGCAGATCCTCGGAAATATTGAACTGATCGGGCTTATTATCCTCTGCTGCGGGTGCTTTTTCCGGGGCCTTTTCCTCGGTTTTTGCTTCCTCGGCTTTCGTTGCCGCAGGATCAAGAGACGAGGAGCAAGCGCAAAGAGGCAGGATCATCGTCAGTGCAAGAAACAGTACGAAAATTTTTTTCATTGGAACCAACTTCCTTTCATATGATAGGGACTCTGTGAACATTTTACTAAAAGCAGAGAAAAAAAGCAATGAATATTCGGTTAATTTTACAAATAAGCTTTCATAAAGAAAAAAACGGAAGCGTCGCTTCCGTTTTTTTGGGGATTTAAGCTTGATTTTTGCAGACGTTCAGCAGGCGGAGCATTTCTTGGGCGAATTCTTCGCCGCAGCCTGCCACGTAGGGACAGCTGAGCACCTCGTAGCTGCCGTTGGTGAAGGCGAGGGCAGAGGGCATATAGCCCATAGAACCGTTGGTGAGGGAGCAGATAAAGGTCATCTTGTAGGGAGAACCGTCTCTGACCTCTTTTCCGTTGGTGTCGAACATTTCGTAGGGGAAAGCGGTGAAGGCAATGTCGCCGAAGGCGATGGCGGAAAAGTTCACGTCCTCGGTATCGCCCTTTTCACGGTTGCGGGAAATGGTGTGAGACGCGTCGTACTTGGTTTCGAAGTTGTACTTTTGCATCAAAGAGATCCCCAGCTCGGATTCCCATCCTGCCGCCTGACATTCCAGTGCCTGCTGTACACGCTCGGGAGAGTCCTTTCTGACGGTGGCGGTGTAAATGCTTTCCGCGGAGCGGATGGTGCCAAGCTGTGCAAGCTCCTCAGCCGCCAGAGCTTCGTCGGTTGCTTCCATAAAGGCGGGGATGGCGTCCAGGAAGGTGGGGTAGGGGTCTTCTCCGGGGATAGAAGAATTAAAGTTGATGTTTCCGCCTGCACCGCTCTGGTAGGTGAACAGACAGTCGTACTTTTTCTCCGCCTGCTCACGGAAAGGGAGGATAAAGTCAGCGGAGAGCTGCTCGGGATAGAGACCGGTTGCTCCGCCGTAGTGGGTCTGATAGTTGACCATGAGAACGTCCTTCTTGTTCTTGCGGTCAAAGCGAATGGTTCTCAGCTCGGGATCCGCCACGGATTCGTGAGCGACGGGATTTTTGGATGCCGATGCGTTGGTTCTAAAGCCGCCGTCGGCAAGATGATATCGGCGGACGAAGGAGATGCCCTCGGCAATTCCTTTGCCGATGTAGGCGTTTTCCACCGGATCCAGATCGTGAAGCGCCTCGGAAACCAGAATAGGCAGCTGCTTATAGTACTTGGTCTCCCAGCGGGCAAGCTCGGCAGAATTGCCGCCTACGGTGGGAGCGGAGTGGGTATGGGTGCAGTTGAACATCACGTTTTTGCCGGGAATGCCAAAACGGTTCTCAATGATCTTCATAGAGCTTTCCGCTACGTTACGCTTCATACCCTTGAGATCTGCGGACATAATCAGGGCAACGTTTTCTCCGTCGGAAATGGCGGTGCAGGTCAGCATCAGGGGATCGTGGATGGTTTGGGCGGTAGCGTCGTACATAGGCAGGGGGACGGTGGAAATATCAATAATGGAGTAGCCTACGGCAAAGCCCTCGGGAAGATCGTCGGGGACCTTGAATTTTTCAGCTTTTCTCACGGGCTCGGCACTTTCCGTCTTTTTCTGCTCAGCCGTCTTTGTGTTTTCTGCGGGAGCTGTGCTTTCCAAAGGATCGGAAGAGCAGGCACACAGGGAAAAAACTGTGACCAGCGCAAGAATGAGTGCAAGGATTTTTTTCATAGCAAACCTCCTAGGTCGTTTCTGATCTCATTTTACCAAAAAACGCGAAAAATACAATGAATATTCAGTTAATTTTTACAAAAGAAACGGAAGTCCGAAGACTTCCGTTTGGGATTTTTGGATCAGGCTGCGTTTTTGCACTGGTTCAGAAGCCGAATTGCTTCCTGCGCCAGCTCCTCGCCCGTTCCTGCGGCAAAGCGGCAGTTGAAGGTTTCGTAGCCACCGTTGGAATATCCCAGTGCGGAAGGGATATACCCCAGAGCATCACCGGAGAGGGAACAGATAAAGGTGGTTTTGAAGGGAGAACCGTCGCGAACCTCCTTACCGTTTTCGTGGAACATTTCGTAGGGGTGGCCGGTGAAGGCGATCTCACCGAAGGAAACTGCGGTCATAGGAATATCAAGGGTCTCGCCCAGCCTGGAGCGGGTTACGATAAAGGCGGGCTCAAAATGGCTGTCAAAGCCGTACTGCGCCATCAGAGAAATACCCTTTTCGGTTTCGTATCCTGCAGATACTACCTCCTGCGCTTGCTTGACCCGTTCCTCGGGATCGTGGCGGACCTTGCCGGGATACATACTGCGTGCGCAGGACACCTTGCCGAGGGCTGCTTCCTCCTCTGCATCCATTGCCCGTTGGGTGCTTCCCATAAATTCTGCAATGGCATCCGAGGGCTCCTCGTAGTAACGCTCTCCGGGAATTTCGGATTTGAAATTAATGTTTCCGCCTGCACCGCTGTAATAAGCGAAGAGGCAATCCCATTCTTCCTGTGCTTGCTTGCGGAAGGGGTGGACAAAGTCCGCGGAAAGCATATTGGCGGGAACCTGGCCGCCGTAGTGGGTCTGGAAGTTGACCATGAGAACGTCCTTCTTGTTCTTGCGGTCAAAGCGAATGGTGCGGAATTCGGGGTCGGCAACGGATTCGTGAGCAACGAAATCCTTGCAGGGATTGGAGGAGGCAATGGTCTTAAAGGAACCGTCTGCCATATAGTAGCGGCGTACGTAGCCGATGGGGTGCTCCTCGTTTGCCTTGCCGGTAAAGACGTGTTCCACCGGATCCAGATCGTGGAGCGCTTCGTTTACTGCCGCGTAAAGCTTTTTGTAGTACTGTTGTACCCACTGAATGTTGCCGGGAACGTCCTCACCCGCATCGGGAGCGGAATGGGAGTGGGTGGAGCTGATGATCACGTTTTCCGCGGGGATGCCGAAGTTCTTCTCAATGATGCTCAGAGACTGGTTGAATACCTTAGCGTACATCTTCTTCAGATCTATGGTCATGACCAGAGCAACGTTTTCGCCGTCGGACATTGCCACGCAGGTCAGCATCAAAGGATCCGATGCGCCCACTGCACTTCCCCCGTAGTAGGAGAGCGGGAAGACCGTACCCGTTACGTCGGCGATGCCGTAGCCTACCGCATAACCCTCGGGCAGATCCTTTTCCATATCAAATTTTTCAAGCTCGGTCTTTTCAGGTGCTTTTTCAGCCGTTTTCTTCTGCTCTGCGGTCTTTGCATTTTCTGCGGGAGCCGTGCTTTCCAGAGAACCGGAAGTGCAGGCACACAGCGGAAGCAAGGTGAAAAGTGCCAAAGCAAGTGCCAGAATTCGTTTCATTGTAAACCTCCTTGTTGAGGGAATTTTTTCTTATTGTAACAAAAAAATGAAAGGAAAGCAATGAACATTCGGTAAAAAAAACAAAAAAACGGAAGTCCGAAAACTTCCGTTTCTGTTTCTACGCGGGATTTTTACATTGATTTAAAAGGTCCAGCATAAATGCCGCAAATTGTTCACCGCAGCCCTCGGTATAGCGGCAGACGCCAACTTCATAACCGCCGTGGGGGAATGCCTCTTTGGTAGGAATGTAGCCGTAGCTGCCGCCGGCGATGGAGTTGATAAAGGTCATCTTGTAGGGCGAGGCGTCCCGCACCTGCTTTCCGTTTTCGTGGAACATTTCGTAGGGGAAGGCGGCAAAGGCAAGGTCACCGAAGGTGATACAGCTCAGAGGAACGTCCTCCGTATCGCCCATTTCGGCATTGCGTTTGATCACCATACCCGGCTCGTACTTGGTGGAAAAGCCGTATTCCTTCATCAGTTGCGTTTTTTGCTCTCCGTCCTCCAGTGCGTGGACCTTGCGCGCGTGGGCAACGCGCTGTGCATCGTCCTTCTTGACGGTGGCGGTAGAAAATCCTTCGGCGCCGCGGATGGTGCCCAGCTCCAGTTTTTCTTCATTTGCCAGTGCCCGTTCGGTGGCGGGTATAAAGCCCTTTTCCACGGCGATCTCGTAATTTGCGTAGATTTTTTCACCGGGGATGAGCGAATTAAAATTCACGTCTCCGCCTGCACCGCTCTGATAGGCGAACAGACAGTCCCATTTCGCTTCGGCTTGCTTGCGGAAGGGGGCGATAAAGTCTGCGGAGATCTTTTCGGGATATTTGGAGGTAGCGCCGCCGTAGTGGGTCTGGTAGTTGACCATGAGAACGTCCTTCTTGTTCTTGCGGTCAAAGCGGACGGTTCTCAGCTCGTTGTCGGCAACGGATTCGTGCTCCACGGGCTTATCGGCGGCGGAGGGGTTCATCTTATAGGTGCCGTCCTCCAGCAGATAGCGGCGCACGAAGGAAATACTCTCTGCCTGAGACTTGCCGCCGTAGGCAGCTTCCACGGGATCAAGATCGCGGAGCGCCTCCTCCACGATGGCGGGGAAGGTTTGGTAATAAATGGGCGCCCAGCGCATGACCTCCGCATTGGTTTCACCGACGGTGGGTGCAGAATGGGTATGGGTACAGCTGAGAATGATATTTTCTCTGGGAATGTGGAATTTCGTTTCGATAATGGAAGCAGTCCGCTCGAAGACGGGACGGTGCATTCCCTTCAGGTCGGCACTCATAACCAAAGCGACGTTATCCTGTCCGTCGCAAAAGGCGGTGACGGTAAGCATCAGCGGGTCGTGGATCTGATGCGCGATGCCGTTATAGATAGGCAGGGGCGTGGTACAGGTGATATCACCGATGCCGTAGCCCACGGAAAAAACGCCCTTGGGATAGGTGAGGGGTCCCTTGTCTTTCTGTTGTGTCTTTTCCGCCGTCTCCTCTTTTTTTGCGGGTGCTTCCGGTTCCAGAGAGGCGGAAGAACAGGCACACAGGGGAAGACACAGGGACAGCAAACAAAGAATGACAATGAACTTCTTCATAAAAGCGTGGTCTCCTTATTGAAAAACTATTTGTGGTAGCCTCTTTCCCGCAGACAATTCAGGATCAGCTCAGGATCGTCGCAGGTGATCAGCTCTACTGCCGAGGCTATGGCAACGTCCACCATTTCGGGAGTTTTTACCGCGGTACCCGCCCAGGGGCGAATGCCCTTTGCCAGCATTTCGGCACATTCCTCGCGGGTGGCGACCCGTCGGTCGCCGGGCTGTCCGTCAGAGGCGAACATACAGCAGCAATAGCCGAAGGAATAGGGCTCCAGAGTCATTTTTCCCATCAGGGGAGAGGGGAAATACAGATGCAGACGGTACTTGTTTCCGTATTTTTCATAAATGTATTCGTGGAGCCTTCCGCTCCAGGTGTTGATGACGACTCTGTCGGTAAAGCCGTAGTCGTCGATGGTTTTCAAGATGCGGTCGCAAATGGTAAAGGCGGTCTCATCCGAACCGTCAACGGGGTGTTCCTTCACCTCGGCGTGCAGCTTGATGGGGGGGATGCCGTCCACGGGATATTCCTTCAATTCGATGTCCAGCGTGATGGTGGGGTGGTCCTTTACAAGCTCCAGCAGATCCGTAAATTTGGGGATCCTTTCCCCTGCGAAGGCGGGATCCTTCCAAGAGCCGGCATCCAGTTCCTGCAGCTCGGCAAGCGTCATATCGCACACCTTGCCGCTGCCGCTTGTGGTGCGGTCCACCGTGGCGTCGTGGATCAGAACCAGTTCTCCGTCACGGGTAATGCGTACGTCGGTCTCCAGTTGATCCACGCCCAGCTCCAGTGCCTTGCGGAAGGCGAGCATGGTGTTTTCGGGGTATTTTTTGCTCCAGCCGCGGTGTGCGGCGACGTAAATGTTTTTACTGCTTTGCGTCCAATAATTCATTTGGATCCTCCTGCACTTTTACATTCGTTCAGAAGACGGACGGATTCCTGCGCCAGTTGTTCACCGGTACCTCCGACGAAGCGGCAGTTGTAGGTTTCGTAGCCGCCGTGGGAATAGCCCAGTGCGGAGGGAATATAACCGAAGGCTCCCAGAGACAGAGAACAGATAAAGGTCATTTTATAGGGGGAGGCGTCTCTGACCTCCTTGCCGTTTTCGTGGAACATTTCATAGGGATAGCCGGTAAAGGCAACGTCGCCGAAGGCAATGGCGTTCAGTGCAACGTCCATGCTTTCTCCCAGCTTGGAGCGGGTGACGGTAAAGGAAGCGTCGTAATAGCCGTCAAAGCCGTATTTTTCCATCAGAGCACGTCCTGCCTCGGTCTCGTCGTAGCCGGCATCAGCGATCTCCTGCGCCTGCTTGACCCGTTCCTCGGGATCGTGGCGGACGGTGGCGGCAACCGTGCTTCTTGCGGTTTGGATCTTGCCCAGACTGATCTCCTCCTCTGCCTTCAAAGCGGCGTCGGTGGTTTCCATAAAGCCGTCGATGGCATCCAGCCAGGTTTCGTAGTAACGCTCACCGGGGATGGCGGAATTAAAGTTGATGTTGCCGGAGGCGCCGCTGTAATAAGCAAACAGACAGTCGTACGCTTTCTGTGCCTCCTGACGGAAGGGGTGAACGAAGTCGGCGGAAAGCTTTCTGGGGTAGGTGCTGGTTGCTCCGCCGTAGTGGGTCTGGAAGTTGACCAGAAGAACGTCCTTTTTGTTCTTGCGGTCGAAGCGGATGGTTCTCAGCTCGGGATCGGCAACGGATTCGTGTGACACGGGATTGTCGGAGGTAGAGGGGTTCATTTTATAGGTGCCGTCTGCCAGCAGATAACGGCGAACGAAGCCGATGGGATGCTCGGTATTTGCCGTACCCGCGTATGCCTTTTCCACTACGTCCAGATCCCTCAGAGCGGCATCGACTGCCAGAGGAAGCTGCTTGTAATATTGTTGCATCCACTGGGGATTGCCCTCGGCAGAGGAGCCTGCGTCGGGTGCGGAATGGGAGTGGGTACAGCTGAGGATCACGTTGGAAGCGGGAATGCCGAACTGCTTCTCAATGATCTCCAGGGACTTGACGGATACGTTGTCCAGCATTTTCTTCAGGTCCGCGGTCATGATCAGTGCCACGGTCTCACCGTCGGAAACGGCGGTGCAGGTCAGCATCAGCGGATCGTGAACGCCGTCGGCAATGCCGCCGAAGTAAGAGATGGGGGTCTTGCCCGTAATATCAATGATGCCGTAGCCTACGGCAAAGCCCTCGGGCAGATCCTCGGGAATTTTGAATTTTTCGGTTTTCACAGCGGGGGTGTTCTGCTTCTGTTCTTCGACGGTGGCGGTCTGCGCGGGCTTTCCCTCGGTGTTTTTCAAGGAGGGGGAGGCGCAGGCGCACAAGGGAAGACAGATTGCCAAAAGGCAGAGAAGTGCAATAAGCTTTTTCATGGAAGACAGTCCTTTCATTCTATTCTGTTTATACGGTTATTTTGCTTTAATAGGCGCTTTTGCATTCGCCCAGAAGACGGATTTGCTCGTTTGCAAAGGCGGTTCCGCTGCCCTTTTCAAAGCGGCAGGTGGAAACCTCGTAGCTGTAATGCTCCTCAGCCAGGGCGGAGGGTACGTAGTTGTTGGACTCGTTGGTCATGGACAGCGTAAAGGTCATCTTGAAGGGGGATGCGGCTCTGACCTCCTGCCCGTTGGTGTCAAACTGCTCGAAGGGAGCGGTGGAAAAGGCGACGTCGCCGAAGGAGACGGCAAAGAAGTGAAGATCCTTGGTGGGTCCCAAGCTTGCGCGGGTCACCACGGCACTTGCCTCGTATTTGGAAAGGAAGCCGTACAGGCGGATCTTTTCCGCTTTCAGCTTTTCGTCGGTGGTGGCGGCGATCTCCTCGGCGTGTTTGATGCGCTCGGGATCGTCCTGCTTGACCTTTGCCTGGTAGACGGAGGCTTTTGCCACGATCTTGCCTGTGGCGACCTCCGCTTCACCCTCCAGAGCGACCTTGACGGCGCGGACGAATTCCTTGGCACCTTCATTCCAGTTGAAGTACTTTCTCTCACCGGGAATGGCGGAATTAAAGTTCAGATTGCCGCTGGAGCCGCTGAAATAGACGAAAAGCACGTCCAGCTCCTTTTCCGATTCCTTGCGGAATTCTCCGAAAATATCTGCGGAAAGATTTTCTTCACCCGCGCCGCCCATATAGTGGGACTGGTAGTTGGTCATCAGAATATCCTTTTTGCCCTCGCGCTCAAAGCGAAGGGTACGGACCTCGTTGTCCGCCTCGGATTCGTGGGCAACGGCGGTGGAGCCTGCATTGGTAACCCAGGAGCCGTCGGGCATCAGATAGCGGCGCACGAAGTTCAGAGAGTCGGTGTAGCCCTTGCCCGCGTAAGCCTTTGCAGGTGCAAGGTCGTGGAGTGCCTGCTCTACCGCGTCGTCGAATTTTTCATAAAAGCTTTTCAGCCAGCGGTCGTTGGAGCCGATGCTGGGCGCGGAATGGGAGTGGGTCACGTTGATGAGCAGATTCTCCGCGGGAATGCCATATTCCTGCATCACTTTTTTTGCACATTGGTTGTAAACGGAAAGCTGAATTCCCATTGCGTCGGCACTCATCAGAAGCGCTACGTTTTCACCGTCGGAAACGGCGATACAGGTCAGGTAAAGGGGGTCGCGGACCTTGGTCGCCTCGCCCTCCCAGATCCCTACGGGCAGGGGACCGGAAATATCTACTCTGCCGAAGCCTACGGAAAAGTTCTCGGGCAGATCTTTTTCCATATCGAATTTTTCAAGCTTTGCGGGGGCTTTGGTTTCTTTCTCGTCTGCGGTGGCGGTCTGCGCGGGCTTTGGCTCGGCGCTTTCCAAAGAGGAGGAAGAACAGGCACACAGGGGCAGACAAAGCGCCAAAAGACAGAAAATTGCAACGATTTTTTTCATAATGAACTCCTTTTTATGATGCTACTTTACATTCGTCCAGCAGGCGAACCTGCTCACGTGCAAATTCCTCTCCGCTCCCGGGAATGAAGCGAGAAATGGCTACCTCGTAGCTGTAATGCCCGAAAGCGTAGGCAGAGGGAACGTATCCGTTGGACTCGTTGGTGATGGACAGCGTAAAGGTTACGGGGAAGGGAGATGCGTCGCGAACCTCTCTGCCGTTGGTATCAAACTGCTCGTAGGGTGCGGTGGCGAAAGCAATGTCGCCGAAGGAAACGGCAAAAAAGTTCAGATCTTGGGTCTCGCCCATATTGGCGCGGGTCACCACGGCAGTTGCCGCATACTTGGAGATAAAGCCGTATTTGGCGATCAGGGCTTTTCCCTGAGCCGTGTCTCTGCCTGCGTCGGCGATCTCCTTCGCTTTCTCTACAAGGGCGGGATCGTCGTGGAGCACGGTTCCCTTATAGACGGAGGTTTTTGCAACGACCTTGCCTGTGGCGACTTCGGCTTCATTCTCCAGTGCCGTCTTGACGGCGCGGGTGAATTCCACCGCAGCTTCCTCAAAGGTGTGATAGATCCGTTCTCCTTCAATGGGGGAATTACAATTCAGATTGCCCGAGGAGCCGCTGTAATAAACGAAAAGACAGCCCAGCTCCTTTTCCACGCTCTTGCGAAAGGCTCCGAAAATATCTGCGGAAAGCTCCGCTTTGTTGATACCGCCCATATAGTGGGTCTGGTAGTTGACCATCAGAACGTCCTTTTTGCCCTCCCGCTCAAAGCGGACGGTGCGCAGCTCGTTATCCGCCTCGGTCTCATGTGCCACGGGCTTATCGGCGGCGTTGGCGTTGGTCATATAGCTGCCGTCCTCCAGCAGATAGCGGCGCACGAAGGTCAGACTCTCGGTGTAGCCCTTGCCTGCATACGCTTTGGCGGGCGTCAGATCCCGCAGAGCTTCCTCCACTGCCACGGGGACCAGCTTGTGAAAATTCGTCAGCCAACGGGCGTTGGAGCCGATGGTGGGAGCGTGGTGGGAGTGGGTTACGTTGATGAGGACGTTTTCTCTGGGAATGCCGTATTTCTTATTCATTGCTTTGGCAACGCTCTCATAGGCGGAGAGCTTGATGCCGCGGGTATCTGCCGCCATAAGCAGGGCAACATTTTGACCGTCGGAAACGGCGGTGCAGGTCAGGTAGATGGGGTCGCGGACCTTGGTTGCCTCGCCCTCCCATACGTCTACGGGCAAGGGACCGGAGATATCCACTCTGCCAAAGCCTACGGCAAAGCCCTCGGGCAGATCCGTTTCTATATTAAAATCCTTGACCGATTCAACTGCTTGTGTCTTTTTTACTTCCGTCGGCTTTTCCGCTGGCTTGTTTTCCGTACTCTCCGGGGAAGGGTCTGCGCAAGCGGCAAGAGGCAGACAGATCGCCAAAAGACAAAGAAACGCCATGAGCTTTTTCACGAAACACTTCTCCTTTTATATGAAGGTATATGTATATGTTACCAAGAGAGAGAAGAAAAAGGGTGAATATTTAGTGAATTTTTACCGATTCGAAAAGAAAAACGGAAGAAAAATCTTCCGTTTTCGGTATTGATTCAGTTTGCGTTTTTACACTCGCCCAGCAGTCGTACCATTTCGGCGACGAATTTCTCTGCGCTTCCGTATTCAAAGTAGGTGATGATCACCTCGTAGGAGCCGTGGGGAACGGCAAGAGCGGATGGCACGTAGCCGAAGGAGCCGTTGGTCAAAGAGCAGATAAAGGTGGTTTTAAAGGGGGATGCGGCTCTGACCTCCTGTCCGTTGGTATCAAACATTTCGTAAGGGGCGGAGACAAAGGCAAGATCGCCGCAGGAAATGGCGGTAAAGGGGATCTCCGGATTTTCACCCAGTCCCGCACGCATGATCACGGCGGTTGCCTCGTATTTGGAAGCAAAGCCGTATTTGTTCAGCAGGGAATGAAAGTCCTTGCCTGCGCTTCGAAGGGAGTTGACCTCTTTCGCGTGGGTAAGACGCTCCTCGGATTCTTTTATCACGCTTGCGGCGTATTTGGAGGAAGCGGAACGGAGCTTGTCGGTCACTGCCTTTTCTTCCTTGGCGACGGCGTCCTTTGCCGCTCGCATCAGCTCCTCGGTGGCGTCCACGAAATTGGCGCATTTCTTTTCACCGGAAATGGGAGAATTGAAGTTCAGGTTGCCGGAGGCGCCGCTGTGGTAGGTAAAGAGGCAATCCAGCTCCGTTTCTGCCGCCTGACGGAAGGTGTGGACGAAGTCCGCGGAGTATTGGTTGGGGTAGAGGGAGGGAGCTCCGCCGTAGTGGGTCTGGTAATTGACCATCAGAACGTCCTTTTTCCCTTCGCGCTCAAAGCGGATCACCCGCATTTCGTTGTCGGCAACGGATTCGTGTGCGACAGGGTTGTCCGCAGCGGAGGCGTTGGTCTGATATTTTCCGTTTGCCTTCAGATAACGGCGGACGAAGGTGATCCCGTCGGTATGGGAGACGCCCGTATAGGCCTCGGCGGGAGTCAGATCACGCAGTGCCTCCTTTACGGCGACGATAAGCTGCTTGTATAAAACGTTGTTGACCCATTGGGTCTCCTTTTCCGCGTCAAAGCCGGGAGCGGGAGCGGAATGGGTATGGGTGGCGTTGATCAGCACCCGATCCGCGGGCACCTTTACACTCAGCTCGATAAGACGCTGACAGGCCTCCGCGATGCCGATGCGAATGGACCGAACGTCCACGGAGATCAAGAGCGCGGCACTTTCTCCGTCGCAAAGGGCGGTGACGGTCAGCTGGAGAGGATCGTGGGCAGAATCACCGGTGCCCTCAAAAATGGGAAGCACCTCCTTGGGTGTGATATCCACGCGGGCGTAGCCGACGGAAAAGCAATCCTTGGGATATACGATCTCGTCGTTTTCCTTCTTGGTGCTTTCGGTCTTTTGTTCTTCCGTCGCCTTTTCTGCGGGTACGGTGGCGGTGCTCTCCAGGGAGGAGGAGCAAGCGCACAGGGGCAGACAGATCGCCAAAAGGCAGAGAAGTGCAATAAGCCTTTTCATGGGAGACAGTCCTTTCTTTCTATTTCTGTCTGTACGGTTATTTTGCTTTAATAGGCGCTTTTGCATTCGCCCAGAAGACGGAGCTGCTCCGCGGCAAATTCGGTACCGCTTCCGGGAACGAACTTGGAGGTTGCCACCTCGTAGGAACGGTGGTGGTCTGCAAGGGCGGAGGGCACGTAGGCGAAGGATTCGTTGGTCATGGACAGAGTAAAGGTCATTTTAAAGGGAGAAGCGGCGCGTACCTCTTGGGCGTTGGTATCAAACTGCTCGAAGGGGACGCCGGATACGGCAACGTCGCCGAAGGCAACGGTGAAAAAGTGCAGATCCAGCGTTTCTCCCAAATTGTTGCGGACCAAAATGGCACCGGGCTCGTACTTGTTGACGAAACCGAATTTTTTCACCAGCTCGGCACCCTCCGGGGTATCCCGTCCTGCATCGCGGATCTGTCTGGCCTGGGCGATGCGCTCCTCCGAATCGTGGCGGACTTTGCCCTTGTAAACGGAGGTGGCGGTCACGAGCTTGCCCGTTTTCACTTCGGTTTCCGAGGCAATGGATTCCTTTGCGGTGCGAAGCAGTTCCGCCGCCGCAGCACCGATAGAGGGGTGCTTTCTCTCGCCGTGGATGACGGAAAAGAAGTTCAGATTGCCCGATGCACCGCTGCAGTACATAAACTCACAGCCGAGCGCTTCTTCCGCAAGGGCTCTGAAATCTCCGAATACGTCGGCGGTGATTACGTTTTTTCCGACGCCGCCGTGGTAATGGGTCTGATAGTTTGCCATCAGAATATCCTTTTTTCCCTCGCGGACAAAGCGTAGGGTGCGCATTTCGCTGTCCGCCTCGGATTCGTGGGCAACGGGGTTGTCTGCGGCGCTCGGATTGAATTTCCAGGTGCCGTCTGCCAGCAAATAGCGGCGCACGAAGGTCAGAGAGTCGGTGTGGCCCTTCCCCGCGAACACCTTGGCGGGAGCCAGATCGGCGATGGCGCTTTCTGCTACCTCAACAGCCGATGCAAAGAAGCTCTCTGCCCAGGGGCAGGTGCGACTGATGGTGGGCGCATAATGGGAATGGATGGCACTGATGAGAATGCTTTTTCTCTCGATCCCAAGCTTTTCCTTCAAGCGCTTGGCACATTCCTCAAAGGCGCCTCCGTCGATCTTCATAACATCCGCACTCATGATCAGCGCAGTGCTTTCTCCGTCGGAGAGAGCCACGCAGGTCAGATAAAGGGGGTCGCGGTAGGTATCGGCGGTGCTGTTCCATGTGTTGATGGGCAGGGGCCCCGTCAGTTGTTTTCTTCCAAAGCCAACGGTAAAAATTGTCATTGTAATCACTCCTTATTCTTGCATTCGGTCAAAAGTTTTTGCATTGCTTCCGTAAACATTTCGGCACAGCCGGGGGTATAGGGACAGACAGCTACCTCGTAGCCGCCGTGGGGGAAGGCTTCCAGGGTAGGCATATAGCCGTAGGTACCGCCGGAAAGTCCGTTAATGAAGGTCATTTTGTAGGGGGAGGCGTCCCGAACCTCCTTTCCGCTTGTGTCAAACTGCTCGAAGGGAAAGGCGGCAAAGGCAAGGTCGCCGAAGACGATGCAATTCAGCGGTACGTCCTCGGTTTCGCCGAGCTGATTGTTCCGCTTTAAAACAGCTCCCGCTTCGTGCTCGGATTGAAAGCCGTATTGCTTTACCAGAAAAGTCTTTTTCTCCTCGTTCTCCGCACCGGAGATCTCCTGTGCCCGTGCGATACGCTCGGGGGTATCCTTTTTTACGGTGGCGACGACCACGGTGCTCGCAGAGACGATCTTGCCCGTCTCCGCTTTTTCCTCCGTTTCAAGGGCAGCTTTGGTCGCCGTGATAAAGGCGGGGATGGCTTTGACGAAGGTGGGATATTTGCGCTCCCCCGGGATGGGGGATACGAAATTGATGTTGCCCTCCGCACCGCTTTGGTAGGAGAAGAGACAGTCGAATTCCTGTTCCGCACTGCTACGGAACGGGTGGACCCAGTCTGCGGAAATACAACCGGGATAAACGCTTCCCGCGCCGCCGTGGTGGGTTTGATAATTTACCAGCAGAACGTCCTTTTTCGTTTTGCGATCAAAACGGACGGTTCTCAGCTCGCGGTCCGCATCGGTCTCGTGCCGCACGGCAGTTTCATCTCCGTGGGTCTTGTAGGTCCCGTCGGGCATCAGATAGCGGCGGACGAAGGTCACGCCCTCCTCTACTTCGCCCTTTCCCGCGTATGCCGCTTCTACCTCGTCCAGGTCCCGCAGTGCCTCCTCAACGACTTGGGGAAACACCTTGTAAAAATTGGTCAGAAAGCGAGCGCCTGCGGGAGAATCGTTTCCCACGGTCAGACCGGTGTGGGTATGGGTGGCACTGAGGATGATGCGCTCCTCGGGGATTCCGAATTTTTCCTCTGCCATCCGACACAGGCGAAGATGTACGTCGCGATTGATCTGCAGAACGTCGGCGCTCATGATAAGAGCCGCCTGTTCTCCGTCCCAGACGGCGGTGCAGGTCAGCATCAGCGGGTCGTGCACCCCGGTTAATTCACCGCTTTGCGAGGGGTGGGGAGGGGTTCCCGTAATATCCGCGCGGGCGTAACCGACGGCAAAGGAGTCGGGGTAAAAGAGGGCTCCCGTCTTTTTTTCTTTCGCCACGGTTTTTACCTCCGCCTCTTCCTTGACCGTTTCGGTTTCAAGAGAGTCGGCGGCGCAGGAGGCGAGGGGGAAAATCATTGCGCAAAGGCAAAGAAAAGCAAACAGCCTTTTCATATATTTACTCGGTTAAACGGCGGATTTACACTCGCCGAGCATGGTAAGCATTGCGCCGGCAAGCTGTTCACCCGTTCCCGCTACGTACTGGCAGGCATTTACCTCATAGGTTCCGTGAGGGAAGGCAAGCGCGGAAGCAATGTAGCCGTAGGAGCCGTTTGCCAGGGAGCAAATGAAGGTGGTCTTGAAGGGGGAGCCGTCCCGCACCTCTTTGCCGTTGGTGTCGAACATTTCGTAGGGGAAAGCGCAGAAAGCGATTTCGCCGAAGGAGATCGCGGTCAGGGAAAGGTCCTCGGTTTCTGCCTTGTTCGCGCGGCCCACGGTGGAATTGGCGTGACGCCAGGATTCAAATCCGTACTGTGCGGCAAGGGTTCCTCGCATATTTTCGGGTGCTGCCATTACTTTTTTTGCAAGCTCAACCACCTCTGCGGGCTCTTTTCTTACGGTGACGGTAATGGGGCGTGCAAGGGTTTGGATCTTGCCCGTTTGGATCACTTCTTCCTTAGAAAGCGCCTCGCGGGTGGCGATCATATAGCCTTCTGCGGCATCGGTGTAGGAGTAGTAGATTCTTTCGCCGGGGATGGGGGAAACGAAGTTGATGTTGCCGCCTGCACCCTGATGGTAAACAAAGTGAACGTCCCATTCTTTTTCAGCCTTGGCGCGGAAGGGGCCGACGAAATCGGAGGATACCGCGCCCTCACCGACACCGCCCACGTAGTGGGTCTGGTGGTTGACCAGCAGAACGTCCTTTTTTGTTTTGCGGTCAAAGCGGATGGTGTTCAGTTCGGGGTCCGCGTCGGATTCGTGTGCGACTACGGCTTGAGCACCGGGATTGGTCTTATAAGAGCCGTCGGGCAACAGATAGCGGCGCACGAAGGTGAGGGATTTGGTGTAGCTTTTTCCGGTGTAGGTCGTTTCTACCTCGTCCAGATCCAGGAGAGCATCTTCTACCAGACCGGGCAGGAGTTTGTAGTAATTGGCGAGCCAGCGAAGGCCCGAATCGCTTCCGCCGCCTGCAGAGGGAGCCTCGTGGGTATGGGTGCAGTTGATGATGATATTTTCCGCGGGGATTTTGAACTGCTTTTGGATCATCTCCGCACTTCTTTCAAACACGCTTCTGTTCATGCTGCGGAGGTCGGCGGACATCAGAAGCGCCGCCTGTTTACCGTCCCATATTGCGGTGCAGGACAGCATCAGGGGATCGCGAACGGAAGTGCCCTCATCCTCAAAGATCGGGATGGGGAGAGAGCCCGTAATATCTGCGCGGGCGTAGCCTACGGCAAAGGAGTCGGGATAGACGATCTCCTTTTTTTCCTGTTTCTTCTCCTGCGTGGCTTTTTCTGCCGTTTCTGTTTTTTTCGCGTCAACAGTTTCCGCTTGCAGCTCCGAGCCGCATGCGCACAGCGGCAGGCAAAGGGATAAAAGACAAAGTAAAGCAATAATTTTTTTCATAATAAACTCCTTTCAAGAAGCAGATTTACACTCGTTCAGCATATTGATCAGTTCTTCTGCGATCTGCTCACCGGTGCCGGGGACGTATGAGCAGGCGTTCACCTCGTAGGAACCGTGGGGGAAGGCAAGCGCGGAGGGGACGTAACCGAAGGAACCGTTGGTCAGAGAACAGATATAGGTGGTTTTGAAGGGGGAACCGTCGCGAACCTGTTTGCCGTTGGTATCGAACATTTCAATTGGGGCGGCGGCAAAGGCGATCTCGCCGAAGGAGATGGTGGTCAGGGGCATTTGCTCGGTGTCTCCTTTGTCGGCACGGGTGAGGGTGGAGTTTGCGGCGCGCCAGGTTTCAAAGCCGTACTGCGTGGCAAGGGTGCTGCGCAAGGCTTCGTCTGCCTCCATAACCTTTTTCGCTGCTTCGACCCGTTCGGGGGGATCCTTCTTTACGGTGACGGTCAGCTGGCGGGTAATCATTTGGATCTTGCCCGTTTGGATGGGTTCTTCCTTGGAGAGGGCGTCGCGGGTGGCGATCATAAAGCCCTCTGCGGCGGAGATGTAATTGGGATATTTTCTTTCGTCGGGAATGGGGGAAATGAAATTGATATTGCCGCCTGCACCCTGATGATAGACAAAGTGGCAGTCCAGTTCCTTCTCTGCGGCGGTGCGGTAGGGAGCGACGAAGTCTGCGGAGACCTTGCCCTTGCCGATTCCGCTGCAGTGGTGGGTCTGATAATTGATCATCAGAACGTCTTTTTTGCTCTTGCGGTCAAAGCGCAGGGTCTGAAGCTGGGTATCCGCCTCGGTTTCGTGACCCAGTGCGGTTTTGTCTCCGTGGGTCTTATAGGTGCCGTCGGGCATCAGATATCTGCGGACGAAGGTGAGGCTTTCGGTGTGGCTTTTGCCCGTGAAGACGCCTTCTACCACGTCCAAATCGCGCAGAGCCTCTTCCACAACGATGGGGAGCTGCTTATAGTAGTTTGCATTCCAGCGAACGCGGGAGGCTTCACCGCCGGTACCTGCCACCGGTGCGGAGTGGGTGTGGGTGCAATTGATGATGATATTATCCTTCGGGATTTTGAACTGCTTGTAGATCATGTCCTTGGTGCCTTCCACGGCTTTTTCCTGTATGCCGCGCAGATCCGCAGACATCAAGAGAGCCACCTGTTCTCCGTCCCAAACTGCGGTGCAGGTCAGGTACAAGGGGTCGGCGATCTTGGTGCCCGTGTCCTCAAAGATCGGGATGGGGAGAGAGCCCGTAATATCAATGCGGGCGTAGCCTACGGCAAAGGCGGCGGGGTAGACGATCTCCCCTTTTTCCTGTTTCTTCTCCTGCTTGGTTTCTTTTGCCGTTTCTGTTTTTTTCACGTCAACGGTTTCCGCTTGCAGCTCCGAGGTGCATGCGCACAGGGGCAGGCAAAGCGATAAAAGACAAAGTAAAGCAATGATCTTTTTCATTAAGAGGCTCCTTTCGTGTTTCTTCTTTGATTGTATCACGGCTTTTTTTATTTTGCAATGGAAAATTCGGTTGACCTTTGTTTTTTCTTGTGATATGATGAAATCAGAATTTTCCCACAAGGAGAGAAGCTATGAGAGATTACAAAAAGGAAACGGAACAGAGAGTTGCGTTTATCAGAGAATTGGTGGAAAAAAGCCACAGCCGCGGCATCGTATTCGGCAATTCCGGCGGTAAGGACTGTGCCCTGGTGGGAATTTTGTCCAAAATGGCGTGCGACAATACCATCAGCGTGATGATGCCCTGCGGATCCTCGGTGAATTTCGGCAAGGATCTGGAGGACGCCAAGGCTCTTTGCGAGAAATTCGGCATCGAAAATCGCTTGGTGGATCTGACCGCCGTCAAGGAAGCAGAGGTTGCCGCGCTGAAAGGGGTGGCGGAGCTCAATTCTCAGGCGCTGACCAATATTGCCCCCAGACTGCGTATGACTACCCTCTACGCCATCGGCGCCGCCGAGGGCTGTCTGGTAGGCGGTACGGGCAACCGCAGTGAGCGTTATATGGGCTACTTTACCAAGTGGGGCGACGGAGGCTTTGACTTCAACCCCATTACCGACCTGACCGTCGGCGAGGTTTACGATTTTCTGCGCTATCTGGGCGCGCCTTCCTCCATTATTGAAAAGGCTCCCTCCGCAGGACTGTTCGAGGGACAGACCGACGAAAAGGAAATGGGTGTGACCTACGCCGCCATCGACAAGTACATTCTCACCGGCCAGGCCACCGACGAGGACCGCGCGATCATCGAGCGTTACCACGGCAGAAGCTTGCACAAGCTGCAGCCCGTTCCCACTTTTGAGGATTGGAAAAAATGAAAATCGACGGTAAGCGGAGCCTCTCGCTGCTGTTGGCGCTTGTCGTCACCTTGACCGCGGTGGGATGTTCTTCGCAGTCTCTTGCCCCTCAGGGATCTCCCGCGCCCGGGGAAACGGTTGAAAAAACGGAGGAGAAGCCCGTTGAGGAGGCCTTCGTTTATCCCGAGATCCTGTTTCCGCTGACCCGCGAGCGGATCGATGCCATTCCCATTGCCGACTCGTCTATGTCAAGCGATGAATTGCGTCGGATCTGCGTGGATTTTATGCGGCTTCAGCTTTCCTTCGAGTGGACCCCCGATCGGGATCTGGATTACAGGATCGAAACGGAAATGCACAACAATAAGCCGATGCATTTTGAGCGGGGCACGTTGTACGCGGGCTGTCCGTATCGGGCGGGGAACAACTGCGGCACCTCCGGCAATCTTTACACGGTGATGGAGCTGTACGACCCGGCGACCGGTGTGATCTCTGCCGAGGGTCTTACCACCGATCGGCTCACCGCTTTGATCAGCAATCACTGCTCTTCCTCCTGCTATTGGGCGTGGAGCCGAGTGGTCAATACTATGCTCGGAGCCTCCGACGATCTTACGAAGCAAGGCTGGTCCAACGCGAGAATGGTAAAAAGCGAGGGCTTTTTGCCCGTGGGCCCCTATACCTATACGGGTATTACCCGCTGGGACGAGGGGGACGGGACCCGTGCGGTCTGTGAAGCAAACGGAGAGCAGACCATGTATCGCTCTTACGCCGCCCTTCTTCCCGCGGACGGATTGATCCAGCTGTATCCCAAGACGACCTCCAACGCCAACCACGTACAAATGGTTTCCGCCGCTGCCGAGGTAAGCTATCTTCCCGACGGAAGCATCGACGGGGAAAACAGCTTCGTGACCGTTCTGGAGCAGACTTCTACCCCCCTGGAAACCACTCGCTCGGACGGGAAAACGGTTTGGCTGGAGGGACGAATAGACGGGCGGATCTCTTTTCAGAATATGTTCAAGTCGTCTTACCTTCCTTTTACCTTTGCGGAATTTTGCGGGGAGGATCCCGTGGAGCCCTTGAAGCTGGCGCTTGTTCACAAGGACGGCAAGAAGATCGAAAGCCTTTCGGATCTGAGAGACGCCACTCTGACGGCAAATTACCCCATTTCCTCGGTGACCGTCACCGCTGTCGACGCCCGGTCCGAGACGGTCTATACCCGCAACGCCCACCCCGGCTATATCGGAAGCTTTTACTACGAGTTGTTCACGGTGATCTCCATTGCCCCTATCGCCCACGAGGAAAAGGGTTGCTCGGTCAAGATCACGGTACAGCTGGGCAACGGTCAGCTCGTTCCCATTTACGAAAACGGCGCTCTCATTCTCCCGCAGTAAAGCAAATGCTATGGAAGTTTGGCTTCCATAGCATTTTTTACGTGTTCCGATTTAATTTTTTGCGAAGGTCGGAGGGGAGGAGGGCAAACTGCTTGCGGAAGCAGCGGGTGAAGTAGGAGAGATTGGAAAAACCGCAGGAGCGTGCGGCGTCTGAGATACGCTCTCCCTTTTCAATCAGCTCCTTCGCCTCGTACAGGCGCAGGAGTAAGACCGTTTCCATCACGGGCCTGCCTGTGGCGCGCTTGAATTCCCGCGACAGATGAAACTTGCTGACCCCCACCCACGCCGCCAGCTCGTCCAGGGAGAGCTTTTCTCTGAAACGGGTGTGTAAATAGGTCAGAGCACGGTTTACCGCCTCGTTGCTTTTTTTCTGCTCCCGCGAGGGAGAAGCGTGCTTTTGGCAGAGAAGGCAAAACAGGGAGAGCACCGCACTTCGGATCTGCAAAACGCTTTCGGGACGCCCGGGATCGTAGACGCCGAATGCTGCCCGAACCGCCTCTGCCTTCTCCTGCATTTCACCGCCTTGGATCCGATGCTCGAAATGCAAAAGAGCGGGATCTACGCCGTTTTCCTTCAGAAAACCGCCCTTTACGATGAGACAGCAATATTGGACGCTTTCCTCGCTCATTACGAAATGAGGGGTACGGGTATTGACCACCACCGTATCCCCCTTCTCAAAGGGAACGCTTTCTCCTCCCAGCTGAACGTGTCCCGTCCCTCCGAAGCAGTATAGGACTTCCGTTTCCTCGTGCCAGTTCGCCGGGGATCGTCGCTCGGTCACGTCCATATAGGGGCGGAAGCGAAAGGGGAGCAGGGGGTCGCCGAAGGCGTGGATCTCGTAGGTGTAGCTTTGCATCTTTTTCTCCCGATAGCAAGATTGTGTTAAAAAATAGCAAGATTTCCCCTTGCTTTTATACATTTTGTATTATACAATGCACTTGTAAGAAAATCAAGATTCTTTTCACGATTGGAGAAACCTGTTATGAAACCTTTGAGCGTTGTATTACTTGGTGCGGGAAACCGCGGAATCCGCTATGCTGACCATATGGCGGAAATGCCCGATAAGTATAAGGTGGTGGCGGTTGCCGACCCCTCCGAGAGCAGAAGAAGGACCATCCAGCAGATGCACGGCGTTCCCGACAGCGGACTTTACAATTCCTGGGAGGAGGTGCTGGCTCAGCCCAAGTTTGCTGATCTTTGCGTCATCGCGCTGGTGGACAATATGCACTATGAGCCTGCGCTGAAGGCGATCGATCTGGGGTACGACCTGCTTCTGGAAAAGCCCGTTGCCCAGACTGCGCAGGAATGCGCCGACATTGCCAACGCCGCCAACGCCAAGGGCGTGAAGGTGCTGGTGTGCCACGTGCTGCGCTATACGCCCTTCTTCGGAAAGATCAAGCAGCTTCTCATGGAAGGGGTTATCGGAGACGTGATCTCTTTGGAGCAGACCGAGGCGGTGGGACATATTCATTACAGTCACAGTTACGTGCGCGGAAACTGGCACAAGGAGGAGGAGTCGACACCTATGCTCCTTGCCAAATGCTGTCACGATCTGGATATGATCCAGTGGCTTCTGGACAAGCCCTGCAAGAAGGTCAGCTCCTTCGGCAGCTTGATGCATTTCCGCAAGGAAAACGCACCCGAGGGCGCACCGGTGCGCTGTGCGGACGGCGGATGCCCCGCGGGAGATACCTGCCCCTATAACTGCGTTGCCTACTACTGCGGCCCTGCAAGCATTGCCAGAAAGAGAATCATTACCAACGGAATTGCCGAGAATTTTGAAAATCCGACCGAAAGTGAGATCATGACCGCTCTGAAGACCACGGATTACGGTCTGTGCGTTTATCAGGCGAATAACGACGTGGTGGATCATCAGGTGGTGAATATGGAATTCAGCGGCGGTGCTACTGCGACCCTGACCATGAATGCCTTCAACTACGGCGGCAGATACATCCGCATTTACGGTACCCGCGGTGAGATCATGGCGCATATGTCGGATACGCAGATCAAGGTGTTCACCTTCGATGACCGAAAGCACTGGACCGTTCCCACGCTGAAGGTGGACGAGACCATCAACGGCGGCCACGGCGGCGGAGACCAGGGCATTATCCGTGAGCTGTACGAATTTATGTCCGGCTCCTACGACGGCTACCGCGCCGCAGATATCAATATCTCCGTAAAGAACCATTTGATCGGCTTTGCCGCCGAGGAGGCAAGACACGGGGAGAAAATCGTGAAGGTGGACGAGGTTTTTGCCCGTTACGGCTTTGAGAACGATTGACGTATTCGTCACAGTGCACAACGGACGGAGATTTTCTTTGGAAGATCTCCGTCTGTTTTTACAAATTATTCACGCATTTTGTGCCGAGAGCGTGCTATAATAAGCAAAATCAACTCTTTCCATGAAAAGGAGACTTTTATGAAACGCATTTTTGCAGGTCTTTTGGCATTGATGACTCTGCTTTCTCTGGTGTCCTGCGCCTCCCCCTCCCTGGAGAGTGCACAGCCCCAAGCCACGGCGGAAGCAAAGACCGTTGCCGAAGCTGAAAAAAAGACCGAAAAAAAAGAGGATGAAGTGAAGGCAGGTCCCATTACCCTGCCCGAGGGCTTTTCCGTAGGCTATGCCCGCAGAGATATCACCCCTATCTCTTGGCCTACCCTTTCCTACAACGGTGATTATGCCAAGAGTGCCCACGATCCTCTGCAGATCACCTGTGTTGCCATTTCCGACGGAGAAAAGGCGGCTCTCATCGTTACGGTGGATATGCGTAATATCGGTGCCGCTCTGATCCAGAGAACCAAGGAGCTTCTCACCAAGAATCTGAAGGGCGTGGAGATTCCTTACGAGAATATCTTTATCAACTCTTCGCACTCCCACTCCGCGGTAGATTGCAACTACGACGATCCCTCCGTTATCGGCTGGAAAAGCCAGGTATATTACAAGCAGCTTCCCTTGCTCAGCCAGCAGGCTTTGCAGGATCTGACTCCCGCCGAGGCGTACAGCGGTAAGAGCCATACCGACGGCATTACCTTCGTTCGCCGCTATATCCGCGAGGACGGTACCTTTACCGGAATCCATATGAGAGATAACACCAATTCCCCCATTGCTCGCCACGAGACCGAGGCGGACAACGAAATGCGTGTGCTCCGCTTCGACCGTGAGGGCGATAAGAAGGACGTGGTGATGGTCAATTATCAGACTCACTACGGCTCTGCTTCCAATCTGTACCCCGGTCAGATCTCTGCGGACTTCGTGCACACCTTCCGCGAGGCAATGGAGGAAGACGGAAAGTATCTGTTCTCCTACTGCAACGGTGCTTCCGGCAACCTAAACTTCCAGTCCAATATTCCCGGTGAACGCAAGTACGAAAACTTCGTAAAGGGCACGCCTCATTTTGTTGACGTTGCCAAGCAGGCGATCGCTTCCGAGGAAAAAATGGAGACCGGTCCTCTGCAGATCGCTCACAGTGATTACACCGCGCTCCGTCGCCAATACTCTGCTGAGAGGATCGCCCAGGCAAAGGAAGTTAACGCTGCAGGGAAGGATACTCCCGAGCAGAGCGAGCTGATCTCCAAGTACGGCTTCCAGTCCCGCTACGAGGCAAGTGCCGTGGAAAGCGCCTCAAATGTCGAGAGCAGCGTGGTCCCCTTCACCGCCATCACCTTTGGCGACGTAGGCTTCGTTGCCGCACCTTACGAAATGTTTGATACCAACGGACAGGAGGTCCGTGCCGCCTCTCCCTTTAAAATGACCTTTGTTTTCGGCTATACCAACGGCTCCTTCAGTTATATTCCTTCCGCTCTTGCCTGGAAAAACGGCGGCTACGAGGTTTACACCTGCGTATTCCGCGAGGGCTGCGGGGAGGAATTTGCCGCCGAAATGGTAAGACTTCTCAACGTTTGCTACACTGCCGCCAACGGATAAGAAAAAGCACCCGAAAGGGTGCTTTTTTGCAATGCGATTATTCGTCCAAAAGGTAATTTAAGGCGTTGACCACCTTTTCATCCCAATACTTCCAGGTGTGGGTACCGGGGGATTCTTCGTAAAGATGCGGAATATCAAGCTCGGTCAGCAGATCCCGATACGTGCGGTTGACGGCAATGAGTGCATCCTCGGTGCCGCACCACAGATAGGTCTTGGGAAAGGGGAGTGCATTTTTTCGGTTTTCTCGGGTAAGATAAAACAGATCGTGTCGGGTGTTTTCCAGCTCCAGCGCGCTTTTCAGCTCAAAGCCGAAAATCCCGCGCCATTCCTCCGGACTGTACGGTCTGCCCTTTCGGGTAATATCCAGCGCGCCGGACAGTGCCGCAACGGCTCCGTAACGCTCGGGATGGGTCAGCGCACATTTCAAAGCGCCGTATCCGCCCATGGAAAGCCCGATGACCAGATTGTCCTCCCGCTTGTCGCTCATACCTTGAAAATAACTGCGGCAAACCACGGGCAGCTCTTCGGAGACGAAGGTGAAATATTTGGCACCGTAGGCGGTGTCGGTGTACCAGCTTCGATCCGCGCAGGGCATTACCACCGCAAGTCCGCGCTCCCGGGCATAGCGCTCGATGGAGGTGTTTTCCACCCAGGAATTCTGGTTCCCGTTCAGCCCGTGAAGGAGCCAGACGGTTTTATAAGGCCAAGGTACTCTGCCTACGCCCTCCTCGGTTTTACCGACCTCCGGCAAAATGACGTTTACCGTAACACTCGTGCGGATCGCCTTGGAAAAATAGCGAAATTCAAGAAATGCCATAACAAGCTCCTTTTTGTTTCTTCTGCTTTGCAGTATAGCACGGTCTGAGCTGTTTTTCAAGTGGAAAAGGGAGAAAAAAATTGACGTAATATGCAAAAGAACTTGATAAACGGAGCAGAATATAATAGAATAAATTCGTATTGAGGACGGCAGAGAACTTGACGGACTCGATGCTGATAAATTTTTAAGGAGAAAAGACCATGAAACGATTTTTTTCCATTGTTTTGGCACTGAGTATGATCCTTTCCTGTTTTCTTTTCGCAAGCTGTGAAAAGAAAAGGGATGAGGACGACGATTGGGATGATGATACCGAAGACGTTTCCGAGACCGAGGAGGATGAAGACGATAAGCGCACCCGCGAGGAGGACTCTGCCGACCGATACACCGAGGAGGATGAGGAAACCGAAGACAAAACGGCGTTTAAGCTGGGCGTGATCTGCCTTCACGACGAGAAATCCACCTACGACAAGAACTTCATCGACGCAGTGAAGAAGGTTCAGCGGGAGCTTGATCTGGAGGATGAGCAGATCATCTTTAAGAAAAACGTGCCCGAATCCAAAGCTTGCTACGACGCGGCGGAGGAGCTGGTGGACGAAGGATGCACGGTGATCTTTGCCAACTCCTTCGGTCACGAGCCCTTCCTTCTGAAGGCTGCCAAGAAATATGATGACGTTCAGTTCTGTCACGCTACCGGTACCATGGCTCATACCGAGAAGCTCCCCAACTTCCACAACGCGTACGCGTCCGTTTACGAGGGACGGTATCTGACGGGGATCGCCGCAGGTATGAAGTTGAAGGAAATGATGGCGAAGGATCCCACCGTCATTCCCAAGATCGGTTTCGTAGGTTCGTTTACTTACGCGGAGGTGATTTCCGCGTACACCGCTTTTTATCTGGGGGTAAAAGAGATCGTTCCCGAGGTTACCATGGAAGTACAGTTCACCGGCTCCTGGTATGACGAGATCGGAGAAAAGAACGTTGCCAAGAATTTGATCGAAAACGGATGTGCTGTTATCTCTCAGTATTCAGACTCCATGGGTGCTCCCGCCGCTTGCGAAGAAATGGGAGTCCCCAACGTTTCTTACAACGTTTCCAATGCTGCCGCTTGCCCCAATACCTATATCGTAGCTTCGAGGATCGACTGGGCTCCCTACCTTGAACTGATCTGCGAGAAGGCTATGGCGGGCGACGCAGAGGATATTCCCACCGATTACGTCGGTACCCTTGAGACAGGCTCCGTAGCTCTTACCGAGATCAACGAGAGCGTTGCCGCTTCCGATACCGAGGAAACGGTGGAAAAATATGAGAAAAAGCTGAAAAAAGGTTCTCTCGAGGTATTCGATACGCAGAGCTTCACCGTAACCGCTTCCGATGACAAGAACAAGAATGCCGCCACCGATGCAAACGGCGTTTTGATTTCTTATATGGCAGACGTTGATACCGATTCCGACTTTGAAGCTGACACCGAGGCAGTTTCCCAAGACGGAAAAAGCTTTGAGGAATCCAAGTATCGCTCCGCCCCCTACTTTGATCTGCAGATCGACGGTATTACCCTTTTGAATGCAAAATTTTAAGTGGAAAACAGACCGCTAAAATGTGGAGAATTTGTTAAATTATGTTGACATTTGGGCGTGTTTGTATTAAAATGTAATCGTGTTTTGGGAGATGAAAATTTCCCGAAATGACAAGAACATTATTATTTATAAGGAGAAAAGAACATGAAAAGAATTCTTTCCGTCATTCTCGTGATGAGCATGCTCCTTTCTTGCTTCCTGTTCGCATCTTGCGGTGCAGGTGAGAAAGAGGGCGGTGCAGATGCTCCCGTTGCAAAGAGCGACTTCAAGCTGGGCGTAATCTGCCTCCACGACGAGAAATCCACCTATGACAAGAACTTCATCGACGCAGTGAAGAAGGCTCAGAAGGAGCTCGGCTTGAAGGATGAGCAGATCATCTTCAAGAAGAA
This sequence comes from Oscillospiraceae bacterium, assembly GCA_015065325.1. Lineage (GTDB taxonomy): Bacteria > Bacillota > Clostridia > Oscillospirales > SIG627 > RGIG5579. The sequence continues at coordinate 128,248 of SVQO01000002.1, read as the reverse complement.
CATCCCCGAGACCAACGCTTGCTACGATGCAGCTGCCGACCTGGTAGATGCAGGTTGTAACGTCGTATTTGCTAACTCCTTCGGCCACGAGTCCTTCCTTCTGAAGGCTGCCAAGGAATTTAAGGACGTTCAGTTCTGCCACGCTACCGGTACTATGGCTCACACCGAAAAGCTCCCCAACTTCCACAACGCTTTTGCTGAGATCTACGAAGGCAGATACCTGGTTGGTATCGCTGCAGGTCTGAAGCTGAAGGAAATGATGGATAAGGATCCCACCGTCGTTCCCAAGATCGGTTACGTTGGTGCTTTCACCTATGCGGAAGTTATTTCCGGCTACACCTCCTTCTACCTGGGCGTAAAGGAGATCGTTCCCGAAGTTACCATGGAAGTACAGTTTACCGGCTCCTGGTATGACGAGATCGAAGAAAAGAACGCTGCAAACGCTCTGATCCAGAACGGTTGCGTTCTCATTTCCCAGCACGCAGACTCCATGGGTGCTCCTACCGCTTGTGAAGAAAAGGGCATCCCCAACATTTCCTACAACATTTCCAATGCTGCCGCTTGCCCCAAGACCTTTATCGTAGCTTCCAAGATCGACTGGACCCCCTACTTCAAGCTGATCTGTGAGAAGACCATGGCTGGTAAGGGCAAGGAGATCCCCGTAGATTACACCGGTACCATCGAGACCGGCTCCGTTGTTCTCACCGAGATCAACGAAAAGGCTGCTGCTGCCGGCACCGCAAAGGCTATTGAAGAATACAAGAAGCAGCTCGTTGGCAATACCCGTCAGGTATTTGAAGTTAAGAACTTTACTGCAACCGTTACCGACGAAAAGAACAAGAATGCTACCACCGATGCAAAGGGCGTTGTGACCTCCTATATGGCAGACGTTGATACCGATGCTGAGTTTGCAGCCGATACCGAGGTTGTAACCAAGACCGGTGTGCTGATGTTCGAAGAATCTAAGTATCGTTCTGCTCCTTACTTCGATCTTCAGATCGACGGTATTAAGCTTCTGAACGCAAAGTTCTAAGAAAAAGACAAGCAAAAAAGGCGGAGCCGAGGCTCCGCCTTTCTTCCATAACAAGACCGATTCGGAGGAAAGAAAGTGAATCAGAACATAAGCCTGGAGCTTCGCGGAGTATCGAAGTTTTTCGGCCCCGTCATTGCCAACAACAAGGTGGATCTGACCGTTTACAAAGGGGAGATCCTTGCTATTCTGGGTGAGAACGGCTGCGGAAAAACCACTCTGATGAATATGATCTCCGGCATTTACTATCCCGACGAGGGACAGATCTTCGTGGGAGGAGACGAAGCGGTGATCCGCTCTCCGCAGGATGCCTTCCGCTACAAGATCGGAATGATCCATCAGCACTTTAAGCTGGTGGACGTATTTACCGCCGCCGAAAATATTACCATGGGCGTAAAGGACGGAAAGAAATACAGCCTGAAGGCGGTAAACGACAAGGTATTCGACCTGTGTAAGCGTTACGGCTTCCATATTGACCCACGCAAAAAGATCCACGAAATGAGCGTTTCCGAGAAGCAGACCGTAGAGATCCTCAAGGTGTTGTACCGCGGTGCGGACATTTTGATTTTGGATGAGCCTACGGCGGTCCTTACTCCTCAGGAAACGGATAAACTGTTCCAGGTGCTTCGGAAAATGCGTGAAGACGGCAAGTCCATTCTGATCATTACCCATAAGCTTCACGAGGTGATGAGCATTTCCGACCGCGTTGCAGTTCTGCGCAAGGGCGAGCATATCGCTACGGTGGAAACTGCCGACACCAACGAAGCGGCTTTGACGGAAATGATGGTGGGCAAAAAGGTCAGCTTGAACATTGACCGACCCGAGCCCGAAAATCCCACCCCCCGTCTGGAGGTAAAGGGACTGACCCTTTCCGACGAGGACGGAAGAAAGATCCTGGATGATATCACCTTTACCGCAAACGCAGGAGAGATCCTGGGTATTGCGGGCATTGCGGGCAGCGGACAGAAGGAGCTTCTGGAATCCATCGCCGGTCTGCAAAAGCTGAATGCGGGCGAGGTCTTCTACCTCCATCCCGAAAGCGGCGTTCCCGAAAATCTGAAAGGGAAGTCTCCCGTGCAGATCCGTGATCTGGGCGTTCGTCTTTCCTTCGTGCCCGAGGACAGACTGGGTATGGGTCTGGTGGGCAATATGGATATCGTAGATAATATGATGCTCCGCAGCTATAAGAAGGGACATTTTATGTTCCTGGATCGAAAAAAGCCGAAAAAGCTGGCTGAGGAGATCATTGAAAGCCTGGAGGTATCCACTCCCGGCGTATCCACTCCCGTTCGCCGTCTTTCCGGCGGTAACGTGCAGAAGGTGCTGGTAGGCAGAGAGATCTCCTCTGCGCCTACGGTGCTGATGGCGGCGTATCCGGTAAGAGGACTGGATATCAACTCCTCCTATACCATTTACAATCTGCTTACCAAGCAAAAGCAAAAGGGCGTTGCGGTGATCTTCGTAGGTGAGGATCTGGACGTGCTTCTGGAGCTTTGCGACCGCATTATGGTCATTTGCGGCGGTAAGGTCACGGGAATTTGTGACGGCAGAAGCATCACCAAAGAGGAGGTCGGTCTTTTGATGACCAAGGACGACCGCAAGAAGAAAGCCAAGGAAGGGGGAGAAAGCGATGAGCAAGGTGAAAAGCAAAGTAAAGAGTGAAGCACGTGAAAAGAAAAAAAGTGCTCACGAGCCTCTTTTCCACGTTGCGAAAAGAGACCGTATTCCCTTCTGGAAAAGCATACTGATCCGCTTCGGTGCCGTTTTGCTGGCGATTGCCGTCTGTATCCTGTTTGCCCTGATCTTCGCGGACGTAAGTCCCGATATGCTGATCAAAAGTATGGTGGACGGTACCTTTGGAACGGAGCGCCGTCAGTGGCTGACTGCCGAGGCGCTTGCCCGACTTTTGGGTATTGCCCTTGCTTTGACTCCCGCCTTCGTAATGCGATTTTGGAATATCGGCGGCGAAGGACAGGTACTGATGGGAGCGCTGGCATCCGTCACCTGCGTCATCTACTTCGGAGGAAAGGTTTCCGAGCCCGTGCTTCTTTTGATGATGCTGGCAGCGGCACTTCTGGCCGGCGCACTGTGGGGCTTTATCCCCTCCTTCTTCAAAGCGCTCTGGAATTCCAACGAGACGCTGTTTACCCTGATGATGAACTATGTTGCTATTCAATTGATTGAGTTTATGCTCGTCTTTTGGAATCCTAAGCATCCCAATATGGATCCGCTTCCTCACGGGCATTTAAATTTGTTTCCTTCTGTGGAGCACTACGGCGACGAGTTAACGATGATCGTTATCATTTTTGCCGTCGCACTGCTGATGTTTATTTATCTGCGGTACAGCAAGCACGGCTACGAGATCAGCGTCGTGGGTGAGTCGGAAAATACCGCCCGCTACGTGGGAATCAGCGTAAAGAAGGTTACCATGCGTACCATGGCTCTTTCCGGTCTTTTGTGCGGCTTGGTTGGCTTTTTGATCGTTGCGGTCTTCGATAACTCTGTTTCCACCGAAACTGCCGGCGGCCTCGGCTTTACCGCCATTATGGTTTCTTGGATGGCAAAATTTAATCCTCTGGTCATGATCGGTACGGCAGGCATCGTTGCCTTCTTGGACAAAGGTGCCGCGTGTCTGAATACCAATCTGGGCAGTGTTCAGATCGACAACTTCCTGACCCGCAGTATGGGAGAAAACGCTCCCACCGGTATTCCCACGGACCTTCCCAATATTCTCGTTGCCATTATCCTGTTCTTTATCGTAGGATGTGAATTCTTCATCAATTATCAATTAAAGTTCCGCAAATTTGAGTTCGGATCCAAAAAGACCGAGAGAAAGGAGGAGGCAAAATGAGCGAAGCGCTTTTGAATTTTATTTTAAACGCCATTCCCGTCGGGATCACCTTGCTGCTTGGCGCGCTGGGTGAGATCATTGTAGAAAAAGCCGGCCATCTGAACCTCGGTATTCCCGGTATTATGTGTATGGGCGGGGCAGGCTCCTGCGTAGCCTTGCAGATGATGGCGGGATCAAAACTTCATCCCGTTCTCATCGTCCTGATTGCTACCATAGTCTGCTTCCTTGTAGGAACGCTGATGGGCTTGCTTTACAGCTTCCTCACCGTTTCTCTCCGTGCCAATCAGAACGTGACCGGTCTTGTTATGACCACCTTCGGTGTCTCTATGACCAACTATGTGGTGACCTACGTTTCTTGGGAAAAGTGCCAGTACGCTCTGCCTTATTTCCGCTACCCCTTTGGTGGCAGTATTTGGCAGTATTGCGGTTGGATGGTGGCTTTTGCCATTCTGCTGACCCTTTTGGTTTCCTTCGTGCTGAAAAAGACCCGTGTCGGACTCCATCTCCGTGCAGTCGGTGAAAACCCCGGTGCGGCAGATGCCGTCGGTATTAAGGTGACTTTATATAAATACCTTGCTACCTGTATCGGATGCGGAATTTCCGCTCTGGGCGGACTCTACTACATTATGGTTTACGTAGGTTCTCAGGAAGCCTACAAGTCCATCGAGCCTATGGGCTGGCTTGCCGTGGCTCTGGTGATCTTTGCTCTTTGGCGCCCCGTTCTTGCTCTGGTCGGCGGTCTCCTTTTCGGGATTTTCTTCGTAGCGAACTCCTACCTTCCTACCCTGTTCGGTTGGCACCTTGGTTTGGAAATGACCTACCTTTTGAAAATGCTTCCCTACGTGTTTACCATTCTGGTTCTGGTCATTATCAGCATTCGCAACAAGAAGGAAAATCAGCCGCCTGCGGGATTGGGTGTGCCTTATTTCCGCGAAGAAAGATAACTGCTTTGTAAATTTTGTCGGTATTTTGTTTTCTTGGAACCTTTTTGTAAAAAGGTTCCAAACCTCTAAAAACGTATCACAAACAGGAATTCTGTTTGGTGGAAAGTTTCTTTGCTTCTTTCTTTTCAAAGAAAGAAGGCTCGTTTTATAAAAATGAACAAGTCAAAAAAACCTCGATGAATTTCATCGAGGTTTTTTAATTCAGCGTTTGCGTGGGGAGATACCGTAGGGAGTGATGGAGTTTTCCGTAATGCGGAAGAACAGGTTTCCGTCACGGAGGTAATAAACATCGCTGATGCGTTCGCAAATATCCTGAGTTTCGGGGGTGTCATATCCTTCTGCGCAGGTGAAAATGGTAACGGTGGGCTGAGCGACGGAAAGCAGATAGGGCGGGTAATTCTTTTCTCCGTGGTGGGGGAGCTTGAGAATATCGCAGCGGAATTCCTCCTCGCCGTAGTAGCGGATCATAGAGCCCAGCATTTCGTCAGAGGCGCGCTGATCGCCGGTAATGAGGGCAACGGAGCTTCCCTTGGTGATCTTGACCCAGAGGGAATTTCCGTTGGCGGCACCGTTGGAGTAGCCGTGCTCGGGATCGTCCGCATAGGTGGGAGATAGGTATTTTTTCAGAAAGCGAATGCCCTCGGACTCACTGGGACGGTCCTCGGACCAATCGAATTGGGAGGGGTACAGATCCAGCACCGTATTGCTGTCGGGAAGGCGGATCGTTTGCTTTTCACCGTAAGGCACCCGTGTGATCTCGCGGCAGGGATGGAGGTATACGGGGAGCATTTTCTCATACAGTTCCAGTCTGTCCTCAAAAGCCGTCAGCTTTTCCAAAGCACCGGGGACGTCCAGACTAAGGTAGGCGCGCATAGGTGCAATGATGCTCATAATGCAAAGCTTAAAATCGGGAAGAAGGTATTTAAACGCCGCAATGTGGTCGGGATGGGGATGGGATACGATAATATGGATCTCAAGCCTGGCGTTTTCATCCTCCAAAAGGCTTGCGTCGTCTTGATTGGATAACCATTTTTCACGGAGCTCCCTCAAAAACAGGTGCAGCTCTCTGTCATCCCCTCTGCCTGCGTCAATCACGTAAACCTTGTCGTTTTCCACAATGGCAAAGCCGTCGGACTTTTTGGTGCCGACCTTTTTACAGAACAGGGTCAATTCTCCGTTTTTTGGTGCAAAGTCGTTGACGCGGATATAATTTGACATTTTGGATCCTCCTGAATTTACTGAGAAAATTATAGCATAAAACTGCTTTCCGCGCAAGAATTATTTAATTTGACCGTTCCCTTCGTTGCAAAAAAACTGTGATAAAGCATCTTTACAAACCTCGGAAAAGTCTTCTTTTTTTGGTTTCATCTCGCTCAAAGGAGTGGATAAAAATTCAGAAAAGACCTGCTTTTTTTCTTCGGTGAAATCCGGAATGGTATCGGGCATTGCTTTGGAAAGCTTTTCAAACAGCAATTTCATTTCAGGCAGATATACGAAGCGTGCCGCTTCGCAAGCGGAGCTTCTGCAGTAATTGTTGATCAGATTGTTTTTCAATGTCTCTTCAAAGCAGGGGTTGACGTTTGTGACTGTTTTTAGATTTTCGTGGGTATGATAAATGGAAAATTCTTCCGAGACGGCAAGGATTCGCGCAAACAATTCCATCCCGCAAAGGCAAGGCTTTTCCTTCTGGCAGAATTCCGCGGGATTTCCGTCTACCCAAGCTAAAAGGGCTGATAGAACTTCCACGTCGAGTTTGCGCTCCGCAATGGTTCTTAAAAGATCAAGGGAATCTCTTGCGATGAATTCATTTTCCAAAAGCTCTTTGGGGAGGGAAGCAAGTTTGGACAGTGCTTTTTCCATATCGGAGAAAGCGGCTTTTCCTTCGGCTACCTTGTTCCGAGCTTTGACAACCGCATCCGTGTGCTTGGGGTCATCTCGCTTCCAGAGACGCTTTGCAATTCTGTTGTTTTCAAACAGGTGGAAGAAACTACTCATGTCATAGCGCTGATCCTTGGTAAGCTCGTACAAGGGGATAAAGGCTGTCCAAACCTCCTGCATTGCCTTGGCATGGATGCCGTAACGCTTTTTGCAGAAGCGCGCTACCTTTTCTTCCAAGGAGAGATAGTCGGGGCGCCAAGCATTGTCGGTAAAATATTCCAGCATCAAGGTGTCGCTATGAGACAGCTCGGGCCAGTATGCCATTCCCTTGCAGAAGGAATCTTCGTCCGCTACCTTTAGTTTTTGATCCAGATAGGCATAGTCGCCGTGGATATGGCTTTGGGGCTGATAGCCGTGGAAAATACCGAAGATATAGGGGAATTTTCCCACCACGTCCCACTGTTCAAAATCGTTTTGGGTTTTCTTCAGATCTACGGTGTAGTCCAGAATAATGTGGGTTTGCGGGTCGAAGGTGTGAATCATTTTCCGCACTTCCTCCGCATAATACGTGAAGTAGAAATCCCAGGCGGCAACGAGGATGGGCGCTTTGGGATAATTTTTGCGGACAAAATCGGTAACGGTATCGTAGGCGTGTTTTTTAATGAAAAAGCCTTCTTCGCGGTCTCCGTTCATAGAGCGTTCTGCCAGACCGATGGTGTGAAAAATTTCAGGCTTTCCGAATTCTTTGATGTGGGTTTGGGTCAGGTGCTGATAATTTTTCAGATTTTTTTCGTCGGTAATATCCCATGCCAGCCCTGTTTGCTCGGAATAGCCTGCGCTTTTTTGTTGCATCAAGGCAGGCTTAACCTTTTCCAAAAATGCAAGAGGGGTTCTGGAATACCAATGGGTCATTGTTCCGCAATCCTCCGGGTGTAAAAGATCGTGCCGGAAGGCATAGTCCAGAATCTGTTTTCTCAATTGTCCGCGGAATTGCAGAGACCAAAAGGTGGTTCGATCATCATACCCTTTCATTTGCTCGGGGAGCGGTTCTTCGTTGGAGGGATAGGGGACGATATCGGGAAAAGCGCGCTGAAACAGGTCGTCGGTGCCGATGCGTAGCATAAAGAGATTCAGACGGCGCTTGAGCATCCAGTCTATTTCCCGTTTCCAATCCTCAAAGCTCCAATGCTCCGCCTGAAAACGGTGCAAACTACGGTGGGCAAAATAACGAATGGCGCGGTATTCGAAGCGAGGCTTTTCGTACAGATCAAAGTTTTCTAAAGGAATGGAGGGCGCTTTGGGGATCACGTCGCCGTCCCAAAAATAGTGACAGCCTGCCGCTTCTTCCAGAAAGGCGTAAACTCCGTAAAAGGCGGCGCGCGGTCTGCCTGCCGTGATGACAAGCAGGGTTCTTCCGTTTTCCTTGTGAGAAACGATGGCAAATTCGTCGCTGTTTTCTCGGACGCGAGGATCGGCAAGGGGGTGGTTTGTAGGGCAAAGGAAGACGGTATCATCCGAATGAGGGAGGGCGCGGGTAATTTCGGCTTCTTTGTCGGTGATCTTTTTACAAAATCTTCCCAGTTCTTCTGCGGCAAGAGAAAAAACTTTGATAGCGGCAAAAATTTTCATAACGTTTCGCTCCTTTCTGTAATATCTATAGAATACCTTTTTTAATTTTCTTTTGCAACTCAAATTATAACAGAAAAGGTGGATTTTTCAACAAAAAAAGGACTCCGATTGTTCGGAGTCCTTTTTGGCTTTGCTTAGTTTTCGGGGAAGGGAACTCTTGCAACGTATTCGGTGTGCAAAAGCTCGTGCGCCAGGTGAGAGTTGGGCTCGCCAAGGAACTGCTCGTACAGAGCCTTGATCTGAGGATTGTTGTGAGACTGACGAACGGTCTGTCTCTCGTCCTCGGAGTAGAGGGCTGCGGCACGCTTAGCCTTGTAGGTGTCCAGAATGTCAGCGTCCTCGTTGGGGAGGAAGCACTCTCTCACGTAGGGCTGACCGCCGCCGTTGATACAACCGCCGGGGCATCCCATGATCTCGATGAAGTGATACTTGCTCTCGCCTGCGCGGATCTGGTCCAGCAGAACCTTTGCATTCTTCATGCCGTGAGCAACTGCGATGTTAATGGTCTGACCGTTGAGGTCAAGGCTTGCTTCCTTGATGCCGTCAAAGCCGCGGGCAGCTTCGAACTTCACGCCTTCGATCTCCTTGCCGGTGAGAACGAAGTGAGCAGTACGAACTGCAGCCTCCATAACGCCGCCGGTAACACCGAAGATAACGCCTGCACCGGTGTATTCACCGATCAGGTCCATATCAAATTCTTCATCGGGGAGCTTTACAAAGTTGATACCGCTTCTCTTGATGAGTCTGCCCAGCTCTCTGGTGGTGAGAACTGCGTCAACGTCCTTGAGACCGCGGGTCTTGAGCTGTTCACGATCTGCCTCGTACTTCTTGGAGGAACAGGGCATTACGGAAACAACGAACAGATCCTCTGCCTTGATGCCTGCCTTCTCAGCCCAGAAGTGCTTCAGAACGGAGCCCATCATTTCGTGAGGAGACTTGCAGGAGGACAGGTGACCGAGAAGATCGTTGTAACGGATCTCGGCGTAATTGACCCATCCGGGAGAGCAGGAGGTGATCATAGGAAGCTTGCCGCCGTTCTTGATTCTGCCGAGCAGCTCGGTAGCTTCTTCCATAATGGTAAGGTCTGCGGCAAAGTTGGTATCGAATACCTTCTTGAAGCCCAGTCTTCTGAGAGCCGCAACCATCTTACCGGTAACGGGAGTACCGATCTTCATACCGAACTCTTCACCGAGAGCGGCACGAACTGCGGGAGCGGTCTGAACCACTACGTACTTGCCGGAAGCCATTGCAGCGTCAACCTTTGCAATGTCGTTCTTCTCCATCAGAGCACCGGTGGGACATACGTTGATACACTGACCGCACATGATACAGGGAGCCTTGTCGAAGGTTCTGTTCTGCGCAGGTCCGATGATAGTCTTAAAGCCTCTGTTCTGGAAGGTCAAAACGCCGTCGCCGTGAGCGTTTGCACAGCGGGCAACGCATCTGCCGCAGAGCACGCACTTAGAGGTGTCGCGAACGATGGAGGGGGTAACGTCGTCGTAGGTGGTCTCGGTTTGAGTACCAAGGAACATATCCTCTCTGGCACCGGTGATCTTTGCAACGTGGAGAAGCTCGCACTTCTCGTTCTTATCGCACTGCTGGCACTTCATAGAGTGGTTGGAGAGAAGCAGCTCTACGGAAGCGCGGCGGGCAGCGGTAGCCTTGGGGGAGGAGATGATGACCTTCATGTCGGGGGTGATGGGGTAAACGCAGGAAGCAACCAGACGCTGAGGACCGTACATAACCTCGCCGGCGTCGTTCTTTCTGCCTTCCTGAACCTCTACCAGACATACACGGCAGGAGCCTCTGTTGCACTCGCCGTGGTTGAAAGCGCAGAGGGTGGGGATTTCATAGCCGCAAAGGCGAGCGGCTTCAAGAACGGTAAGCCCTGCTTCAACTTCGTAGGGGATACCTTCGATAATCAAATTAATTTTTGCCATGATCCGCTTTCCTCCTTATTTCTTTACGATTGCGTGGAACTTACAAGAAGACATACACATACCGCACTTAACGCACTTGTCAGCGTCGATCTGGTAGGAAGGAAGCTTCTTACCGGGAGCGGTGTAGTCGGTCTTGTGGATCGCATCAACGGGACAAGCTCTTGCGCATACGCCGCAACCGAAGCACTTATCCTGCTCGATGGTGTACTTCATCAGATTCTTGCAGACCTTTGCGGGACATTCCTTCTTCTCGATGTGAGCGATGTACTCGTCGCGGAAGGAGGCCAGGGTGGAAAGTACGGGGTTTGCTGCGGTCTGACCCAGAGCGCAGAGAGAACCGATCTTAATGGTCTGAGCCAGTTCTTCCAGTTCTTCCAGATCCTTCATGGTAGCCTTGCCGTCGGTGATCTTCTGGAGGTACTCGAGCAGTCTCTTGGTACCGATACGGCAGGGAGAACACTTACCGCAGGACTCGTCGCAGATAAACTCCATATAGAATTTTGCAACGTCAACCATACAGTTGTCTTCGTCCATTACGATTGCGCCGCCGGAGCCCATCATAGAGCCCTTTGCAACCAGGTTGTCGAAGTCGATGGGGGTGTCCAGATCCTTTTCGGTCAGACATCCGCCGGAAGGACCGCCGGTCTGAATTGCCTTAAACTTCTTGCCGTCGGGGATACCGCCGCCGATGTCGTAGATCAGCTCGCGCAGAGTGGTACCCATGGGGATCTCAACCAGACCAACGTTGTTGATCTTACCGCCGAGAGCAAATACCTTGGTGCCTGCACTCTTTTCGGTACCGTACTGCTTCACGGAGTCAGCACCGTTGCGGAGAACGTAGGGAACGCAAGCCAAAGTCTCTACGTTGTTTACGATGGTGGGACAATCCCACAGACCCTTTACTGCAGGGAAGGGAGGACGGGGACGGGGCATACCGCGCTGACCCTCGATGGAGTTCAACAGAGCAGTCTCCTCGCCGCAAACGAATGCACCTGCACCCAGACGGATGTGTGCGCGGAAGGAGAAGTCGGTACCCAAAATGTTGTCACCCAAAAGGCCGATCTCCTCAGCTTGCTTGATCGCCAGCTTCAAACGGTTTACGGCGATGGGGTACTCAGCACGAACGTAGAAGTAACCGTTCTGTGCACCGATGGCGTAAGCGGCGATTGCCATACCCTCGATAACTGCAAGGGGGTTGCCCTCCAGAATGGAACGGTCCATAAATGCGCCGGGGTCACCCTCGTCGCCGTTACATACAACATACTTCTCGCCGTCGGGCTGATTGTAAGCGAAGGTCCACTTCATACCGGTGGGGAATCCTCCGCCGCCTCTGCCACGGAGACCGGAAGCCAAAATCTCATCGATAACTGCCTTGCGGTCCATCTTCAAAGCCTTAGCAAGACCCTTGAAGGCGTCGGCGCCCAGAGCCTCGTTGATATCTTCGGGATTGATCACGCCGCAACCGTGGAGAGCAACTCTCACCTGCTTCTTGTAGAAGGTGATGTCCTCCTGCTTGGCGATCTTTTCCTGGGTAACGGGGTCGATGTAAAGAAGTCTCTCGATGGTCTCACCGCCGATCAAGTCCTTCTCAACGATCTCCTCAACGTCTTCCAGAGTAACCAGTCTGTAAAGAGTATCTTCGGGATAGATCTTTACGAAGGGACCCTGAGAGCAGAAACCGAAGCAACCGACCTGGTTGACGGTAACCTTTTCTTCCAGACCCTTCTCGCGGATCAGATCCTTGAACTTCTGCTGGATCTCGGCAGAGTTGGAGGACAGACAGCCGGTACCGCCGCAAAGTACGACGGCTCTTTTACCGCTTTCGCCCTGGAACTTGCCTTCCATACACTTGGCACACTGTGCCTGCTTTGCTTCCAGTTCTTCAAAATTCTTAATCATGCGTTTGCACCTCCCTCAGCGCGCAGTTCCTCGATGATACCGGGGATTGCCTTTACTTCTACCTTGGGGTAAACTTTTCCGTTAATGGATACTGCGGGAGCGATGCCGCAGGCACCGATGCAGCGGAGTGCATCAATGGTAAACAGACCGTCTTCGGTGGTCTCACCGGGAGCGATCTTCAGGATCTCGGAAAATTTGTCGATAACCTGCTGTGCACCCTTTACGTAGCAAGCAGTACCGAGGCATACGCCAATGATGTACTTTCCTTTGGGCTTGAGAGAGAAGAAGGAGTAGAAGGTTACTACACCGTAGATCTCGGCAACGCTGACTCCGGTTTTTGCGGAGACCAGTTCCTGAACCTCCAGGGGAATATAGCCGTATTCCTTCTGGATATCACTCAGGATCATCATCAAGGGTGTTCTTTCGTCGGCATAGCGATCGCAGATCTCGTTGATCTTTGCTACTGCCGCGTCACTTAAATGAGCCATGAATAGCCCTCCTTATGTTTTTTTCCGCACCGATTGGGCGGCACGGGAATTTGATAGTGAGTACCCAATCAACCATATCAAAATCAATATGGCCGTACCTTATAAATTATATATATAAAGTGTCGGAATGTCAAGGAGAATTTGCAGGAAAAGATGGAAATGTCCGTGAAAAAAAGAACATTTTGTTCTATAAAAATTAACTTTGTAAAGTGTTTTTTTAAAAACGGTTAAGGAAGCATCAGAAACGCTTTCTTCTCCCGAGAAGCAGGATCATTCCCGTCCCGCACAAAAGCAGGGTAACACAGCCAGCGGCGATGAGAAAAAGATCCTTTCTCCGTGCTTTTTCCACGGGATCCTCGGTGGTGGTGGGACGGACGGTGGCGGTGGTGGGCTTTGCGGTGGTCGTAGGCACCTCGGGCTCCTCGTAAGGGGTGCGGGCAACCAGAGCGAACAGCTCGGGGCTGTAAGAAAACGTCAGGACCGATCCCTCGCGGGTGAATTTCGGTTGTAAGGCACCGCCGTCCATCAGAAGGTAAAGCACCGTCCCCTCGGGCAGAAAGGCGTCGTAGCGGAGGCTGACGGTGCAGTCCCGAATGGGGATATAAGGCTCCCCGTCCTTCAGAATACGGATGCGAAAGGCACGGAGCATATCGCTGCCCAGCATTTTCCGCGCTTCCTTCTCCTCCGTGACTGCAAAGAGGGGATCGATGAACACGTCCACGCGGTTGCCGTTGGAAAACTCTCCTGCGGCAAAGGCGACCTTCACTCTGCCGTCGGCGCTTTCCACCTCGGGGAGCAGAGGAAGAAGATCCGCGTTTCCGCAAACGGGACAGGTCTGCTTCAGAATTCCCTCCGTTTCGAAGGTGGGCTCCAGCTCGACGGTCTGTTCGGGATCGTCGTGGGGACAGGACAGGGTAAAGCTCATTCCCGCGGTATCAAAGGGGACGGCTTCCCCGCGGCTGTTTTGTGCGTCGAACAGTGCTTCGGAAACGGAAAGGGTCACGGCACTGTCTCCGAAAAGCGCGTTCTTTTTTACCCGCAGCGTGAGCTTTGCCACCTCGCCTGCGGCTACGGTATCCGTTTCGCTGTTCCATCGAAGAAGGACTCCGTCCTCCCGTTCCTCAAAGCTGAAATCGGGCAGGGTCTTCGTTCCTTTTGCGGAAACGAATTTCAGCACCTTGGGGTCAAAGCCCACCGTGCAGCGCAGAGAGGTGACGCCGGGATTTTGGTTGAGGAGAACCGTAAGCTCCACGGTGCTGCCCGGCTTCAGATCCGTCAGCTCGCCGCTCAAGGACATTCTTCCCTTGGAGGCGCCCTGTGCCCCGAAGCTCAACAGAGTGCAAAGCAACAGGGAAAGGGACAGAAAAAGTAAGCTTTTTTTCATAGGGTGTTCTCACTTTCGTAAGGGGCAAGATTCTTTTTCACAAGGTTGAAAAATTCCTCCTTGACCCATTGGGGCTCCAGGATCTTCACGTCTCCGCCGAAGCCCATCAAAAAGGCGTAAAATACGGGGCTGATCATCAGTCGGTGGGAGGAGATAAAGCCGTCTCCATCCTTGCGAACAGTCATATCGCCGCCGAAGCGGTCGTAAAAGACGCCGCTGAGGGAATTGCTCCATCGCAGAGTGACTCGCTCCTCCTTCCCTGCGTACATACCGAATACGCGGTTTTCGTAGTCTGCGGGGGATACGCCCTCCAAAAGTTCTTTCCCTTGGCGAAGCAGGTCGACCTCCTCGATGGAAAGCATCTTATCCACGCGAAAATGCCGTTTTTCGCCGCTTTTTTCCTCTACGCCGATCAGGTAATAATTCTCGTTGTCCCAGATCAGAAAGAAGGGGGAAACGGTGTAGCGCTCCCCGTCGCGGCGAAGCTTTTTTTTGCCCTCAGGCGTCCATTCAAAATACTGAAAACGGATCTTGTGTCCCCGCTCAATGGCACCGCCGATGGCATCCACGTTGCGGTAGATGCTTTCGTTCATGGTTTTGATCCGTCCGGAAACGGACACGGTGTGGCTTAGTGCCGAGGATTGGTGTCGGGAGGTGAGGGAGCGAAGCTTTTTGATCAGCTCCTCGCTTTTTTTGCGGGTGAGAAAGCGGGAGGACTGCACTGCATCCACCAAAAGGCGAACCTCGGGCAACTGAAAATCCCGTTCTCCCAAAAAATATCCGCCGCCTCTGCCTCGGAGCGTTACGATATCCAGACCGAACAGACTCAGCTCCTCCAGATCGGAATAAATGCTTTTGCGTTCCGCCTCAATGCCTGCGCGGGAAAGGTAGGCAAGAATGTCACTCATACTTGCGGGATGGTCCTCGTCGGTTTCTTCCAGAAAAAATTTTGCCAAATATAGAATTTTTTGTTTTTGTCGGGATGATTTTGCCACGGTGATCCCTCCTTTTCGTCCTTATTGTACTATAAACCGTACAATAATTCAAGTGGTATTTTTTGTCGATACGCTTGACACTCTTTTTGTCAAACTATATAATAAAAGGCAGAATTCAGGGAGGTATTGAATATGAAGTTACGGGAAGCGAGAGCTTATATAAAAGAGAATCAAGCAGACGCCGTTTTTACCACACTTTACGGCGACCGTGCCGAGGTGCAGAAGGCAAGGTATTTGAAGGCTTTGGATTCCTTCGAGGCACTGTTCGGAGCAGAAAAGGACGTGGCGGTGTTTTCTGCCCCCGGCAGAACGGAGATCGGCGGAAACCATACGGATCACAACGGCGGCAGAGTGCTGGCAGGCAGTGTGGATTTTGACGTGATCGCCGTGGTGGCGCGTGAAAACGGAGATACGGTCCACGTGCATTCCGAGGGATTCTCTCCCGATACCGTGTGCTTGTCCGACCTTGCCGTGAAAAAAGGGGAATTCGGAAAAAGCGCCGCTCTGATCCGCGGTGTGGCAAAGGGCTTTCTTGACCGCGGCTTTGCCGTGGGCGGCTTTACCGCTTACACGGAGAGCTGTGTGCCCAAGGGAAGCGGTGTTTCCTCCTCCGCCGCTTTCGAGGTGCTTTTGGGAACGGTCTTCAATCACCTTTACAATTCCGGCAACGTGGGAGCGGTAGAGATCGCAAAAATCTCTCAGTTTGCCGAGCGCGAATACTTCGGAAAGCCCTGTGGCTTGATGGATCAGGCGGCTTGCGCCGTGGGCGGGATCAGTATGATGGATTTTGCCGATGAGAAAAATCCCGTCATCGAGCCCATTCCCTTTTCCTTTGCCGCGTCCGGCCATAAGCTGTGCCTTGTGAAGCCGGGGGGCGACCACTCCGATTTAACCCATTTATACGCCGCGATCCCTCAGCGTATGAAGCAGGTGGCAAAGCTTTTCGGCAAGGAGAAGCTTTGTGAGATCTCCTTTGATCTTCTTTTGTCTCAGCTGCCCCGCGTCCGCAGGAAAGCAGGGGACGAGGCCGCTCTTGCCGCCTTGCACTTCTGTCTGGAGACCGACCGCGTAACGGAGCAGGCAAAGGCGTTGAAGGACGGAGATTTTTGCCGATTCCTTGCCCTTGTGAACCGTTCCGGGCAGTCCTCCTTTCAGGCACTCGGCAACGTCTGGATCCCCATGGAGAACGCAGATCAGGGAGCCGCCGTTGCACTGAACCTTGCCGCAAATTTTTTGGACGGTAAGGGAGCCTGCCGCATTCACGGCGGCGGCTTCGGCGGTACCACGCAAAACTTCATTCCCGCGGAAAAGGTAGAGGAGTTTCGCGCGTTGATGGAGGGCGTGTTCGGAGAGGGTGCTTGTATGGTGCTTTCCATTCGTCCCGTAGGACCCGTTCGGGTATTGTAAGGAGTAAAACGAAAAAGACAGACTCGGGAGAGTCTGTCTTTTTTGTCGTTTGTGTTTTTTTCAATGTAGCGGATAATTTGCAGAGAAATTCACGTGGAACAGAAGATAAATGGCATCATCCATATCCTCCTCGCCTACTCCGTCAAAGTTTGCGGGCTGATTTAAGGGGTAGCTTTCGGGGAAGTTGATGGCGAACAAGAGATAAATGGCATCGTCCATATCCACCACGCCGTTTCCGTCTACGTCGCCCTTGAGGTAAGAGGAAGCGGGCGCGAATCTTGCATAAAGGTTAAGACGCCCCGTGATGGGTGTGGAGTAGTCGAACTTCGTGCCGCCGACGGGATCCGTAAACCAACCGACAAAGACCATACCCACCCGACCGGGTTCGCCTTGTTCCTCAATTGTCTGTCCCGGTTCTGCATCACGCCATGCAACAGGATATTCATCAGAAGGATCCAGCCAGAAGAATACGTTATAACCGAATTTTGCGGTCAAGGTGAGATCTGTGGTGATGGGAGTAACAAAATCGAAGAGTTCGCCGTCGTCGGTATACCAACCGAAGAAGTCGTAATCGCCCTTCACGGGATCGGCAGGTGCAGTTACGGTCTTGCCGCCCTCAACAGTCTTGGTGGCTACGGTAGTAGTGTCTACCTTAAAGGTTACGGTGTGGGTGACAGTCGCACTTTCCTCCACGATCCATACGCATTCATAGGTATTGAGATCAGTTACGCCGTCCCAAGGCACACAGTCTGCCAATTCGGTTTTATTCGGATCAGTACTTACGTACACGCTGCCTGCGTAGATCAAAAGATCACCGTCACAGATGAAATAATCGTACCAGCTGCCGCCGTCATACATTTTCAGCTTGCCGCCGTTCACCGTGATGTTCGTATCATCACCGAACACACAGAATTGAGAACAGTAGCAATACACATAACCGTCATTGATGATCACGTTATCGGTATACTGGAAACAATTAAATTCAGCATCGAGAAGAATGTCGCCGCTGCCATTGAAGAACACGTCACCGTTAACGCTGACGTTGCAGCACGGGGCATCGTAGTAGTCATCAAATTCCAGATCGCCGTCACCGCAAAACTCCAGACCGGTGAAATAATCATTGGAGGTAGTGTCCCAATAGTAGTAATCTGCAATGGCGCCGATCTTGTTCTCACCGATCAGCTCTACTTCAAGATATCTTTCATAGTAGCGAACAAGCTTTGCGGCTACGAAATTGTTCAGCGTCAGCACGCCGTCCTTATAGTAGGCATAGCCGCCGGAGGGCTTGGTGGTCGTAACAGCTGTTGCATTGTTTGCAAGATAGTCGCCGTCCTTCAGGGTAATATCTCCGATCTGAACGGTATAGGTGCCATTGGCATCGTCCACGTGGTATACTTTCCAACCGGTCACACTGTCAGGATAAGTAGTATCCTGATAGGGGTAGTAGAACTGAACTGCCTTTGGACCGATATAGAAGCCAAGGGTACTTGTATCAAACTTATAATTTGCATCCGGTACTGCGGTGACTTCCAGACGGTAGTAGGCATCCTCTTTGAATTTGTAGTCTGCGGATAAAGCACCGCTCAGTTTCTTGCCGTCCTTATCACACTCAAACCACTCCACAAGAGCAACACTGCTGTGACGGCAGTCCTCGTCGTTATAGGTAAAGTCAGGCTTTGCACCTGCCTCCGGCAGAGCAATGTCGTAAACGTCTACGTAACTTGTATATCCGGTAAGGGTTCTGTCCACATACCAGGTATTGCCGGATTTCTTGGTTGCGGCAATGCCGTTAATTTCTACGGTGTAGCCGTCTGCAAACGTAAAAGTACCGGTTGCGCCAACAGTTATCTCACAGCGGTAGGCATATCCTTCCTTGATGGTGTCGGATGCACTGAGCTGTACCCAGTCGGAACCGCTCTTCTTATACCACTTGGTAGAGGTTACCTTAACACCGTCGGTGTTGGAGGTTGCGTTTGACGGTGTGCCGGAGAAATCGGCGGAAACATTGACCTTTTTAGGCTCTTTGCAGTTTACGTAGATAATATCCTCGTATTCGGTGCCGCCTTTGCGGGTGACCACAGCTCGATAATAAAGAGTTTTCCCGGGATTTGGAGGATCCTGCGTGACGGGGCCGGTGATGTTTTGATAATCGACAAGCTCTGTCCAGCCTGAGTCGGGAGAGGCGGAAACGTACCAGCGAACGGAATCGATCTCTTTCTTATCCTCAATGCTGAGAGTGACCTCGGTATCGAATATATTGACCGAAAATCCGTCGATCTTTGCCAATTCCGCTTCGATCGCCTCTTGGTTCGCAGTCCAAAAATCGTAGCTTTCATTCTCTTTTGCCGCTTTCAGGTAGTCACGCCAGCACAGGGAATACCAGCGGTCTTCCTTCGGCAGCTGCTCGCTTACGATGCGAGGCGGGGGCGTCACGGTAGCATATTCCCAGCCGTTGCCGGGCTCTCCTGTCAGCGTTTCAACCGTTGTCGTGGTGCCCGTGGCGTACCGCTGATCCCTCGCATTCAACGATCTCGCGGGCACCAGACCGTTTGCCGCAATGACACGTCCCCAGCCGTTGTTACAATAGGCGAAATTACCTTCATACTCATCGCCGTTGATCCTTTTGGTGTAAAATTCGCCGCCCAACACAAACACATAGGGATAATACACATCGGAATAGTTGGCAAGACTCCCCGCTTCGATACAAGTTTTTTTGCTATAGAACCTACCGCCGTAGATAATACAGTCGGGCTCATCGTAGAGAGAGTTACTATAATGCATTTTCACTGCGTTGCCGTTACTTGCTTGGGTAGAGTCAAAGTAGCCATCGTACACCGTAAACTCACCCGAAGTGCCGTATAATACGGCGGCTTCGGCTGAGGGGTTGTCCATTTTGACGATGTAGTTGCCTCCGTTGATGATCACATTGCCGCCACTGTTATTGATCACGCTGCAAGGGTCAGAAACATAGTTATTATTGTAGATGCAGGTGCCGGTACTGTCGGGCGAGGAGTCATAGATGTTCAGCGTTGAACCATCACACACGAAAAACAACGCCGAATCCAGCGACCTTGTCTCGCGGGACAGCACGTGACCGTTCAGATCCAGCCAAAGGCTGTCGCACCTGACCCAAATTCCCAGATCGTTGGAGTTATCCGTTTGGTAAATATCCGTCGCCAGGCGATAGCTTTCATTGATCCGGGCATTCTGTGCAACACTGACGAGCTGTTCGTAGGACCAGATAAGGATATTGCCCTCGCTGTCAACGCTAGGCTGCTCCTCCGACTCCTCCGCAAAGACGGGGAATGCCGCCGTGGGCACGAGACCTATGAGCATCACCAACGTCAGCAATAAGCTTAATATCCGTTTTTTCACGTTTCATTCCTCCTTGGTGTCAAATTAGGGAACTATCGTTCCCTTTCATTTGCTATCTATATTATCCCGAGATTTCTGCCGAAAGTCCCCACCCACCTCTCTTTTTTGGGGTGGGGAAAAATTGTATTTTTTTTGAGGGGGTGGGGAATAGGGTGGGAAAGGGGTGTTTTTTCTTTTTTTGGAAGTTTTTGAAAGAAATTCTTTTCTTGGAACCCTTTTGAAAAAGGGGTTCCAAACCTCCGAAAACTTTATAAAAGGGATTTTTCGTTTGAAAGTTTTGAGGGGTTCGGGGGACTTTTTCAAAAGTCCCCTGAATCTCTTTATGCGTCGGAGACGGCGTTTGCCACGGTCTCCAGTCTTTTGTCGGATCGCAGGATCCTTACGGTGTGGGGCATCAGTACGAGATCCAGATAGCTTGCAGGCTCCAGATCCTCCTTTGCCCACACGTCCCGCAGACGTGCTTTTTCCGAGAAGCGTCCCAAAACCGTTTGTACGGTCTCGCCTATATTAAACAAGGCGTAGGCAAAGCCTCCGTCCTCCAGCTTTTTCTCCAATACGTCCAGAACGGAGCTTCCCCGTTCGTTACGATAGAGGAGCTTGGCGGCTTGGAAGGAGCAGTCCTGATTGATGGCGATGATCTCCTCGTTGCAGTACAGAGAAAGCTCGAATTCATCTGCGTGCTCCAGGGTACTGCTGATCTGAATGGGGGAGCCGAGAAAAGCGCGTACGGAAAAGGCGCAGATCTGCTCGTCCTCGGTAAAGGTGCCGCGAACCGCCTCACAGCGGCAGGTTCCCAGGTCCAAAAGATCCAGATCGGGGTAATGCCCCTTCTTGACGTAGGGCTCAAAATCAAAATAACTGCGGTAGATTTTCAGAAGGTTTGGCCATTCCCGATGGGTATCCGGGCAGGAACGGTAGGAGGAAACGAAGGCGGACCAGTAATCGTGGTATTCCTTGATGGCGCGGATGGTTACGCAAAAGCCGAAATCGCGGTCCAGCTTCACAAGCTCCTGCCGCATCAGCTCTGCGTTGTAGGGATCGGTGGGCTTCCAATCGTATTTTAAATAGTCGAAGCCCCAGGCGTTCCACTGCAGGGCGTTGCCCCGCTCCTTGCGCACCGTGCCGATGCCGCCGTTTTCCGAGGTGAAGCGGGGATCGGGGTCTCCGACGGTGCAGCCGGGGATGGACTCAAATTCCTTGGGACAGCCCCAGGCGGTGAGCATAGGGGTTGAGTAAATGCCTGCCTTCATTCCCAACGCGTGGATCGTGTCCGTCATTTTTTTCATATCCGGGAATTTATCGTTAGGCATGACCGCGTCGAATTCTCCGCCGTATGCGTGCTGCCAGCCGGAATCCAGATTCATATAGCGGTAGCCGTATTCCGTGATCCCAAGCTCCTCCAGCTTTCGGGCGGTGTCCTCCACGTCCTTTTGGGTCACCTCGGCTCCAAAGGCGTTCCAGGTAGTATAGCCCAAAAGAGGCGTGACCAGTACGTTCCCGGGGCGGATCTCCAGCGTGATCTGCTTACTTGCCCTTCCCAGAGCGTTTTCCGCAGTCAGAGTGACGGAGTAATCTCCCTCCTTTAACGCCTTGCCGCAGATGATGTTGCCCTCCAGACGCAGACCTTCCGGCAAGTCGAATGCACCGTAGGTAACGGGACGCTGACCCGTAACGGGAATTCGCAGAAGAAAAGGCTTGCAGGGGGAAGCGCCGAAAACGGAAGCGATATTGATCTTGGGAGCGCCGCTGAAGGGACGGGCGGCGGCAATTTTTACGGTACCCATATTTGACCTCCGAAAAATGAAGATAGCAGGGGACTTTGACAGCCCCCTGCTGAGTTTATGCGTTGAAATAATCCAGGATCAGTCTCGCGGTGATGCGAAGACCGATGGGGAGGGAGGCGATCTCCAACCACTCCTCCAGAGTGTGTGCGCCGCCGCCCTGATAGGTGCCTACGCAAACGGCGGGGACGCCTACGGACATAGGAATATTGCAGTCGGTGGAGCCGGACTTGGAAACGCATTCCACGCCGGTCTCCTCGGTGCAGATCTCCTTGACACGATCGACCATCGGCTTGTGGACCTTTTCGTCGATCTCACCCTGACAGGGGCGAACGCCTACCAGCTCCACGGAAAAAGTGCCGTAATTCTGTGCCTGAGCCGCCGCCAGCTTTTCCTTGAAGGCCTTTTCCATTACGGCAAGGCACTCGGCATCGTCGGAGCGATACTCGTAAAGCATTTTTGCGCTTTGTGCAATGGTGTTGACGGAGGTTCCGCCTTCGATCATTCCCACGTTGTAGGTGGTCTTGGTGCCTTCCTTTGCGGGAACCTGCACCGTGTAGAGATCGGCGATCAGGCGGGAAAGAGTGGCAATGGCGTTGGCGTTGCCGAAGGCGTTGAAGGAGTGCCCACCCTCGGTGGTACACTCGATCATATAGCGGTGGGAGCCGACGCAATGATCGTTGGTATAGACGTATCTGCCGTCGAAGGTGTAGAACTTGGCGATCCTGCCTTTATAATCCTCGAAGAGACGGCGGGTGCCCTTCAGGTTGCCCAAGCCCTCCTCGCAGGCGTTTGCCACGAAAAGGACGCCTCCCTCGGGACGGAGCTTCTTTTGGAGGAGGTACTTGATCACCATCATCATCATGGCAAGGCAAGCGGTGTCGTCGCCTACACCGGGACAATAGAAGTTTTTCTCGTCCTTGGTGAACTTCAGCTCCGTTTCTGCGGGAAATACGGTATCGGTATGGGCGGCAAAGACGGTGAGATCCGTTTTGCCGTCACAGTTCATGGGGAGGATCACGTTCTTCGCTTCGTCGATGATAACGCCCTCGGCACCTGCTTCCTCCAACCAATTTTTCACAAATTTTGCTCGCTCGTCCTCAAATCCGCTGGGGGCAGGGATGAGGCACATTTGCTTTAAAAGCTGATGGAGCTCGGGAAGACATTCCTCCAAATATGCTTTCAGATCGGCTTTCATGGGTGAAAATCTCCTTACCAGGTGCAGACGGCAAGTCCGTCTTCCATTTTGATATTCACGCCGTAGGGCTTGGAAAGATCTGCCAGCTTTTCGATGAAGGCGGTATCCTTGGAGGGTTGGGGAAGACCTTCCAGATGCTTGCCCTCGCGCAGGCTTGCGGTAACGGGCATCAGAACGAGCTTCGTCAGCTTCTTGTTCTCGTCGGTCTCCCAGTAGGGGATGATGGATTCGCGCATTTTGGGATCCTCCATCAGGCCGCAGGAGAAGTCGCGGCTTCTCTTTTTCAAAAGCTCGATCACGGCGGAATCGGAATTCATACCGTAGTTCTTATAGAAATCCTCGGGAGCGATGGGAAGCTGATACAGCTGAATGAGGAAGTCGCCCAGAGAGTAGAAGATGGGCTTTTCACGGTAGACCTCGATGGCGCGGACCAGATGAGGACCGTGACCTACCACTGCGTCGGCACCTGCGTCGATCAGGGCGTGGCAAAGCTCCTCGAGAATGGCGGGCACGCTGTGCTTGTCGGAGCCTACGATCTGGTGAGCGTGGAGGGAGACCATTACGTAATCTGCCTGCATTTGGGCCTCACGGATGGAATCGGTAACGCGCTTGAGATCCGCCTTGTTCAGCTCACTGACGATCTTGAATTCCTCACCGCGGACGAAATTCAGCTCACCCAGCTCTGCGGTTCCTTCCTCGGGCCAGGGAAAATACCCCTCGGCGCGGGTAATATTCTTGGGGTCGTTGATATGGGTCTTTTCGCCGATCTCCTTAACGGTTTTGAAGGCTACCTCGGGGACCATCAGCTTCTGGCTGATGCGGACACCGTTGACACCGGGACGGCCGGGAATTCTGCGGCTCTGCTCCCCTGCCATCATAGGGGGCTTGAAGCTGGTGGAGATGCCGATGAGGGCAATTCTGCCGTTTTTGGTCTCCAAATACGCGGGAGCGGCTGCCTGGTGCAGGTTCATACCTACGCCTGCCTGAATGATACCCATTTCTTCCACGTATTCGATGGTCTTGATCATGCCCTCGTGAGCGAAGTCCATGGCGTGGTTGTTGTTGATATTGGTCATATTGAAGCCGTAGTCCAGCATATCCTCGGCAACCTCGGGGGTACAGCGTACCCAGGTACCGCCGGAGAACTGGTTGGCGTAAACTTCACCTTCATAGTTAAGGGTGGTTTCCAGATTGAAAAATCTTCCGTCTCCCTTCAGAATGAAGTCGCGGATCTCGGCAAAGCCTTCGTAGTCTTGGGGGAGTCTTCTCTGGCAAAGAGCGTCTCCTGCTGCAGTAAATTTCATCTTCGGATCTCCTCTATCTTTTTTTGCTTTGTATTTAGTCTTGAAACAGTTTGTTCAGCTCGGTTAGGGTCTTGCGCACCAAAAGGTCGCCGCCATCGTGTCCCGCATAGCCGGAGGAAACGTAGGCGGAATAGTGACTTCCTTCCTCTGCCTTTTTCGTGGGAAGATAACCCCAAGATCCACAGCAAAGCTGGATCAGGAAGGTTTGGCTGGCGGGGCTTCTTGCACGGATCTTGTTGCCGTAGTCAAGAAACAGCTCGAAGGGGTTGGTGGCAAAGGCAATGTTGCCCAAACGGAGGGTATGGACCTCGATGGGGAAGGTGTTGAATTGCTGTTGCAGAACGTAGCGGTTCAAGGTGCCTGCGTGAATGTGCATTCTTGCCTTATCCTCGAAGTTGATCGTCTTTCCGCGGTTTGCTTCGGCAAAGCGTTGAATGACTTCTTCAGCCTTTTCTTTTTCTGCAATGCTTACACGGCGAAGAGGCAAATCCAGGATGTAAGCGGTATGGGAGAGGGTTGTATCGGAAACGGTTTCGGTAACCTCCTCCAATGCGTACAGGATCTCGTCCTTGATGCGGCGAGCTGCCTTGATGCACCCGGAAAGATCAAACATAGAAGGATCGGCGCCGCGCTCTACGGGGTTGGTTCTTTTGATGTTGGGGTCATTGATGGGACTTTCCGGCTGTACCCAGCGGATCATATCACGGGGGCACTGATCGCCTGCGGCAGAGCAAAGACCCAGAACGAACAGATCCTCACCCAGCTTTTCGCGGAGCATTTTCTTTACCTTGCCCCAGTAGTCGGAGGATACGAAGCTGCGATGCTCTAATACTTGTGCGGGGCAGGCTACGTTTGCAATGACACCGGTCAGAGTCTTGTCGGCGGAATAGGTGAAGATCAGTTCAATGCCGCTGTCGTTGCCTGCTTCCAAAGTCTCGAAGTTGGCAAAGGAGGTATCGCCCCACATTTTTGCACTGCCGTCATCGTAACAAACTCTGCGGCACATACCCACGGCGGCTCTGCCGAAGCCTGCGGCGTACGCTCCTTCTTTGCGGTTATCCCAGGCGGCAATGGCTGCCTCGGCGATGCGGGAAGCAAAAAAATCGTGGGCTTCTTCCCCTTCGAACAGATCGTCTCCCTCATAGCTTTCCAGCCGCTCGTATTTTACGTTGGGCAAAAGATCGGTCAGCGCAGAAAGACCGCGACTGCCTTTTCCGATGCTGTCGGAACGGCGCGCGTACTGAGGTGCGGTGTGCGTATGAATGGCGCTGACGATTACTTTATCCGCGGGAATATCGGGTCTCGATGCGAGCTTTTCGCGGACGGAGAGGAGAAGCTGATGGCTGGTGGAAACCAGATCGCAACCGCAGAAGATGGCCGCGTCCTCACCGCATTCCATAGCAAGGGCGGTGACGGTGATCTCATCCTCCACAACGTCGGTGATGCGCTCGTAAAACTGACCTGCCAGGTCCACTTTTTTTCCTTGCGGCAAGAGGTTTGCTTCGCTCCAGCCAAATTTGATTCGACTCATAAATACCTTCCTTCCGAGAATGGAAAACCATTCTCGGTACAATTCCTTTTTACCGAGTTTTATTGTACCTTTCCGCCCCGAAAAAGTCAAGGGATTCGGGTCAAAAGTAAAATAAATATATTTGAAACAAGACAAAGAAAAGTTGAAGGTACGGTCCGAAAATACCGTCTCCGACTTGAACTGCGGAGCAAGCTATGGTAAAATAGGGAAAAGGAGCGTGACTGTATGAAAATTTGTGCCTGTGAATGGAAAAGCGTCTGCGGGGACGATCTGTCCTTTGCCGAGATCGAAAAGCTGGGGGAGGTCTCCTATTACGGAAAGCCTTCTCCGGAGGAGCTGCCCGCGGTCATCGGAGACAGCGAGGTTCTTTTGTGCAGTAAGGTGTCGGTGACCCCGGCACTGCTGGATTCCTGCCCGAATTTAAAATATATCGGCGTTATGGCGACCGGCTATAACAACATCGATCTTGCCGCCTGCCGCGAGAGGGGGGTAACGGTGACCAATATTCCCGACTATTCTTCTTCTGCCGTGGCGCAGATGACCATGACCTTTATCCTTGCCCTTGCCACCAGCCTGGAGGCGTATACTGCTTCTACCGCGCGTGGGGACTGGACCCGCTCGGAGCTTTTTTGCTACTATCCCTATCCTTTGACGGAGCTGGAGGGGAAGATCCTGGGACTTGTGGGAATGGGAAGCATCGGTGAAAAGGTTGCAAGGCTTGCGGAAGCCTTTGGAATGAAGGTGATCTACCACACACGAAGAAAAAAAGAATGTGGGCGGGAGCACGTTTCTCTCGACGCGCTTTTCGCACGCAGTGACTTCGTTTCCCTGCATCTGCCCCTTTCGGCGGAGACGGAAAAGCTCATTTCCCGTGAAAGCCTTGCAAAAATGAAAAAAAGTGCCTTCCTCATCAATACTGCCCGCGGCGGGCTGATAGACGAGCAAGCACTGCGTGACGCTTTGGACGGCGGCGTGATCGCAGGCTTTGCCGGGGACGTTCTGACCGTGGAGCCGCAAAGCAGTACTTGCCCGCTGATCGGGGCAAAAAACTGCATTTTGACCCCTCATATCGCCTGGGCACCCAAGGAGACCCGCGCCCGTCTGATCGGGATCTTGCGGGACAATCTTGCCGCCTGGTTGAACGGAAAGGCGCAAAACGCGGTCAATGGGTAAAATTGGCAGTCCGTCGGAAGCTTTTCGATGAATTTCTATCTTGACAGAAAAAGGAAAAAACGATACAATAGTTCTGTATTCTACCCTTTTTCAGGGGATAAAAAACGATAAGGAGAACAAATATGCGAGTAACCAAGAAACTGACTGCTTTCTTCATGGCTTTTCTCCTGGTGCTTGGTCCCGTGGCGGGAATTCCTCTTGCAACGGAAGGCAACGCCGCGTCCGAGGTGGTGCTGAAGACCCGTGTTTCCACCGACAATTATGCAGAAGACGGCACTGTTACCGTAACCGTTTCCCTCAATACCACGGTCCATACCCAAGGCTTTGGTTTGGACTATGCCACTGCCTACGATCACACCGTTTTCGAGTGGGTCAGCGGTGACTGGTCTCAGCAGGTAAAGGCAGGCTCTATGCTGACGCCTGTCAATCCCGGAACCCAGGCAGCCTTCGGCGGCATGAGTTCTTTTGACGTTTCCGGCGATATATTTTCCATCGTGCTCAAGCCTTTGGTTTCGCTGACCTGCGCCGAAAGCTATGAGATCAAGGTCCTTCCCAGCAGCAAACTGGATGCCGTCGCGGAGGGGGATACCGTTTCTCTGCCTCATACCTATGACAATGCTTGTGACAGCGTCTGTAACGCTTGCAGCGCCAAGCGCTACGTCAAGCATCAATACGACGGAGCTCAGGATACTACCTGCTCTGCTTGCGGAGCTGTCCGTGCTCTGCCCACCAACCGTTATGTCATTCATCGCGGCGATCAGGTGCAGATGACCTTCGCCCTGACCAACGCCTCTCCCGTGACGGTCAGAGGTTTCGGTATGGATTTCCGCGGCGCCTACGATCCTTCCGCCTTTGAGTGGGTATCGGGCACCTGGAGCGAAACCATTTTGGAAAAGGCAACCCTGCAATCCGTCAATCCCGAGAAGGAAGCCGTGTTTGCGGCTACTTCTGAATTTTCCCTTTCCGGTGACGTGTTTACGCTGGTTCTGAAGGCGAAGGAAGACGCCGTCTTTGACGATTATCAGATCGTTCCCGAGCTTCGCAAGGCAGGGGACTGCGTGATCTCCACCGCTACGGTTACCGTCCACGAGTGCAAGGCTTCCGCTGTATTCGAAGGAGATGAAAACGGCCATTGGAGCCTTTGTGAAACCGCCGGCTGTACCGAACGGTTCAACGTGACCTCCCACGGCTATACCAATTCCTGCGACGCCGTCTGTGATGACTGCGGATACGAAAGAACCGTTACCCACGATTACTCGGTTCGTGACAAGGACGACGAGACCCACTGGATGAAGTGCTCTGTCTGCTCTGCCGCAGATGAAAGCACCCGTGCCCCCCACGGCTACGACAACGCCTGCGATACCACCTGCGACGTTTGCGACAACGTGAGAGTCATTACCCACGATTACTCGGTTCGTGACAAGGACGACGAGAATCACTGGATGAAGTGCTCCGTCTGCTCCGCAATTGACGAAAGCAGCCGCACCGCTCATACCTACGACAACGCCTGCGATACCACCTGCAACGCTTGCGACAACGTAAGAGTCATCACCCACGATTACTCGGTTCGTGACAAGGACGATGAGACCCACTGGATGAAGTGCTCCGTTTGCTCCGCAATTGACGAAAGCAGCCGTGCCCCCCACGGCTACGACAACGCCTGCGATACCACCTGCGACGCTTGCGACAACGTAAGAGTCATTACCCACGATTACTCGGTTCGTGACAAGGACGACGAGAATCACTGGATGAAGTGCTCCGTCTGCTCTGCGATCGACGAAAGCAGCCGTGCCCCCCACGGCTACGACAACGCCTGCGATACCACCTGCGACGCTTGCGACAACGTAAGAGTCATCACCCACGATTACTCGGTTCGTGACAAGGACGACGAGAATCACTGGATGAAGTGCTCCGTTTGCTCCGCGATCGACGAAAGCAGCCGCACCGCTCATACCTACGACAACGCCTGCGATACCACCTGCGACGCTTGCGACAACGTAAGAGTCATCACCCACGATTACTCGGTTCGGGATAAGGACGACGAGAATCACTGGATGAAGTGCTCCGTCTGCTCCGCGATCGATGAAAGCAGCCGCACACCGCACGCCTACGATGATCACACCGATCTGATCTGCGACGCTTGCGGCTTTGAGAGACCTCCTTACGTGGTGGGCGATACGGACGGCAACGGTGAGGTTACTTTGGAGGATGCCATTCACCTTCTCTTTGCCATCAACTTCCCCGAGTCGTATTCCCTCGGCCAGCCTGCAGACTTTGACTCCAGCGGAGAGGTGGATTCGGACGATGCCATTTATCTTCTGTTCTACGTCAACTTCAAGGAAAACTACCCGCTTTTCCCCGGGAAATAAATTGAGAAAACTGCGATCCTCGGATCGCAGTTT
The DNA here is from genome assembly GCA_015065325.1 of Oscillospiraceae bacterium. Lineage (GTDB taxonomy): Bacteria > Bacillota > Clostridia > Oscillospirales > SIG627 > RGIG5579. The sequence goes on along the minus strand of SVQO01000002.1, from coordinate 99,039 downwards.
TTTTTGTGGGAATGAAATCCTTTTTTTCGTGGCATACTAGAGAAAAAAAGGAGGTTTTTCCATGATAGAACAAGATACGATCCGACTACTGAGAGAATGCGACGCAGGGGTGCAAATGGGGATCGAGTCCCTGGACGACGTGAGAAATCAAGTGCGCCATCCCGATATGAAGGAGATTTTGGTAAACTGTAAAAAAGAGCACGAAAAGCTTTGCCGAGAAATTGAGGATGCCCTGGACCGATTTAAGGATGACGGCAAGGACCCCAATCCCATTGCAGAGGGAATGAGTAAGCTGAAGACCGAGTGGAAAATGCGGATGAAGGACTCGGACAGCACCGTAGCGGAGCTGATGACTGACGGATGCAATATGGGGGTCAAGTCCCTGAGCCGCTACCTGAACCAATATAAGGCGGCGGACGAAAGCGCCAAGGATATTGCAAAAAGGCTGATCGCCTTGGAAGAAAAGCTGGCGGTGGACCTGCGTTCCTATCTGTAAAAATACCTCTTGAAAGCTTTGGGGAAAAGTGGTATAATAAGAAAGCATTTTCCCCAAATTGCTTTTCAGGAGGTTTTATTTGTGAAAAAATTTCGTTTGATCGCTTTGGTTTTGGCGCTTTCATCCCTGATCACCTTGCTCCCCGGCTGTGCAGAGGATGAGAAGACCACCGCAACTGCGGTGCCTCAAAAGACCGAGGAAAAGAAGGAGGAAGCGAAGAAACCCGAGCAGGAGTATCTTCCCAACCGTTTGCGCCGGGCAGACGTAGAGGCTTTTCCCATCGTGACCGAGGATATGTCCATCGAGGATCGCCGCCAACTTGCCATCGACTTTTTTAATCTGCAGTTGACCTTCCACTGGACCTCCAATATGGAGATCAAGGATTACCATATGACCTACGGCAAAAGCCGCAAGAAGATCTCTCCTCTTTACGTCTACGGCGGCATCCCTTATCAAAGCAAGGGAATGGGAAGCCTTTACCGCTGGTTGGAATACTATGACGAGGAAACTGCCGTAATGGATCTGGAGCGCGCCTTTGCGGAAAACGGCGGATACGGAGAAGAAAACGGCGCTATGATCGACCAGGAACAGCGCGGCGGATATTTGTACAAAAAATACCGCTGCATGATGACCTTCTTTAATCAGTGCTCCTGGGGATCCTTCTGGGGCTGGGCAAGAACCGTAAATTCCGCGAATTTCAACGGAACTGCCTATATGACCCTGACCAACGGCTTTATTCCCGTGGGATATACCTATCCCAATATGGAAAAAATCGACCAGTTCGGCGTACAGACCGCAAATAACCCGACCAAGTACGATACGGTGGACGTGATCCGCGACTGGAACGCGGCAAACGGCGAGGACGGAATGTTCAAGTGCTACGCACAGCTTCGCCCTGCAGATCTTCTGGTCAGCAGCGGACATACCATGATGGTACGCGAGGTACAGATGAAGAAGCTTCCCGACGGCTCCATTGACTACGCCAACAGTGTGGTCATCTGTCTGGAACAGCCCGAGGCTTGGCGTCCTGAGCAGATCGTAAACGGTAAGTATCTGTATTATCAGGGCGAGACCGAGTGCCCCTATACCTTCACTGCTCTGCAGAAGCAGACCTACATCCCCTTTACTTTTGCGGAATTTCTCGATCCTGCCGACGAGGGAGACAAAAAACTGCTGGATCTTTACACCACCTACGCGGTAGCTCCCTTTGAGTCTCGCTACAAGCTGTTTTCCTTCACCCGCGAGGAGATCCGCGCAATGAGCGGCGCGGCAGTGGAGAAGTCTCAGATCTTCACCAATCTGCCCGAAGGTACCACGGCTCTGACCTTTGCTCAGCTTTCCGCAATGAATATCGGCTCCAACTACACCGTTTCCGACGTGTTCGTTACGGTGAAGGACAAGGACGGCAACGTGTTGAAAGAAAACGTGTACCGCGCTACGGTGGCGTCTCTGCGAGAGGTGAGTATGACGTACAACAACAGCACCTGGACGAAGGACGAAAACGGAAATTATCGGACCATGACCGATGGAATTCAAGAGCTGGCAACGGGCGAAAACACCGTGGAGATCCGTGTTCAGCTTTCCAACGGTGAAAAGCCTACCGTTTTCAGCGGAGCTTTGCTTCCCTGAAAACACCCTTGAGGAGATTGCATGCAATTAAAATCGGAAATTATTTGTGACCGTACCTATGCGGAAATAGAAATGGATGCGATCCTGCACAATTTCGACGCTCTGTCCTCCCTTTTGCCCTCCGAGGTGAAGAAAATGGCGGTGGTCAAGGCAAATGCCTACGGGCACGGAGCCGTTCCCGTTGCAAGGGCGTTGGAGGAGCGGGCGGATTACTTTGCCGTTGCCTGTATCGACGAGGCGGCAGAGCTGCGGGGGGCGGGAATCAAAAAGCCCATCTTGATCCTGGGCTACACGTCTCCTGCCCGTTACGGAGAATTGGTGGAACAGGATCTGACCGCCACCCTTTACGATACGGATGGTGCCGCCGCGCTTTCGCAAGTTGCCCTGTCACGAAGCAAAAGGGCGCGGGTACATATTGCCGTGGATACGGGAATGGGTCGCATTGGCTTTTCCCCCGATCCCGCAGGCGCAGACCAAGCGGCAAGGCTTGCGTCTATGAAAGGGCTTCTTTTGGAAGGCGTTTTCAGCCATTACGCCTGCGCCGATGAAGAAAGCCTTGACTCCGCCTTGGAGCAGGAAGCAAAATTCGACCGTTTCCTTGCCCTTTTAGAGGATCGCGGTCTTCGTCCCCCTCTGCGTCATATTTGCAATAGCGCCGCCACTCTGCGGATGAAACGAAAATACGATCTTTGCCGCTTCGGCATTTCTCTCTACGGCTATTCTCCCGATCCGAAAATGCCCCTTCCTCTGCGGCTTGAGCGTGCAATGACGGTAAAAAGCAAGGTGATCCACGTAAAGACCGTGGAACAGGGAACCCCCATCGGCTACGGTCATACCTACGTTGCACCCACACGTCGCCGCATTGCCACCGTCAGTATCGGTTACGCAGACGGCTACAATCGCTGTATCTCCGGAAAAGGTTACGTGCTGATCGGCGGTGTCCCCGCCCCCGTCGTAGGACGGATCTGCATGGATCAGATGATGGTGGACGTGACCTCTATCCCCGAAACAAAAGTAGGCGATGAAGTGACCGTTATGGGTAAAAGCGGTGAAACCGAAATTTCCGCCGAACTTTTGGGCGAATGGGCTAATTCCTTTTCTTACGAGGTGTTGTGCACGTTTTTACCAAGAGTCAAAATTTGCTTTGTAAAAACGGCTGCGACTTCGTTGCACCGCGAAGAAAGTCTCGATCATTTACAGTAGTAAACTCACTCGACCTTCCCTTGTGCGCCTCGTCTCGCTCGTTTTTACTGCGCAAATCGGCTGCGACTTCGTTGCGCCGCGAAGAAAGTCTCGATCATTTACAGTAGTAAACTCACTCGACCTTCCCTTGTGCGCCTCGTCTCGCTGGTTTTTACTGCGCAAATCGGCTGCGACTTCGTTGCACCGCGAAGAAAGTCTCGATCATTTACAGAAGTAAACTCACTCGACCTTCCCTTGTGCGCCTCGTCTCGCTCCTTTTTACTGCGCAAATCGGTGATAGCAGCTTCGTCAAGGCGCGATAAAATGTGCAGACGGTTTCAAGAACAAAAGTACACATACGAAAAAGGCTTTCCGATCATCGGAAAGCCTTTTTGCTTTTTGAAAGTTATTTTCTGAATTTTGCCGAATTGATCCGATCCACCATTTGGCGCAGGGGCATATCCTCCTCTGCCGAGATCAGCTCAATGGCGGTCTCAATCCCCTCGTCGGTACAGACGGGGGAAGCGATGCGGCGGAATTTATCGGTAAGCCAGGAGAAACGGATGTTTTCACAGGCTTCGCCGCGGGGCTCACATTCGGGGGAGATCAGGGTTCTGCCGTCCTTGGTCAGGATCTCCGCACGGCAGATGCGCTTTGCGGGGAATTGGGCATCCAGCTCGGTATCGGTCTCGAAGGACAGGCGGGACATCATTTCCACGACCCGCTTCTCGCCCAGATTTTCCTTGCAGACCTGTGCGTAGCCGAAGTCCTTATAGATCAGAGCGGCGGCAACGGGGTAAGCGATGTTATACTGTGCCTCGTCGGCGGTTTTGGGAACGATCTTGGAGAGCTGGGTCGCTTTATAGAAGGTTTTGATCTTGACCCGTTCAATATCCTCATAGGTGATTCCGTGCTCGTTTAAAAGACCGATGCAGGCATCGATGGCGGGGTGTCCCCAGCGACAACAGGTATAGGGCTTGAAATACAGGTTCATAATCTCCCAATTTTCACCCAGATCGTCCAGATAATGCTTGTATTCCTCTGCTTCCAGAAGATTTTTATTGCCCAGGAAGCCGTTCATGGACGCCATAACGGCAAGAGTACCGATCATCACACCGAAGGGAACACCGTCCTTATTCATGGAGGGATATTCCACGCTGCGGATCCCGGGCACCAGAGGTGCGTTGAATTCCGCTACGGAAAGGACGTTATTCATTTCCTCGGGGGTAAAGCCGTAGATCCTGCCAACGCCTGCCGCAACGCCCACGGCTCCGAAGGTGCCGCTGGAATGGGCATACTTGTAGTAGTCCATAATGGCTTCGCCGCTTCGGATGCAAGTCTCGTAGGCTACCGTCAGGGCGGTGAAGAATTCGTTTCTGCTGATGTTTTTCTCGTATGCCGCCGCCAGGATCCCGCCGATGAAGGAGGTACCCGGATGGGCTCGGATAATGTTGTGTCCGTCGTCGATATCGTAAGCGTTGGAGCTGTGTCCCATCGCGCAGGAGGCACCCATAAAGGAAAAGGTCTTGTCGGAGCCGATCACGGGGATCTCTCCCTTACCGTACAGGCTTTCCGCAAGCTTTAGACCTGCCTCAAATTGCTCACTGTGACTGCCGATGAGCAGTGCTCCCAGAAGATCCAGGAAGCACCCGCGCACCCGCTCCTTAACGCAGTCGGGGAGATCCTCCCAGCGGGTATTGAGAATAAATTTTTCCAGCTTATAGTCGGTTTTAAAGATCATTTCATTTTATCCTTTGCCAAATCACAGATCAGCTCGTATGCAAATTCCGTATAGGGACGGATGGTATGAATGGCAAGGTACTCCTTGTCGCTGTGATCGAAATCTCCCGTGGGACCCAGACTGTCGATGCATACGTCGCAATACGCCGCCATATGGTTGGCATCGCTGAGACCGCCTCGCTTCTTCAGAGAAAAGGGACGTCCCATTCTTTCGGCAATGCTTCGCATCCGTTCCACGTAACAAAGGGTCTTTTCGGTAGGAACCAGGGCGGGGGTGGAGCGGTGCAGCTCGATCTCAATGCCGTAGCCGTTTTCCTCTCCGTGCTTTTTCAGCTCCCGGATGCACTCGTCGATCTGATCCCGCATTTCGGGTCGGCTGTAACGGATATCCCATTCCACCCTTGCCTCGGGAGCGACCACGTTCCGCTTTTCGCCTGCCTGAAATACGCCTACGTTGACGGAGGTATTGGTCTCCTTGGAGTGAAAAGCGTGAAGGGTATTGATCCAATGCACCGCCTCGGTGACTGCGGACAGGAAGGGCTTATCCAGCATATAGCCTGCGTGCCCTGCTTTTCCGATAAATTTTACTGTCAGGAAGGTGGATCCCTTGCGCTCCACGGTGACTGCGCCGTTTGATCCGCCTGCCTCAAAGACGAAAATCTTGTCGCAAAGGGCGGCGTAGCGCTGCAAAACGGGACGGGACCAGGGGGAGCCTACTTCCTCGTCGGGATTGAAAACGGCAACGATATTCAGTGCCTCGTTTACGTCCTTGGGCAGAGCCTCCAGAATGTGAAGCATGGAAAGGCATCCCTGCTTCATATCGATCACGCCCACGCCGTAACAATTCTTCTCGTCGCGGCGGAAGGGACGGCGAGCCGTTTCTCCTTTGGCAAAGACCGTATCCACGTGGCCGATGAGCATCAGATCGTAACGCTCGGCTTCCCGATTTTTGCAAACGGTACAGTTACCCGTGTCGGGGCGAAGGTCGTATTTTTCCACAAGCCAGCCCATTTTTTCAAAGCGGTCTGCGAAAAAATCTCCAACTGCCGTGATGCCCTCGGGATTGCCTTGGCCGCTGTCCGTATTGACAAGGGTCTCCAGCTCCCGAAGGTACTGCTCCAAATTCAGCTCCAATGCCATTTTACAGCTTGATGAAGTTGTCGCTTCTGGTGGTGGTGGCGGGAGGAGCAAAGTCCAGCTTTTCCTCTGTGATGCCCAGGATGGTCTCGGGACGGATCCAGGGTCTGGACTGGATGGCACTGGTCTCCTCGTGAGTCAGGTATCCCTTGTAAGCGGTGAGACTGCGGCGGATAAAGCCGTCGGAGATACAAGCCTTTTCCAAACCGTTGTTGAGCAGGTTCAGAAGCATGGGCAGGGTCTCTGCGGCAAGGGCAACGGTGGTGGAGTGTGCCACGGCACCGGGAATGTTGCTTACGCAGTAGTGGACCACGCCGTTGACCACGTAGCGGGGATCGTCGTGATGGGTCTCGTGGCTGGATTCGATGGCACCGGGATCGTCGTTGGAAATATCCACCAGTACGCTGCCGGGCTCCATCAGCTTGAGCATTTCCTTATCAATGAGGAAGTCCTTGCGCTGCTTGGGCCACTTTACGCAGTTCAGGACCATATCGGTCTGAGGAAGCACGGAGGCGATGGTCTCCTTGGTGCAGAACATGGTGTTGATGTGGTTTCCGTATTTGTCCCCCAGCATTTTCAGCGTGCCTACGTTGATATCCATTACGGTTACGTTGGCACCCAGCGCGTACAGCACGGACAGAGCACCCTGTCCCACGATACCGCCGCCCAGGATCAGAACGTTCATACCGGGAGCACCGGCAAAGCCGCCGACGAATTTGCCCTTTCCGCCGTTGATGGTCAGCATAGACTCCAGACCGAACAGCGCACCCTGCTTGCCTGCGGCTTCACAGTTGGGAGATCCGTAGCGGTGGCTGTCCTCGGCGGTGATGGCAATGCACTTGCTGTCCAGGATCGCCTGAACCTCCTCGGGATGTCCTGCGGGATGGATGCAGCAATAGATCATCTGACCCTCGCGCAGATACTTGTACTCGCTTTCCTCGATCTCCTTTACCTTGGCAAGGAAATCGCAGGCTTCCCAAAGCTCGGCGGCACTTTCCTTGATCTCTGCGCCTGCCTTGGCATAAGCTTCGTTGGAGAAGCCGGAGCCGATACCTGCATCCTTCTGGACCAAGACCTTGTGTCCGGCACCTACGATGGTCGCAACCTCGATGGGGGTGCAGATCACGCGATTTTCGCCTACTTTAATGTCTTTCAAAACGCCAAATACCATTTTTATATCCTCCAATGGTTAATTTTCACTTTGTTCATCTTATCACAGGTCCTCGGACTTTTCAAGTGATACTTTTTGCTTTGCGGGAGATAATTTTTGCTCTTTTTTCCAAAGGAAGCAAAGCACCGCGCCCAGCGCCGCCGCCCACAGCAAAACACAGATGCACGGCGCCATCGGGCGCAAGGCGTAGGGGGACAGGGAGGGAAAGAGTGCTTCTCCCAATTCTCCGAGGGAAAGAAGCCTTGCAAGACCTCTCGGCAAAAGGGGAGCGGATGCGCCGAGGAGAAAGCGGGTAACGGGAAGAAGCGCAAAAAGCTTCCAAAGATTATTTCTCTTTTCTTCCCGCAATGCCGAACAAAGGAGCATCAAGGGAAGGGCTCCCAGCACGCGGCAGAAAAGCCTGAGAAAAAGTGCGGGGAAGAAGGGAAGGGAGCCGCCCCATTGCAGAAGAAAGGGCTCTGCCGTGCCGGGGGCTCGGAGAAGCGTGGTGCAAAAGAGGGCAAGGGAGCAAAGGAATACCGTTGTAAAAAGAGGAACCAAAAGCAGGAGCGAGTCTCCGAGTCTGCTCTCCTCTTTTTTTTCGTACCCCGCGGTTGCCAGAAGCAGTACCGACAAAAGACAGGCGAAAAGCCGTTCTGCGGATAAAAGCGTTTCTCGGTTTGCGGGCACGGGGTTGCAGTTGCCGGAGGAAAGCGCTTCTTCTTTATGCCCGAGAAGTCGGGTCATCATTGCTTTATCCGCCTTGCTCAGAGCCCGCTCGGTGCCGAAGTATCGGTCTCTGCCCGTTTCCAGGCTTTCCTCCAGCAGCGTGATCTCGTAGAGCAGAGCGTTTTGACCCGGACTTTCGGGGGTATCCTCCGCCATCAGAAGCCGAGCGTCAAGCTCGGCGGGCACGGAATGCTTTTTCCAAAAGCGTCTCAACTCCTCTTTATCCCGATCCCTCAGAATCTCCTCCAGCTCCGCGCACGCCGGCTCGTCTCCTTGGGTAAGGGCTCGGGCGTAGGCGAACAAGGCTTGCTCGGCAAAGTAAGAGGACCAAGGGGACAGGCGAAACGTCAAAGCCGCTTCGAAGAACGCCTTTTCCTCCAAAATCTGTGCCCGTTCCTCCTCGGTACAGGAAAGCAGCTTTTCCTCGGCGGCTGCAAGGGCGTCCTCCAGGGCATCCTGCTCCTTTTCAAAGGGAAGAGCTTCGTTTTTCTCCTCGGGAAGATATAAAAATCCCGACAGACCCGCGCCGAGCAAAAGCAGTGCCGTGATCAGATAAAAGCCCGGTGTTTTCAAAAGCGGAAAAACGGAAAGGATCCGTTTCATAGGCTGCGGTCCAGGATCAGCTCCACGGGGCAGTGGTCACTGCCCATCACCTCGGGGTGGATGCTACTGTCGGTAATGGCTTCGTTCAGATCGCGGGATACCACGAAATAGTCGATTCTCCAGCCCACGTTTCTCTCTCTTGCCTTCATTCGATAGCTCCACCAGGAATAGGCGTTTTCACGATCGGGGTACAGATAGCGGAAGCTGTCGGTAAAGCCCGCCTGAAGAAGCAGGGAGAATTTCTCACGCTCCTCGTAGGAAAAGCCGGGGTTCCCGATATTTGCCTTGGGATTTTTCAGATCGATCTCCTCGTGGGCAACGTTCAGATCGCCGCAAAGGATCACGCTTTTTTCTTCCGAAAGCCGAGAAAGATAGGTGCGCAGATCGTCCTCGTAGCCCATACGGTAGTCCAGACGCTTCAATTCGGATTGGGCGTTGGGCGTATAGGAATTGACCAGATAAAAGCTGTCGAATTCCAGGGTGATCAGCCGCCCCTCGTCGCTGTATTTTCCGTCGATGCCGTAAGAGACGGAGAGGGGCTCGTATCGGGAAAAGATCACCGTGCCGGAGTAGCCCTTTTTCTCTGCACTGCTCCAAAATTGGTAATAGCCGGGGGTAAGGATCTGTGCTTGCCCCTCCTGCATTTTGCTTTCCTGAATACAGAAAAAGTCGGCGTTTGCCCGATTGAAAAAATCCAGAAAGCCTTTGCCCAAACAGGCGCGCAGGCCGTTTACGTTCCAAGAGATCAGTTTCATTTTTTTGCCAGCCTCCTTTATTTTCTCCATTATATCGGGTGGGTGGAAAAAAGTCAACGAATCCCCTCCCGAAAATGACAAAATCCGCCCGCGGCGGGGGGTACAATGGGCACAAAGCTAAGGAAAGGAACAAGGACGATGAAATTGATCACAGCGATAAAGGACGGCGACCTGTTGGCACGGCTCACGGGAGATATCGATCACCACAGCGCGGCGGGGATCCGTGAGGAGATCGACCGATTGCTGGAAAAGGAAAGACCTGCCAGGCTGCTTTTGGATCTGGGGGAAACGGATTTTATGGATTCCTCGGGATTGGGGCTGATCTTGGGTCGCAAACGGAAAACGGAGGAAATGGGGATCGGACTGATCCTGATCAATCCCACCGAGGGGTGTCTGAAGATCCTGCATCTGGCGGGAATGGAAAACCAAATCGAAACCAAATATGTGTGAGGAAAAGAATATGAAAGAGATCATCAATTCCGCCCGCGTACGCTTTCCCGCTCTGAGTCGGAACGAAAGCTTTGCCCGCACGCTGACTGCGGGCTTTCTGATGCACTTGGAGGTGACACCCTCCCAGCTTGCGGATATTAAGACCGTGGTTTCCGAAGCGGTGACCAACGCCATCGTGCACGGCTATCGGGGCGAGGAGGATAAAAAAGGAGAGGTGCTTCTTGAGCTCTGTTTTTATCGGAACAGAGTCCTTTTGATTCGGGTGACGGATCACGGTCGGGGCATTGAAAACGTGGAAAAAGCGATGGAGCCCTTTTATACAACCGATCGCGAGGGGGAGCGAAGCGGAATGGGACTGCCCATTATCCGTGCCTTTTGCGACAGCGTCCGCTTGGTGAGCCGTCCCGGCTTTACGCGGATCACCATGAAGAAAAAGCTCTGATGCCCGACTACGTCAACGATCCTGAGACTCTTCTTGCGGCGAAAAACGGAGACGAAGCGGCAATGGAGCAGGTCGTCTCCACCAATCTTGGCCTTGTCAAAAGCATCGCCCTGCGTTTTACGGGGCGAGGGGTGGAGACCGAGGATTTGATCCAGATCGGTACCCTCGGGATGATCAAGGCGATCCGAGGCTTTCAAGCGGAAAAAGAGTGTAAATTTACCACCTACGCCGTGCCCCTGATCCTGGGGGAGATCAAACGCTTTCTGCGGGACGACGGCTGGATCAAGATCAGCCGCGACACCCGTGCCAACGGAGCGAGAATCTTCCGCTTTACGGAGGAATACGAAAAAAAAGAGGGCAAAAGCCCTACCCTGGAGGTGATCTGCTCGGCGCTGGACCTGACGGAGGAAAAGGCGGTGCTGGCACTGGAAGCCGCCCGCCCCGCTCTCTCCCTTTACGCCGAGGACGAAAACACCGGCTTTTCTCCCGAAAAGATCATCGGAGAGGACAACATCGAGCAGCTTACCACAACCCTTGCCCTTCGTGAGGCAGTGGATGCTTTGCCCCGATCGGAATCCCACCTGATCCGTCTTCGCTACTTTCACAATCTGACCCAGGAGCAAACCGCCCGCATTCTCGGTCTGACCCAGGTGAAGGTATCCCGGGAAGAGAAGCGGATATTGCAAAAGATGCGGGAAACCTTTTTTTCTGCTTCGTAAAAACGGCTGTGACTTCGTTGCACTGCGGAGAAAGTCTCGATCATTTACGGTAGTAAACTCACTCGACTTTCCCTTGTGCGCCTCGTCTCGCTCGTTTTTACTTCGCAGAAATGATTGATAGAAATTGGCTGCGACTTCGTTCTGCTTCGAAAAATCCGTCGGTCATTTACAGAGGTAAACTCCCTAGGATTTTCCTCGCACGCCTCGTCTCGCTCAAATTTACTTCGCAGAAGGGTTTGTGGAATTGGCTGCGACTTCGTTCTGCTTTGAAAAATTCGTCGGTCATTTACAGAGGTAAACTCACTCGACTTTCCCTTGTGCGCCTCGTCTCGCTCGTTTTTACTTCGCAGAAATGATTGATAGAAATTGGCTGCGACTTGCGAAAAAATAAATGCTATGGAAGCCCGAATGGGTTTCCATAGCATTTTTCATTTTAAGAGAGGATCTCTGTCAGGACCTCGATGGTGCGGGCGTCGCGTTTATCGGCACGAAGCTCCTCCAGAACCACTTGAGGCTCAAGTCCTTTGTCCAGAGCATCCATGATCTTTTGTTTGACGGTAATGTCGATTTGTGCAAAGCGCAAAAATTCGCGTGCACGATCTACGGGAGAGATCTCGGCAATCTCTGCGGGAGAAAGCTTCAGATCACCGCAGAGGGAGGAAAGGGTAACCGTGGTGCTTCGGGTCTCGGGGTCGTAGGTAACCCGGTCTCCGCCCTTCACCTGCAGGGGAGCGAAGCCGCGGAAGGTGATCCGATAGCTTCTTGCCTCGGGGATCAGGCTTGTGTCACCCTTGACGCGGATGGTGAAGGTTCCTTCTGCTTCCTTATAGGTAAAGTCGGTAAAGACCGCTTTGCCCGTTTCGTAGCCGTTGCTGACGCCGTCGTCCTCAAAGAGGGAATATTCTCCGTCGGCACCGGGGAAAACAAAGACCTCCAGAACCTCGGGGTTAGAGGTGTCGTTCTTACCCTTTTCCAAAACGGCGGTGGGGATGATGGCGCCTGCCTTTGCCAGGACGGGAGCCAGCTCTGCGGAACGGTTCAGAACCGCTACGCGGTGACCGCGATAGGTCTTGCCCGTAAAGAAATCGGTCCACGTGCCCTCGGGGATCCAAGCCTTGGTACTGCCCATTCCCGTAGAGGGGTCTGCGGGGGAGGTAATGGGGCAAACCATCAGAGAGGAACCGAACAGATACTGGGTGCGCTGGGAATAAGCTCTGTTCTCCGCGGGATAGTCGTAGTACATGGGACGGATCACGGGAGTCAGCTCCGTATGCTGACGGTAAGTCTCGGAATATAAATATGGGATCAGACGGTGGCGCAGACGCAGCCATTTACCGATGGTGTTTTGATAGTTGGGGTGATAATTCCAAGGTTCCTTGGAGGCAAATTCGTTTTTATGGGAGTGCAGACGGTTAAAGGAGGAGAATACGCCTAACTGCAGCCATCGCACGAACAGCTCCGGATCGCGGACGCCGAACATAAAGCCGCCGATGTCGTGGCTCCAGAAGCAAAAGCCCGCGTTGGTTGCGGTTGCGGTAAAGTACGCCTGAAAGCTCAGGGACTTCCAGGATACCACCGTATCACCGGAAAAGCCTGCGGGGTAGCGGTGACCCCCGAGCCCGCAGTAACGGGACAGGATCAGACCGCGTTTTCCGTCGCGGCAATTGTCTACGAAATGGTGATGGTTGAGAAGCCAAAGGGGATCCATACCGGGAACGGAGCACTTTCTGCCCTGCTGCCAGTCGATCCACCAATGGTCCACACCGTCTCTCTCCAAGGGATGCATCAGATGCTCAAAGTACGCCTTGGTAAAGGTGGGACTGGTCATATCAAAGAGGACGGGCTGCTCGGCGGCAGTATCCGTTCCGGTTGCCTTTGCCATTGCCTCGTAGGCATCCTCATAGCCCTGCACACCGTCTGCGGGATGGAGATTTAAGCTGAGGTGAGCACCCTTGGCGTGAAGCTTGTCTCCGAACTTTTTGGGATCGGGGAATTTTTTCTTATCCCAGGTAAAGCCCGTCCAGCCCTTTCCGTATTTGGGATCTACCTCGGTGACGTGCCAGTCCATATCCAGAACTGCCATGGAGAAGGGATAGTCCTCTTTTTGGAAGCGGTCAAAGAGGGAAAGATAGCTTTCGTCGGTATAAGGATACCAGCGGCTCCACCAGTTGCCCAGCGCATAGCGGGGAAGCATGGGAGGACTGCCCGTGATTCTGTAAAAATCTCTCAGAGTTTCGGTGTAATCGCTTTGGCAACACACGTAATAAACGTCCTGGGTACCCGGTCGTCTGGCGTGGAAAACTCCGTTTTCGTCCCAGACGGCAGTCTCGGAATCGTCAAAAAAGCTTCTGCCGCCCCGATCCATCAGACCCTGCTCCAGCTCTACCGCTCCATCCGCCTTATCCAGGGTACGGGCGGTGCCGAAGAGATTGTTGTGTCTGGGCGGATCGCCGAAGGATTTTGTTCCGAAGTGCCAGCGGGCGCCGTAATTGGTCAGATTGTTTTTGGCGTCGATGACCAAATTGTTGGCGTTGAACTTCTTCTCGGTGCTGTAATAATATACCAAATGATAGTTTTTGGTGTCGATCTCAAGCTTTTCTCCGTCGTCGTGCGCAGTAAACTCGGGTGCGGGCAGCTTGCGGCAGATCACGGTTTGAGAGGGGCGGTCTTCAAAGATCCCCTCCGGATCGTATTCCATACGCAAAATATGCTCTGTCAAAAGGGTGAAGCGGTACCAGTCGCCGCGAATGCAAGCTTCCTCACGGCAACTGCCGTCCACGTGAAACGGGAGAGTGTGATTCATACTGTCCTCCGATTGATTTTCGGTTGTTTTAGTTTGCTGTCTTACGTGCGTTCAGCTCGGCAAGGTGGGTCTCGATCAATGCTTCGCCCGTGCCCTGCGCGTAATGGGTCTGATCGACCTCGTAGCCGCCGTTGGGGAAAGCGAAGGCGGCGGGAATGTAGCCGTTCATACTGTTGGAATAGCCGCACAGGAAGGTCATTTTGTAAGGAGATGCCGCTCTCAGATCTCTGCCAAGAGAGTCGTGAAGCTCACCGGGGATAGAGCAGAAGGCAAGGTCACCTACGGTAATGGTGTAAAGGGGGATGCTTTCGCTGTAAACACGGGTTTGCGTACCGTTGAGGATCTCTTCCTTAAAGGCGGCCTTGTAGTTGGTGATCTTTGCTTGGATCTTGCCCGGCTCGGCGGGGGTGGCGTTTTGCAGGGCATCGCCCACTACCTTGGCAATGTCTCTTCCTTGCTGATAAAAGTCTGCGGAATTGTTGCGGTCACCTTGCAGGTAGCCGGTCTGGGCAAGGTTGCCGGCGGCTCCCTGATGGTAGGAAACGAGAATATCGTAATCTGCCTCTGCCTGTTCGCGCAGAGAAGAGATAAAGTCTGAGGAAACGCGGGTATCATTTTCTCCGCCGGGGGCGGTGGGATGGCACTGCCAGTTGACCAGCACCACGTCCTTTTTCTCGGCACGGTCAAAGCGGATCACCTGCAGAACCTCGTCCTCCTCGGACTCGTGTGCAACCACGTTGGGATCCTGACCGGGGTTAAGGTTTTTACCCAGATACTCGCCGGTAATCTTGTTGACGTAGCGGCGTACGTAGCTCAGACCTTCGGTTTCGCTCCGGCCTACCAGGATCTGTGCAGGAGCAAGATCGTGAAGCGCTTCTGCCACGGTGGTTTTCACTGCCTCGTAATAGAGCTTGGAATATTTTGCCATACCCGTTACGTTTGAATTATACATGGCGGGCGTGGAATGGGAGTGGGTAGCGTTGAAGATCACGTTTTCCTTGGGGATCTGATAGGTCTTCTCGATGATGGATTGAGCGTAGTTAACGATGCCGGGGCCAATGCCGACAAGGTCGGTGGAAAACAGAAGAACCACGTTTTCTCCGTCGCAGATGGCGGTGCAGGTCAGCATCAGATCGTCTATAACGGTTTTACTCAGGCGGGTCATGTGGTTGCCGTATCCGCCCAGGCCGGTTCCGTTCTCAGGGGTGACTATCGCGCGGGCAAAGCCTACGGTAAAGCCCTCGGGATAGTTTTCGGGAAGCACGGGAGGAAGGGTTTCTTTTTTCTCTTCCTCAGAATTTTTTTCTGCCTCGGGTGCTTTTGCGGTTTGCTTGACTTCTTCGGGCTTCGTCTCAGACGCCAAAGAAGGGGAGCAGGCGACGAGAGAGAGCAGGGTTGCCAGTGCCAGAAGAAGTGCCGGGATTTGTTTCATAAGGTACCTCCGAATAGTAAAGTAGGTTTATTTTACCACTTTCTCTTCAAAAAAGGAAGAAAAAGAATAAATGAAATTTCCCCAAAAAAATTGTAACTTTGCACAAAAAAAGTAAATATTTTGAACAAAAAAGTAAATAAAGAAAAAACAAAGCCCGAAGAATGAGAAAAAATTTTCGTTTTACTTGACAATCCTCTTAAAAGAAAATATAATATACAAATGAAAATTTTCCCGAAAGGAGACGGCGGTATGAAGCAGTTTTTGTATTCCACTCGATTTTATTACTTTACTGTTGCGGACTGCCTGTGCTCCGAAAAGTAAGCCTCGGCTGCTTTTACGGTTCGGTTGTCCGCATTTCGTGCATTCCCATAGGAGGAAAACGGAGATGCGGATTTTTTTATTTTCAAAGAAAAACAAGATTTCGGAGGATCGAAAAAATGATTTCACAGAAAATGCTTCAGCTTGGAAAGCAGGCGTCGGTGATCCGTACCATCAGCGAATACGGAGCAAAGAGAAAAAAGGAGATCGGTGCGGAGAACGTGTACGATTTCTCTCTGGGCAACCCCAGCATTCCCGCTCCCGACTCCATCGGAAAGGCCATTGCGGAATTGGTCGCGGAAATGGATCCCTGCCAGCTCCACGGCTATACCTCCTCTGCGGGAGATATGGGCGTTCGCTCTGCCATTGCGCAGTCCGTTCGGGAGCGCTTCGGCTTTGAGGCAGATCCTGCCATGATCTATATGACCTGCGGAGCCGCCGCGTCCTTGACCTGCTCCCTCCACGCCCTTTTGAACGCGGGGGATGAGGTGGTGGTTCCTGCTCCCTTCTTCCCCGAGTATCGCGTATTCGTGGAGAAAGCGGGCGGTGTTCTGGTTCCCGTTTTGTGCCATCAGCCCTCCTTCCAGCTTGATCTCGAGGCAATGGAGGCGGCGATCAACGAAAAGACCAAGGTGGTTATGCTCAATTCTCCCAACAATCCTACGGGAGCTGTTTATTCCGAGGAGAGTCTGCAAGCACTTTGTGCCATTCTGGAAAAGAAGGAAACTGAGCTGGGCACCGAGATCTATCTGCTTTGCGATGAGCCCTACCGTGAGCTTTATTACGGTAAGGGGACTCTCCCCTGGCTTCCCAATCTGTACGACCGCACCGTGGTTGCCTACTCTTACAGCAAGAGTCTGTCTTTGCCCGGTGAGCGAATCGGATACATTCTGGTATCCCCCCGTATGGAAAATGCGGGAGACGTTTTTGCCGCCGTTTGCGGTGCAGGAAGAAGCTTGGGCTTCGTATGTGCGCCCTCTCTTTGGCAGAGAGTGATCGCAAAATGTCTGGGAGAGACTGCCAACGTGGAGGAATACCGTGAGAACTGCCGCATTCTCTCCGAGGCGTTGACGGAGCAGGGCTATACCGTGACTCCTCCCGAGGGTGCTTTCTATCTTTTCGTAAAATCTCCCGAGGAGGATGCAAACGTCTTCTGTGAAAAGGCGAAGAAATACGAGCTGCTCTTGGTTCCCTCCGATTCCTTCGGCGTGAAGGGCTTCGTTCGTATCGCCTACTGCGTCAGCAGAAAAACCATCACCGATTCCATTCCTGCCTTCCGCCGTCTGATGGAGGAGTACAAGTGATGGAAGAAAAATCACTGCTGGAAATCGCCAGGGAGGAGATCAACTGCGTCGATCGGGAAATGGCAAAGCTCTTTGAACGCCGTATGCGTGCGGTGGCACAGGTAGCGAAATACAAGCAGGAAACGGGGATGCCCATTTTCGACCCCGTTCGTGAGGAGGAGATCCTCCGCCGCGGAGCTCTGAGGGTAGAGGACCAGGTCATCCGCGGATATTACGTCAATTTTCTCCACGCCAACATGGATATTTCCAAAACCTATCAGTCCAGGCTTTTGGGAGGAATGCGCGTTGCGTATTCCGGGGTAAAGGGCGCTTTTGCTCAGATCGCCGCTTCCCGTATCTTCCCCGATGCAGAGGTATGCGGTTATCCCGATTTTGCCGCCGCTTACCGTGCCGTGGAAAACGGGGAGAGTGACGTGGCGGTGCTTCCCTTGGAAAACAGTACGGGCGGTGACGTGGGAACGGTAATGGATCTTGCCTTCTTCGGTTCCTTGCATATCAACGGTATTTACGATATCGAGGTGGTTCAGAACCTTTTGGTCAAGCCGGGTACGTCTCTTTCCGACGTTCGTGCGGTCATCAGCCATCCGCAGGCGCTGGGACAGTGCGACGCCTTTATTAAAAAGATCGGTGCCCAAACGCACAACGCGGTGAATACCGCGGTGGCGGCAAAGACCGTTGCCGAGTCCTCCGACCCTTCTCTTGCCGCCATCGGCAGTGAGGAGGCGGCGGCTGAATTCGGACTTTCCGTTTTGTGCAGTCATATTCAGGAAAAAGGCGGAAATACCACCCGCTTTGCCGTATTTTCCCGCACGGAAAAGGATCTGACCGAAAGGGACCGTCAATTCGTTCTTTTGTTCACCGTAAAAAATGAAGCAGGTGCTCTGGCGAAGGCGGTTTCCGCCATCGGAGACGGCGGCTTTAATCTGCGTGCCATCAAGAGCAGACCTACCAAGCACCTGTCCTGGGAATACTACTTCTTCTGTGAGGGAGAAGGCTTTATCCGAGGCGAGGAAGGAAAGAAAATGCTTGCCGAGCTCGGAAAAAACTGCAACGACCTGAAGGTGCTCGGCGCCTTTGAAAAAGAAATCGTTTTGTCGTAAGGAGGCAATATGATCCTTTCCGTAAAAACCGCCCTGTCGTCCTACCCCATTGTATTGGAGCGCGGAGTGCTTAAAAAGGCGAAGGAGCATCTTCTTTTGAACCGCAAGTGTATGATCGTAACCGACGACAATATTCCGAGGAAATACGTGGATACCGTGTCGGCTCAGTGTGCCGATCCCTACGTTTTCACGGTGCCTGCGGGAGAAGGCTCCAAAAGCATGGAGACCTTTGGGCGTATTTTGGAAGAAATGCTGGAAAAGGAATTTTCCCGTACCGATTGCGTCATCGCCCTTGGCGGCGGTGTAGTGGGGGATCTGGCGGGCTTCGTTGCCGCTTCCTTCCAGCGAGGGGTGGATTTCTATAACATTCCCACCACGGTTTTGTCTCAGGTGGATTCCTCCATCGGCGGCAAGGTCGCCATCAATTTCAAGGGCTGGAAAAATATGGTGGGAGCCTTTTATCCCCCCAAGGCAGTGCTCATTGATCCCGATACCCTTGCAACGCTGCCCGAAAGACAGATTGCAAACGGTTTGGCGGAATCGGTGAAAATGGCTGCCACCTTCGACGCCGAGCTTTTTGAGCTGTTCGAAAAAGGACAGGCTTTGGAGAAGATCGATCTGGTCATCGAGAAAAGCCTTCGCATCAAGCGGCGCGTGGTGGAGGAGGATGAACGGGAGACGGGACTGCGCAAGGTTTTGAATTTCGGTCACACGTTGGCGCACGCCGTGGAAAGCGAAAGCCATAAAAGCCCCGATTTTCTCTATCACGGAGAGTGCGTTGCCGTGGGAATGGTTCCCATGTGCTCCCCCGCGGTGCGGGAGCGGCTTTTGCCCGTTCTGAAAATGCTGAAGCTTCCGGCGACCGTTCCCTTTTCGGGAGAAAGTCTCGTAGAGGCACTCAGTCACGATAAGAAGATCAGCGGTAAGGATATTACCTTGATCCTTGTGGATCGGCTCGGTGAATACCGAATGGAAAAAATGCCTTTTTCCGCTTTTGCGGAGAGAGTGAAAGAGGATTTTCAATGAAAAACAGCTTTGGAAAGGCTCTGACCCTGACTTTGTTCGGGGAGAGCCACGGAGAGGCGATCGGCTGCGTCCTGGACGGGTTGGCGCCCGGAGCAGAGGTCGATCCCGACGCGATCCGTCTGGCTTTGTCCAGGCGCCGTCCTGCGGGTCAGATCTCAACGGGTCGCCGCGAGCCGGATGAATTCCGTATCGTCAGCGGTGTGTATGAGGGAAAAGCTACGGGCACCCCCCTTTGCATTCTCATTCCCAACGTTGCTCAGCACTCTAAGGATTATGCGAAAAACGCACCCTACCGCCCCGGCCACGCGGACTTTACCGCCGAGATGAAGTATCATGGCTTTCAGGATCCCCGCGGCGGCGGACATTTTTCCGGAAGACTGACGGCACCTCTGGTGGCGGCAGGCGCCATTCTGCGGGGAGCATTGGCGAAAAAGGGGATCGTGATCGGGACCCACATCGCTGCCATCCACGGGGTAAAGGATACCCCCTTTGAGGGAAGCCGCCGCGAAATGGAATATTTGGAAAACGCCCCGTTTCCCACCCTCTCTGCGGAAGCAGGGGAGAAAATGCAGGCGGAGATCCTTGCCGCCAGGGAAAAGGGAAACAGCGTAGGAGGTATTTTGGAAACCGCGGTCAGCGGGATGCCTGCGGGCGTTGGCGAGCCCTGGTTTGACACGATGGAGGGAGAGCTTTCTCACGCCCTCTTTTCCATTCCCGCCGTCAAGGGATTGGAATTCGGCGCAGGCTTCGGCTTTGCCGAGCTTTACGGCTCCGAGGCGAACGATGCCTTTATTTGCGAAAACGGAGTGATCCGCACCCGCACCAATCAAAACGGCGGGATCAACGGAGGCATCACCAACGGAATGCCCTTGACGTTCCGCACCGTGATCAAGCCTACCCCCACCGTTTCCGTGGAGCAGGATACGGTATCCCCCGACGGTACCGCACTTCGTCTTGCCGCAGGCGGCAGACACGATCCCTGTATCGTGCACCGTGCCTGTATCGTGCAGAATTCCGTAACGGCTTTGGTGCTTTACGATGCGCTTGCCGCACGCTACGGGACGGACTATTTTGGAGAATGCCGATGAAATTCGGATGTATCGGTGAAAAGCTGGGACACAGCTTTTCCGTAGAAATTCACGAGAAGATCGGTTTGTACGACTATACGCTGATGCCCATCCCCCGCGAGGAGCTGGATTCCTTTATGAAGCGGGCGGACTTTGACGGGATCAACGTGACCATCCCCTACAAGAAGGATGTGATCCCGTATTTAAAGGAGCTGTCCGAGGAGGCGACCCTTTGCGGCGCGGTCAATACCATCGTCAAGCGGGATGGCGCGCTGTACGGCTACAATACGGATTTTGCCGGGATGCGGGATCTTTTGGCGTTCGGCGGCATCGGGATCGAGAATCAAAACGTTTTGATCTTGGGCTCGGGCGGTACCTCGGGCACCGCGCTGAAGCTTTGCAGATCCCTGGGTGCACGGCGCGTGGAGCCGGTGAGCCGCAGCGGCAGAGACGGATGCTTGACCTACGAGCAAGCATATACCCGTACCGACACGCAGGTCATCATCAACGCTACTCCCTGCGGAATGTACCCCAACGCAGGAAAAAGCCCCGTGGAGCTTTCCCGCTTTCCCGACCTTTGCGGCGTGGCAGACGCGGTCTATAACCCCCAGAAAACCGCGTTTCTGATGGAAGCGGAGACGCTGGGGATTCCCTGTATCGGCGGACTGTATATGCTGGTCTCTCAGGCACTTTACGCAGCGCAGATCTTTACCTGCCGCGACGATCTGGTCTCCCTTGCCCCCGACATTTACGAAGCGGTACGGAAGGAAAAAGAGAATATCGTCCTGATCGGAATGCCCGGTGCGGGGAAAAGCACTCTGGGCAAAGCCGTTGCCCAAGCTCTGGGCAGAGAATTTCTGGACAGTGACGCGGTGATCGAGGAGGAAGAAAAAAAGCCTATTCCGCAGATCTTTCGCGAGAAAGGGGAAAAGGCCTTTCGGGATATCGAGAGCCGCGTGATCCGCGGGCTTTCCGCCTTGCGGGGCAAGGTGATCGCAACGGGAGGAGGCGCCATCCTTCGAAAGGAAAACGTAGAGCATCTTCGCTCCAACGGTAAGCTCCTGTTTCTGGACGCACCCCTTGAGACGTTGATGCCCACCGGGGACAGACCCCTCACCTCCACTGCCGCAGATCTGAAAAAGCGGTACGAGGAGCGCTACGGGCTTTACTGTGCCTGTGCGGATGAGATCATTCCCGTAACGCGGGACGTAGAGGAAAATTTAAGGAATCTTGAAAAGGTATTATGATGAAAATTTTGGTGATCAACGGCCCCAATCTGAATTTTCTCGGAATTCGGGAGCCTGATATTTACGGGAAGGAAACCTACGCGGATCTTTGCGATCTGATCCGTTCCCACGCTCAAAAGCGCGGTGTGACCGTGGAATTCTTCCAGTCCAATCACGAGGGCGCTCTGGTGGATGCCATTCAGGCAGCCTACGGCAATGCGGACGGCATCGTGATCAATCCCGCCGCCTATACCCACACCAGCGTTGCTCTCCTGGACGCCGTAAAATCCGTGGGGATTCCCACGGTGGAGGTGCATATTTCCAAGGTGGAGAGCCGTGAGGAGTTCCGACAGATCAGCTTCATCCGCGCCGCTTGCATCGCAACGGTGACGGGCAGAGGCTTTCAGGGATATCTTGACGCGATGGATCTTTTGATCGACAAAAAAGGAAAAAAAGCATGAAAGTTGAGATTTGCCCCGCCAAAGCCGACGGCAGTATTTCGGCACCGCCCTCCAAAAGTATGGCGCACCGTGCCTTGATTGCCGCTTCTCTTGCCGACGGAAAAAGCGTGCTCCGAGGGATTTCATCCTCGCAGGATATGCTGGCGACGATGGATTGTCTTACCGCCCTCGGTGCCGAATTTTGCCGCGAGGGAGACCTTGTTCGGGTGCGCGGAATCGGAAAAAAGCCCCGCAATTCGGATAAGCTTGCGTGCCGCGAAAGCGGAAGCACCTTGCGTTTTCTGATCCCTCTTTGCCTTTTGACGGGAGAGACCTATACGCTGGAGGGAGCCCCCCGACTGATGGAGCGCCCTCTTTCCGTTTACGAGGATCTATGCAAGGAAAAGGGCTTTCGCTTCGAGAGAAAGAGCGAAGGTCTGATCGTGCAGGGTAAGCTGGAAGCGGGAGAATATGCGGTTCCCGGTGATATTTCCAGCCAATTTATTACGGGATTGCTTTTTGCCCTTTCTCTTTTGGACGGTGACAGCTTTTTGCGCGTGACGGGAGAATGGGAAAGTGTTTCCTATATCGATATGACCCTTTCTGCCATGGCGGAATTCGGCGTGGGGATCCGTCGGGAGCGGGACGGCTTTTTTATCCGAGGCGGACAGACTTATACCCCTCGTGAGTACGCTGTAGAGGGGGATTATTCCAATGCGGCTTTTCTCGAAGCGCTTGGCGCTTTGGGCGGCAGTGTCACGGTGCTCGGTCTGAATGAGAATTCCCTCCAGGGGGATCGGGTATATCGGGAGCATTTTAAGGCGCTTTCAGAGGGGACACCCGAAATCGACCTATCCGATTGCCCCGATCTTGCCCCCGTGCTGTTTGCCGTGGCGGCGTATTTTCACGGAGCCCGTTTTACGGGCACGCGCAGACTCGCCATCAAGGAAAGTGACCGCGGTGCGGCGATGGCGGAGGAATTGGCAAAATGCGGCGTGACCCTTGATTTGGGTGAAAATGAGATCACCGTTCCGAAGGCAACCCTTTTCCCTCCAAAGGAAGTGATTTCGGGTCATAACGATCATCGGATCGTGATGGCAATGGGCGTTTTGCTTTCCCGCTTGGGCGGAAAGATCGACGGCGCGCAGGCGGTTACGAAAAGCTATCCGGGATTTTTTGAAGATCTGCGACGTCTTGGGATTGGAGTGAGAGAAAGATGAAGCTGAATAAAAACGCAGATACGAAAATATTGATCGTAGGTCTTGGACTTTTGGGAGGCTCTTACGCCCGTGCCCTAAAGAAAAAAGGCTATACGGTCTGGGCAATCGAAAAGAAGAACGCTTCGGTGGAATACGCGCTGAAGGAGGGGATCATCGACCGCGGCTCAACCTTGGTGGAGGAAGGCTTTATCAAGGAAGCCGATATTACGGTGTTTGCCCTTTATCCCCATATTTTTCTGGATTGGGTCCGCGAGCACGGGGCAAAATTTCCTCGCGGCGCGTTTCTGACTGACGTGACGGGCGTCAAGTCCTGCATCGTAGAACGGGTGCAGGAGCTTCTTCCCGAGGGCGTGGAATATATCGCCGCCCATCCTATGGCGGGAAAAGAAGTTGGCGGCGTGGAAAACAGCGACGATTCCATTTTCCGCAGTGCAAACTATATCGTGGTTCCGACCTCCAAAAATACCCACGAGGGTGTGGAGCTTTGCAGGGAACTGGGAAAGGAGCTTGGCTTTGCAAGCATTTCCGTTCTGACCCCCGCCAAGCACGACGAAATGATCGCGTTCTTGTCCCAGCTGACCCACTGTATCGCCGTGTCTCTGATGTGCGCGGGAGACGACACGGGTCTTGTGGATTATACGGGAGACTCTTTCCGTGATCTGACCCGCATCGCAAAAATCCAAGAGGATATGTGGTCGGAGCTGTTTCTTTTGAATAAGCAGGCGCTCTTGGAGCAGATGGATAAATTTGAAAAGGCGTTCGATATGCTCCGAGACGCCGTTGCCCGAGAGGATACTGAGAAGATGAAGGAAATGATGCGTTTGTCCACGGCGCGCAGAGCCTTGTTTGACAAAAAGGAGAAAAAGCAATGAATTTTATTCGCAAACTTCCCATTCCGCAGGATATTAAGGCGCAGTTTCCTCTGAAGCCGGAATGGGTAAAGACCAGAGAAGAAAAGGTGGAGGAGCTTCGCCGCATTTTCCGCGGTGAAAGCGATAAGTTCGTTCTGATCATCGGCCCCTGCTCCGCGGATAATACGGAAGCGGTGCTTGCCTATCTGGAAAAGCTTGCTCGGGTTGACCGGCAGGTTCGGGACAAGCTTTTGATCATCCCCCGCGTTTATACCAACAAGCCCCGTACCACGGGAGAGGGATATAAGGGAATGCTCCATCAGCCCGATCCCTCCGCTCGCCCCGATATGCTGCGAGGGATCATTGCCATCCGCGAGCTTCACCGTACCGCCCTTGCAGACTACGGCTTTACCTGCGCCGATGAAATGCTCTATCCCGAAAATCACAGATATCTGTCCGACCTTTTGGCGTATATCGCCGTGGGTGCCAGAAGCGTGGAGAACCAGCAGCACCGTCTGACTGCCAGCGGAATGGACGTTCCCGTAGGAATGAAAAATCCCACGGGAGGCGATATGCACGTTCTGATGAATTCCATTCACGCGGCTCAGTGCGCCCATACCTTCCTGTATCGCGGGTGGGAGGTGCACAGTGACGGAAACCCTTACGCTCACGCCATTTTGAGAGGGTATATCGATTTTTCCGGCAAATGTGTGTCCAACTATCACTATGAGAATCTGGTGGAGCTCCACGAGCTTTACGAGGAGTCCAAGCTGCACAACCCTGCCGTCATCATCGACACCAACCACGCCAATTCCGGCAAGCGCTACCTGGAGCAGATCCGTATTTCCAAGGACGTGGTTTACAGCAGAAATCACAACACGGATATCCGAAAAATGGTCAAGGGACTGATGGTTGAAAGCTATCTGGAGGACGGTTCTCAGAAGATCGGGGAGAACGTCTTTGGCAAGTCCATTACCGACCCTTGTCTGGGCTGGGAAAAATCCGAGGAGTTGATTTTGAAAATTGCAGATACCCTGGAGTGAAAAAAACGGTTTGCCGCTTGCGTGCAAATGAAAACAGGAAATGCGGAAAAAGAAAAAGGCTTCTGTCCGAGCGGACAGGAGCCTTTTCGTCGGTTTATTTGGGAGCTATTCTGCGGAGCTGTACCTTTGATTGTCCCGCTTTGCCATTTTGTAAAGGAGCAGGTACAGGAACAGATCTGCGGCAAGAATAGCGGCTGCCAGAAAATAAGCGTACTGATAAGAGCCGAAAAGGTCACGGATCAGGTTGGAAAGGGGAGATGCCAGAAAACTGGCGGCGTAAATGGCAGCAATGAATTTTCCCGTATATTGGGTCTGCGCCTTATAGCCGAACAGGGAAAAGGCGAGCAGGGGTACCGTGATGGTAACCAGAGGGATGGAAACGGTGTAAAGCACCACTGCTACCCAAGCCAGTCCGTAGCCGTAGGTCTTGCTCAGCGCCAAAAGCAGAAGGCTGGCGGCGCCGAAGATCACGCAGGTAGTATTGACCTTTGCGGCACCGATGCGGTCACTGAAAAAGCCTACCAGAAGCTTGGTCCCGGTAAAGAGGAGCATCATGGCACTTTGCAGAGAGGCTGCCTTGTCTTCGCCGTAGTTGCAGTCTTTGTTCAAAAAGGGAAAGATGGTATTGAATGCCAGATAAATTCCCAGACAGGAAAGGAAGGTGCAAAGAAGCATCAGGTAAAAGGAGGGGGAGCGGCTCAGCTTCTCCATGGGCATACCGGGAAAGGCACGCTCGGAGATGCGCCGTCTCTTGCCCGTGATCTCCTCGCCCTCACCGTATGCCTCCAGACCCATATCCCGAGGCTTGTTTCTCAAGATCAGAAAGGCGAGAAGGGTAATGACGCCGCAGCAAATTCCGCAGAGCATAAAGGAGCCGCGCCAGGTAAAGCGCTTCATTGCTGCGCTTTGTGCAATGCACATTACACTGCCGCCCAGACCCGTTGCGGCGGAAACGAAGCCGAGCACCGTACCTCTGTGGCGGTGAAACCAGTCGGAGATAATGTTGGTGGCACCGGTGGTTCCGCAGAAGGAGGAGGCGGCGCCCATGGCAAAGCACACCAGAACCAGTACCAAAGGCGTTTTCATAACGGAAAGACAAATGTAGCCGACGGTAGAGATCAAAAGGAAAAAGGAAGCTGTGTATCGAAAGCCGAATTTTTTGAGAATGGCGCCGGAGAAAAAGCTTGCGATCATAGCCATAATGCTTTTGATGCTATAGATCAGGGAGAAGGTGGTTCCGCTGATCTTCAGGTCGGCGGAAACGGGGTCGATGTGCAGACTGGAAAAGTTGTTTGCCGCACCGCCGTAGATAAACAGCATCAAAAGGGTAACGGCGGCAATGATCCAGTGGTAATTGCCAAGAATGCGCTTTTTCAGAGGAACGCGGGGACGTGCTCTTTTCATCGCTTTCATAGAATTCTCCTTCAAGTAAACTGTACATGCTCCATTGTAGCGCTTTTTTTTGAATTTGCAAGGAAAAAATGAAATTCCGCTCCTTTTGCAAAAAAAGAAGCAAAAATTTCACAGAAAAGCGGTGAAAATACGACTCTTTTCTCACGACTTTGCTTGACAATGCGTGTGACAAATGATAAAATTTTTCACGTATGGCTTTATAATAGAATTAAAATGAAGGATGGATTTTACGATGTTGGATCAGCAGACGAAAGAAGCCTTTTATGCACGGGACTACGAACCGATGTTCGGCAATCTCCATTTTCATACGGAGCATTCCGACAATATGAGAAGCATTGAAACCGTAGTGAAGCGTGCAAAGGAGGAAGGCTACAAGGGCCTGGGTATTACCGATCACGATACCATTACCGGCTGGGGCGAATTTTCGGAGATCTGTAAGCAGGAGAAAATGGAGTTCATTCTCGGTGCGGAGTTTTACGGCAGAGCCTTCGACGTTCCCTTCCATTTGGTCTCCTACGATTTCGATCCCGAAAACGAGCGTGTCAAAGCGTTGCTTCAAGACGGTAAGGAGCGGGAGCAATATAAGACCCGTACCCGTTTCGAATTGGGGGTTCAGCGCGGCACCATCAAGGGCATTACCTGGGAGGAGATCGTGGAGTACAACAAGGGAATCAACTTTTTGTACCACGCACACGTATCCCGCGCCATGATCGCCAAGGGGGTTCTGGATCCCAAGGACCGCGCGAAATTCCGTGAAGAAAACTTTGTGCCGAAGAACGTGCCCATCCCTCCTTTCCGTAAAGCACCTGACGTAAAGGACGTGATCGAGATCGTGAAGTCGGCGGGCGGCGTAACCTTTATGGCGCATCCCTCTTACCAGGACAGAGAGGAATACATGAAGCCTCTGATTGAGCTTGGTGTCCGTGGTATCGAGCTTTGGCATCCCTCCAACCGACCCGAGATTTATGAAGAAATTCAGGAATTGATCGAAAAGAACCGTCTTTACACCGGCGGCGGCACCGACCACCACGGCTATATGGAGGGTCAGCCCTTTTACGAACCCGGCAGTGAAAAGAACGGTGCCCGCTCCGTTCCGCGTGCTATGTTTGGCGTGACGGAGGAGCACTTCCGCCAGCTCAAGGAAAGAGCGCTGGGTTAATTCAAAAAAGAAAAGAGATATTTTGTTATGGATTTGTTTTTATCGACCATGTCCCAGATGGCGTACCTGTTTTCCTTTATCGCACTGGGATTCGTATTGACCAAGATCGGAGCTCTGCCCAAGGAGTCCGCAAAGGTTATTTCCAAGCTTGAGAACAATCTTTTGCTTCCTGCAATGGTATTGAATACCTTTACCCAGCGGTTTACCGTAAAGACTCTGTCGGATGCCGGCTTGACCTTGCTTTACAGCCTGGGGGTGCTTTTGGTCGCGATTTTCGTTTCCTTGGTTTTGGTTCGGTTTTTGACCGGGGACGGATATCTGCGCAAGATCTACACCTACGGCCTGTGCTTCTCCAATTTCGGCTTTATGGGCTACGCGGTGGTGAACGCGCTTTTCCCCGCCATTTACTTCGAATACGTGCTGTTTACTCTGCCCCTTTGGACGGGTATTTACGTATGGGGAACACCCGAGCTTCTCATTGCCGACGCCAACAAGAAGGGCATCAAGCACAGACTGAAAAATTTCGTCAACCCCATGTTTATCTGTATGATCGTGGGTATGATCTTCGGTTTGACGGGAACTATGGGCTCTATGGATGCCGCCGGCGAGACCTTTGTGGCACACGGGGCGGTGAAGTGGTTTATGGACGTGATCGCCGCCGCGGAGAAATGTATGTCTCCCCTTGCCATGCTGTTGACCGGTATTACCCTTGCCTTTATCGATCTGAAAAAGACCTTTACCACCGTAAGCATTTACGTGGTGTCTCTGATCCGTCTTTTGGTATTCCCCGGCATTTTCCTTGCGATCGGTACCCTTTGCGGTCTGGAGGGAACCCGTTTCCTCTGTGCTCTTTGCACCCTGGCAATGCCCTTGGGTCTGAGCACCATCGTGGTTCCTGCCGCCTACGGCAGAGATACCTCTCAAGCGGCGGGTATGGCGCTGATCTCTCACGCCCTGTCCTGCATCACCATTCCCATCATCTTCTCGTTCGTGCAACTTTAATATACGTCTTGTAAGGAGTCGAAATCTATGAAGAAAATTCTATCCGTTTCGGTGGCAGTTTTTCTGCTCGCCGCTTGCATCGTCGGTATTTTTTCCGTCGGTGCGGATGCTACCGCCACCCCCGTTCCCACGGTGATTTACACCGCGGGGGATTATACCGAGGACGATTACGCGCATTTCGGCACGGTGGATCTTGCGCTCGTAAAGGCAAACGAAAGCAATCGCAAGTGGAAGGCTGACGACGTTCTGGAGATCCGCTTTGACGGAACCTTCGTTGCCGGCGGACACAACGGTATCTTGTTCTCCGCTACCACTATCTGGCGTGAGGATAATACCAAGCTCCCCATTGTGATCCGCGGTAGGGATAAGGCAAGCTCTGTGATTGATTTCGATAACGCCGGCGGCTTTTACGCCTGTGCCAACGACTACACCTTTACCAACTGCTCTCTGATGATCGGAAACGACGGAACGCAGTTCTTCGCAGGCTCCGGCAACGTAGTCTTTGATGACTGCAATCTTTCCGTGACCACCTCCTCCCGCGTGGAGATTCAGGATAAGACCAAGCAGGCACAGCTGATTGAGCTTGCCAAGGACGTGACCGAGTCCGTTTGCACGGAAAACGACGTTGACGTGATCCCTGCTTTGGAGGCTTGGGAAAACGTTATCGGGGATTCTACCTCCCCCTTCTACGACGAGGAGCTTGGCTATACACTCCGCGCCATGGCGTCCACAGGAACCCTTTATGGCGACTGGACCCATGACGGCGACGTGGGCGGCGGTCAGTATCTGAACGCCTGTATCGTATTCGAGGTGCTCACGGCAAGAAGCTGCGTGGGCAACACCTTCGTTCCCGATTATACACTGAGAAGCGGCACCTGGACTCAACTTCAGGAGCTGGCTCATAAAACGGTGGTTTCCGTTTACGGCGAGGATTACTTCGAAAATCCCGTTCCCGTAGGTGATGACGGGAAATTTAACGTATTGTTCCCCGGTTCCTCTACCTGCTACTATTTTGCAGACGAGCTTGCTTCTCTGGGCTATCACGCAGGTCTGGATATGAAGGTGGTCAACCCCTATATCTCCAGCCTTCGGATCAAGGCCCAATGGACCGATTACATCGAGCCCGGAAATGCAGGCTATGCAGAGCGCATCTGGATCGACAGCGGCGAGGGTGCGATTCTGACCTCTAAGGGAAGCCAGACGCTGCAGGAGATCATTCCCCGCGACACCTGGGACGCAGTCTTTATCTATGCGGGAACCTCCGGCTTCGATGATTATTACAGCCAATTCACCGAGGATTATCTCTCCGAGGTGCAGTATCCCGAGTACCTGGAGCTGCTGATTGCAGATCAAGCATACGCAAAAAACACCTATGAATTTCTTCGCGAGAATTGTACGGGTGCCAGAATGCTTTGGTATTCCGCTCCCGTAGGGCCCGTGGGTGCATTCGGCTCTACCACGGAGCTGAAGGGCTACCTTTTTGCCGACAACTGCTACGACGGCGTGTATGCAGGTTGGAACGAAGCGGCGCTTGCAAACGTATCCTCCTCTCTGACCATCGGTAACAACGTGCAGTATATCTGCCCCAAAAACAAGCCTTCCATCCACGTAGCCGCCAGCGGCTATCTTCTGGGTGAGACCTCTACTGCGTTGACCGATACCACCGCAAAGAGTGTGAAATTCATTTCCTCCGGTATGGACGGCGTTCCCGAGGTGCTCCCCGTGAATACGTCTGCTACCCTGATTGTCGACGGTGAAAATGCCGCCGTGTATAACGTGGCTTCAAAACTGGGCGGATCTCCTTGTGACTCTGCCGTATGGCTCCGCAAGGGCTCTGTAAACCGTATGACCGGCGACAACTACGTGGATTCCGCTTCCGACGGACCCATCGAACAGTTTTACGGCGATATGACCCTGAAGATCACGGGCGGTAATTTGTCCGGCTCGTTGGAAGCTACCTGGGATTCCGCTGTTTGCGGCGATCTGACCATTTACGTTTCTCCCGACGACAATCCCATTACGGGAATCACCATGATCCGTGGCGGCTTCGGCAACGGAAATAAGCAGGGCGGCTTTACGGGCGACGTCACCACCACCATCAAAAACGTTGACGTTTCCGGCTCGGCACACCTGGGCGGCGGTACCGGAGACGTAGTCAATACCATTGAAAATTCAAGCTTTGGCGGGTATTTCATCGGTGCCCGCATCGCGGGACCCAAGTCTATTACCAATACTCTGACCAACGTGAGCTTTGCCGGTGCAGACGCCGGTTACGACGCTTCGTTTTTGGGCACCTACGGCACGATGGTTTACGGTGACGTGACCAATACGCTGACAGGCGTTTTCTTCCCCACAAAGCTCTTCTGCGGTAACCTTTCCGGCATCGTACAGGGCACCGTTACCAACAACCTGACCGACTGTACCGTCAAGGGCTCCTACTACGGTGCAAACCGCAGAAGCGTGATTCGCGGCAGCGTGATCAACAATCTTACGGGCGGCGAGTACGGAAGGGGCAACGGAACCACCTTCCACAACGCCTATATGGGCTTTGAGAGCGCCTCCTCCAGAACGGATACGGTGGGCGGTGTGCTGCAAAATACGCTGGACGGCGTTACCTTCTACGGCTCCTTTGTTTACGGCGGTCACTATTACGGCGGCTTTGCCGCGAATGCAAACGAGCCCTACCGAATCGTAAACACCGTTAAAAATATTACCGCACAGCGCTTCGTCGGTTCTTCTGCCAATTCCGATCTGACGGACGGCAAGGTCAAGACGGTCATTCAGGGCACCAACGACGTTGATAACTTTTATGCCATCTCCAATGCCCGCACGGTTTTGGGAGGCGAGACCCGTTTGCAGGGCTCCGTTTCCGGAGGACTGTATATGAGTGCCAACTCCGGTACGGTCACTACGCAGAAAAACTACGTTGAAGCAGGAGCCAATCAGGCGGTCTGCTACGGCGGTAATAATATCGGCGGCACCGTAACGAATCTGACCAACTATATCCAAGGCGGCACGGTTACCTCCTTTTACGGCGGAAACCGCGACGGAGGTACCGTAACGAATCTGACCAACTACGTGCAGGGCGGTACTGTGACCACCTTCTACGGCGCCAACAACAAGGGAACTCAGACCGGCTCCGTTACCAATCATATTCAGAGCGGAAACGTGACCACCTTCTACGGCGCAAATTATGCGGGAATCTTAAGCGGTGACGTTTCCACCACCACCGAGGGGACTGCAACGGTTACGGATTACTACGGCGGAACGGAAACGGGAACGCTTTTGGGCGACGTAGAGAATACCTTCCTTTCCGGTGCGATCTCTACCTTCTACGGTGCCAACAACTCCGGTATCATCGGCAAGAACGACGATGCCTCCACTGCGGACGTCAATGAATTTGTAAAGGGAAGCGTTGTCAATTACTTGTACGGCTCCGGCGTTGCTACGTTCCGCGGCGGTTCATATAAAGGTACCGTTACGGGAGACGTGACCAACGTATTCGGACACGAGACCGACTCCTCCAAGTCGGCGATCTTCCAAACCAACAAGGGCTATGTGGGCGGAAACTACGAGGCGGGCACCATTGGCGGTACTTTGACCAACTACCACAACAATACCAAAATTATGGCGACCTTCTACGGTGGAATGAGAAAGGGAACGGTAGGAAGCATCGTCAATTATTTCCGTGACGGATTTAGCTTTGGAACTGCAAAAACTACGGTTTTCCTGGGAAGCAATTCCACGGGGACCATCAAGGAAAATATCACCAACTACTTTGAGGGCGGCACCTTCCCGTCCAACTGCACCGTTTATTGCGGCACGGCAGGCGCAGGTGCTGTATTTGACAATTCCGTTTCCGTGGAATACCGCATCAAAAATGTGTTTACCGGCGGTACCTTCCACACCGTTTACGAGGGCTCCAAGGCAGCGGCTTCCACGCCCATCGTTACCGAGCTTCGCGGCGGCACCTTCTGCGGGAATCTTTTGGATGCAAGATCCGAGAGCAAGCTGACGGTTACTCCCACCTCGGAAAAGGCTCTCTATCTGAAGACTGCCGTTTCGGCGGACTCTGTGATCGGCGGCGATTATAAGATTCTCCTCGGCGCAGACGCAAGTCTGACAGCCGCTTTTGCTACGGGAGATATCAAGATTGAGCAGGCGGAGAGCTGGAAAAAGCAGATCTACGCCACCTTCCCCGAAGGCAATGTTGCAAATATTACCGTTACTACGGCAGAGGATGCCGCGGGCGCATTTTTCCTTGATACCAAGGAGCAATCCGTCGTTTCCGTCAAGGGTGGAATGGAGCTGGGCGGCGTGACCATGATCATCACCGACCGCGTTGCAGTCCGCGCCCTGTTCGATAAGGAAAGCGTAGAGGCTTACGACGACTTTACCTTTACCTTCGTAATGGACGGCAAGCTCCTGGCAAGCGGAAGCAAGAAGGATCTGGCTCCTTGGAGCGACGGAAAGCGTGAGTATTACTCCATCGTTCTTGCCAAGGTGGGCGCAAACGACTTTACCAAGGACGTGGTTATCGGCGAAAGCGACGCGATCTGGGATGCCGGCTTTACCATCGAAGGTCTTGCGGTGATCGCGGAGACCGCTTGGGCAGGAAACGAGAAGGGAGTTGCTCTTGCGAAAGCATTACAAAACTTCTCCTCTATCGTAAATACCCCCTCAGAGGATCTTCCTCACGATCTGACTCCCGACCTGACCCTCCTGAACGGATTTAAGGCAAGCGGCTCCACGGATCCCGAGGCAGACTTCAAGGTCACCGGCAAGGGACTTGTGATGACCAGTGCCGTAGGCATCCGGCTCTACGGAACCGCTACGCAGGCAGTCAGTACGGAAACCGTTACCGTGAAGGTGAACGGTGTGGACGTAACCGATAAGGCGGTGTTCCTGGCAGGAGCGGGCGCAGGGGAATATACCGTTGACCTGTACGTGAACGCGAAGAATATGTCCACCGAGTTGAAGATCGAGATCACGGAAAAGGCAAGCGGAAAGACGGCTCTGAGCCTGACCGACCGCGTGGATGCCATTGCGGCGGCATATCCCGAGACCCACGAGAACTACGATATGGCACAACAGCTTCTGGTATATATCCAGGCAGCGGTAGCCTATTCTGCTTCGTAAATTTGGCTGCAACTTTGTTCCATCGCAGAACGGCTTCGTAAATTTGACTGCAGCTTTTTCTGTGGGGACTTTTGAAAAAGTCCCCCACACCCCTCAAAACTTATCAAAAGAGGTTTTCCGTATGGAGAACCTTTTTTGTTATTTTCATAAAATCGTGCGGTGGGGTGAGTGAGATTCTTCGACGCACCGCAAAATGCGGCTTGCTCCAAATGACGCACGCGATAGGATTTAGAAAAAACTTGTTTTGAGGCGTAAGCCTGTTTTTACAAAATATTGTGGAGAAAAAAAGGCCTTTTTTTGTTGACATCGGTTACCGGATTATGATAAGATTGCAATGCGAAACTCGATGATTATACGTAAGGAGAAATGAAGATGTTCTGTACAAAATGTGGTGCAAATTTGCCGGAAACGGCTCAGTTTTGCACGACCTGCGGAAACCCCATTGAAAATGCCAATGCGGCACCTGCACCCACTCCCGCCCCCGCACCTGCAGCAAACCCCTATGCGGCGCCCGCGCTCGGTGTGGATCCCTTCGGTATGCCCGCCCCTGAGAAGATTTCCGCAAAAAAACGAGGAATTAAAAAAGCGCAGTTTCTGAAGACTGAAGCCTCTCAGCAGGTGAAGATGGTCGGAATGGCTTCTCTGATCATTTTTGCGGTGGCAGCCGTTTTGATCCTGCTCTCTGCGCTCAACGTAAGTTCCGCTCCTCTCTGGGAACTGCCCATCGTTACGATGACCGTAGATGAGGAAGAGATTGACTCGATGAAGGAAGATCTGGAAGAGTCCTCCGCTGATCTCGACGACGCTGAAGATTTTTTGGACGAGATCGAAAAAGAGTACGGCTCCGATGAAGCCGAGCTTATGGAGGAATTTATTGACGTGGTTCGGGAAGCTACCGACGAGCTGTCCTTGAACAACGTGATCGCCATGCTCGATTATGCTGAAAAGGCAGTTGAGGAAATGGACGACGAAGTCCTTGAGGATATGAAACTTGCCGAAAGCATTGAGTCCTTGGAGGAAGTAGCCGGTCTTTTCAAAGTGATCCGCCTTATCATTCTTGGCTTTGCGATCCTTGTGATCCTACTTGCTTTGTGGGCTGCAATGGGCAAACGCACGGGCATCTGCATCCTTTGCATGATCCTTTACGTTCCCCTTTGTGCTCTGATGTCCAGCGGCGTTTACGCAATTCTCATTCTTGTTGCACTGATCGCTCTGGCAGTTACTACCTTTATGGTAAACAAGGCTTGGAAGACTGCGTAAGAATTTCTTGAAAAACCGGGGGATTTTCCCTCGGTTTTTTACTTTACTACGGCGAAGTGAATAGCGAATGAGTTCACAATTTATACATTTTTTACAAAAAATTCGATTACAGCTTTGTTTTTCTTGAAAAACAAAGTGAAAAGTCATATAATATAATCGTAGTTGTATCCTCGGTCAGAGGAAATTCTTAATTGAAGGAGTAACTATGAAACACACAAGATTTTGGTCGTGTCTGCTGGCACTGGTTCTGCTGGTTTCCTGCATTGCGGGAGTCTTTGCAGTGGGTGCCGAAGCGGAAACTGCGGCGGAACAGTCCGCCTCCGGCGGTGCTACCGTGCTTGCCGACGAGGGCACGACGGTTTATTACACCCTGGGCGAGGTTGAAATGGATGGAGCGGAGCATTTCGATACTCTCTCCGAATCCCTTGCCGCTTTGAAAGAAAAGAATGAGAAGTGGAAAGCAGACGAATCTGTTGAGATCCGCTTTATGGGCGATATTTCCGGCGGTACTCAGGACGGAATCCTGTTCGGCCTGACCACCGTTTGGCGCGAGGACGGAACGAAGCTTCCCATCACCTTCCGCGGAGTCGATACCACCACCGCCCGCGACGCTTATATCTATCTGGACGGTGCCGGCGGTTGGTATGCCTGTGCCAACGACTATACCTTTATCAACCTGACTCTGCCCGTTGGTGACCAGCTGACGGAATTTTACGCAGGGTGCGGTAACGTGCGCTTTGAGAACGTGCATTTTAAGCAGCAGAATATTACCATTCCCACCGCTGCTGAGCAGGCGATCGAGCATCAGCTGATGCACAACGTTGCCCGCACCGTTGCCGCACGCAACGATGCAGCCGTTCTTCCGGCAGGTGACGCTTGGTTTTACCTGATCGAAAACTATCCCGATATCGGTAACAATCTTTCCCGCTCCATGAAGAAAGACAGACCCGAGGGTGACTACAAGCACGACGGTGATCTCGGCGGCGGTATGTATGTAAACGCTTGCGTATGGTACGAGGTGCTGACCAAAAAGAGCTGTGTGGGTCACACCTGGCGTCCCACCGAGGAATTTGTCGGCTATACGCTGGACGAGTCTATCATTGACGAGCTGCAAGAGGCGGCGCACTACGCAGTGGTCACCGAATACGGTGAGGATTACTACGACGAGAACTATTCTGCCGACCTGAACGAAGACGGCACCATCAATATTCTGAATATCGGCTCCTCCAACGGCTATTATTATCCCGACGAGCTGTGCCAGATGCTGACCGCCGACGGGCTTGTTGCCCGCGTATGTACCGCGTATCACTCCGGCGTTCCGATCGCAGAGCAGTGGACCTGGGCGGCAGGCACTGCTGCGGGTGACTATCAGTTCCGTATTTTCGAGGCGAATACCAATACGGCCGAGGAGATCTCCAATCCCGATGCCAAGGGCGTAGGCTTTGACTATTTCCAGACCAAGTTCGCTTGGGACTCCATTACCTTCTATCAGACCGCAGGCCCCTTCGACGACTATGGTTTGACGGAAAGCAAATACGACACAGCATATACCAAGATCCTGGCAACCTGCGCGAATGCAGATAAGCTCTATGATTATATGAAGGAAACCAACCCCAATGCCAGATACTCTTGGTATCAGGTGTGCCCCAATCCCGTGGGTTATCCCGGCGTGGATGCATCTCTGTCTGCAAAATCCGGTCTTTTCTATGCGGATAATT
The DNA here is from genome assembly GCA_015065325.1 of Oscillospiraceae bacterium. GTDB lineage: Bacteria > Bacillota > Clostridia > Oscillospirales > SIG627 > RGIG5579. Next base: position 62,486 of record SVQO01000002.1, on the reverse strand, counting down.
GCACGCAGGAGGTGTTTGCGGGCTGGCCTGAGCTGAAGGAGGGGGAGAAGGTAAAGACCTCTCTGACCTTCGGCCCCGGTGCAGATTATTACGGCAGCACCGTAAAGCATTATGCTGCGGCAGTCGGCTATATGACCGACTATGCGGGAGATCCCCTGACTGATGAAACTGCGGCAGAGATTACCTATCAGGCAGCTGCGGCAAGCTACGGCGAGATCCCCGATATCCGTCCCATCGACGTTGAGGCCAGTCTTATTATCGACGGCAGCAGAATTTATCGTGTTTCGGCTCATAAAGGCCACGCGCCTACCTCTGCCAAGGTTTTGATGTACGACGGGGAAGTGAAATGCATTGACGGCGACAACAATGATTCCGGCGCGGTGGACTACTTCTACGGCGATACCGAGATCAAGGTCCTGGGCGGCGAAATTACGGAAAGCGTTTACGGCACTTTTTCATCCCATTTGGATGGCGATCTGATTATCGAGGTGGGTGGCACGGCGACGATTAATTCCTGTATCCGCGGCACCTTTTCGACGGGCGTTGTCAACGGCGATATCAGAATGACCGTCAGCGGTAATGCACAGATCAAGGGTAACAATACCAACTCTCACGCCTTCTACGGCGGCGGTGATGCTACCGGCGAGATCGTCAATACCATTTCCGGCGGTACGCTGACCGGCGCTTATTTCGGTATCCGTCAGGGAGGCGCAGGAAAAACCGTTGTCAATAATATTTACGGCGGTACCATCGACGGCCCCTTCTACGGCGGACACTACGGCTCTACCGCGCTCGGACAGATCGTGAATAACTTCTCCGGCGGTACGATTACCGGCAGAACGATCACGGTCAATTCCGTCGATTATAGTGACATTTACGCCGGCGGCTTCAGCACCAGCAGCAAAACCACGGGTCTTGCGTATACCATCGGAAACGAAAGCGTTACGGCGGCTATCGTCAACAATATTTCCGGTACCACCTTCGGTGTCAAGACGGTTTCCGGCACGACGACCACCAGAATCGGCCAATTCTTCGGCTCTCACAGAGGCGGCACGGCGGGCGACGTGTATAACATCGTCACGGGCGGTACCTTCTATTACCGCTTCTATGGCTCTACCTCGGCGCAGGACGTTGGAAACGTGATCTGTAAGATCTCCGGTAATCCCGTATTTGACTACGTCTTTTACGGTATGGGTAAGGATAAAACCACCGCAAACTCCAATGAAAAGACTCTAACCGTGGAGATCGATGGCGGTACTTTCACGGATAATGCTTACATTTCCGGTCAGATCCTTCGCAACCGTATATCCAATATTACCATCAACGGCGGTACCTTTAAGGGTACAGTCTATTCCAGCGGATCTGACGGAACGGCAAAAGAGGTCAACGTAACCGTAAAGGGTGGAACCTTCAAAAACTATTTCTACGGCGGAATGTATAATTCCTCCACCTCCGTCAATCCCCTTGCGATTAACCTGACCATTGAAGGCGGAACCTTTGAGGGAGCCTTCTTCGGCGGCTCCCGCGGTGTCAAGACCGGTGATGTTCATGTCATCGTTCGAGGCAATCCTCAGTTCAAGAAGAATTTTGCTCCCGGCGGCTGGAATAAGCTTGCGGGCTCTCTTACAACAGCGGATATCGTTACCGGCAACGTGACTTTGGAAATCTACGGCGGTACCTTCTATAATCAAGACTCGTCGGGCAACAATTTGGGTGTTTACTGCGGCTCGGCGTCGGGTACCGTAGGTGACGTAAAGCTGATCGTTGACGGCGGTACCTTCAACGGTTATCTGTATGCAGATTACGGCGGAACCACTACGTCCGTTACTACCGAGATCCGCAGCGGTACCTTTAACAGCAACGTATATCTCGGACCTTGGGCGGGCACCTCTTGCGGACCGATCTCCAATACGATCACCGGCGGCACCTTCGCGGCGACGGCTTATTTGTCCGGTGCCGGAAAATTGACCGGCGACGTTACCAACGTGATCGGCGATGCCAAGCACGGTCCTACGTTCAATGGAAATTTGTATTGCGGCAACTACAGATCGGCGGGAACCGTCGGTAACATTACAAACACCTTTAACAACGGTACCTTCAAAACCGTTTACGGCGGTAATTCATACGCCAATTCCTTTACCGGAAGTATCACCAATACCATCAACGGCGGTACTTTCATCAACTCCGTTATGGCTACCGGCTACAACACTGCTAACGGCAAGGTGCAGACTACCATCAATGGCGGTACCTTTAAAGAGTATGTTTTCGGCAGCGGACGCGGATTGATCAATCTGCCCGAGGACTCTACGGATTACTACGGTGCAGAAACCGTGATCTACGGCGGTACCTTTAAGGGTGTATGGGGCGGTGGCGAGGGATCCTCAGTTAACCAGATCACCAATACCAAGGTAACCGTTTACGGCGGAACCTTCAATAATTACAGCACCAGCATCTACAGACAGAATGCACTGTGCGCAGGCGGACGAGGAATGATCCAGACGGGTAACGCAGACGTATTCATCTACGGCGGTACCTTTAACGGCGAAGTCATTGCGGGTGCATGCCAGAACGACGGAACGGAAGAATATGCCGTGGCTGATAGCACGGGTAAAGCAACCGTGACCATTTACGGCGGTACCTTCAACAAGCCCCTCCTCGCAAACTCCAAGTGGAAGGCATACACCGAGGGCGGTACCATTATCCTTAATCCCACTCAAAGTGATATTATCATCAATTCCACCATGGCAATGCGTACCGATACCACCGGTGCACAAAGCTACGAGATCCTGGGCGGTGACCATAAGATCGTTCTGGGCAAGGCCGCACGGATCGAGGCAACCGAAATCAGCGGCGACGTGGTATTCGAGCAGGCAGAGCGGTGGAATGCCCGGGTTTATCTGACCCTGCCCGAGACTCATACCGCAAACGTTACCGTAACCGAAAGCGCCGAAGCTACGGGTGTATATACCTTGGAAAAGAACGGCGACGCCATCGTTTCCGTCAAGGGCGGAATGGAGCTGGTCGGCGTGACCATGATCATCACCGACCGCGTTGCAGTCCGCGCCCTGTTCGATAAGGAAAGCGTAGAGGCTTACGACGACTTTACCTTTACCTTCGTAATGGACGGCAAGCTCCTGGCAAGCGGAAGTAAGAAGGATCTGGCTCCTTGGAGCGACGGAAAGCGTGAGTATTACTCCATCGTTCTTGCCAAGGTGGGCGCAAACGACTTTACCAAGGACGTGGTTATCGGCGAAAGCGACGTGATCTGGGATGCCGGCTTTACCATCGAAGGTCTTGCGGTGATCGCGGAGACCGCTTGGGCAGGAAACGAGAAGGAAGTTGCTCTTGCGAAAGCATTACAAAACTTCTCCTCTATCGTAAATACCCCCGCAGAGGATCTTCCTCACGATCTGACTCCCGACCTGACCCTCCTGAACGGATTTAAGGCAAGCGGCTCCACGGATCCCGAGGCAGACTTCAAGGTCACCGGCAAGGGACTTGTGATGACCAGTGCCGTAGGCATCCGGCTCTACGGAACCGCTACGCAGGCAGTCAGTACGGAAACCGTTACCGTGAAGGTGAACGGTGTGGACGTAACCGATAAGGCGGTGTTCCTGGCAGGAGCGGGCGCAGGGGAATATACCGTTGACCTGTACGTGAACGCGAAGAATATGTCCACCGAGTTGAAGATCGAGATCACGGAAAAGGCAAGCGGAAAGACGGCTCTGAGCCTGACCGACCGCGTGGATGCCATTGCGGCGGCATATCCCGAGACCCACGAGAACTACGATATGGCACAACAGCTTCTGGTATATATCCAGGCAGCGGTAGCCTACGCAAAGGGATAAACACAAAGATACCGAAAAGCCGAGGGATTTTCCCTCGGCTTTTTTCTGCTTCGTAAATTTGGCTGCAACTTTGTTCCGCTACGGAGAAAGTCTCGATCATTTACGGTAGTAAACTCACTCGCCTTTCCCTTGCGCGCCTTGTTTCGCCTAAATTTACTTCGCAGAACTGCTTCGTGAATTTGGCTGCGTCTTGCTCAATAAGCGTCACGAAATTGAAGGGGAAAAGGGGAAGAAAAGTCTTTGCATTTTTTGCGTCGCTGTTGTATAATGGTGATAGAAACTTGTAAGGAGACGAAATGAAGGAAGTAAAGATTTATACCGACGGTGCCTGCTCGGGAAATCCCGGTCCCGGCGGCTTTTGCGCGATCTTGGTTTACGCCGGTAAGGAAAAGGTGATCTCCGGAGGAGAAAAGGTGACCACCAATAACAGAATGGAGCTTTTGGCGGTGATCACTGCTCTTGAGGCGTTGAAGGAGCCCTGTCGGGTAGAGATCGTCAGCGATTCCAAGTACGTGGTGGATGCCATCGAAAAAGGGTGGCTTGCCTCTTGGCAGGCGAAGGGCTGGCGAAAAGCGGACAAAAAGCCGGTGCTCAACGTGGAGCTTTGGCAGAGACTTCTTCCGCAACTAACGACGCATCAGGTGCATTTTAACTGGATCCGCGGCCACGCAGGTCATCCCTACAACGAGCGCTGTGACGCGGTGGCGGTCAGTGAATCTCAAAAATTCTGAGGACGTTATGGAAAAGGTTTTGGTAGGACTCTCCGGCGGTGTGGACAGTACAGCTGTAGCACTGCTTCTGAAGGAAGCCGGATACGAGGTTTACGGGGTATATTTGGACTTTTGCGGCGGAGACGGAGAAAAGCGCGCCCGCCAGGTTGCCGAAAGGCTGGAGATTCCCTTGAAGGTGGTAGATCGGAAGCGCAGATTTCATCATCGGGTCGTTTCTCCCTTCGTTCGCGTGTATGAAAGCGGACGAACGCCCAATCCCTGCGTGGAGTGCAACCGCTGTATGAAATTTGCCTGTCTTCTGGAGGAAGCGGACCGTATGGGAATCGAAAAGGTTGCCACGGGTCACTACGCTTCTGTTCAAAAAGGGGAAAACGGAAGAATGGAACTTTGCCGCGGAAGGGATCGGAGCAAGGATCAAAGCTATTTTTTGTGGAAGCTGACCCAAAAACAGCTTTCCCGCATTCTGTTTCCTCTCGCGGAGGCGGAAAAGTCGGACGTAAAGGAACGTGCAAGGGCGTTTGTTTCTCCAAAGGAAAAGGAGAGTATGGAGATTTGTTTTATCCCGGATGCGGATACGGGCGCTTTTTTGGATAAGCATTGCAAAAGTGAGCCGGGAAACTTTGTGGATTCAAGCGGAAAGGTACTGGGACAACACAAGGGACTGGTGCACTACACGGTAGGGCAGAGAAGGGGACTTGGCGTTGCCATGGGAGAGCGATATTTCGTGCTGGCTCTTTCTCCGGAGAAAAACGAAGTGGTTCTGGGAAAAGAATCGGAGCTTTCCGTGGATTCCCTGCAGGTAAAGAGTTTGCGTTTCGTCTCCTGCCGCAAAGGTCAGGTGCCGAAGGAGGGGATTTCCTTTAAAGGCAGAAACCGCGGGGAACCTATTCCCTGTCGGGTCATCTTCGAAAAAGAAGGAGCGCGGGTAGAGTTCTTTTCACCCGTTCGGCGGTATGCGGCGGGACAGTCAGCCTGCTTCTATTTGGGCGATAAGCTTCTGTTCGGTGGCGAAATTTGCTTCTGAAAGCAAAAACAGGCGCCGAAAGGGATGAAAAACGCGAAAAACGCCTATGTGCAAAACAGAGAAATTTGCAGTTTGAAATTGGCAAAATCTCACAATAAAAAATGTGAGATTTTGCTTCTTTTTTCGTTTTGAAAAAATGACGAAAATCGGACAAAAAATAGCTAAAATATAAATTATAAACAAAATGTGAGGAAAAAAATACTATGCAAAAATATAACATTTGAAACTTGACAAGTGCCAAAAACCCAGTAAATTCAAGGGAAAAATATTGTTTTGAAAGTGTAAATATATTTTTTCTATATTTTTTGTGCACTTTTGAAAAGCAAATAATTCACCTTCCCGTCACAAAAAGAGCAAAACGAGGCGTTTTTCGACCTCAAAAACGGGCAAAAACCATTGATTTTACGCGGTTTCTGCTTTCTTGACAAAGGATATTCGTTGTGCTAGAATTACACTACATACACATGACTAATAGGAGGAATTTTGTATGATGAAAAAGTTTCTGTCAAAATCGCTGGTTCTCTTGCTTGCTTTTTTGATGGTATTTTCTTGCTTCAGCACCGCTGTTTTTGCAGCGCCCGCTGACGCCGAGCCCGAGGAGGAGCTCTCCGAGAAGCAAAAAGAAGATGCCGAAAAGATGGAAGAGATCAGAGAGCTTCTGGAAGCAAACGATTACCTGGAGTATCGATTGATCCATAAGGGCGCTCCCAACGGCACCGACGAGGTCGTCATTGCCGCTGCGGACTACGATAAGGAAAAATCGACTGCAGACGTTTATCTGGAAGAGTACTTGAATGAGAAGGACGTGATCCTGGTCTCCGAAAGCGGTGACGTTACCTGGAATTTCAAGGCTGAGAAATCCGGTAACTATCACATTGAGATCACCTACGCACCCGTTGTCGGCTTCGACGCTGACAAGGACGGCGAGATCCGCAAGAGCAAGGATGCCAATAACGATGGCGATGTTGAAGACGAGGGCGAGTACAGTCCCGACCTGGTCAGCAATACCGCTACCATTAAGCGCGCTCTTTTGCTGGATGGTGAGTATCCCTTCAAGCAGTCCCGTTACCTGGAGTTCCCCCGTGTATGGGAGGACGTGGCTGTCGGTAAGAAGGACGGCGGCACCGATGAGCGTGGATTCCTGCTGGATGACGACGGCAACGAAGTAAAGCCCAAGAAGCAGGAAGCCCCCGAGTGGCGCACCGTAATTGCAAATGACTCCACCGGTTACGTGGTAGAACCCTTCCTTTATTATATAGAGGAGGGCGAACACACTCTGACCCTCGCTGAGGTTCAGGAGGTTTTTGCGGTGAAAGAGATCCGCATCTTCTACAAGGAAAGTGCTGTATCCTATAAGGATTATTTGAAGGCGAATGACTCCAAGGCAGATAAGGCTGCAGGAGCAAAACCCATCGAAATCGACGCCGAGCGTCCCTATCGTACTTCCTCCAATATCATATACCCCATTTACGACCGTTCCTCTGCGGCTACCCGTCCTCAGAGCGCGTATCAGATCTACCTCAACTCCATCGGCGGAGAAAAGTGGCAGACCGTTGGTAACTGGATTTCTTGGGACTTTGAGGTTCCTGCTGACGGTTACTATACCATCACGCCCCGCTTCCTCCAGTCCTTTGCAGAGGGTATGTACGTTACCCGTTCTCTGACCATCGACGGAGAAACTCCCTTTGCTGAGGCAAATTCTCTCCGGTTCAAGTACGGAGACGATTGGCAGCTCCAGCCCTTGTCCGACGGTGTGAAGGATAAGAACGGAAACGAAAGAGTTTTGAAGTTCTATCTTACCAAGGGTAAGCATCGCCTTGAAATGTGCGTAGCACTGGGCGATATGGCTTCTATCATCAACACGGTAGAAACCTCTCTTACCACCATTAACGAGTATTACCTGCAGATTCTGATGCTCGCAGGTGCTGAGCCCGACGAATACAGAGACTATCAGTTCGGCCGTTTGATGCCCGAGGTCCTTAAGGGTATGAAGGCGGAAGCAAAGGTGCTCAGAAATATTTCCAAGGAACTGGAAAAGATCACCGGCACCAAGGGTTCCGACTCCGTAACGCTGGATAACGTAGCTCTGCTTCTGGAAAGAATGGGCGGCGACGAAGATCTGATCGCTCCCAACTTCTCCGAGCTGAAGGACTACATCGGTAACCTGGGTACCTGGATCATGACTGCACGTAACCAGCCCTTGCAGTTCGACTACATCGTAGTTGCTCCTGCCAAGGACGTTGAAAAGCAGGGCCCCGAAAAGTATATGAAGGAAAAGGGCTTTGAGGCCGCCGCAGGCTTCTGGTCTTCTCTGCTTTACGAGTTCAAGCAGTTTATTATGAGCTGGATCAGTGACTATTCCAGCTACGGTGTGCGCACTGCGGAAGGTGCCGGAGATTACGAGACCGTCGAAGTATGGACCACCTCCGGCCGTGACCAGTCCACCATTATGAGATCGCTGATCAGTGACTCCTTTACCCCCAATAAGAGAATTGCGGTTGACTTGAAGCTGGTTGCAGCCGGTTCGCTGCTCCCCGCCACGCTGTCAGGCTCCGGACCCGATGTCAATATGTCCCTGGGCTCCGTAACCGTTATCAACTACGCCATCCGATCTGCTGCACGGCCTTTGAATGCGGCAGGCTACGAGGATAAGGCAGGCGACTCCAAAGAAACCAAAGAATTTAACAAGATGTGCCGTGAGATCTTCAGTGATTACGAAGAAGTTAAATCTCAGTTCAATCCTGCGGCTCTCGAGCCTCTGGAACTGTACGGCGTAGCTTACGGTCTGCCTGAGACGGAAAGCTTCTCCATGCTGTTCTACCGCAGCGACATCCTCTTGCAGCACGACCTGTCGATTCCCAGAACCTGGGACGACGTTTACGCAATGCTTCCCAAGCTCCAGACCAACAACATGGACTTCGGTTACCACGAATCCTTGGCAGGTCTTCTGATCATGCTTTATCAGCGCGGCGAGAAGCTTTACTCCAATCCCGTTGAAGGCGATGATCCCGTGAAGGGACTGACCGGCGCAATGTCCGTAAATCTTGACTCCAACGAGGCGCTGGAAACCTTCAAGGAAATGTGCGAGCTTTATACCATGTACGGCTTCCCTTACTCTTACAATTTTGCAAACCGTTTCCGTACCGGTGAAATGCCCATCGGTGTACAGGGCTACACCACCTATTCTCAGCTTACGATCTTTGCTCCCGAGCTTCGCGGTCTGTGGGGCTTCACCCGTCTCCCCGGCACCCCCGTGTTCGACGAGGACGGTAACCCCGTGATCGATGAAAAGACCGGTGAGCAGAAGGTTAACTACATCGCAGATACCAACGTAACCGGTATCGTTATGATGAAGGACTGCGACAACGCCAAGAAGATCAAAGCCGCTTGGGAATTTATGAAGTGGTGGGTCAGCACGGAAAGCCAGTCTGCTTACGGCCAGGAATACTACGCACTGCTCGGTGCATCCGGTCAGTATGCCACCGCAAACATTGAAGCTCTGAAATCTATGAGCTGGACCGCCGACGAAAGAAAAGAGCTGATGGATCAGTTCTCCGCTCTCCAGGCTACTCCTGAGGTGCCCGGCGGCTACATCGTTGCCCGTTACGTAGAATTCGCGTTCCTCGCAGCTTATAACGATGATGCGGATCCCGTAGAAGCAATGCTGGAATACATTGACGCGATCAATGCCGAGCTTACCAGAAAACGCGATGAATTCGGACTTCCCACTCTCGAAAATTACGAAGAGTATATGAAAGATCTGAAAAAGGCTTAATCTAAAAGTAAGGAGAGGATTATCTCATGTCTCAAAAGACTGAAACTGCAAAGAGACCTGTCTCGAGAAAAGACATGACCAAGTGGCAGTGGACCTGGAAAGAGATGAAGAATAACAAGACCGGTTATTTCCTGTTGGCGCCGTTCTACATTATCTTCTTTATCTTCACGGTTCTCCCTGTTATTTTGTCGATTTTCTTCAGTATTACCGACTTTAACATGCTCGAGACTCCCAATATTATTTGGTTTGACAACTACATCCGTCTGTTTTTGGACGACGACATCTTTATTCTTTCCGTAAAGAATACCCTGGTGTTCGCAGCCATCACGGGACCCGGTTCTTACCTCCTGTCCCTGATCATGGCTTGGTTTATCAATGAGCTCCCCCCCAAGATCCGTGCCATTATGACGCTGATCTTCTACGCTCCCAGTATTTCCGGTAACGTATATATGGTGTGGACCTACATTTTCTCCGCGGACTCTCACGGCTTCTTGAACGGTACCTTGATGGATATGGGTCTGATAACGACTCCCATCGCCTTCCTGAAAGACCCGGATTATATCATGGCGATCGTAATCATCGTAGCCCTCTGGACTTCTCTGGGTACCTCCTTCCTTACCTTTATCGCAGGCTTCCAGGTGGTTGACCGCTCCCTTTACGAGGCGGCAGCCGTGGACGGCGTTAAGAACCGTTGGCAGGAGCTTTGGTACATCACCATGCCCTATATGAAGCCTCAGATGATGTTCGGTGCGGTTATGGCAATTACCCAGTCCTTCGGCTTCGGCGCGGTAATCACCGGTCTGGTAGGCTTCCCCTCACCCGACTACTGTGCGCACACCATCATGCACCATCTGGACGACTACGGCGGATCCCGTTTTGAAATGGGTTACGCTTCTACCATCGCAGTAGTGCTGTTCTTTATGATGATCGGCTCGAATATGTTGGTACGTAAATTACTTGGAAAGGTTGGTAAGTGATATGGCAAAATTAAGAATTCGCAAATCCAACCACGCAATGAACCGCTCCCTCGGCGGAGATATCGGTATCAACGTAGTACTTCTGATCATGGGTGCATTCATGTTCCTCCCTATGCTCTATACCATCATGCAGTCCTTGAAGCCTTTGGATGAGCTCTGGATGTATCCGCCCCGTTTCTTCGTTAGAAACCCCACTCTGGGTAACTTTAAGACTCTGTTCAATCTGATGAGCACCTCTTGGGTACCTTTCTCCCGTTACATCTTCAACACTGCTTTCGTATCCATTTTGGGTACCTTCGGTAACGTAATGCTGTCCTCTATGGCGGCTTACTCTCTGGCGAAGATGAAGTTCCCCGGCAAAGCATTCCTGTTCCAGATCGTTGTATATTCGCTGATGTTCCATACTACGGTAACTGCGATCACCAACTTCTGGACCATGAGTAAGCTCCGTTTGGTTGACACCTACTGGGCAAGAATTATTCCTGCCTGTGCAACCAGTATGGGTCTGTACCTGATGCGTCAGTTTATGCAGTCCTCCGTTCCGGATTCGGTTTTGGAGTCTGCGCGGCTTGACGGCTCCAGTGAGATCCGCGTATTCTGGCAGATCGCGATGCCTATGGTTAAGCCCGCTTGGTTGACGCTGATCGTGTTCTGCTTTAAGGATCTGTGGAACGCAGGTTCCTCGATCTACATCTACTCTGAGCAGTTTAAGAGCTTTAACTACGCCATCGGTCAGATCGTGACCGGCGGTATCTCCCGTCAGGGCGCAGGTGCGGCATCCACCGTTATTATGATGATGGTGCCCATCCTGGTATTCGTTATTACTCAGAGTAACATTATTGAAACCATGTCCACTTCCGGTATGAAAGACTAAGAAAAGGAGAAAAGCATATGAAAAAAGCTTTAAGAGCGATCCTCTTGATCATTTGCATTGCGGCTCTCCTTGCCCCCTCCGCAAGTGCATTGGTTCCTTACCTCACCTACACCTACGATATTGACGGTAACTACGTTGAGTCTCCTCACGCTTACGTGCCCGACCGTATCGTGGATTCCGGCGACATGGGATTGAACATGGCTCTCTCCGAGCCTACGGATCTTGTTGCCGATGAAAACGGTAATCTGTATATTGCAGACCCCAACAACCATCGAATCGTGATCCTCAATCCCGACTACACCGTGAATTCGGTTTACTCCCGTTTTCTGAACGATCAGGGTGTACCCGACAGCTTTGATAAGCCCCGCGGAATTTTCGTAAAGAAAAACAAGGGCGAAGACACAAACGACGAGATTTTTGTCTGTGACACGGAAAACAACCGTATCGTTGTATTCGAAAAGATCACCAACGAGGACGGCACCGTTTCTTCCCTTGAATTCAACCGCATTATGGGCCAGCCTCAGAGCACCGCATTCCCCGAAGGTGCTACCTACAAGCCGATCGCTTGTGCCGTTGATACCGCGGGAAGAATTTACGTTGTATCCTCTACCACCAACCAGGGTATTATCTCCATGGACGCTGACGGAAAGTTCCTCGGCTTCCTCGGAGCTCAGAAAACCGCTCCCTCTGCTTGGCAGATCTTCTGGAGAATGTTCCAGACCCGTGAGCAGAGAGAACAGCTTCAGTCTCTGGTTCCTACCGAGTACAACAACATTGACATTGACGAGTCCGGCTTTATCTACGCTACCATCTCCTCTTTGGACGAGGAAAAAATGGCTTCCGCTATTGCATCCAAGTCCACCGAGGGTGACTTTGCCCCCGTTAAAAAGCTGAATGCCGAGGGTACCGACGTTATGCTGCGTACCGGCTTCTGGCCTCCCTCCGGTGAGGTTACGGTAGTACAGTATCAGGGCGTTGGTCACGAAGCAAACACCGGCGTTTCCATGATCATTGACGTAGCACTCGGCCAGGCAGGCACCTGGACCCTGGCAGACGGTGAGCGTCAGAGGTTTTATACCTACGACTCCAAGGGTAACCTCCTGTTTATCTTTGGTGATAACGGTCAGCAGCTCGGTAACAACAGAAGCGTTTCTTCCATTTGCTACCAGGGCGAAAAGTTCCTTGTACTGGACCGTATGGCAAACGCTTTCACCATTTACAAGCGCACTGAATACGGAAAGAGTCTGATGGCTGCCATCCAGAACGTGGAAGACAGAAAATACGACCAGGCCGAGAGCGACTGGAGAAAGGTTCTGGACAAGAACTCCAACTTCGACGAGGCTTATATCGGTATCGCAGACAGTCTTTACCGTGCAGGAAATTATGAAGAAGCGCAGAAATATTACAAAGCAGCATATGACAGCGATGGCTATTCCAAGTGCTACGCCAAGATGCGTAAGGCTTGGATCGAGGATTATATCATTTTGATCCCCATCGTGATCGTGGTGCTCGCCGTTCTGATCACCAAGTTCTTTGGCTATGCAGCGAAGGAAAACGTAAAGGGTCAGGTTATGAAGGACAAGCGTACCTTCAAGGAGGCTGCACTTTACGGATGCCACGTGATCTTCCATCCCTTCGACGGCTTCTGGGATCTGAAGCACGAGAAGCGTGGTAATTTCAAGGCAGGTATTTTCTTCGTAGCTCTCACCATCGGCGCTTATATTTACAACGATATCGGTAAGTCCTTCTGGTTTGATCCTCATAACAAAGGTATCAGCATCGTCGGCGAATTGACGGGCGTTCTGGTTCCCTTTGCACTGTGGGTAATTTCCAACTGGTGTCTTACCACCCTGTTCGAGGGCGAAGGAAGCTTTAAGGATATTTGCCTGGCAACCTGCTACGCATTGATCCCCCTGCCCTTGATGATGATCCCCTCTACCATTCTGACCCACATCCTCACCCTGGAGGAAGGCGCGATCATCTCCCTTCTTGTCGGCATAGGCTACGTTTGGACGGGAATGCTGCTGTTCTTCGGTGTAATGGTCACCCACGACTACAGCTTCTCCAAGAACATTCTTACCGTACTGGGAACTTTGGTTGGTATGGTTATCATCATGTTCCTCGTGCTTCTGTTCTCCGGTCTGTTTGGCAAGATCGTATCATTCTTCGTTAATATTTATACCGAGCTGTCGCTCAGAGTTTAAGAAAGGAGGAACCCTGTAATATGAAACGCATTATTTCGTATGCACTTTGCTTTGTATTGGCAGTGAGCATGGTTCTTCCTCTCATGCCTCCCGCAGATGCGACCACCTTCGGAAATACCGAGAAATACGAAAAATTAAAGAAGATCGACTATACCACCTACGTATATGATTCTCCCGAAGACAAGCTTGCAACCATGACGCTTGTTACCGAAAACGACAACTATTCGCTTTTCGTTCAGGAGTACACCGCAGAGGTTTGCGTGGTGGATAAGAGTACCAACCAAATGCTGTTTACCAACCCCTACGACGTGGCAGACAGCAAGGGTGCACCCGGTACGAAGAATCAGCTCCTCAGCCAGATTCTTATCGAATATACCGGTCCCCAGGGCGAAAAGGTTACTTTGAACAGCTACGCTGCTGCTGCAAAATCCGAGCAGATCCAGATCAAGAAGATCCGCGGCGGCGTTCGTGTAGAGTACACCATCGGTGAAGCTCTGAAAAAGAGACTGGTTCCTTACCAGATCGAATCCTCAAACTTTGAGGAGAATATTCTCAAGCCCCTTTACGAGAGCACCGGCGTTGCTGAAAAGCTTCCCTTTGCCGATTATCTTGCTTTGGTAGAGGAGGCAAAGACCGATGCGGAGAAAAAGGAGACCCTGTCCGCATTCAGTAAAGAGAACCAGCAGGCTCTGTTTGAGTTCGAGCGCTTCTATTCCTTCTACAGCCGTTTTGACTTGAAGGATCCCTCTAAGACCATGCGTGAGCTCTCGACCCTGCAGTCTCAGTATCCCATTCTGAACAAAATGTCCATCTACCTTCTCTCCGAGAAGATCAAGACCAACGAGCTGACCTGGCTGGAGGATCTGATCCGTGCCAACACCGACTTCACTCTGGACGACCTGATCGCCGCTCACGAGGAAGTAGAGTTCGTAATGGAGAATTCCTCTCCTCCTCTCTTTAAGATGGCATTGGAATACACTCTGGAGAAGGACGGCTTCCAGGTAAGACTTCCTGCAAGAGGTATTTCCTTCGACGCAGCTACCTATAAGCTGGAAACCATCCAGATCCTTCCTTATCTTGGTGCAGGCAGATGCAGCGCAACTCGCGGCATTCGTCAGGATACCGGTTACAACTTCGTTCCCGACGGCTCCGGCGCGATCGTTGCCTTTGACCAGGAGCAGGGCAAGGAAAAGGGTATTTCCGGTATCGTTTACGGCAGTGACTTCGGTTTCTACACTGCAGACGACCGTATGGCTTCCAAGGCAAACTTCCAGACCTGGCGTGCTCCCGTTTTCGGAACCGTTATGACTTCCGAAATGGTGATCAACAAGACCGTTCTCAATGAAGAAGGCAATCCCGTTCTGGACACTGCGGGCAACGCAGTGAAGGAATTCGTTGAGAATCGCACGGTACAGCAGGGCTACGTAGCCTTCATTACCGAAGGTGAATCTCTGACCGAGATCAACTCCATTCAGGGTAACGGTGATACCCACGATTATCACGCTGTATCTACCAAGTTCTTTGCAAGACAGACCGACTCCTATCCTCTGGACGGTATTACCGTTTCCGGTGCTACTGCGGTTTATACCAAGGCCATTGACAGAAGATACGTTGGTAACTATACCATCAAGTACAGAATGCTCAGCGGCGAGGATGCCACCTACGTAGGTATGGCAAATGCTTACAGAGAGTATCTGATCAAGACCGGTGCCCTGGAAAAGATTAAGAAGCAGAACGACGGTATCAACCTGTACCTGGATCTGCTGGGTGCGATCGATACCACCGAGACCTTCCTGGGTGTTCCCGTTCCCGCAAAGGCCGAGTTGACTACCTTCAAGAACGCCAAGACCATTCTTGACGAGCTGAAGAAGGCAGGTATTTCTAACCAGGTTCTCCGTTATCTCGGATGGGCAAACGGAGGTATGGCTTCTACCGCTCCTGCAAAGCTTGACGTAGTGAAGGAGCTGGGCGGTGAAAAAGAACTGAAGAATCTGATTTCACACGCACAGAAGCAGGATGCACAGATCTATCTGGATCTGAACTTCTCCTACGTGAAGGCCACCGCTTGGTTTGACGGTTACGACGAGGAGAGAGATGCTGCCAAGACCATCGACGGCAAGGCTGCATACTATCAGACCTACAACCCCATCGTTCAGGCTTATAACAAGCAGGTGGCTTTGGTGCTTTCCGCCAAGACCATTGACTCTTACTACAAGAATATTACTTCTAAGTACAAGGCACTCTTTGGCAAGGGTGATAAGACTATGTCCGTCGGTTCTCTCGGTTACGCGCTGAACTCCAGCCAGGACGAGGAATTCCCCTTGAACCGCGAGGATGCCAAGGATTACACCGCATCTTCCATGAAGAAGATGGACAAGGACTACAAGAGCGTGCTTATTGAAAAGGGCAACCAGTACACCTGGAAGTATGCAGATACCATTCTGGATATTCCGCTGGACAGCTCCAACAATATCGTTGCTACTGCCGAGATCCCCTTCCTGGGCATCGTGCTCCACGGCTATATGAATTATACCGGTGAGGCGATCAACATGGCGGGCGACTACGAGTACAACCTGCTCAAGACCATTGAGAACGGTGCAAATCCCTATTTCGTCGTAGCCTACGACAATATCTCCGAGCTGAAGATCAACGGTTACAGCGAATACTATGCCGTATCATACAAAGACTGTAAGGATACGATCGTTAAAGAATACGAGAAGCTCAATGAGATTCTTGCTCCCCTGCAGGATCAGCTGATTACCGGGCATGAAGTCCTTGCAGAGAGAGTGGTTAAGGTAAGCTATGAAAACGGCACTGAAATCTACCTCAACTACAACAACTTCGCAGTTACCGCTGATACGCTCGAGATCCCGGCTATGAGCTATCACGTGGAAAAAGCGTAAGGAAAGGAGAGGTGAAAAATGAATCAAGCTACTGCAACCAAACAAGCTCCGATGACCAAGCCTGTTAAGCCGCCTAAGAAGCGCAAAGCAAAAAGCCTTGATAAAGCCAAGGCTCGCTCCGGTTGGTTCTTCGTTGCACCCTTTGTACTGATCTTTTTCCTGATCTACATTCCCGTTTTGGTGGACTCTATCACGTATAGCTTCCACCACATCATCAATCTGCCTACCATTGGCGGTGGCTTCGTACTCGACTACGTTGGTTGGGATAACTACGAGAGAGCACTGTTCTCCGACCCCAACTTCGTAACGTTGCTTACGGGCGGTGTCAAGCAGCTGCTGCTTGAGGTTCCCGCTATCGTCGTATTCTCCCTGTTTATGGCAGTACTTCTGAACCAGAAAATGGTCGGACGTACCTTGTTCCGTGCAATCTTCTTCATCCCCGTTATTCTTTCTACCGGTCTGATCGATGATATCGATGCATCCAACGCCTTCACCCAGTATTCTTCCGGCGGCGCGGTATCCGGTGGAGGAGGAGCCGAGGATGAGGCTGCCGGAGAAGCGGCTGTTGCTGCAGGAGAAGCAGTTCAACAATCCGGAGGCGGAGGACTGATCTCCGCTGTGGATCTCCAGGGTCTGTTCTCCTCGATGAAGGTTGGTACCGAGCTGGTTGATTACGTTGTCGGTATCGTAAATGACATCTACGACCTTGTAAACCGTTCCGGTGTACAGATGCTGATCTTCCTTGCAGGTCTTCAGTCCATCTCTCCCGCGATTTACGAGTCGTGTACCATCGACGGTGCTACCACTTGGGAAACCTTCTGGAAGATCACCTTCCCCATGATCAGCCCTATGATCCTGGTAAATGCGATCTATACGATCATCGACTCCTTTACTTCTGCATCCAACGAAGTAATGAGATACGTGGGTGGCGTAAGTGCCGGTGTTAACCCCTTCGATGACGTATTGGGATGTGCAATGTACTGGATCTACTTCTCCATTGTAATTCTGGTAATCGCCGTGATTGCAGCTATTATGAGCTCCTACGTGTTCTACCAGAGAAGAGACTAAGAAAGGAGGACTAATCGATGAATGCAGAAACCAAAACCAAAAAAAGATTTGGTAAAAAAGAATTCGACGTCGAATTCGAAGACCGCACTCCCTTTTGGGAAAGAGTAAAGTCAAAATATCTGACCTTTACTTTCGCGAAGAATTTTGTATGGGCTGTTTTTCGCTACGTCCTTCTGATCGGTATCGCTTACGTAATCCTTTATCCCTTTATCGCCAAGATCGCCGGCTCTTTTATGAGCGCCGAGGACTTTCTTGACGTAACGGTAAAGCTGATCCCCAGATATCCTACTCTGGATACCTATAAGGCGATCATTACGGAGAACCGTTATTTCGAGGCTCTTTGGAATACCACCGTTATTTCACTGCTTTGCGCCATCGTGCAGATGATCACCACTATGATCATCGGCTACGGTCTTGCAAAGTTTAAGTTCAAGGGTAACACGATCCTGTTCTACTGTGTAATCGTGACCATGGTCATTCCTCACCAGGCTATGAGACTTGCACTGTTCAAGAAGTTCCAGTACTTCGATATCTACGGTCTGCTCAAGCTCTTCGGTGTAGATGCGCCCAACCTCTTGAACACCTATTGGCCTCTGACTCTGCTCTCCTTGGGCGGACTCGCCTTCAAGAACGGACTTTACATCTTCTTGATGCGTCAGTTCTTCCGCGGCGTGCCCGACGAATTGGAAGAAGCAGCCTACGTAGATGGCTCCGGTGTATTCAAGACCTTTATCCGAATCATCGTGCCCCTTTCCGTGCCGATGCTGATCACCGTGTTCATCTTCGCCTTCTCTTGGCAGTGGACCGATGACTTCTATACCAGCTTGTTCTTCACCAAAAACGCAATGTATTTGATGCCGGATATCGTTGAACAGATTCCCCCGTCCCTGAACGTTTCGGAAGTAGGCGACGCGGCGGGTGTGTTCACCTCCGCCGTTACAAATACCGCGGCTTTGATGATCATCACTCCCTTGGTCGTAATTTATTGCTTCTGTCAGAAGTATATTGTACAAGGTATCGAGCGAAGCGGTATCGTTGGTTAAAACAAAAAAAGAAAACCAAGTGTCGAAAGACACTTGGTTTTTTCTTTATCGGTCGACGTCTTCTAAAAATTCTTTTGCAGGCTCGCTCAGCGTGTCGGTCCATCCGATGAGAAAGGCATTGAGCGGATCTAAAACGAAGCCGCCGCTGACCCGCATCACACTGTCGGAAAAATAACGGGCGGCAATTTTATCGATGCGCTCGGGAGTATAAAGGTCTTTTGCGCCGTATAGGTGTAAAAGCTCGTGACGGAAATCTTCGTTCGCGCCGTAAAGAATCGCATACTCAAAGCCGTTTTCAAGGGTGGTGGGCGTCGACAGGCTTCGCTCCTGACGGTTGAAGCAGAAGAGAAGAGCGGCAGAATCGGTTCCGAATTTCTCGGTAAGGTCAGAGGAAACCTTGTATTTATCGGAGTAGCCGAGGGAATCAAGGATTTCGGGTATTACGGTGCGGTGATCTTCTCTTACCAGCGTTTCGGGATGGGAGACGAAGGTGTAATTGCAGAGAATCTCGAGCTCTACCCCGAAACGGTCGGAATCATAGTTTAAAAAATAGATGGCATCTTCCGTGGTTTTTTTAAATTCTGCGATGGCATCCTCCGTCCATATGCAGTCACCATCGGAAACCATAAAGAAATTCAGTAGGACTTTTCCCTTGAAAGCCTTGCAAACTCCGCGGTTTTTACTGCTCATAAAAAACGTGCTGTCACGGCCGTCGGAGGTTGTCGTGGGTGGAACGTATTTTCGCGTGGCGGTCGTCGTTCGCGTGGCGGTCGTCGTAGTTACGATGGCAGGCGCCTCAAGCCGGGGGCGAGATTGGATGATAATCGCCGTGGAAAAAAGCAAAGCAATGCAGACAAAGGAAACGAGGAGAAGAAGTCTGAAATTGATTTTTTTCATTACAACCTCCTTTCAATTTAATTGTACAGAAAAAGAAAGAAAAAGTCAAGAAAAGGGGCTGTAAAAAAAGACCGGTTCAAAAAACCGGTAAAATAAAGGATTTATAAAAAAAGAAATGCTATAGAAGCACAAATTTTGTGTAACTATAGCATTTTTTTCGTTTTTAGAAGCTTTTTAGGGAGATTCTTCGACTCCGCTTACGCTTCGCTCAGAATGCGGAAGTCGAGAAAAAGGGATGTTATCCCTTTTTCGAAGGTTTTCGACGGCAGACACTTGGTTTTGAACGACCGAATGGGGGGGCTCAAAACCGTAGTGTCAACGAGTGCCGCCTTGCGGAGCCGGTTACGGCGATTCGAAGGATCTCTTTTTTTACAGCCCCCTAAATTTATTTGGGTTCTTCGTCCAGGCTCCATCGGGTCCCCAGCAGGGAGGGATAATCGTCCTTGTCATATTTTTGGTAATATAGGGTGAAAACGTCGCCGTTTTCCAGCTCTACGGAGGAGGGGTATCCGTGGTCCCAGTCAGGGGCAACGGGGGAAATGAGAAAATCCTTGCCCCAGGTCTTACCTCCGTCGCGGGAAATGCGGGCGTATTGCCCCTGCGGATCTACTCTGCGGCGGCTGTAGGTCAAGATCAGTGCGCCGGAGGAGTGAAGGAGGAAATGGGGAGGAGCCCCGTAAAGATCCTCCAGAGGCTCGGGGTCGGTCCAGGTCTTACCGCCGTCGCGAGAGAATACCGTGTAGGTTCTCAGCTTTCCGGGGTAATCGGGAATGGAAATGCGCAGGCCGCCGATGATAGTTCCGTCGGGAAGCAGGCAGGCGTGGGGTTCTACAAAGCCCGTAGGATTGTTCTCGGGATTGGGGATGGTGGAAAGATACTGCCAGGTCTCGCCGTCGTCAAAGCTTTCGTACGCCATAAGGATTCCGCATTCACCGCCCCGTCCCATATTATAAAACTCTCTGCCGAGGTAAAGCAAGCTTCCGTCAGCTCTGCGGATCGGACCGTGAGGAGTGGAAACGGGAGAGCGGCGCGGCTGGGACCAGGTCTTGCCTCCGTCGCGGGAGATGCGGGTAAAGGAGCCGTAAGCCTTTTCATCCTCGGGCAGGGTCTTCCAAAGCTCTCGCATCCCGAGAGCAAGAGGCGTGTTTAAAACGTAAAAGGGCTTTTTATGATCCTTCTCAAAAAAGGCTTCGGGATGATTGAACCAGGAAAGGAGCATATTGTCGCCCCAAACCAAAAGTCCTGCATCGCGGTCGTCCAGATAGGTGTCGTTGATAACGATGGGTGAGGACCAGGTTAGCCCGTCGTCACGGCTTTCCACCATCAGGTTTTTGCCGAAGGGGCATACGTGACCCAAGCGGTGTCCGGAGCATACGGCGTAAAGGGTACCGTCATCTCCTTTGGTGACCGTAGGCCAGGCTTGATAACGGAACGCACCCGAGGTGCAACGGGAAACGATTGAAAATTTCATAGGGAACCTCCGATTTTTTTCTGTTATGGCACAGGAGTATTTGAAAGTCAACTTGAACAAGGGAAGAGAAGGGGATACGTCTTGCAGATCAGCAGGCTATTATTTTGTAAGGCTGGGGCGCAGAACGGCAAAGTACCGATCGGAAACGATTCTTTGCAAAAGGGGCTCGGGGTTGATCTCTTTATTGCTTTGCAGGTCCAGCAGGGAATCGCCGGTGAACAGATAAACAGAGCCGGTCAGATCCTTGCTGTTATAGGAGAGGAAGACAAAGTCGCCGGGGAGAAGCTGATTGGCGGAAACGTAGCGGGCTCGCTTTGCTTGGAACCATTCCAGATCGGTCAAGGGATCGGCATCGGTATTTTCTGCAACGTATCTTCCGCCGTAAAGATTGGGTACAAGACAGGACAGATAGGTTGAGTTCGGATCTAAGCTGCGCCAGTACCAAGGCCAGTTGGGGTCGGTTTCCGCAGCCTTGCTTTCCAAAGCGACGGAGTAATGGCGGAACAAGTCCTCCAGGATCTGTTCGGGTGCAGTTGTGGGAAAGGCGACTCTCCCCGTAGCTTTTTCGTAAATTGCGTTGCCAAGTTCCAAACCTCTCAGCTGAGAAGAGGAAAGCTCGGTAACGGCTTTGCCGATGGCGTCACGTTCCGTCTCGGAAAGGGTGTTTCCGACGGTAACGGCAGGGCAGTCGGTGGGCACGGAGGCAACGAAGCTTTCGCTCCGGATCTGTTGTCCCGAGGGGGTATCACCCTTGACACGAAGGGTGTAGGACAGCTGAACCGTGCTTTTTGCGGGAAGAGTAACCGTTGCGGACAGAGTTCTGTCTGAAAGGGTCAAGTCACCGCTGACGAATTCGGTATGAAGGGGGAGCGTGTCGGTGACGGTCAGCGTTTTCTCCTCACCAGTCGTATTGTTCAGAGAAAAGGTGTAGGTAAGGGCTTCGCCGGGGGAGACGGTTTGCCCTGCCGTATGGGAAGACAGCTTTTCTGCCAGAACCCCTCGCATCACACCCATACGGTCCAGAGACTTTTGAGGGACCTGTGTAATGCCGAAATCCTCGATGGGGCGAATAATGCAGTAGCTCTGTTTATTAAAGAGGTAGCGGGTCTTTCCTTTTTCGAAAAAGAAATCCACGGAATCCTTGCGTACGGTTCCTTGGTATTCGTAAACCTCCTGCTTGTTATCCCAGTTATACACGCTGCCGCCGGAATGGATAATGGTATCGTTTCCGACGTAAACCATGGCGTGACCGTTATTCTTGACACGGTAAACGATGATATCACCGGGCTGGAGGGCACTGAGAAATTCCTGCTTTTTTTGGTCCAGCTGCTCCTGAGACATAGAGGAGAAGCCGGAGGCAACAGGGGTTTCACGAAGAACGTGGTTGGCGTTGGTGTCAAAACGGGATGTGTAATAACAAACCTTATCCTTGTAGATCAAGTCCAGATCCAGAGCATTGCGATAGACCTCGTAGCAGAACGCGGCACATTGTAAAAAGCCGAGGTTTTGCGAGGTATATTCCTCAAGCTTCCTTTGTTGGACTGCCCAACGATAGTACGGGAGCTTGTCTGTTTTCAGAAAGCGTGTATCCTCGTATTGAATTCGGCTTCCGCGAAGATAAAAGCTCTCGGCGGTGACCACCACTGCTTTCTGAGCGTCGGTCATACCGCTCAGATCCAGATCGGGAAAGGGGTTTTCCGTGATGGCAACGCCTACGGGCTCGCATTGAAAGGAGGGGTCGGCAAGATGCTCCTCGATTTGCTCCTTCGTTTTTGCGACGTTTTCCTTTGCGGTCGACTTCGGTTCATCGGAACAGGCAAAAAGGCTGAGAAGGATCACTACGGTCACAAAGAATGAAAAAAAGCGTTTCATAAAAAACTCCTTTGAAATCGATATAGAAATTGTATCACGGCAGAAAGGCAAATGCAATGAAAAGAGAAAATTTTAAAAAAAAGTTAAAGCAGAGCCTTTCTCTGCTTTAACTCATTTTTCCATATATTTTTTCAGGGTTTCAAAGGAGGTTTCACTGATGACATGCTCGATCTTGCAGGCATCCTCGCTGGCGGTCACCTCATCTACCCCGAGCATCATCAGAACGCGGGTCAGAACTGTATGCCGCTCGTAGATCATTTGAGCAAGGCTCAAGCCGTCCTCGGTAAGAGTGATGTAGCCGAATTCATCCACCACGATGAATTTTTCCTCTTTCAAGCGGGCTACGGCGCGGCTGACACTGGGCTTGGAAAAGCCCATATGCTCGGCAATATCAATGGAACGGACGGAGCTTTTTTCTTTTGTCAATACGTAAATCGTTTCCAGATACATCTCGCCCGACGGTTTTAACGGCATAGCATTTTCTCCAAATCTTTGATGGTACTATTATCATAACACATTCTTAAAAAAAAATCAATCGAAAGTATAAGAAGGACAAAATTTATTGGATTTTTTTGAAAAAACTCTTGACAAGACGAACTTTTTTCGTATAATAAATACGTGGTTAGCGACTGCTAACCGAACTTTCAGTCTATTGGTTAGCGGCTGCTAACCAAGAATCGGTCAGGTGGTATAGAAATGAACTTGAGAGAAGTCGAAGAAGGAAAAGAATATATCATTCAGCAGATCAATACGGATGACGAGGAGCTGAATGCTTTCTTGTTTTCTTTGGGCTGTTACAGCGGAGAAGCTATTACCGTGGTTATGCAGAAAAAGAGCGGTTGTATCGTGTCTATCAAGGACGGTCGTTATCATATCGATACACCTCTGGCAGAGGCCATTCTCGTTTCCTGACAAAGAGGCGAGTTTTATTTTAAAAGTGAGTTAGCGACCGCTAACCAAAGGCCGGTCGCGTGGGAAAGCATATGAATTTAAGACAAGCAGAAGAAGGAAAAGAATATATTATTCGACAGATCGAAACGGACGATGAGGAACTGAATGCATTCTTGTTTTCCTTGGGCTGTTACAGCGGAGAAGCCATCACCGTGATCGCCCATCGCAAGAGCGGATGCACCGTTTCCATCAAGGACGGCAGGTACAATATCGACTCCTTTTTGGCAGAGGCCATCATCGTCTGAAAAAAGCGGCTGTTTTTTTGATCTGAGGAGTTAGCGGCAGCTAACCGAACCGTAACCTTATCCATTAAGGATTTGTATAAAGTTTAGAAACAGGAGGAAATACCCCATGAGAATTGCTTTAACAGGCAACCCGAACTCCGGTAAGACTACGATGTTTAACGCGCTTACCGGGCGTAACGAAAAGGTGGGCAACTGGGCAGGCGTTACCGTTGACAAGAAGGAACACCCTATTAAGAGGGCTTACGCCGGCAACAATAAGATCATCGCAGTAGATCTTCCCGGCGCTTACTCGATGTCTCCCTTTACCAGTGAGGAAAGCATTACCAGCTCTTACGTCAAGAACGAAGCTCCCGATGCCATCATCAATATCGTGGACGCAGACAATCTGAGCCGTAGCCTGTTTTTTACCACACAGCTTCTGGAACTGGGGATTCCCCTTGTAGTTGCTCTGAATAAGAGTGATATCGGTAAAAAGAAGGGAAATACCATCGATGCGGAAGCTCTTTCCGCAAAGCTTGGTTGTCCCGTGATCAAAACCGTTTCCACCTCTGCCTCCGGCTTGCAGGCATTGATCGAGGCAGCCGCCGCTCAGGTCGGCAAGGAGCAGAAAGCGCCCTACGTGCAGGAAGATATCGATCTGACCGATAAGGCACAGGTGGAGGAGGCGGACCGCAAGCGTTTTGCCTTTGCAAACGGCATCGTCAAGGAGGTTGAGGTCCGCAAGGTTCTGACCAAGGAAAAGAATATCGGAGATAAGATCGACGCGATCCTCACCAATAAATGGCTGGGTCTTCCGATCTTTGCCGTGGTGATGTTCCTGGTATTCCACATTTCCCAGGCAGAGGGGCCTCTGGGTCTCGGGAAATGGCTGGAAGGGCTTTTGACCGGTGTGATCGATTCCTTCCAGGGATACGTTGGTGGCTTGATGGAGAATGCCAGCCCCTTGCTTCAGGCAATCGTGGTGGACGGTATTATCGGCGGCGTCAGCGCCGTAATGGGCTTCCTTCCTTTGGTTATGGTAATGTACTTCTTGATCGCACTTCTTGAGGACTGCGGATATATGTCCCGTGCCGCCGTGGTGCTGGATCCCATTTTCAAGAAGGTCGGTCTTTCCGGTAAATCCGTGATCCCTTTTGTTATTACGGTAGGCTGTGCTGTTCCCGGTGTTATGGCAAGCCGTACCATCCGCGACGAGCGTGAGCGCAGAGCAACCGCGATGCTGGCACCCTTTATGCCTTGCGGTGCAAAAATTCCCGTCATTGCTTTGTTTGCAGGTGCTTTCTTTGAAAACGCAGGTTGGGTCAGCGCGTTGATGTATTTTGCAGGTATCCTCCTGATCTTTCTGGGCGCACTTCTGGTCAACGCCATCACCGGCCACAAGATCAGAAAATCCTTCTTTATCATTGAGCTTCCCGAATACAAGGCTCCTTCTCTCTGGGGCGCGTTTAAGTCTATGTGCAGCCGCGGCTGGGCGTATATCGTAAAAGCCGCTACCATTATCCTGCTCTGCAATATGGCAGTACAGATCATGCAGACCTTTACCTGGAGCTTTGCGGTTGCGGAAAGTGCGGATAAGTCCATTCTGGCAACCATCGCCACTCCCTTTGCTTACGTGCTCGTACCCGTTGTCGGCGTGCTCTCATGGCAGCTTGCCGGAGCAGCGGTTACCGGCTTTATTGCAAAAGAAAACGTAGTAGGAACCCTTTGCGTATGCTTTGTTGGTCTTGAAGATGCAATTAACGGCGGCGCAGATGAAAAGGCAGCTGCCATTATCGGAATCACGAAGGTTGCCGCTTTGGCGTATCTGATGTTCAACCTCTTTACGCCTCCTTGCTTTGCCGCCATCGGTGCGATGAACTCCGAAATGAACAGTGCGAAATGGCTTTGGGGCGGTATCGGGCTTCAATTCGCCGTAGGCTTTTCCGTTTCCTACTTCGTTTACACCATCGGCACCTTGATCGTGGGAGAGAATTTGAATTACGGAACTGCTCTCGGCGGCCTTTTGATCGTGCTTGCCATTGCAGCCTTCATCACCTTCAAGATCGTAAACGCCAATAAGAAGCTGAAGGCGGAATATGCCCTGAAAACGGCAAAATAAAATTTACACGAGGTTTTATCTGTGACGAACGTTATCGTTGTTTTGATCTTAGTTGCCATCGTCGGCAGTATCGTTTGGTACCTTGTCCGTGCCAAAAAACGCGGTGAGACCTGCATCGGCTGTCCCTACGCCAAGCAGTGCTCAGGAAAGTGCGGCGAGCATCAAAAGCCGTGATCCGAAAAAAAGGAAGCAGAGAATTTTCTCTGCTTCCTTTTGCGTTAAAAGCCGATTTCTTCTTTGTTCTCGGGGAAAAAGGTGGTGTAATTGATTTCCTTCGGGGCAACTTCAACGTGCTGTGCGATGGCGGATACGACCTTTTCGGTTATTGCTTTGGTGCCTTCTTTGGTGTAATAGTGGGTTTTGTTATCGGAAAACCAATGGAGGGGAGCATTTTCCAGAAGGGAGTACAGATCGTTGACGAAAAAGCCGTACCGGGTTACTACCTTGATCGCAACTTCGTTGTACTGACGAATTACGCGGTTTTCCCGTCGGGTTTTTTGAGGGTTTTTGTAGCCTGCCTCGTTGACAGGCGTGGAGGTGGCAAAGATCACCTTTGCTTTGGGACAGAGCATTCGGATGCGGCGGCAAATGCGGTGCATATACTGCTCGTATAATTCAAGAGGAACCGTAGGCCCGTCGTCAAACAGATCCAGGCAGTCCCAAAGTCCTGCGTTCCAATGAATGCAGTCCGTTTCCTCGCCGAACGTGCTTTCTTTCAGCCAGGAGTGCAGATACCGAAGCACGTATGGCGTAAAGCGGCAGTTTTCCTTGGGAGAGTATACCTCGGCACTGTCCTCCAGCGCCATTTTTACGTATTTGTCGTAGCCCATACGGATGGAATCTCCCAGCAGAACGATTTTTTTCATAATAGAAACCTCTTTCCTTTTCTTCCCCTTAAGTATATCATAACGCTTGCGTTTAGGCAAGAAAAAAGAAGCAGAGAAAAATCTCTGCTTCTTTTGCTTGTTATTCTTCGTCCATTGCGTCCTTGCGGGAGAGGTTGATTCTGCCCTTGTCGTCGATCTCAATGAGTTTGACTTTCATTTTGTCGCCTACTTTGCAAACGTCCTCTACCTTTTCAACGCGCTTCTTGTCCAGCTTGGAAATGTGAACCAACCCTTCCTTGCCGGGAGCAAACTCAACGAATGCGCCGAAGGTCATCAGACGGGTAACGGTACAGTTGTCGAATACCATACCTACCTCGGGCTCGAATACGATAGCGTCAACGATCTTCTTTGCCTCGTAAGCGCTGTCGCGGTTTACTGCGGAGATGAATACGCTGCCGTCGTCCTCAATGTCGATCTTGGCACCGGTGTCGGCACAGATCTTCTGAATGACCTTACCGCCGGATCCGATTACTTCGCGGATCTTGTCAGGGTGGATCTTCATGGAGATCATCTTGGGAGCAAACTCGGATACGTCTTCTCTGGGAGCGGGGATCGCCTTGAGCATAACCTCGTCCAGGATATAGAGCCTTGCCTTGTGGGTGGTCTCCAAAGCCTGCTTGATGATCTCGGGAGTCAGACCGTCGATCTTCAGGTCCATCTGAATAGCGGTGATACCCTTGTGAGTACCTGCTACCTTAAAGTCCATATCGCCGAAGAAGTCTTCCAGACCCTGAATGTCGATCATGGTATCCCACTCGTCACCCTCGGTGATCAAGCCGCAGGAAATGCCTGCTACGGGAGCGGTGATCGGTACGCCCGCATCCATCAGAGCCAGGGTAGAACCGCAGATAGAGCCCTGAGAGGTGGAGCCGTTGGAAGAAACGATCTCGGAAACGAGACGGATGGTGTAGGGGAATTCCTCGAGAGAGGGGAGAACGGGCTCAAGGGCTCTTTCAGCGAGAGCACCGTGACCGATCTCGCGTCTGCCGGGGCTTCTGGATGCCTTGGCTTCGCCTACGGAATAACCGGGCATATTGTAGTGGTGCATATATCTCTTGTATTCTTCGGTATCCACACCGTCCAGCATCTGCTGATCGGAAACGGAGCCGAGAGTTGCAAGGGTGAGCACCTGTGTCTGACCTCTGGTGAACAGACCGGAGCCGTGCACACGGGGAATCAGACCTACCTCGGAAGCCAAGGGTCTGATCTCGTCCATTCTTCTGCCGTCAACGCGCTTCTTCTCGTCAAGGAGCCAGCGGCGTACCACAAACTTCTGCAGCTTGTAAACGCATTCGTTGATCATCAGACGGCTGTCGGGGTAGATCTCGTCGAACTTGGCGTAGATCTTCTCGTAAACCACCTGCATACGCTCGTCGCGTACGGTCTTGTCGTCGGTGTCGAGAGCAGCCTTTACGTCCTCAATAGCAAACTCCTTGATTGCCTCGAACATATCGTGGTCAACCTCACAGGAGGGGTAGGAGAACTTAGGCTTTCCGATCTCGGCAACGATGCTGTTGATAAAGGCAACCAGACCGCGGATCTCCTCGAAAGCGGTCATGATGGCGTTGTACATTTCCTCGTCGGAAACTTCCTTTGCGCCTGCTTCGATCATAACGACCTTCTTTTCGCTGGCTGCAACGGTGAGCTCCAGAGTGCTCTTTTCTCTCTCTGCCAAGGTGGGGTTGATGACGATCTTGCCGTCAACCATACCGACGAAAGCACCGCCGATGGGTCCGTTCCAAGGAATATCGGAAATGGACAGGGCGATGGATGCACCGATCATAGCGGCGATCTCGGGAGAGTTGTCCTGATCTACCGAAAGGGTCAGAAGGGAAATGCAAACGTCATTTCTCAGATCCTTGGGGAAGAGGGGACGGATGGGTCTGTCGATCACACGGCTGGTCAGGATCGCTTTGGTAGAGGGTCTGCCTTCGCGTCTGTTAAAACTGCCGGGGATACGGCCCACTGCATAAAGTCTTTCCTCGTAATCTACGGACAGGGGAAGAAAGTCGATGCCGTCTCTGGGAGCAGCGCTTGCGGTGGCGTTTGCCAAAATGCAGGTGTCACCGTAGCGAACCAGACAAGATCCGTTTGCCAGCTGGCTGATCTTACCGGTTTCGATGATCAAAGGTCTGCCGGCAAACTCATATTTGAAGATTCTGTGATTTTCAAACATATTGCCGACCGATTACTTTCTGAGACCGAGCTTTTCGATGATAGCTCTGTAACGGTTGATGTCCTTCTTCTGCAGGTAGTTCAGAAGATTTCTTCTGTGACCAACCATCTTCAGCATACCTCTGCGGGAGTGGTGGTCCTTCTTGTTGACCTTGAGGTGCTCGGTGAGCGTGTTGATTCTCGAGGTCAGGATCGCGATCTGGACCTCAGGGGATCCGGTGTCGCCTTCTTTGGTTGCGTAAGTGGTAATGATTTGCTGCTTTTCTTCTTTCAGCATGGTTTTCACCTCCATAAATTCTGATCCTGTAACCCGGCAAGGGCGAGGTGAACGGTCCGTTTGAAGAAACAGACGTTTTCCCCTTCACTGCGTTACGGATTCGGTTTGTTTTTGCCCGCCTTACCACAGACGGAGCAAAGAAAATTCTACCATAGAAAGAAAGAAAAAGCAAGTGTTTTTATGCGGAAAAGAGCAGTCTTTTTCCCTTTATCATAAAAAATTTACGGATTCGTTACTTTTCAGAGCCGTCTGCGGCTTTTTTTCATGGAACGGCACGGCTTTTTCTTTTTTCCGGCGCGGCAAAGCATCATGGCGCCGTAGGCGACGCCCATCCCGCCCGCCAACAGCATGATCCCGCGAAGCAAGGTGATTCCCGCGGAAAGACTGATGCTTTTTTGCTCCGAAAAGGAACCGGTGCGCCGGTTGAAGGAGGACAGAGATAAGGTCAACTTGGGACGGAGCACGATGCTGTTCAGACAGTCGCAGGCAGAGCGGATCATTGGCATTGGGTTCATAAAAAAACACTCCTTTCTTCTTTTCTTCTAGTATGTGCCGAAAAGAAAAAAATATGATTTTTTGCCTTTCCTCTTTCGACAATTCCTTTCTTTTCGGCGTGTTACAATGAGAGTCCGAAAAAACAAGGGACAGGAAGTGAAACGATGGAAAAAAATTTGAAACAGGCAACGGTAAAAAACACGGAAAAGAAAGGTGCTTTGAAAAGGCTTGCTTCGGCGGCGCGGTATCTTGCGGCAGGAATGGGCGCGGTGGCGGATTCCTTCGCTGAACTTTGCGTAAAGGAAGGAGAGCGGGAGGCGAGACGGATGAAAAGCGCGGTGCTCGGGGTCTTGCTGTTCTCGGGTATTTTCGTAATATCTGCCGTAGTCTCCCTGGCACGCTTTCCGCTGGGGGTGTATCCGGCGGGCTTTGCCCTGCTTGCCGCTCTGGGAAGACGCATCACGGTAACGGAAAAAAAGAAAGAGGTAAGAACCCTTGAAACGGCGGTGATCCTCACCGTGTTCGCAGGGGTTTTATCTTCTACGGCGTTTTTGGAATCAAACGGATTTTTCTATCTTTTGGCGTATTTGATCTTCTTTTTGGCACGGGCAGGAGTCAGCGGAGGGAAAATGGATGAGGCACGTCTTGCGCGGGTTACCTTTTCCGCCTTCGTCTCGGTGGGGCTGTCCCTGCTTTTGGCAGCGCTGGAGAACTTTACCGTTCGCGGGGTATTCGCCGCCGTGAGCGCGGGAATCATTACTCCCGTTTTTTCCTATCTGCTTTGCGGCTTTTATATGGAGGTTGGAGCCGGAGAGGCGGCAGCGGGGCTTTCCTCAAAAAGACGGGTTTACGCCCAGGGAGCGAATTTTGCCCTTGCGTATCTTTTTCTCCATACCATTCGGGAAGTGCAGGTGGCAAACGTTTCCGTGTCCTTCGTGCTGGCGGTTCTGCTTTCCCTTACGCTTTCCGGAACCAGAGGACCGTTGTACGGTGCGGCGGCGGGAATGATCGGCGGGATGGCACAGCTTTCCCCCGAGGTATCGCCCGCATTGGCGGTGGGTGGATTTTTCGCAGGGCTGTTTTTCGACTATTCCGCCTACGTGGCGATGATGGTCTCCTTCGTATCCGCCTGCGGCTACTGTATGTACAGTGAGGGCTTGGAAAGCTTCGGATTTTTCACTGCGGATTTTTTGTGTGCTTTGGCACTGTTTTTTCCTCTGCTGCATTTGTTGCCCGGGAAAAAGGAGCGGCAGCAGCAAAAACGGTTGGAGACCGATCCCTTGCGAAAGGAGGGAACGCGTGCGGCAAGGCAAAAGCTGCGCAAGCTCAGTGAAGCGTTTTCTTCCTTGTCGGAGGTGTTTTATACGGTGAGCGATACCATCAAAAAGCCGACGATCTCGGATAGTAGCCGTCTGGTCTCCGATTGCTGTGCCGAGCACTGCTCCCGTTGCTCGCTCTCCGGCGTCTGCTGGGGCAAGGAGCAGGCGTCTGCCGTGGAATCCACTGCAAACGTGGCGGCAAAGCTGTTGACGGCGGGGAAGGTGGTGCAGGAGGATTTTTCGGAGCCTTTGCGTTCAAAATGTATTTCTCTTTCTCAACTGGTTGAGACCATCAACCGCCGCTTCGGAGAGATCAACGGCAGCTTCTTGAAAAACAATAAGACCAGACTTCTGGCGGGGGAGTACAGCTCGGTCTCCCGCTTGTTGAAAAGCACTGCCGGAGAGCTGGACCGCGAATTGGAGTACAATCCCACTCTGGAAAGCACGGCAAAAAAAGCGTTGAAGGAGCTGGGGATCTCCTATCGCCGCGTTGCCGTATTCGGCGTCAGAGAAATGAAGATCGACGTGTACGGTGTTTCGGTGGAACGGGTGAGCCATTGCGCGGAACGGATCCAACAGGCATTCGGAAAGGCGTTCTCCTGTCGCTTTTCGGGGCCGGATTTTATGATGCTGGAGGACTGCGTGGTCATGCGTTTGCGCAGGGCAAGACTGCTGAGTTTGGAATGTGCAAAGTCCGGCTGTACCAAGCGGGGAGAAAGCGTCAGCGGAGATCACGTGGGATTTTTTGAAACGGCGCAAAATTATTTCTATACTTTGATCTGCGACGGAATGGGAAGCGGAAGGGAAGCTGCCTTTACCAGCCGTCTTGCCGCTATTTTCATTGAAAAACTGATGCACTGTGCTACCCCGAAAAACGTGACCCTTGAAATGCTCAATGCATTTTTGATGAGCAAGACCGACGAAACCTTTACCACCGTGGATCTTTTGGAGATCGATCTTCTGATGGGGGAAGCACATTTTATCAAAGCGGGTGCGGCGCCCTCTTACGTTTTGCGAGGGGACAGACTGCACCGCATCGAATCCCGTACGCCTCCCGCAGGGGTTTTGCGTAGTATGTGTGCGGAGCAGACCTCCTTCCGCCTGTTCCCCGGAGATTTTATCATTCTTCTCTCCGACGGCGTGGAGCAGGGAGAGGAACGCAGTGCTCTGGTCTCTCTGTTTGCCGAAAGAAGCTTTGAAAGCGCAACGGAGCTTTGCGACCGTATTTTCCGCTTTGCACAGGAGCAGGGCGAGGCGGGAGACGACCTGAGCGTTTCCGTTGTGCGAGTTATGAATAGTAAATGAATAAAATATTTACTGATTTTAAAGAAAACCATTGACAAACCCGGGTCTTTCGTTCATAATATGGAAGAAGAAAAGGAAAGGGGGAAAATGGATGAAACGCGTATCGTGCCTTGTGCTTGCGCTTGTTTTACTTTTGCCCTTTGCCTTTCTGTCTTGCTCAAACGCAGATCACAAGGCTTTGGTCGGCCGTTGGGAAACCGAGGGAAGCGACGAGGAGCTGGGAACCTATTCTATGGTGTATCACTTCACCGAGGAGGGGGAGATCTTCGTGGAGCAGAAGCAAGGAGACGACATTCCTTTTTCCATCCCCTTCGGCTCCTGGTATGCCGAGGGAAATCGGTTGACCATTAAAAGTGACGGCACGGAGAAAACTTTTACCTTTTCCGTTTCCGATTCAAAATTGACTCTTTCCAAAAAGGGTGAGGAGAGTCTGATTTTTCACCGGATCTGAAAGAGAAACAAAGGGCTGAAAAGCCTTGCGGAATGCCCCTTTTCCCCACTTTCGGGAGGAGGGGCGTTTCTTTTGCACAAAATCCCATAACACAAGATATTGTTTGCACTTTTTCGTAAAAACACAATATCTTGTGTTTTTTGCTTGACGAACCACAAGACTTGTGATATACTTGCAAGGCAACAAAAGAAAGAGGAATCTCAATGAATGTTCAAGGCTATCAAAAGCTGACGCTTCTGGATTTTCCCGGCCGCGTTGCCTGCACCGTTTTTACCGGTGGCTGCAACCTGCGCTGTCCCTTTTGCCACAACGCTTCTCTGGTTTTAAATCCGCGCGAGAGCGCAAATCTGGAGGAGGAAGTGCTTTCTTACCTTGCCGGGAGAAGGGGAATTCTGGAGGGTGTCTGCGTTACGGGAGGCGAGCCTCTCCTGCAACCGGACCTGTCGGATTTTGTGAAACAAGTAAAAAATATGGGCTTTTCGGTGAAGCTGGATACCAACGGATCGGATCCTGCCGCCCTGGAAGCACTTCTCGCTACGGGTCAGATCGATTATATCGCAATGGACATCAAAAGCTCTCCCGAGCATTATGAGAAGGCGATCGGAAAGGCGTTCCCTATGGAGAAATTTCTGCGCTCCGCGGAAATGATCCGCTCCTCGGGGATCGAGCACGAGTTCCGCACCACCCTGGTAAAGGGGATCCACGAGCTGCGGGATATGGAAGGGATCGGGAATTGGCTTGCCGGTGAACAGCGGTATTTTTTGCAGGGCTTTGTAGATTCGGGCAACCTTTTGGGAACGGGCTTCGCTGCTTTTTCCCCGGAGGAAATGAAGGAATTCCTCCAAACCGTAAGAAAAGATATTCCCTCGGCAAAGCTCCGAGGACAGGAAGAAGGAGAATAGTATGTATCAGGTAAAAAAACGCGACGGCAAGATCGTTGGTTTTGAAATTTCCAAGATCTCGTCCGCAATCAAACTGGCTTTCGAAGCCTGCGAGAGAAATTTCAACGATAATATTATCGATTTTCTGGCGCTGAAGGTTACTTCCGATTTCGAGCCCAAGGTTGAAAGCGATCTGGTGGCAGTGGAAGACATCCAGGACAGTGTGGAGACCGTTCTGGTTCAGGCAGGCTACGCCGACGTGGCAAAGGCTTACATCCTTTACCGTCGCCAGAGAGAAAAGCTCCGTAATATGAAGTCCACTCTGGTTGACTATACCGAGATCGTAAACCAGTACGTGAAGAACATTGATTGGCGTGTGAAGGAGAACTCTACCGTAACCTACTCCGTAGGCGGTCTGATCCTGAACAACTCCGGTGCCATTACCGCAAACTACTGGCTCAGCGAGATCTACGACGACGAGATCAGCCAGGCGCATAAGAACGCAGACATCCACCTGCACGACCTGTCTATGCTGACCGGTTACTGCGCAGGATGGTCTCTCAAGCAGCTGATCGAGGAGGGTCTGGGCGGTGTTCCCGGAAAGATCACCTCCGCTCCCGCAAAGCATCTGGCAACCCTTTGCAACCAGATGGTCAACTTCCTCGGCATTATGCAGAACGAATGGGCAGGAGCGCAGGCATTTTCTTCCTTCGATACCTACCTGGCTCCCTTCGTAAAGGCTGATAACCTCAGCTACGACGCAGTTAAGAAGTGCATCGAGTCCTTTATCTACGGCGTCAACACTCCCAGTCGTTGGGGTACGCAGGCACCCTTCTCCAACATTACGCTGGACTGGACCTGTCCTCCCGACCTGGCAGACGAGTATGCCATCATCGGCGGTAAGCGCGTAGATTTCAAGTACGGCGACTGCAAGAAGGAAATGGATATGGTCAACCGTGCCTTCATCGAGACCATGATCGAGGGCGACGCCAACGGCAGAGGCTTCCAGTATCCCATCCCAACCTATTCCATCACCCGCGACTTCGACTGGTCCGAGACCGAGAACAATAAGCTTCTCTTCGAAATGACTTCCAAGTACGGCACTCCCTACTTCTCCAACTACGTGAACAGTGACATGGAGCCCTCCGACGTTCGTTCCATGTGCTGCCGTCTCCGTTTGGATCTGAGAGAGCTGAGAAAGAAGTCCGGTGGTTTCTTCGGCTCCGGTGAAAGCACCGGCTCCGTAGGCGTTGTTACCATCAATATGCCCCGTATCGCTTATCTTGCTCAGAACGAGGAAGAGTTCTATAAGAGATTGGACCACATGATGGACATTGCCGCACGTAGTCTGAAGATCAAGCGTACCGTCATCACCAAGCTTCTGGACGAGGGTCTGTACCCCTACACCAAGCGCTATCTGGGCACCTTCAACAACCACTTCTCCACCATCGGTCTGGTTGGTATGAACGAGGTTGGTCTGAACGCCAAGTGGCTCAGAAAGGATATGACCCATAAGGAAACCCAGGAATTCTCCAAGGACGTGCTCAACCATATGCGTGAGCGCCTCTCCGACTATCAGGAGAAGTACGGTGACCTGTACAACTTGGAGGCTACTCCCGCAGAGTCCACCGCTTTCCGTCTTGCAAAGCACGACCGCAAGAAGTTCCCCGACATCCTTTGTGCGTCCGAAGGAGAGACTCCTTACTACACCAACTCCTCTCACCTGCCCGTAGGCTATACCGACGATATCTTCACCGCTCTGGATATCCAGGATGAATTGCAGACCCTTTACACCTCCGGTACCGTTTTCCACGCCTTTATCGGCGAGAAGCTGCCCGATTGGAAGGCTGCTGCGTCCATTATCCGCAAGATCGCAGAGAACTATCGCTTGCCCTACTACACCCTGTCTCCCACCTACTCCGTATGCAAGGAGCACGGCTATATCGCAGGCGAGCTTTATACCTGCCCCAAGTGCGGCAAGGAAACCGAGGTTTACAGCCGTATTACCGGTTATTACCGTCCCGTTAAGAACTGGAACGACGGTAAGAGCCAGGAGTACAAGGAGAGAAAGACCTATGACATTCTCAACTCCAAGCTGACCCATACCGGTCCCATGGAGGAGCAGAAGAAGGAGCAGGAGGGAAGCGGCGTCTTCCTGGCGGACGGTGTTTATCTCTTTGCTTCCGCTACCTGTCCCAACTGTAAGATCGCAACCCAGCTTTTGGATAAGGCAAACCTTCCCTTTACCAAGGTAATGGCACAGGAGCACATTGAACTGACCGAGGGCCTGGGTATCAAGCAGGCACCCACTCTGGTAACCGTCAAGGGCGGAAAGACCGAGAAATTCGTTTCCGTTCCCGGTGTAAAGAAATATATCCAGTCCGTTCAGTAAAAATTAAGGGCGGGGCAATGCCCCGCCTGTCTTTTTTTCAAAATATAACGTGAGGTGGAAAACTATGTACGATATCGTAATCGTCGGCGCAGGTCCCGCAGGACTGACTGCCGCAATTTATGCCCGCAGAGCCAACAAAACCGTTCTCATTCTGGATAAGGGAGCCTTCGGCGGTCAGATCACGTTTTCTCCCAAGGTGGAAAATTACCCCGGCTTTGCTTCCTGCTCCGGCACCGAGCTTGCCGACTCCTTCGTGGAGCAGGCTTTGGCACAGGGGGCAGACGTAGAGGTTGAAAACGTCATTCAGATCCGTGAGCAAAACGGAAAGAAGCTGGTCATTACCGAGGAAGGAAGTGAATACGAGGCAGGTGCCGTTATTTTGGCTACCGGTGCCCGTCACCGTCATCTCGGCCTTGAAAATGAGGAAAAATTCATTGGAGAGGGCATCTCCTTCTGTGCGGTCTGTGACGGTGCCTTTTATCAGAATCGGACCGTTGCCCTCATCGGCGGCGGCAATTCCGCTTTACAGGAGGCGATCCTCTTATCCGAA
Organism: Oscillospiraceae bacterium; assembly: GCA_015065325.1. Classification (GTDB taxonomy): domain Bacteria; phylum Bacillota; class Clostridia; order Oscillospirales; family SIG627; genus RGIG5579. The sequence continues at coordinate 25,773 of SVQO01000002.1, read as the reverse complement.
ACCTGCAAAAAGGTTTACGTGATCCAGAATCTGGATTTTCTAACGGGTGAAAAGCGTCTGGAGGAGGTTCTTCGCTCCCGCGACAACGTGGAGATCATTACGGGAACTGTGGTTTCCGCCATTGAAGACGGAGAAGCCTTCCACGCCATTACTCTGAAAAAAACTGCCACCGGTGAGGAGACACGCCTGGAAGCAGACGGAATGTTCGTCGCCATCGGACTCGTTCCCGAAAACGGTGCTTTTGCCGATCTTGCCGACCTGGATCAAGTAGGATATTTTGATTCTGCCGAGGACTGTCTGACCCGTACCCCCGGAATTTTCGTAGCGGGAGACTGCCGCAAAAAAGGCGTTCGTCAGGTAACCACCGCCACCGCAGACGGTGCTACCGCCGCCGTCGCCGCCTGCCGTTTCCTGGATACGCTGTGAAAATTGAAAACTTCGTGAACAAAAAGCAAAAAATCCTTGACTAAAACTATATGCGTGTGTATAATAAATACGTATAGATATCAAAGATGGTAACGTCTTTTCACGTAAAGGAGAAAGCGATGAGAGTCATGAAGAAAACAACAGCGATCATTCTTGCGATTCTGTTTGCATTCGCTCCTCTTGCAGGAGGAGCTTTGAACCGTCTGTCTTTTGCAGAAGACGATTTTATCGAGTCGCCCATTCTACCCATCATTCCCTCTGTTCCGGAGGATGAGTTGGGTATCGTTTATATGTTCGACGATGCGACCGCCACCGCTTCGGTGATCGATTTTACGGCAGTGTCGGCAGAAAGCGTTTTGATCCCCAAAACCGTTTCCGACGGGGAAAAGACCTACACGGTCAAGACCATCGCTTCCGCTGCCTTCAGCGCGGCAAGCTCTTTGACCTCCGTTGCTATTCCCGATTCCGTTGAGGTGATCGAGGTCTATGCCTTCGACGCTTGCGCAAAGCTTGCGCATCTGTGGTACGAAGGGGATATGGCGGCTTTTACGGCAATTCATATTGCCTCGGGCAATGAAGCGTTGTTGGACGCTCAGAAGCACTTTGGTGCTTGTATGAAGGCTGCGGGTCCCGATTTTGCACACGCGTATGACGATCACGACGATTCCGATTGTAACGCCTGCGGAGCAGTTCGCGAGCTCGGAGATTACGTCCCCGGTGATTTGGACGGCAAGGACGGTGTGCAGATCGACGATGCTATATATCTTCTGTTCTCTCTGAACTTTCCGACCCGTTATCCCGTCAATCAGGACGTGGACTACGACTCCTCGGGAGAGGTGGATCAGGAGGACGTGTTCTATCTGCTTTACCACATCAATTTCCCGGAGCGTTATCCCCTGACAAAATAATCAAATACAAACGCATTAAACAAGAGGAGGTCGATCCGACCTTCTCTTGTTTTTAAATTGTGGCAAAAAAGGTTATCTTTTGTAAATTTTAAATCAAAGCCTTGTTTTTTTCAGGTGTATAGCTTAGAATAGATAATGTGGGAAGGTTCCGAATTCTTTTCCCGAAATTGCATATATTAAACAGTAGTTTTATACGATAGACGTCAGGAGAAACGATGGCAAATCAATCGACTTCCAAAAAATCTGCCTCCTCCTCGAAAAAGAGAAAGACGAAGGCAGCAATCCAAAAAAATAAATGGATCAAGATCGCGGTAATTACCCTTTCCGTGATTGCTTTTCTTGTGATTGCAGGGATTATTGCGTACAACTGTATCGTGGATTATTATATCGGAAAGATCAATATCATTTCCTCGGAAAAGGATCTGAATCTGGAGTATGTTACCCAAGCGATCGTAGACGAAAACGGTCAGAGCAGTGTGATGAATACAGAAGATCTCATCGAGGACGCCAACGGTGCTCTGAATGCGGATAATCTCCCTTTGATCTGTGATAACAAGAACGTCAAGAACATCCTTCTTCTTGCAGACGATACCCGCGGAAAGGAAGCGGGAAGAACGGATAGTATGATCCTTGTTTCCATCAACAAAAAGACGGAGAAGATCATTATGTGCTCTTTTATGAGAGACATTATGGCAAAGTATCCGAAGACCCCCGCCAGCCCCGTTGCAGGAAAATACGATAAGCTCAATCACGCCCACGCTTACGGCGGTGCGGAGCTTACCATGGCAGTTTTGAAGGAGACTTTCAACATCGAGGTATCACATTATGCCAAGGTGAATTTCTCCGTATTCCGTGACATCGTGGATGCTATGGGCGGAGTAGATATGTATCTGACGGCAGCTGAAGCCCGTGCCATCAACAGCATCCTTTCGGAAACCATGCAGGAACCCGCGAACAAGACGCTGCGCGTTACCGGCAAGGATATGCTGAAATCCACCAAGGCGGGAACCTATCATTTGACGGGTGTGCAGGCGCTCAGCCACGCGAGAAACCGCCGCGTCGGCTCCGATTTCCAGCGTACCCAGCGTCAAAGGGACGTGTTGACCGCTATGGCACAGAAGGCGAAGACTCTTTCCTTGCCTCAGCTGCACAAGCTTTTGGAAACGGTGCTTCCCATGGTTACGACCAATATGTCGGAGGATCTTTTGAAGGATCTGGTGGGAGATATGCTCACTTACCTGAGCTATGAGATTGTGAGTACCCGCGTTCCCGCAGACGGAATGTTTACGGAGAACAGTCAAGGCTTCTACAAGCTGATCCCCGATTATGAAAGAAACTGCTTTGCTTTGTACGAGCTTGTTTACGGAGAAAAGGCGCCCGGCGGTCCCACGGGCAAAGGTCCCACCTATAAGCCTCCGGCTACTACGAAGGCTCCGGTAACTACCACGACACCGCCTACCTCTACGGAACAGAACCCTCCCGATCAGCCCGATGGATCGGTTCTCCCGAAACCCGGTCCGGATGATGAAAAGGATCCGGATAAGGACGACGAAAAGGATCCGGACAAGGACACGGAAAAGGAACCGGATAAGGACACCGATCAGGATCCGGACAAGGACACGGGCAAAGATCCCGATAAGGAGACGGATAAAGACACCGACAAAGACACGGATCAGGACACCGATCAGGACAATCCCGCAGGAACGGAAACGCCCGATCCTTCTACCCAGCCGTCCGGAGGCTCTGCTCCCGGCGAAAATTCATAAACAATAAAGCGAGAAGGCAACTCCTTCTCGCTTTTCAAAAAAAGGTTGATTTAGATGGAAAACGAAAAGAAAGAAGAGTTAGAAGAACAGAAGCCGGCAGAAAATGCAGAAAACGCGGAACAAGCAAAAACAAACGATGGCAAGCCGACGAAAAGCAAGAAAAAAACGTGGTTGAAGGCACTCGGCATCGTTTTTTGCGTGTTCGCGGGACTTGCACTGCTTCTGATCTGTGCTTACCACGGAATCGTAAATTACTATCTGGACAAGATCAATTACGAAACCGGCAAAAACGAAGATCTGATCTACGAGACGCAAAGGATCGTTGACGATTTACCGCAAAGCACTCTGCAAGGAACTCCGCCTGTGGAGGAGATCCCCGTCAGTGAGGAGATCGATCTCCACGGTACCTTCGGTACGAGTGATCTGCCCCGTATTTGCGATACCAAGGACGTAACCAATATTCTCCTGATGGCAACGGACTCGCGCAAGGAAGGATACGCAGGACTCAGCGACGTGATGATGCTGGTGAGCATCAATCAGAAAACGGGAAAGATCGTCCTTTGCTCGTTTTTGCGAGACCTGTACGCCCATTATCCCACGGAGCCGAAAAATCCCATCAACGGTGATTACGACCGACTCAATCACGCGCATTCCTACGGCGGACCGCTTTTGACCCTTGCGGTTTTGAAGGAGACCTTCAACGTTGACGTAAAGTACTATGCAAAGGTGAATTTCAATTCCTTCGTGCAGGTGGTTGATGCTATGGGCGGTCTGGATCTTTATCTGACTGCGGCAGAGGTAGGCGTGATCAACAGCAGAGAAAAAGGAAACGTTATTGAAAGCAAGATCAAAAATTATACCCTGTCTCCTTTGAAAGCGGTGAGCGGAATGCATCACCTCAACGGAATTCAGGTGCTTGCCCACGCCAGAAACAGAAGCATCGGTTCCGATTTCCAGAGGACGGAAAGGCAGAGAACCATTATTTCTGCCATGATGGCAAAAGCAAAGAGCCTTTCCATCCCGCAGATCCTCAATCTGCTGGACGTATTTCTCCCTCTGGTGACAACCAATATGCCCAAGGAAATGCTGAAGGATATGGTAGGGGAGTTGCCCGCTATGCTGGGATATGAGATCGAGAGCACCAAGATCCCGCAGGAGGGAACCTATACCTCTCATCGCCTGTTCCTCATTCCCGATTTGAAAAAGAACTGTTATCCCCTTTACGAAAAAATTTACGGTGAGGCGCCGGCATCCAAATAAGAAAAAAGATCCGTTGCATTGCAACGGATCTTTTTTTAAAGCAGTACCTGATCGTTGATGGTCAGCTTGAAGTTCAGATCAAGCCTCTGTGCCGCTTTGCGGCAAAGGAGCATGCGCTCCATAAAGATCTCGAAATATTCCAGCACGGAGCCGAGCTCGGTATCGATGGAGAGAGTCAGTCGGGCGATCTTTTCCTCGGGAAGAATCTCAAGCTTTGAGCCGGTTACCGAAAAATTTACACGGTCGTGAATGTCAAAGGCGGTGGTATCCCGATTTCTTACGCGGGATCTGCGTACGTCGGACTTGTCCGCAAGGATCAGCGCGGCAGAGATCTCGTTGACGGGTGAGCCCGTTCCTTCGTCGTGATTGCCGATGGCGGAAATAATGGGAGCGATCTCCTCAGGCGCAAAATTTCGCTTCTGCAGAAGGCTCATTGCCATCAGTGCACCGCTTTGACTGTGCTCGATACGGTTCACCAGGTTTCCGATATCGTGGAGGAAGCCTGCGATTCTGGCAAGCTCGGCAAGTCGTGGCTCGTATCCCAGCTCCTCCAAAATGCTTCCCGCCTTTTCCGCAACTGCCGTTACGTGCTGAAAGCTATGCTCGGTAAAACCCAGTGCGGTCAGAGAAGCGTCCGCTTCCTTGATATAACAGCGGATCTGTGGATCGTTTTTTATGCTTTGATAATCCATAAAGCTCCTTCCTTAGGCGCGCCAGCCTCTCCAGGTGGAGGGGACCAGGGTCATAATGATCGGCCAGATTTCGAGTCTGCCCAAAAGCATGGCAAGGGAAAGCATGATCTTTGAAAAGCCGGAATATGCAGCGTAGTTTGACATTGGACCAACACCGCCGAGACCGGGACCGATGTTGTTAAAACAAGCGGCAACGGCGCTGAAATTGGTTTCAATATCAAAAGAGTCGAAGCTGACCAAAAAGAATATGATGAAGAAGCAAAGCGTGTATAGGGCCAGATATCCGGTGACGCTTTTTCTTGTTTCGCTTTCCACACTTTTTCCTTCAAAGCGAAGAACGTTGATGCTTCTGGGATGAAGCAGATGGCGGAATTCCGCACCGCAATTTTTGAAAAGAAGAATTACGCGGGAAATTTTGAAGCCGCCTGCAGTGGAGCCTGCACAGGCACCGAAGAACATCAGGAGCAAAAGGACGGTTTTGCTCAAATTGGGCCAAAGGTTAAAATCTACCGTGGAGAAGCCCGTGGTGGTAACGATGGAGGACACCTGGAAAAAGCTGTGACGGATCAGATCGGAAATATTATGGTACACATTTGAAAGATTGATACAACAAAGAGTTACGGCGGAAGCCACCAAACCGAAATATACCCAAAGCTCCGTGGAGCGAATTGCAGAACGGAAGCGACGGATCAAGATCAGATAGTACAGGTTGAAATTGATTCCGAACAGGAGCATACCGATTGCGATGATCCATTGTTGCGCAGCGGTCAGGCTTGCCGCACTGTCGGAATAAATGCCAAAGCCGCCGGTACCCGCCGTTCCGAAGGCGTGAATCAGACTGTCAAATAAAGGCATTTTGCTCAAAAGAAGTGCTATCACCAATAGTGCGGTCATAACCAAGTAGATGATATACAGGATCTTTGCGGTATCCTTCACTTTGGGGAGGAGTTTTCCTACCGTGGGGCCGGGCATTTCCGCACGGATGATATGGATGGTACGATCGGAAAAACTACTCAAAAATACCATAAGAAAGACAAGAACGCCCATTCCGCCTACCCAGTGGGTAAAGCTGCGCCAAAACAGGAGACCTTTATCCAATGCCGTCACGTCATTTAAAATGGAAGCGCCGGTGGTAGTAAAGCCGCTGACGGTTTCAAAGAAAGCGTCGATAAAGTTGGGAATCTGCTTCGAAAGAAAGAAGGGAAGTGCTCCCACCAGTGAAACGAACAGCCAGGCAAGGCTGGTAATGGCAAAGCCCTCTTTTGCATAAAGGACTTTTGTGCGGGGGCGTGCAACGGCGACCATTGCTCCGCCCAGGAGGAGCGCGATCAAAATGCTCCAAATAAATGCCTGAATACAGGAGTTTTTGTAAATCAGCGACGTTACCAAAGACGGTAACATCAATACCGCCTCCAAAAGGACGATGAGTCCTACGGTATGACAAACCATTCTTCGATTCATAGCTTACTCCAAGATATCCCCAAGCTGAGAAACGCGCTTGGACGAAGAAAGAATGACTACGTGATCCCCCGCCTCGATCTGATCGGAGCCCGCGGGAATAATGACCCGTCTGCCGCGTATGATACCCGCGACCAGCGTGTTCTTTTTCAGTTTCAGATCTTTTAAGGGGATGCTTTTGCGGGAGAAATCCTCGCCCACGATAAATTCAATGGCCTCGGCTTTTCCGCCCATTAAATTGTACAGGGTCTCAACCTGACTGCCTTCGGAGCCTGCCAAGGCTCTTGCATAACGGGTCAGAATATCGCAGACCATGTGCTTGGGAGAGACCAAACACTCCAATCCCAATTTTTCCGCCATGGAATAAAACTCCTCGCGGTTGATCTTGGTAATGACTTTTTTCACACCCTTGGATGAGGCAAGATAGGACAGCAGGATGTTTTCCTGATCGTGACCGGTCAGGGTGATGAAGGCATCCATGGACATTAGTCCTTCCTCCATCAAAAGTTCCTCGGAAGCGGCGTCGCCGCAGATCACAACTGCCTCGGGGTTTGCTTCCGCAAAGCTTTGGCAGATGCTCTTGTCCTTATCAATAACGGTAACGGTGGCACCGGTGCTCAAAAGATGTTTGGTCAGATAATGGGCGTATCTGCCTGCGCCTACGATCATCACGTGCTTGGCGCGGTCTTCCATAGTTCCCAGCATTTTGAATAGCTTTTCAATTTCCGAAGCGGATGCGGTAATACCAACGCGGTCACCGCTTTGCAGGCGGAAGGAACCGCCGGGAATATAGACCTCGTCACCACGCTGTACGATGCCCACCAGGTAGGAGGCGGGGTATTTTTTACGCATCTCGATCAGAGACATCCCGTCCAGGACGGAGCCCTCCTTCAATACAACCTCGATCAGCTCGAAATTCCGTCTGGAAAAGGTTTCGATGCTCTCCGCACCGGGAAATTGGAGTAGGTTAAAAAGTTCTTTTGCCGCTACGGCGTCGGGATTGACGGCAAAGGAAATATCCAGGGACTGCTTGATAAAGCCGAGGCTTTTGTCGTTATACTCGGGATTGCGGATACGGGCAATGGTGTAGGGAACACCCAATTTTCTTGCCATATAGCAAATCAGCATATTGCATTCATCGGAGCCGGTAACGGCAATGAGCAGATTGGTTTTTTTTGCGCCTGCTTCCTCCAACGTCTCAAAATCTACGCCGTTGCCGCAAAGGCACATTACGTCATACAGATTGGAAATGTCGGTAATTACCTTGGGATTGGTGTCAACGGCGACGATGTCGTGGTTTTCCGTAGCAAGGCTTTCCAAAATGGTGGAGCCGATCTTTCCGCAGCCCACAATAATAATGTTCATAGTTTTTTCCTTCGTTTTGTGTTTGGTTAAACTTAGATTGATTGTAGCACAAAGCACCTGCTTTTTCAAGCCTTTTTCGTCTTGTTTTGGCACCGTATTTTCCGAAAATTTAAACTTAAAAAGAAAAAATCTTGCAAGTGAGTTCTCTTTCGATTATAATGAAAGAAAATTCCCTGTTGCAAGAAAGGAAGTATGGCGATGAAATGGATGATCGCATCGGATCTGCACGGCTCCGCTTTGACTTGCCGCGCATTATTTGACGCTTTTGAACGCGAGCAGGCCCAACGCATTCTCTTTTTGGGGGATCTTTTGTACCACGGTCCCCGCAATGATCTGCCCGATGAATACGCGCCCAAGGAGGTGATCGCTCTTTTGAACGCGCGGAAGGACCGGATCCTGTGTGTCCGCGGAAACTGCGATACCGAGGTGGATCAGATGGTGCTGGAATTTCCCATTTTGGCAGATTACGCCTTGCTTCCCGTGGGGGACAAAACCGTTTTTATCACCCACGGTCACAAGTTTAACGCTCAGAATCTGCCTCCCTTAAAGGCGGGAGACGCAGTACTTCACGGGCATACCCATATTCCGATCTGGGAGGAGCACGGCGGGATCTACGTGTTAAATCCCGGTTCCGTTACCATTCCCAAGGCGGGCTCCTCCCGCGGGTATATGCTCCTGGAGGACGGCACCTTTACCTGGAAGACGCTGGAAGGGGAAGCCTACCATACCCTTACTCTTTAAAGGGTGATCAGGATCACACCAAGTACCGTAACCAGTGCCATGGTCAGAAGGATCAGCGCCTCCTTTTGCGCGGCAAGAACCTTTTTCTCCCGCTGCAATCTGCGGATTCTTTCCTGCTGAAGTATTTCTCTGTGTACGTTTCTCGTCATTACTTTTTTCCTCCTGTTTCGTCTGTGTTTCTTTCTTACACCCTTATTTTAACAGGATATGTGTCCAATAAAACGGACAAAAAGCACCCGCCGGATCCGTAAAAAAAGGATCTTTTCGGACGGGTGCTTCTTCATTTTGTATGGCTTAATCCTCGGGCAAAAGGACGGTTTCGTTTTTCAGAGAGCGCAGGACCACGTTGGTTCTGGTTCCCGAAACACCGGGGAAGCTTTTGATCTTGCGGTGAATTTCCTCCAGATTTTCCGATGGAGCAACGATCTTCAGCATAAAGTCAAAATCTCCCGAAATATAATAGCAGGAAGCGACGTTTTTGGTCTGATCGATCATTTCGGCAAAGGAGTCGTAGTACTTCGGATGCTCCAAGGAAACCTCCATCAGCGCGATGGAATCGTTGCCGATGGCTTTTTGATCCACCAAAACCGTGTAGGAGGTGATGACGCCGTTTTTCTCCAATTTGCGAATTCGTTCCGTTACGGAGGATACGCTCAGTCCAACCTCATCGCTGATCTGGGACGCTTTGATCCTGGCGTTTTGCTTTAGTCTTGAAAGGATTTGAATATCAATGGAATCAAGATGTACCATCTGTTTGTCCTCCTTGTGTTTTCGACAAAAGTATAGCAAAAAGCATGAATTTCGTCAAGAAAAAACTGAAAAAATTTCGACGTTTTTTCGTGTTTCCGCACGGATTTTGAATGGGGCGGAATAAATTTCGGTATTCATGCAAATTTCGAAAAAGATTTTTGCTCGGCTCTCCGAACGAAAACATTTGACAAAGAGACTTTTCTGTGTTACACTATTCGGGCGTTCAAAAGCGGAGCGAAAAATTTCGGGCACCTGGGCAGGACATAACGGGGCTCCCCGTTTGATAGAAAATTGAATAGTTCGTTATACTCTAAACTGAGTTTAACATATAGGCAGAGATATCGAAGTGGTCATAACGGGGCTGACTCGAAATTCTCCATAACCTAGGCGGTTTCGTCCGCACAAAACCCTTGATTCATCGGGGTTTTGAAATCTTAAAATCGAATATTTTTTCCTGTTCTCTCCTGTAGTTCTCTCCAAATCGTTTTCGAATGAGAAAACTACAGTTTAGAAGATACACGGAGAGTTATCGAAGTGGTCATAACGAGCTCGACTCGAAATCGAGTTGCGAGTGAAATCGCACGAGGGTTCGAATCCCTCACTCTCCGCCAAAAAGTCCAGTAAACAAGCGGGTTTGCTGGACTTTCTTTTTTGCTTTTTAAAAAGCAAGTGGTCAGAGAGTACAACATTTTTTGCAACCCTTAAGTTGAAGCTTCGCCGCTCCAGCGGCTTGTGAAGCCGCCCGCTTCGGGTAATTGCAATCCGCTTTCCATTGCCTGCGCCGAAGTGATTTTTGCACTGTAATCCAAATGCGCATAAATGTTTGCCGTCGTAGAAAAATCCGAGTGACCAAGCCATTCCTGAATATGCTTGAGTGGTACGCCGTTTGCCAGCAGTAGTGATGCACAGCTATGACGAAGGTCGTGGAAACGCATACGACGCAGTCCTTTCTTTTCGAGAATTTCAGGGAAACGTGTGGTCAGATAGTTAGCCTTCATTCTTTCTCCCATTTCATCCACGAACACGTAGCCGTCGTATTGATAGTTGTAGCAATTGCCGCAGACCTTTTTGTTCAACTCCTGCGCTTCCTTGACTTGCATAAAATATTCTTTGAAACTGCCGATCAGCGGAAGTGTTCTTAAGCTTGACTTTGTCTTTGCTGATTCCTTTTCAATTTCCTGATACTTGCCGTCCAGATTGATAGAGGTTACGGTTCTCTTGATAGAAATTGTTCCACGCTCGAAGTCGATGGCATCCCACTTCAGTCCCAACACCTCACCACGGCGCAGTCCATAAAATGCCGCCACCAAAACGGGAAGTTCCAACTTTGTTCCCTTGAGCGCTTCGAACATTTTCTGCGTTTCCTCCGCCGATAAAAACACCGGCTGAAAATCGTTCTTCTTGGGGCGGTCCACTTTGGATGCCACGTTTTGAATGACCATATCGGTTTTCACGGCATATTTAAGGGCAGAGTGAATGATAGCGTGATAATGAATGACGGTGTTCGGTTTCACAACCTTGAGCTTTTCTGAATAGAAGCTTTGAATATGCCTTGCTTCCAGTTCCCGAAGAGTCAGCTTCTTTTGACGGAAGTACGGCTCAATGGAGCTTTTAACAAGACCCACGTATGTGCTGTAAGTAGCGATTGCCAAACGTCCCTTTGCAATCTCAAGCCATTCGAGCAGATAATCGGCGAACAGCATATCGGCACTTAAATCGCCTTCTTCGACGGGAACGATAAACTCGCTTCGGATTTTTGAAAGTTCCACCTGAGCTTTGCGCTTGTTTCCCTTTTCGGGTAGTCCGAGGGGAACCCATTTTGTTTTTCTTTTTTCGCCGCTATTCCAACTGAGTACGGCGTAATAATAACCTTTTTTAATTTGCAGATGTCCTGCTACCATTTTATTTTCCTCCTAAAATTTAGATTAGCACGCAGAACGAACTCCAAACCGACAGCACTATTATACCGCAGGTTTGGAGTTCTCTCCATTGTGCGAATTGTTACGCCGCAAACACTTTGGTTCGAATCAGCGTGCGTCTCGGTTTCGGTCTCGCTGTCGCTTTAAGAGTTCCAAACCCTTGACAATATCTTTTTTGATTTGCTCATCCGTGTAGTTCGGTGGAAAATATTTTCGAAGGTCGTCACGCCTCAGTTTGATCTGCTCTTGCTGATTTGGCTTTTCCTCCGACATAATCTCGTAAATCGCATTTTGGTCGAGTAGTCCCTCTTGCGATAGTTTCTTAAGCCGTATGCTCTGTGCGTGAGACGGTGTGCAGTCGTTGAGATTCATCGCATCGAGCAGTACAAGCTGTTCCGAATGCTCCAAGTAGGAGATCTCCACCGCAGGACTGAAAGCAATTTTGTTTTCGTCCACCATCGTGAGCAGTTCGGGAATCAGGTAAGTTAAGCGGATATATCTATGGACTTGCCGTTCGCTATCGTTACTGTCTTTACTTACCTGTGTCACGCTTAACAACTTCTCGCCAACTTGGCGAGAAGTTACACCTTGGTGATTTAGAGCATCAAGCTTCATCTTGTAAGCGAAGGCTTTTTCGCTGGGCAAGATTGTTTCTCTTTGTAGGTTGGCATCTACCATTGCGATTACCGCTTCATCGTCAGACATTTCACGCACGATGACGGGCATTGTTTCCAAACCCAACACCTGACACGCCGCAAGTCGTCTGTGCCCTGAGATCAGCTCGTAGCCGCCGTCAGGCATCGGTCGGGCAAGCGCCGGAGTGATTGCCCCCACTTTGCGAATGCTTTCAATCATTCGCTCCATTTCCTCGTTGTTCAAGATTTTGAATGGATGGTTTTTGAAGGGATGAAGCTCGGCAAGAGGTATGTTTTGCACCTTTTCAAGTTTTGCATCGTCCCGCATTTCCTGTGTGGTAAAAATATCATCGTAGGTCGGCAAGGTAAAATCCGATTTTCGTTTTGTCATAGTCTTTCATTCCTTTCTTATTTCCATCTGAGATTGCTTTGCTGTGGTCGCAGGAAGGTGGCTTCCACGTCAGCTTGAAACTGATGCCATCGCAAAGCCTCGGCTTTTAACATCGGCGCATCAACAAATCCGAGTGCGTGCGCTTTCACTGCAAGCTGATTGATGTTGTTGCCGATGGCAGATAACTTTCGCATCGCTTCATAGAAGTTACCGTCCGGTTTTTCTCTCGGCTCATAGCCACGAATCAGCAAACGAATTACCGCCGTTTCCGATATTCCAGCAAGATCTGCTTTCCTTTTAAGCTCTGCCACCTCTTGGGGGAAAAGCCAAAACTGTTTCTTAATTCTTTTGTTCATAATTGCTCCTTTCCAAGAGAGGTTTTAGGAGGCATCCTAACGAGTTTTTACTGTTTGGGAGTACAAACAGTCTGCTCGCTACGACAGTGCAGCCTAAAACCTCTGCTCCGTTTTTCTTACTTTAGTAGGTCCTCTATCACGCTTAGCCGATAGAGGATTTCGTTTTTTCCAAGGGTGTCTAAATCCTTTTTAAGCTCTCTTACCAGTCGAAAAGTCTTGTAGATTTTCTCATCGGTTGCGGCTTTAACGTTCTTCCCAAGCCCCAATCTTCTGAGATATTCCGATAGCGAAAGTCCGCAATACATTGCGCTTTCGCTGAGCTTTTCTTTCTCGGCGGGTGTTACTCTTACGTTAATTCCTTGTGTTTTGCTTCTCATAAAAATCAAATCCTTTCTTTTGTTTGTGACGATAATGACGGTTGTGACGGTGTTTTCTATATAGAGATATCGCTGTCATTTCCGTCACCGCTGTCACTCATTTCAAGCCGAATCAGGCGCCTTGTCCCTGTGCGTTTGGTTCTGTATTCAATGCCCTGCGGCATCAAAACCTCTGCCGAAAACCTCGCAAGCAGCTTTGTTACCACGTTCGCCGTGACCTCGGTTTCGTCCATTTCGGTAAGTAACTGACTCGCTGTGCCTTGCCAAGTTCTGCGCAAGTCTATGAATGAAACGAGCCGAAAAATAAACTCAGGAATCTCTTCTCGGTGAAGATCGTCGGCGTTCTTTCGTTCTACAAGCTCCCATAAATGCGTTCCGCTATCGAACTTTAAGGTCAGCTCCTGATACTCAATATCTCGTCCCGTTGCAAGGAGCGTTCCCATCTCGCTGGAACGACTGCGCTTTAAAATAAAGCTGGTGTCGGCGGCTCCCGTAATGCCCGTGGAGCCTGTCACCTCGTTGAACGGATCGTTTGCATCCTTCATTTTGCGAACGTGATGGACTACCACTACCGCTATTCCGAACTTGTCCGAAATGGTTTTCAGCGCCGTGATATCGTCGTAATCTCCTGCATACATTCCGCTTTTGCCGATTGTGTTTCGAGAGTCACGAACCTTTTGAAAGGTATCAATAATTACAAGCTTGGTGTTGGGAAAGTCAGTTAGATACGCTTCAATTTGCTGCTCCAAGCCGTTTCCGATCTGATAGCTCGTAGTGGCAATCCGAAGCTCGGCGGGTGCTTCATCCGTGAGCTGATACAAACGGTTTTGAATGCGAATATGGGTGTCCTCCAAGCAGAGATACAGCACGTCGCACTTGTGGGTTTCGAATTCCCATACGGGATTTCCTCTTGCCACTTGCATACCAAGCCACAGCATCAGCCAGCTTTTGCCGATCTTACTTGCGCCCGATAACACGCTCAACCCTTGTGGTATCAAGCCTTCCACAACGAACAAGGTCTTGCGAAGTGGCGTTGATAGCAAGGTGTCCGCATCAACGGTTCTTAATTTTTCAACCTGCATTTTTCTCACCTCCTTCCTCCATAACGTAGTTGATGACATTGACCTTCGGAATCTTAAAGGCGTTCCCGATTTTGATGCCGGAGATATATCCGTCGTTGATAAGGTCGTATGCCAAGTGTCTGCTGATGCCCAGCATCTTCTGAAGCTGAGCAACGGTTACGATGTCCGGATAGTCCGGAAACATCATCTTGTAGAGTTCTCTTAACTCTGTTTTTCTCATAATCTTTTACCTCCTTCTGAAAATGTTCAGCCACACGGTTTGCGTGGCTATGTAAAGAGTTCGGTATAAGGAGAGGCAGTCTTATACCGTCTCCTGCCGTTCTTCCAAATGTAGTTCCTGCCCCTGCGTTTTCAGCGGCGTTTTCTCGCTCACTCATCCTAGGGCTCCCGAAAAGTCGTATGACTTTTTGGGAAGAGGAGAAGCAATGTAGCGTTAAAGCTTTCGTGCTTGCACGGAAGCGATATAGCGAAATTTGCTTCGACGAGGTCGTGGCGTAGTATCACCATTCGGTAACGGGTATTCAGTTGTCAAAGTTCAATAGAGCCCCTCAAGGAGTAGTCAGCGGGGTACGGGGTGAATATAAATCGCTATTGCTTATTTCCCCCACTTACCAACTGGGAACTTTTTCGGAGTTTTAGCAAAAAACTTTTTGATGCCCCCACTTTTAATTGCTGACTTTTTTGAGAAGATGGACAAATTATTTTTTCTTTTCCGCTTGGAATCGGCGTGTTATCAGGGCTTTATCCCTTCACTAGTTCCGAATGAGGTCGGTCAAATGAACACCCCCTTGGAGGAAAAATTTTTTCATTCAGAAACAAAAAACAGCCGAAAACCCTTTATTTACGGGCATTTTCGGCTGAAAAAAATATTTTGAAATTTTTTGAAATTCATAGAAAAACGGGCGAAAATCTGCTATAATGATAAAAAGGTCAACTTATAATATGACGGTGATGTTATGATTTTAAAACGAATACCTGACAAATTAAAAACAGATATCGAGCAGCTTCGCTCTGTTCGCACAAGTAATAATGTGTTGTTCTTTTCGGCAGATTCGGGAATGGGCAAGACATATTCGGCGTTATCTTACTGTGCCGATAATAAGGATAGTCTGTACTTTTCTTTTCGGCATATCAGCTCTGAACTTGCGCTAAAAACCTTTGCGGAGCGTTATCCCGACGTCTTTAAGGATTGCACGACTTGGGCGGCGTTCTTTGATTGCCTGAAGATCTACGACAAAGAAAAACGCCCAACCGTCTTTTTTGACGATGTGGGCGAACGGAATGATAAAACTGATTTTTATGCTGCGCTAAAGAATTTTATAGATGAAGATGACGGTTGCGATGTGCTTGTAGTGTTAATCAGCAGACCTTGGGAGCAAGTTGAAATCCCTTGCCAAACGATATCGATAATCCCGTATTCCACACAGGAAATTGCCGAAACACCATCTGTAAGCGATAAGGACTCGGTAGATATTTTTTGTTTGTCGGCAGGTATTACGGAGCTTCTATCTGTGTACGACACAAGCATTTCTTTTGAGGAAAACGTAAAGGTGCTACTACATATCAATTCACCGTTTTACCGTTTAATGAAAGATAAAATGTGTGAGTGCTTCCGAACTCCCGAAAGCTACAATACGCTTTTATATGCAATGGTGAACGGTTATAACCGCATCAGCGAGCTGTCAGCGTTTTCAGGTTATCCCAAAAACAAATGCGATAAATACGTTAAAACGCTGTGTGAATTTGGCCTTGTCCGCAAGGAACCCGAAAAGAACGGTCACACAAAGTATTATCCGGCAAACAGTTACATTGCGCTGTGGTACAAAACTTTGCTGACCGCCGTACCCAACGCAGACGGTAGTTTCGGCGAAGATGTTTATGATCGCTTTATGCGATATTTTAATAACGAGATCCTTTCTGCATTTTACAAAGAAATGTGTGTCTATTGGTTGAATCAAAACATCATTTCCATTTCAACGGACTACATCGACACCAAAGATTTAAGTTATCGGAACGTCAAGGTCGGCAACGTTACCTTTGATTTTGCCTGCGTGAAGAAGCGTGCGGTTTATGCCTATTACGATACAACGCCAGGTGGAAAGCTTACTCAAAAGCTCTGGAAAGAGATTGAGAGCAGTACCACAAAAGACCGACCGTTTTATGAGAATGAATACGTTATCTGCACCGTAAACCGTGTCCCCGATAGCTACTGGACCTTGAGCACCAAGTATGATAACGTGCATATCGTCAAGCTTTCTTCTCTCTTTGCTACCTATAACAAAGACTATAACCGCCGTGTGCATCCACGCTTTGTCCCGTCATTTGTCTGATTAACCATATAGTTTTCAAAGCCTTCTCCCGATTTTTTCGGAAGAAGGCTTTTCATTTTACCATTCAATTTATGACTTTTTCGTGTCAACCCCGAATAAACCCCTATTAAACCTTGAAAAATTCCGAGAATTGTGTTATACTATATGATGTAAAATTGTATTTTTGTGAAAACGGAGGGTTTCACCATGGATAACAACCTTGAACGCTGGTATTCAATGAAAGAGATTATGGAATATTTGGGCGTTAGCCGTGATACAGTTCTCGACTGGATTGAACGTCGCAATATGCCCGCCGCAAAGATTGGCAGACTGTGGAAATTCAAAGTCAGCGAAGTCGATGCTTGGATGAAATCCGGCGTTGCGGCTGATAAGTAATTAGAATTTGGAGGTGCAGTATGGCACTTGAAAATAAATTGGGACTTACAAGTTCCGCAGATCTTGCCCGTGAGGAAGAACGCATCAGTAAGAAAAAGGCGCTTGAGCTTTTTGAAAGCGGGATGCTCGATAAATTGGATGCAGGTAAATTCTCTGCCCTCAAGGCAATTCACAAGTATCTCTTTGACGAGATTTACGACTTTGCCGGAGAGCTCAGAACCGTAAACATTTCTAAAGGTAACTTCCGTTTCGCTCCCTTAATGTATCTCGAAGCGGCTCTTGCTAATATTGATAAAATGCCGCAGTCCACTTTCGATGAGATCGTCGAGAAGTACGTGGAAATGAATATCGCCCATCCCTTCAGAGAAGGCAACGGGCGCAGCACTCGTATTTGGCTCGACCTTATTTTCAAAACCGAGCTTCACAAGGTTGTTGACTGGAGCAAGGTGGATAAAGAAGATTATCTTTTAGCTATGGAGCGTAGCCCCATTAAGGATATTGAAATCAAGCATATCCTCAAGGCTGCTCTGACCGATGACATCAATAGTCGTGAAGTCTATATGAAGGGTATCGACCACAGCTACTACTATGAGGGATATACAACATTCAAGACGGAAGAATTATAATTCAATAGCGAAATATACCGCAATTATTAAGCGATAAAAGGAAAGTTTGAACAATGAAAGAAGAAAACGTCAAACAACAACATATAGAAGAAACTCCCGAAAAGAATAGCGTTATTGCTTGGGTAAAAGAACACAAATTACAGTTGCTTCTTGCCGGAGTTAGCATTACTACCGTCATCTTAACTGTTATGGGAATTAAAAATAAAGATGCGCTCACAGATTTATGGAAGTCATTGAAGAAACAAATTGAAAAAGGTGCTTTATATAGTTCTAAATGGTTTGAAAAAGCAAGTCTTGAGGAACTTGAAAAAGCAAGAGAAATAGTTCAGAAAGACTTCAATAATCCAAAACTGGATTTAGATTATAGAAACGAATGTTGGAATCTTTTGAACCGTTTTGATAATGCCATAGGAAAAATCAAATGGAATGGGAAAGAATACGGATATCCTGTTCACAGTAGTCATGGTTGGCATTTGCCGAGTGATGACTAAAACATTAATTTCGAAACATGAAGCGAGGTGCAAATATGCCCGATAAGAATTGGCAATTTGAACTTGAAAAATATATAAAGCAGGGCGAGCCTGACAGAGCCGAAAAAAGCGAAGCTTGGCAAACGGCTATCGGCTTGCAGGCCGTTGACGGACTCAATACGTCTGAATATTTGCTGGATACTGCAAAGGACCACATCGAGGGTAAAATCACCATCGACGAGGCTCAGAAGCGTATTCACAGCTATTACGAGCAGAGAACCACTCGTACCGAACTTGAGAACAGCACTAAAGAAGCAGATATCGTTTCTGCAAGAATAACCAAGCTTTTAGGCGAAAAAGCGTTTCAGTTCTCTCCTGCCGAGTGGATCACCATTCACCGCAGATTGTTTGAGGGAGTATTTGACCACGCCGGAAAAATCCGTCAGTATAACATTTCCAAAAAGGAATGGATACTGAACGGCGCAACGGTTATCTATGCCGACTTCAACAGCATCAAGGACACCTTGGATTATGATTTTGCTACCGAAAAGAATTTCTCTTACGAAGGACTGTCGGTTGAAGCATCGGTAAAGCACCTTGCAAAATTTGCATCGGATATTTGGCAGATTCACCCCTTCGGCGAGGGTAATACAAGAGCCACCGCCGTGTTTATGATTAAATATTTGAAAACCTTCGGTTTTCGTGTCAATAACGATGCGTTCCGTGAAAACTCTTGGTATTTCCGCAACGCATTGGTTCGAGCAAACTATAACGATTTGCAAAAAGGTATTCATTCCACCACAAAGTTTTTGGAATTGTTTTTCGCAAATCTTCTGCTCGGTACAAACCACGAACTGAAAAATCGCTATATGCACGTTGATTTTGTGGATGAACGCACGTCCCAAAGTGCCAAAAGCGAAACTCCAAAGTGCCAATTTGGCACTTTGAACTGCACTTTGGAAGAAGTGGCACTTTTAGAACTGATTGCAAAAGATCCTACTGCTAAGCAACAAGAATTGGCAGATGCATCGGGTAAATCACTTAGAACGATTAAGCGAATTATGAAATCGCTACAGGATAAAAACTATATCCGCCGTGAAAGCGGCAAACGCTACGGCAAATGGGAAGTTTTGGTTTAAACCGCAAGGAATTTAATCTTATTATACTGCACATATCTTTTCTCAAGGCTACGAGCATTATAATCGCAGACTCGCAAAATGTAGATATATGTGCGATAATGTCGCAAACGTAAGAATTGGAGGGAGACGGAATTATGGGTTCCTCTTCGGAAACTAAAGAACAAACAGTGGCTTCAGAAAAGTATCAGCCTACTCTGAACGATTATTATAATGAGTGCTTTAAAAGACTGGTTGAACGAATGAGTCACAATCTGCCTATTAATAGGTCTGCTATTATTAAACGTGAGCTAGATCAAATTGATGTTGAGAATGCGGATGATCAATTAGAAACGCTTAAGTATGCTTCATCGTTAAGCGTGCTTATAGATCTTTCTCTTCAAGGTTGGATTTTTGATATAGATGAAGGTGCTCTTACCTTAAAAATGGAAAACGACAATCTTGACGATAAGCAAAAGCTACGCTACAGACTAAGCGCCGAGAAAAATGCACAATTTAAAACTCCAAGTGTAGCTGCTTTTATAAGGCAAATGGAATCCAACAAAAAATATCAAGGAAATAATATTTCCGTAAGGGATTTAATTGGGGACAAGCACTTCCTGATTCAACAAATTCAAAATGGTCAACGAGTATGTGATCCTTATATACAACTCGTTACCAGTGAACGTGATACCTTGACAGGCTATAAGCTTTCGGACATTTGGCGCTATTTTCGATACACTTGGTCAATCCCTTATAAAACAATGCCCGGTCGCAATTTGTTTTACTTGGTTCGTGATCGGCTGCAGCCGTATCATCCGATCATTGGTATTTTTGCCCTTGGAAATTCAGTTTTAAATCTAACTGTCAGAGATGATGATATCGGTTGGACAGTTGAAGCTATTAAGAAGAATATGGCATTAAAAACAGAAGATACTTACTGTGAGCAGATCATTAGCGAAACTGATGGAAAGCGTGTAAAAACAAAAATCTGCAGAGCTATTGAAACTGAAGCTGAGCACTTTGCTCGAGTAACGGAATATGCCAATAAAATGTATCCTCTACTGCTTCAAAGCATCGAGGATGCCATATCAGAGATTTATTTAAAGGATTTGGGCTATCACAGGAATACTAAATATCCAAAGCAAGAGAAAATTGAACAACTAATTGCGATGGCAGAAGAGTACGCAGAAAAGTCCATAAACAATAAAAATAACGAGAAGTCTCCTAACTGGGAAGAAGAGGCTCAGAGCAACCTGTTTAAGCGTAAACGTGCCGCTGAATTGGCAAAGCTGTTAGAAACAAAGTGTATTTTCAACGGGGTAACAGGTAGTACTAGTCGGGAGAAACTGAACCAGCTTTTATCAAGTGAAGCTGGAAGAAAAGCCATACATACAGCCTTGATTGCAAATAGAAAGCGAAAAATTGGCTCTAATATGATGGATATTATAGTTTGTGGCTCAATCCCACCATACAATGAGCTACTTGGTGGAAAGCTAATCAGTATCCTTTCCTGCAGTCCTTCCGTTATCAGTGATTATACTCATCGATATGAAAACCAGATTAGTGAAATAGCTTCCAGAATGAAGGGGCAGCGTGTTGTTAGAGATAGCAGACTTGTATATCTAGGAACAACAAGCCTGTATGCCGTAGGAAGTAGCCAATACAATCGCATCAAGGTTCCACTTTCTGAAAATAGTAATCTTGAATTCAGAAAGATGGGTATTACCGAAGGCTTTGGAACGGTATTCTTCTCTAAGGAAACCACATCTCTTTTCTCCAAGCTGTTAGAGCTACAGGATGGCGGAAAGAAAATTAATCATGTTTTCGGTGAAGGTACAAGCCCCCGTTTTAGGATGATCAGCAGAGGCTTGAGTAGCATTGGAATAAAGGCTGAAGCCTTTCTTAAGCATTACTCTCCAAGAATTGTTTATTCGATTAATCTTGCAAATAATACTAATGAATACCTTCTGGGCTTCGATAAGGATGTGAATTACGGATACGATTTAAACAATTCTGCAATCGTTGAACAAAAAACTCAGGAGCTTATCGATTACTGGTATAACCGATGGCTTACTAAGCGACTTACAACTGTTGATATCGAACAGCGCCTTAACGACTTCGATATCGAGACAATCCTATTGGGAAATATATAAGGAGGAGCTATGTCAAAGCTAGAATTTGTAAAAAAGCTTTACAACGGGAAAAACTGCTATTCCGACCATATGTCTGATGAAGAGTTGGGACTAATTCATATAACATCAAATGTTGAAGGCTTAATTAAGGATATGCTAGGAAAAGCAAAAATAATTTTTCTTACTGGCAATCCCGGTGATGGAAAAACCTTTGTGATAAAATCAGTTGATCCAGAGATACAGAAATATAACGCCTATATTGAAAAGGATATGAATAATATCACCGGCTACGATACTATTGTGAACGATATTATAGCTTGCTATCAAGAGCATCGTCCTGCCATTATTGCCGTAAATGAATATCCCTTTATGCAGCTATGTAAGCATATAAAAAAGCAGGCACCAGATATTTATAAAGAGATTGTGATGGCAAAGAAAAGTGCAATTACCTACAGTATATCACAACCGCTTACCGGCAGAATTGCGTTAATAGATCTTAATGAGAGAAATCTCTTAGATGCCGACAGAAATCTCTTGGGTGAGCTTATAGACAAGTTCATATCTCTTATTTCCGAGGATACCCAGCATAATAAATATTTAGAATATAATATAAAGGCACTTTCTATTCCCGAAGTGAAAGCACAGGTGCTTTCGCTGATGCAGCTTGCGGCTTCGGAATGTGAGCACTTTGCGATACGTGATATTTTGGGAGCTTTAGCGTTCATATTTACTGCTTGCTTAATGGAGGATTATGAGGAGCAAAAATATTATTCCGCTATATTTTCAGGCTCCAATCAGTTGCTACAAGCAATTCAGCAATTTGATCCGATTTATCTCTCATCACCGTCGCTTGACGAACAGCTTTGGAACGGAGAGATAAAAGAGGGCTGGCTTATTGAGGCACCTATCAAATGGCCTAACGATCCTGAATTTGAGGATAAAGATGTTGACGATGCAGTAAGCCTATTTAAAGAAATTAAACGACAGTATTATTTTGAAAATATTCATGGTCACAAGCTTTTGCAGCTACAACCCAGCGAAATCAAAAAGTGTACAGATATGTTTATTAACTTTGATTCGCAAAAAAAGAAAATTAAGGAGCGGCTCATAAGATCCATAAACAAGCTCTTTTTACCCTCTTCTGACGATAAAAAATCTTTGCATATTTGGACAACACATAGATATGATATGAGCATCCCCGCTGCAGTTGCAGTTTCAAGCAAATCTATTGATGCAAGTGAGCTTGATATACAGATGCCAAGACCGGCAGATTGGTTAAAGGGCTTAGAGTATATTCCTGATCATATCATTATGACACCCAAAGGGAAAGCAGAACCTAGCTTGCGATTGGATATCGATTTCATTAGGACACTCAATGCGATTGAGGAGGGCTATCCTATAAATCTGCTTGCCCCTCAGTACGAGCAATCAGCAGCAATGTTTTTACAGCAGCTTGACGACAATGGACTTACCGAGGAAAACGACGACGGCGAGGTAATCATCGCTAGCCGTCGAAAGAATTATAAAAAATCAGTGTTTATACAAGACGGCCAATATGGCTTTGAGGAGGATTGAAGATGGCAACTGATACCCTAAAAAGAATCAGTGAGGATATTTGCAAGGATTATCTTGGCTTTTATCCTACAACTAACGCTACAAAGCCGCCTCATATCGCCAACGGACTCTTTCGTTGCTGTACTGGAGAAACCTGTAATACAAGAGATGTTCACGAGTGGATTATCAGCGACGGAAGAAAGGATGCCGTATCGTCTGACATCATTATTGATAAATATCAGGATATTCTTCAAAACGGCTATCAAGAAAAGGCTTCAGATATCAAGGAACTTCGTTTCTTGCTAGATGATATTTTTGATCAAGACAATGCGGTATACCCAAGCTATGAGTTCTCTGTAATGACAATATCCTCCCATTGGATGATTAGAAACAAAGTGTCATCAGAAATGGGGATAGGAGATTTCTTGTTTGATATCCTTTCGAAAAAGCTTGATGGGAAGCGTTCACCTATAATCGAGCTTCTAAAAAAGGCTTTAGATGATGATACAGACGATATTACAAAGCTTGTAAAGCCGATAATTGCTTTTCCTTCTGAAAAAGAAAAACGAAACGTCGGAGACATCGTGTATAAAGAGGATTCAGAAATTGCTTGGGATTCAGTTAAACAATCTATTAGAGAGGGCTTTGATAGACTCGCATTAAATATTCAAAATATTGGGGAGGCAAAAAACAGCCTTACTGTTTTAAAACGAATCATAAATTTCTCTATTTTTGCAACCTTCTTATACCTTACACACGGTAATTATGCTGTGAACAACGGAAAGAAGCCTCCTATTGTAATTGATGCGGGAGCAGACCTAGAGTCCATCAAAAAAGCAAGTGAGCAGACCTACACTATAGCCAAAAAGTCTGTAGAGGATTATTTTGCAAATACTATTAAAAAATGGCTCAAGCCAGTAATTCCTGCCGATACTATTCAAGAATGCAAAAAATGGATAGATTCTATGATTTTTTCTACGGCAGATAGAGAAAATAGTATTAAGCCTGCGCTTATCAGCTATTTTGAAAGCTTTTGTGAGGAAGATATTTCACCTATAGCAGCATTATCTCGTGCTCTTCAAATTGTATTATATACCTTTGAATATAAAAGTAATTCGCCGTCTGATTTTTGCAGAGTTTTAGGGGTTCGTTCCGGCTTGATTGGACCTAAAGGAAATCGTGCCAAGACCAAGCGATACCTATTGAATAGCTTTACACTTGAAACCATTACTCTCAGTGCTCTATCAATAGATGAATTAAATGATGGACTCGAGCTCAAGGATTTGGGAGAACGTCTTTTTGATGCATACAACATATTAATCGGAGCAGATTCAGAGCGTGAATATGGTGTTTTGGAGGATTATAATATTGCACAAGCAACGCCGGGTGATCTGCGTGGAGACTTAAGTGTGAATGCTCAAAAAATTGCAAATACATATATTTCGTTAGGCTTGGGTAAAAAATATGCCGATGGCGTTACTTTAATAGGATGGAGGTTATAAGCGATGAGTAAAAAGCTACTAACACAAGTTGTAACAAAGCTCGTAAATGAATATGCAACAGCTAAAGAATATGGTGTATCGCTTGTTACCATTCCAGACTTTAATTATGCTCAGCTTGCACAGGAATTAGATAATAGTCGCTGTGTTCAGCTTTTTTTCCTTGGTTTTTCCAAGCAACAGGAACAAGAATTGATAGATACCTTGCCCGATAAAGGCGATTCCGTAAGCTATGCCTTTACAGTAGAGCAGGCGGAGCAATCTCGAAATTCGGGTGATGAAAATGTGTTTCGAATCCTGATAATTAAGAGATCCGAAATAGAAAAGGTTTCATCTTTAAGATGGTTCCCGGAAATTACATTAGAAAAGGTGTACACCAAGAGCTGTGATATTGTAAAGGAAGAGCTATCAGGAACCAATAGCGTTATTGATGCACTTATTAAAGCTTTGCGCTGTAAGCCGGTTCGAAGTATACTTAGCTTTGAAAGAGTATTAAGCTATTTAGAGTTATTGCTTGAAACAGAGGATAAAATGCTTCCTTCAGCAATCAAGGAGAACTACTATAAGCTTGGGCTGTGCGCTGATAAAAGCATAGACAGCAAAAACCCTACAAAGGATGATTTTGTTGCCAGAATTCGTCGAAACCATGCAATAATAGAAAAAATAGGCAATCTTGAGCAAACTGAACGGCAAAGCATTACCAATTATTATTCTAAAGACAATGTTAATAAAGAAATGCCTCGGTTAATTTTAAACTACTATAAATCGAGGAATATTGAACTGCTCAAATTGATGGATCTCGATGATGTAGAGAAATGTCTTAAAGCAGCAAAAAAATCAGATCCCAAGCCCACTCCAGCCAAAACTAAGGGTTCAAGAGTGAAACCTACAGCATTGGCTGCACAGCTCATGTTTGACAACAATAGCGAACAGATTAATGACGTGTTGACAAATATAGCAAGTGAATTGGACAAGGATGAGGTTAGAAAAAAAGCAGAAAAGATTGATATTGATATAAATGATGTAAAGCTTCAAATACACACAGAGCCTATTACTGAGGTAATTGCCACTGAATTATCAACTGAGGATGACTTTGGCGGTACAATTCGTGCGGAGGTACAGGCTCCCGGAGAGGCTATACGTGATCGTGGTAAATATCCTCCTGAGCTGTTCAAAAAGGAACACCTAGATATCGTTTGGAGTAATCTTGCAAAAATTGCAACCTTGTTAACGGATGGAGAAACTATTTCGGAAAGCTTAAAGTGCTTCCTTTCTACAAGAGAAAAGCTTATCCCCTATAGAAAACGCTTGCAGGATTCTCCGATGCTTCAGGTCTTGGCTAAATACTCACTATTTGCAGATTATTTAAAAGCATACGAAAGGCTTCTCAACTCAATTAACGAGGATTTTCCGAGGATTTGGGGCATATCTGCTTCTAAGGCTAAGGAAATAATTAATACAGTTATGTCCTTAGATTATGTATTTATTGTGGGAGAAGCAAGACTGCACGCCATTCCTACGCCGCTTCATCCCTTGTATCTGT
>SVQO01000012.1 GCA_015065325.1 Oscillospiraceae bacterium | reverse complement strand
ATTTTTTGTTGGGTGATGCACGAGCAGAGTATTATCAATTCCATACTTGAGAAACTGGATACACAGAACTGTGAGGTGAAATGCGTCTCACTTGTAGCGGATGAAAAGACTCTGTGTGAAAGATTGGCAATGGATGTAGAAAGAGGTATCCGTTCAGAAGATATAATTGAGCGAAGCATAGCAAGAATACCGATGTACCAAGCATTGGGTACCATTAAAATTGATACCAACGCCAAAACCGTGGCTATGATTGCCAATGAGATTAAGCAGTTGTAATACTGACAAATTCCAATATGTCGAAAAGTTTTGAGCAGATGGATGACCCCATCTGTTTATGGTTCCTTGTTTTGAAGTTTTCGGAAGCTTGAAACCCTTTTTCAAAAGGGTTTCATATCTGATTCAAAATCAAAAAGAGCCCGATCGGGCTCTTTTTTTCAATGACCGCAACCGCAGCCTTTGTCAAAGCTGGGGTTGAAGGCGTAGAAGTTCTTTTCGTCAAGTCTGTCGGTGGCAATGCGGAGAGCATCACCGAATCTCTGATAATGAACGATCTCCCGCTCGCGCAGGTACTTGATGGGGTCGCGTACGTCGGGATCGTCCACCAAGCGGAGAATGTTGTCGTAGGTGACGCGCGCCTTTTGCTCTGCGGCAAGATCCTCGTTCAGATCGGCGATCAGGTCACCTTTGATCCCGATATACTTCATATCGCAGGGAACGCCTGCGGCGGAAGCCGGATAAATGCCTGCAGTGTGATCCACGAAATAGGCGTCCATTCCCGCATGACGGATTTCATCGGGGGAAAGCCCCTTGGTCAGCTGATACAGGATCGCTCCGATCATTTCTAAGTGAGCAAGCTCCTCGGTGCCAACATCATTGAGGATCCCGATGATCTCGTTGTAGGTGGCGGTGTAACGCTGATTCAGGTAGCGCATGGCGGCGGCAAGCTCACCGTCGGGTCCGCCCAGTTGGCTGATAATGATCTTGGCGTAGGCAGCGTTGGGATTTTTGATCTTGACGGGATATTGCAGTTTTTTCTCATAACTCCACATAGGTCAGTTCCCCTCCTTTTCCCAGGGCCAGGGTGCATCCACCCAGTGCCAGCAGCTTTCGGAGCTGTTTCCGTACAGCGTCAAGGGACCGTAAAGCTCCTCGTAACGTTCACGGAGCGCTTTTACGGTGTTTTTGTGCTGACAGTAATAGCTCAGCGCAGATCGGCAGGTGGGGTGTCCGTTCAGATACAGTGCAGTTTCGTACAAAGCGAAATCTTCAGCCTGAATTTCCTTCAGCAAGGCACTTCTCGCATCCATCAGCAGCCCCTCCCATCTCCGTAAAAGGGTTTGTCGAGACCACTGAAAATGGTTCCGTTGCAAAGCCCTTGACGGGGGTCGTAAACAGAGTCGAAGTTCTGATAGGGAGAATAGACCATAGCTAGACTTTTACCGTCTAAAAGCCCCGTGTTTCTCGCTCCCTGATTGCAGTCCGAATCGCAGTCGGTATCACGACGGGACTCGCCGCAGGAGCAGGAGCTTCTCGTTTCGCGACCTTCATTGCAGGCACAGCTGCGCGCCGTGCTTTCACAAGAGCAATTGGTGCGGGCAGTGCCGCAGGAGCATCCTTGACCGCGGTTTTTCCAGGTGGTGCTTGCCGTAGCGGGGCAAATGCCGGAACAGGCAGAGCGCGCATTTCCGTTGCAGGAATTGCAAGCGCCGGAACGGGTATTCCAGGGACGTCTGCCGCAGGAGCATCCCTCGCGGGAGCCCCAGGGAGTCCTGCCGTAAGAGCAGGAGGAGCAACGGTTTTCGTTGCCGCAAGAGCAGGTGTTTCGATTGTTCTGATAATTCAAGGTAGTGATCCCCTTTTTTCGTTTTCCCGAATTCGGGTGTGTGAGCCGTGGCTCAGTGTCAGTATATGTGGTGACTTTGGCAATGTCCCGAAAGGGAATCGCGCTTTTCTTCAACTTTTGACCGACTGCGGAAAAATAACAGATCCCTTTTGCCGAAAAGCAGAAAAAAACGCTCCTAACCGAAAATTACGTCCATTGCCATCATCAGAGCAAAGCCCAGCCCCAAGGAAAAAAGCCCCGTCTTTTTTCCCGAGTCCCCATCCAGAGAAGGGATCAATTCATCTGCCGCCACGTAAAGCATCGCTCCTGCGGCAAAGGAAAGGACGAAGGGCAGAAGTCCCTCGATCAAGCTCGTCAAAAGCAAAGCAAGAAGCGCGCCGACGGGTTCTACCACGCCTGACAGAACTCCTGCTGCGAAGGCTCTGCGCTTTGGTTTACCCAAGGCGGATAAGGGAGCGGAAATAATAGACCCCTCCGGCAGGTTTTGCAGTGTGATCCCCACGGACAGGAGAAAGGCACTGTCCAGGGCAGATCCCGGATCCGTCAAGGCGCGGGCAAAGGCGACACCCACTGCCATTCCCTCCGGTACGTTATGAAGAGTGACGGCGAAAGCCATCTTTTGATTTCCCGTAAAACGGTTCTTTTTTGCGGCACGCTCAAACAGGGAGTCACTCAAAAGGAAAAAGACGATCCCGCCCAAAAAGCCGAGGATCGTGGCGGTGGGCGTTCGGCTTCTCTCCAGTGAGGGAATCAAAAGGGACCAGACCAGCGAGGCAAGCATAACGCCGGCGGCAAAGCCGTACAGACTCTTTCGCAAAACGTCCGTTTCCCGACGGGGCACCAGCCATACCGCGCCTGCCCCCAAGGCGGTTCCGAAAAAGGGAAGAAAAATCCCGAAAAGGACAAGAAAAATCTCGGTAAACATATCAGATCTCCGTTTCAATTTTATGGATGAAAGGATCCTTTTACAGTGTATTCCCCGAGACTTGCTTTTGACAAAATTACCAAAAACGGTACTTTTTTTGCACAAAACAAGAAAATTGTGTATTTTTAACAAAAAAACGAACAAAATGTTAAGAAGACTATTGCAATTTGCGGTAAACTATGGTAATATGTGTTTAGCAATTATTGCTTATAATTTCATTTATTTTGGAGGATGTTTATATGAACAAGACCGAACTGATCGCTGCTGCTGCTGCAGAAGCAAACGTATCCAAGAAGGACGCTGCTGCCGTTATCGACGCTGCTATCGCCGCTATCACCGCTGCGATGAAG
This sequence comes from Oscillospiraceae bacterium, assembly GCA_015065325.1. Classification (GTDB taxonomy): domain Bacteria; phylum Bacillota; class Clostridia; order Oscillospirales; family SIG627; genus RGIG5579. The sequence continues at coordinate 58,681 of SVQO01000012.1, read as the reverse complement.
AAGGAAGAAAAGGTTCAGCTTATCGGCTTTGGTACCTTTGAGACCCGTGCTCGCGCTGCTCGTCAGGGCAAGAACCCCAAGACCGGCGAAGCAATCAAGATCGCTGCTACCAAGGTTCCCGCATTCAAGGCAGGCGCTGCTCTGAAGAACGCAGTTAAATAAGAAAAGAATAAAACGAAAAGACCGTCGAAAGACGGTCTTTTTTTTGTCAGTAAACGGTTTTGGTGGAAACCTCGTCCCAGTATTTACTCTTTTTTACTTTGATTTTTTTTGCGCGTTCCTTGTATAGCTTTTGGAATTCGTCGTCGTAGGCGCCTGCTTGCCATTCTCCGGCGGGATCGCTGTAGCCGTAAAGGGTGGTTTCGCGGTTTTCGTCCATGCGAAGCTTCTTCATTGCCACGCGGCGGATGATATAAAGCCCCGTTTTACCGGCTACGATCTCGCTGATCTCACCTTCCTTTAAAGCGACGGTGGAAGCGTGTAATACGTCCTCTGCCTGTCCCTTGGTGAAGTAGTAGCCGTCGGGATATTTGAGCATATTTTCGTCTTTACCGTAGGTTTCCACAAGGCTCCAGAAATCTTCGCCGTTTTTTGCTTTGGTATGGATCTCGGTGGCTTTTGCCAGGGTCAGAGAGTGATTTTCCTCGGTTTCACCCGTCTCGTAGGGAATAAAGATCTGCTGTGCCGCAACGTAGTTCTTCTTATAATATTCGTAGTATTTTTCGTCGGACCATTCTTTTTTGCCGCCGTTTTTGTAAAGGGTGTTGAACAGCTTCAGATACAGTGCGGAGTACTCCATCATATAGGTGTACAGTTCCTCGGACATATAGGATTCTTCCAAGTAGGAAAGAAATTCATCCTTTCCGCTGTAAAATTCAACGGTCTTGTCGATATCGGCTTGTACGGAGTCCTTGTCTTCCTTATTCAGGCTGACCTTGTGCTCCTCGGCGAGAAATCGGATGGCGTAAAAGTCGCACAGCACGTCAAGAATTTCTTCCTTCAGCTTTTTCTCGTTTTCTTCCTTTTCAAAGTAATCGGGATCCTGCTCCAGATACATATTTTTGTAATTCAAATAATAGTAACGGAACAGGTCGAATTCCACTTCGGCTTTATCCATCAATAAAAAATTCTGGGGATAGATATCGCCTTCCTTGGAATGAATGCCTCCGATCTCGGGTCTTCCGCCGCAAGCGGCGCAGGGACAAAGTGCCCCGAGGCAGAGAAAGAGCGCGATCAATCGTTTCATAGCTTGACCTTTCTTTTTTGGTTCATCTTGTAAACTATCATAACAAGTCTTTGTGACGCTTGTATGAATTTTCGGGGAAAAAACTACTCAAAATTCGAGGAATTTTCGGCGGACTTGATTTTTTTGAATGAATATGGTAAAATAACTCGGTATAACTTTGAGGAAAGGAGGCGGCCCGTATGAAAAAAAAGCTTGCTTCGCCGAAAACGAAACAGAAAGCTCCCACGGAACGGGAAAGAAAAAATGCCGTTGCGCGCATTCGCGCAAAGCGGGAAAAGATCTTTGAAGCCTCCCCCGAAAAGCCTGCCTTTCGGGAAAGAAAAAAACTGTTTAAGAGCAGGGGCTTTCGCCGCCAGTACCGTTCCTTCCGTCAAGGAGGTCTGAGTGTTTTCGACGCGTTTTTTAACGCCCTTTACATCGTTTTGACCGATCGAAGCATCGAGCATCGGGAGGAAAAACTGAAAAAAGAGGGCAAGGAGGTCGCGGACGGATCCTCTTTGGAGCATCACGGCTTTCTTCTGCGCGTCGTCTCCTTTTTTCCTTGGCTTTTCGGGAAGATCGGCGGATGGTTTCGCTCCCTGGGTAAAAAAAATGGTGATTCGGGAGCACAGCACCGCGGCTTTGCACATCTGAAGAAGTACGCTGTCTATTATACAATCTTTGCCGTGGCGCTTTTTGTCATAGTCTTTGTGGCACTGCATTTATCCTGCCCCGTCGTGCTTCGTGCAGAGGTCAACGGGGAGCTGATCGGCATTGTCGAAAACAAGCATTTGGTGGATAGCGCCGTCAACGAGCTGGAGGATGAGGTGGGGATCATTCTGGGAACCAGCTTCCATTTTCCCTACGAGATCAAGTATAGCTTTAAGCGCTCCTGGAGCGAAAAGCTGACGGAGAAAAGTGCGATCTCCGAAAAGCTTTATTCGTATCTTTCCGACTATATTTGTACCGCCGGCGGTCTGTACGTGGACGAGGTTCTGGTAGCCGTGTGTGAGGATGAGGAAAGTGTGCGCCGCGGTCTGGATGATTTTGTCAATGCAAATTCCAACGGCGGAGAAGCGGGGATCTTCAATGAGATCCGCGTAACCACTCAGGCATATCCCACGGACAGTGTGTTGAATTACGCCGAGTTTCAACAGGTGCTGAAGGAAATGGCGATCCCCTTGGAGGAGAGAAAGAAGGATACCGTTACCGATTCCGAGGTTCTTTCGGAAATTCTCACCTCAAACGAGGGCGGTGACGCTTTGCCCGCCATGGTTCTGATGGCGGATACGGCGTACGTTCCCGAGGAACGCGGAGGACCCCGATCCAATCGTCCGCAGCCCATCGGAGATATCAAGCTGGATCTTTATACGGTCAGCCTTGAAAGCTACGATACCGCCGTTCCCTTCGAAACGCGATACGTTGAGAGTAAGAACCATTATACCACCATGGCAGACGCCACAACCCGCGGAGCAGACGGAAAAGCTCACGTGGAAGCGAAGGTGTATTACGTGGACGGTAAGGAGGTACGTCGCGAGATCGTCAGTGAAAAGATCCTGAAAAAGCCTGTGGATCGGGTGATCTCCGTCGGTACGAAGGTATTGCCCGAAAGCATTTCTCCTTTTAAAGGGGAGGGAAGCTTTATCGTTCCCCGTGTCGGCTACGTTTCCCATTACTACGGTCCCCGCGGCGAAAAAATGCACTCGGGCTGGGATATTCCCGGTGACGAGGGGGACAACATTTACGCATCTGCCTCCGGCACGGTGGTTGTCGCTATCGGCCCCGACGGCTTTTTTGCGGAAAACACTGCAAATCACTATACAGGCTACGGCTACTGTATCGTGATCCGTCACCCCAACGGCTTTTCTACCATGTACGCCCATTGCAGTGCCATCCACGTAACCTTGGGACAAGAGGTCAAGCAGGGAGATAAGATCGGCGAAGTGGGCAATACGGGAAGATCCGACGGTGACCACGTGCATTTCGAGGTGCTTCTGAACGGACAGAGAGTGGATCCCGCACTCTATCTGTATCAAGGCAGTAAAACCATCTACGATTGAAGAAAGGAGACAGAATATGAAACGCAGACGCTCCGTAAGCAGAGCCTTCCGCACCTTCCTTTCCCTGGCGTTGGCGCTGGGACTTTTGTTGACGGTGCTGGGATGTACCCTGAAAAAGGATAAAAACGAGAACGAGGACAATCTCGGTAAGACGGAAACGAAAACCTCCGAAAAATCCGAAACCGAGCAAAAGGAGGAAGTTCCTACCGAGCCTCCCGAACCTTACGTGGTTTCTACCGCTTCCATCGGCGTAACGGGAGATATACTCATTCACGAGCCCGTATATAATGCTGCTCGCCGTTCCGACGGAACCTACGATTTTTCTGAGAACTACGAGCATATCACGCCTTATTTTCAAAAGTACGATTGTATGGTAGCCAATCTGGAGGTTACCCTCGGCGGCGGAAAGCCCAGCAGCTATCCCTGCTTCAGCTGTCCCGACAGCATTGTAGACGCGTTGAAGGGAGCCGGGGTGGATCTGCTCCTGACTGCCAACAATCACAGCTACGATACCCGTACCGCAGGCTTGAAGCGCACGGTTCAGGTGGTTCGCGAAAAGGGGCTGGAGTATCTGGGCACCCGCGATAACACCGAGGAGAGCTTCTACAAGGTCCGAGACGTAAATGACGTGAAGGTGGGCATGGCTTGCTTTACCTATTCTACTGTTTCCTCCTCCGGTGTAAAGGCACTGAACGGAATTACTCTGAACAAGGATGCCTTCGATTTGGTCAGCAACTTTGATCCAAACCGCTTGGGAGAGTTCTATGCCGAGGCGGAGCGTGCCGTCAAGGAATTGAAGGATAACGGTGCCGATGTTCTGATGTTTTATATTCACTGGGGCTATGAGTACCGTTACGTACCCGCAGATCATCAGAAGCAAATGGCGCAAAAGCTTTGCGAGCTCGGAGTGGACGTGATCGTAGGCGGTCATCCCCACGTGATCCAGCCTTTTGAGACCATCACCGCCGCAAACGGCAATAAGACCCTGTGCATTTATTCCACAGGCAACGCAATTTCCAATCAGCGCAAGGCGTTGATGAACAGTGATAATCACAGCGGTCATACCGAAGACGGAATGGTCTTCGGCGTCACCTACGAAAAATGGAGCGACGGCTCCGTTCGACTCAAGGAAGTGGAAATTCTTCCCACCTGGGTCATTCGCGAATCCCGCGGAGGAAAGCTGGTCTATCAGATCGTTCCTCTCGACCTTGCCGTTGCGGATTGGAAAAGCTTTAAGCTGACCGACGCAACGCTCAAGGAGGCGAAAGCGTCCTACAACAGAACGCTGAAGCTTGTGGGAGAGGGACTTAACGCCGCCCGCGCGGAATTGGGTCTGACAGAGCTTCCACTGACTGTAAACTGAAACGTGACCGAAAGGAGGGAAAACGATGGAAAGAGCACCTCGTTTTCCTTCCTTGTTTTTCCGTCAAAGGTTGAATGCTACCGTGCTGCCTATGCTGGGCGGCATTTTCCTTTTTCTTCTCTTTCACGCCTTTCTTGCTACGCTCCTTCTCGTCCTTCTTTCCGTCCCCGTCGTCTTTTTGACCGTTCGGAGGGAGGGGGAGAACAGAAAACAGCTGCTTTGCGTTTTGCTGGGCTTTTCCTTTGCGCTTTTGCTGATGGGAGGAAGAGGCTTTGAAAAGGCTCGGCTGGAAAAGCTTTGCCACACACCCCGAGCAGCCCAAGGCTACGTGGTGGAAAAAGGAGACGGCTATTACGATCTGTCACTGACGCACCTGGACGGAAAAAGCTTTCGGAAGCGGGTGAGGGTGGAAACGGACGCAGACTGGAAGCAGGGCGAGAAACGGGAAGTGATCCTCTATTTGCACAGTCCCGATCCTGCGGAGGAACGGGGAGAGGGCGTGGAGCTTTTAGCTTATTGCCGCAAGGACGGCGGGGTTATCGGGAAAAGCCGTTTGTATTCTCTGATCGGCAGTGTCCGCCAAAGCCTTTTGTCCGATTTTTCAAAGCGGGAAAACGGCGGCTTTTTATCTGCGGTGCTCCTGGGGGAGCGGGGAGGACTGACCGAGACGCAAACGGACGCCTTCCGCCGCACCGCATCCTCACACGTGCTTGCCATTTCGGGACTGCATATTTCCCAGGCGATCGCTTTTGCGGTTTGTCTTTTCAATTTGTTCCCGATTTCGAGAAATGCCACCCGTATTCTGCTCTATCCCTTCGTCCTGGTGCTTTATCTTCTGGCGGGCGCAGGCGTTTCCGTATTCCGTGCCGGCGTAATGACCCTGTTTTCTATGACGGGACTGCTTCTTCGGTACCGGTCCGATTCTGCTACGGCACTTTGCTTCTCCGCCGCCCTTTTGGTTGTGTTCAATCCCTACGCTTTGGAAAGTCCCTCGTTTCTTCTTTCCTATTCCTCTACCTTCGGACTGGTTACCTGCGCTGTCCCGCTGAGTGAATACGTGAAACTCCGATTTACGGAGAAAAAGATGAATACGCTTCTCAAGCTTTGTACACCCACGGTTTTGTCCTTGGTTTTCGCATCGGTATCCTTTGTGTTTACCATGCCAGTTCAGCTTATTTTGTTCGGAACCGCCTCTCCCTTTGCACCCCTTTACGCGGTGCTCCTGATCCCGCTTTTTCAGATCTGTCTGATTTTGTCACTGTTGGGGACTGTCGGCTTACCATTCTGTTCCGCTTCCGTGGAAAAGCTCCTTTTGGATTTGCCTGCAAAATTTCCCGATTTTGTGGAATTCCTTGCCAAAGGAGCGCCCGCACCGATGCAGATTGGAGAAGCGGGCGTATGGATCGCTTTGTTTTTTATAACGGTGCTGACGGTTATGTTTTGGAAAAGAGTTCCGCTGACGGGCGTATTTCTTCTTCATGGCATTATTTTTCTGTTTTTGGGTGCGTTTTCGCTGATCCAATCTTTACTGCTGTAAAAAGAAGGACGTATTCTGCACAATTTTTGAATAAAAAATTCGTCAAATCGCTGAATTTTTCAAAAAAAGAGGGAAGAAAGGGCAAGAGAAACAATTTCCTCTTGCAAAATTGAAAAAAAAACGCTATAATGACGATAAGTTATTATGGGTAGAAGTCTATCCTTTTTACAAACCATAGGAGGTTCTGCAATGTTTAAGAACTCTAAAATTCTGAAAGGTATCGTGCTTTCACTGGCTTTGGTGCTGGTGGTTGGCGCCGGCGTTCTGCTGAAAATGCAGGCAAGCGCCGAAGCAAATACCGTCGTTTTCTACGTTTCCGATAACGGAAATAATACTACGGGAAAGGACGCTGCCACTGCCTTTACTTCCATTTCGGCTGCAACCAAAGCGGCAAACGATATGAAGCTTGCCCCCGGCACCGAAGTGAAGCTGATCGTAGTGGATCAGATCTTCGCCACCTCCAGAAACATGGACGGTGCAACTGCGAAGGACTCTGCAGGAGGAAAGTTGCATTTTACCATCACCTCCGAGGATGCAGGTAGCAAGGCTACCATCCTTCATCTCGCCTACAATTCCTCCGGATCCACTTCCTACGAGAAGATCATTCTGTCCAATAATATCACCTTTAAGGATATTATTATCAGTGCACAGGTGCAGCCCTATTATCAGGGCAATGCACCCATCACCGATCCCATCGATTACGGCAAGCTTTACCGTACGCGCTATATCCACGCCGGCTCCAATGACGTCGTATTCGATAATTGCGAGATCACCTCTACTTATCCTTCCGAGTCTAAGGCAGTTACCTGGACGCTCCTTTGCGACGCTTATGAATCTTCTTCGGTAGAGGGAAAATCCTCTCTTACCTTGCTCAACGGTGACTATTCCAACTGTACCGTTTACGTTCAGGACCAGGTTACTCCCCTTTGGGATCTGTCTCTCTACGTAGAAAATGCTACCGTCGGTACCGTCTACGCATTGGCTGATACCGATACGGGTACTTCCGTCAACGCAAAGAGCGTAACCTGTACCTTTAAGGACGCTACCGTATCCAGCTACAACCCCATGGGTCGTGGCAACGTTGCCGTAACCGAGGGCGTTACCGCCATCTTTGAGGGTGATACCGTGGTGAAAAACTGGGTTGCTTGTATGTCAAACTCCAGCTCCACCGGTACTTATCACGGTGACTTGAGATACTACTTCCGTGATAACTGCAGCATTTCCGTCACCTCCACCGACTCCAACAGCGAAGCCATTATTTACCTGACTCCTCCCGTGATGAACGGCGACCTCTACGTAAACGTAGAAGGCGGTACCTTTAATCAGGCACTTTGCACCGGTACGGATAAGAATAAGAGCCTGTCAACCGCTCCTTATCTGAACGGTAATATTTACAATGAGTTCAAGGGCGGTACCTTCAAAGCAGGTCTGTACTGCGGTATGGGCAGAGCGGGCGGTACCATTTACGGCTCCATTTACAACAACTTCTACGACGGCTACAATCTTGAAAAGGGAACCTCCTACTACGGCGGCCGTCTCGGTGTGACCAAGGGCGATGTTGTCAACAACATCTACGGCGGTACCGTTGCCAAGGTAGAGATCTACATGGGCGGCGGTTACAGTGAGAGCGCCAAGACCTGTATTCTCGAGGGCGATCTGATTACCAACGTTTACGGCGGTACCTTCGGCGGTACCTTCTGGGGCGGTCCCCGCGGTCAGACCGTAAAGGGCGGAATCTACAATACCTTTATGGGCGGAACTTTTGCTACCACCTTCGTTGCCAGCGGTCTTCAGGTAATATGTCCCGAGGTCCACAACGTATTTAAGAACGGTCCCGACGGTCAGCACGCTACCTTAAACGGTGGTTCTACCTACCTCGGTCCGCGTGGAGGTACTGTAGTAGGCACCTACAACATTGGTAAGCTCTACAATACCTTTGAGGGCGACGTGTACGTGAAGGGCAGTCTGTATTGTGCAGACGGTACCCAGTCCAACGTTAATATCGAGGAATTGGTTTACAATGAATTCAAGAGCGGCACTTTTGGCGATGGTAGCAGTAGAAACGTGTATTGCACCACTGCCGCCAAAAACAACGTGCTCGGGGCAGAGGTAGTCAATAATTTCTATGATGGTGCGACTTTTGTCGGTCGTGTTTATGGTGGCGGTCAGAGCGGCGGCTCCGGCTCCATTACCAACAACTTCTACGGCGGCTTATTTAAGTCTTACGTTTACGGCGCTTCCTCAGAAACCGCAGATAAAGACTACGACTATAAGATCAACGGTAATCTTACCAACAACTTCTACGGCGGTACCTTTAACTCCCAGCTGATCTGCGGTGGTAAGGCTACCTGCGACAGTCTTTTGACCAACAACTTCTACGGCGGCATCTTTAAGTATTTTATCTACGGCAATTCCAATGGCGGCAACTACAATCAGATGGACGTTGTAAACAATATTTACGGCGGCGAGTTCCAGGCTTGGTTCTGCGGCGGTTCCAACAAGAGCCAGGGCGGCACTATCACCAACAACGTTTACGGCGGGCATTTTATCGGTAGCCATAAGGAAGCGCTCCATTCTGAGGCAGGCCGTATGTGCTTCCTCGGAGGCGACTACTCTGCAACCGGTACAGGTGAAAAGGTTCCTCTTTTGCAGAATAACATTTACGGCGGTGTCTTTGAGCAGAGGGTATATTTGGGCGGAAGAATTGCTACCATTAACAAGATCCATTCTTTGATCGCCGGAGGCACCTTCAACGGTGACCGTCTCTCCCCCTCTATGTATCAGGATTCTGCAAGTAAAAATTGCAGCGAAGTCAAGCTCGATATCAAGCCCGACGAAAGCGATTGTCCTTTGTTCTTCGGATGCCGTTACACGGACTACGGTGTGGAAGGTGCGAAGGTTTATTGGAGCTACGGTCTTGAGAATTTGAAAAAGAGACCTAAGGATACAGTCGTTCTTTACGGTGCAGCTAAGCCCATTTATATTGCAGGCAACTCTTTCCTGAACTTCGATGAGATCCTCGGAGAAGTGACGTTTATCCAGACTGAGGATTGGGTGGATGGAAACGTTTACGTAACCGTTCCTGCACAAAAAGACCTTTCTATGATCTCCTTTGCAAATGCTGAAGCCGGGCTCTCCGGTTCCGCTGAGATCGTTTCTAAGGCGGTTGGACTCGATAACGAAAACGACGTAAGAGAAGGCACGACCAATGTTTCTTGTACTGCACTGGTAGGTACTGACAATGCTTCTGCTCCTACGGTAGCGGCAACCCCCGGCCTTGCAGCGATCAACTTCGTTTTGGATAACAACCTCCAGGTTAACTTCTACGTAGAGAAGAGTGCTTTGGAAGCATATCTTACCAATGCAGGAAACTTTACTTACAGAATCACTTGCGGTGACGACGTTCTGGCAAGCGGTACCGTTGCATCTCTCAGCGACGTTGAGATCGTTTCCGGATACGCAAAGATCAAGAGCGAGTTCTCCGTTGCAGCGTTTGGCTACGGTCAGATCATAACTCTGGACTTTGCAGGAACCTGCACCGATTACACGGTTTACCAGCTTCTCCAGGTCGGTATTGATAATTCCGTTGATTCTCCCGAGCTTGTAGCACTTCTGAAAGCGATCTACAACTACGGCGTAGAAGCTGAGAAGCTTTACGCAGGCGAAGCTTCCGTTTCCGATTATTACAGCGAGATCACCTACACCGGCACTTACAACGGTAAGGCAAGCGCTGCTTCCTATGCAGCAGGCTATGCTTTTGCAGGAACCGGTCTTTCCATCGGTAAAGAGGTTTCCCTGAACTTCTACCTGAAGGCAGCTTCCATCGAGGATCTTTCCTTTGTGGCAACCAGCGCAACCGGTGTTCTGGATTCCTCCCGCGTGGTTGTTACTCCCTTTGACGGAAACTCTGCTTACAACGTGGTAATCTCTCTCAGACTCGACGTTGCTTCTATGGATGAGGTATTTACCCTCACCGTGAAGAACACTGCAGGAACCGAGCTTGCCGCTTGCTCCAACAGTGTAGCTTATCCCTGCGCCAACTACATTGCAGCAAACAATGACTTTGCTCCCGTATCCGCAGCTTTGCTGGCCTACGTAGAGAAGGCACAGGCTCTGTAAAATCCCGCAAAATTTTAAAGGTCAGTCATCAAACCGATGGCTGACCTTTTTTGTGAAAAAGCTGATATTTTCTTGTATGAAGCGCTGGAATATGTTATACTAAATACAGAAAAGGGAAGGAGGGGAGAAGGTGATCCCGAATGAATTTGCGTCGCTTGTAGTGGAGTGGTTTCGCAGCGAGGGAAGGCTTTTGCCCTGGCGCGAGGGCAGAAATCCGTATCGGATCTGGATCTCGGAGGTGATGCTTCAGCAGACTCGAATTGAAGCGGTTATTCCTTATTATCATCGCTTTTTGCATCAACTCCCCGACGTAGCCGCTCTCGCCGCTTGTCCCGAGGATAAGCTTCTGAAGCTTTGGGAAGGCCTTGGCTATTATTCGCGTGCCCGTAATCTGAAGAAAGCGGCGGTGAAGGTTATGGAAGATTTCGGAGGTGAAATGCCCCGCAAGGCAAAGGATCTACGCCGACTTTCCGGCATCGGTGAATACACCGCAGGAGCTATCGCATCCATTGCTTTCGGAGAGCCTGCACCTGCCGTAGACGGAAACGTCTTGCGTGTGATGACCCGAGTTTTGGGGGATGAGAGCGATATTGCCCTGCCCGATACCAAAAAGAAGATCTCCGCCCTTTTGGAAAAGGTATATCCGACGGGTTCTGCTGCGGGGGACTTGACAGAAGGGATTATGGAGTTGGGGGAGCGAGTCTGCATCCCTGCCGGCGTTCCGCTTTGTTCCGTTTGTCCCATACGGGATATTTGTGCTTCCAAGGACGGCCTTTGGAAAAGTATTCCCGTGAAAAGTCCGAAAAAAGAAAGAAAAATCTTGGAGAAAACCGTATTCGTTCTTTACTGTAACGGAAAGATTGCTTTGCGGAAAAGAACCGAAGAAGGACTTCTGGCGGGAATGTGGGAGTTTTATTCCACCGATTCCGCGCTGTCCTCCTCCGATGCAGAGCGCTACTTGAAAAGCGAGGGGTTTTCTCCGGAAAAATTGATCTCTTTGGGGAAGGCTACCCATATTTTTACCCATTTGGAGTGGCATATGACGGGGTATCTCGCGTATTGCTCAAAGGAAGCGAAAGGGTTTGTGTGGGAAAGCTTTGACCGCATCGAAAATGCCTACGCCATTCCCACCGCCCTGCAAAAAATCAAAAAGAAAGCAAAAGAAAAAGCCATCTGACGATGGCTTTTTCTCTGTTCCGTTTCAGTCGTTCCAGATGGGGTTTCCAATGGCAATGATCGGCTGAGTGCTTCTCTTTTCGTCCAATACCTCAACGCGGTAGAAATCCACGTTCTCATCGCAATCGATTGCAAAGCTCACGGGATCCACTCCGTTATAAGTTCCGGTGTAAACGACACCCTCGCTGGAAATGATATTGACGAGGTAGGTGTGCTCCTCTTTATACATGGAGGAATGGATATCTCCCACGGAAACCACAAGGCGTTTGCCTGCAAAATCGGTGGAAGATCCCATTTTTGCATCGCCGATCACCATGCGAATTCCTACAAAGCCCGCGGTGAAATCACCTACGGTAAGCTGATCCAGATAAGCCTGATCCTTTTGTTCTTCGGAGTAAATACAGGTCAAAGCCGCATTGGTAGCATCTTGATGGCTATCGCTCCCCGCGGTTGCCCAAAGGCGCTTGCCGGAGGCAAGAAGATCGGTCCAGAGCTTGTAGTTGTCCTTGGTGTCCTGGCCGACAATAGTACCGCGATAGCCGTAGAAAACCTCAAGACCCGTGTAATCTGCAAAGTAGTAATCCTCGGGATTGGAGGACTCCATCTGCTGCTTGGGGTGTACGTTGACGAAAAGTCCTCCCTTTGCTTTAACTGCTTCGATCAACTGCTGAAAGCGTGCGGTGGTGAATTTCGGATAGGAAAAGGTGCCCATATTGTAGGCGATTCCATCCTTGCCGCCGGTGTACTTGTACTCGGGAAATTCCGCAAGCAGCTCCAAAAGAAACTCGGGCTCTCGGAAAAACATATTGTAATGAACGCTGGGATTTTTTGCGTTGCTGTCCGTAATGCCGGTTCCGGGCTCGGTACCGCCGATGAACAGTGTGTCATCCCATTCCGCCTCGTACATGTGAGCCACCTGTTTGTGATTCATAAAGGCGACGAAATCCACATCCTCCTCAACCATTTTTACCTTCCACTCGGCGAGGGTTCGTTTACCATCCTTGGCTACGCCTGCAATGGGGTGGCAGTGGATATCTCCGTAATATGCCGTGCGTCCTGTGTAAAGCGCTTCCAAAGCCTTCAGGTCCTCCTCGGTTGCCGCGGGGGCCGCCTGGCCGGTGGTGATCAAGGAATCCTTTTTGCCGTTGTTTTTATTCACAGGAGCAGCTTGCTCTGCGGTCTGAGTCTGCTTGGGAGCTTCCGGTGCTTCCAGAGAAGAAGAACAGGAGGAAAGCACCGTAGATAGCAATGTACAAAGGGTCAAAACAAAAGCGAGGGCACGAATTTTGCTTTTCATAAATACCTCCTAAGGTAGGATTTGCTCATATTATACCACAGGAAAAACGAATTCGCAAATCCTTTTTTTCCAGAGACACAGACATAGAAATAAAAAAATAAAAATTTTGAAAAACTGTTGATTTTCTTTCTCGTTTGTGATACAATAAGCCGTACGCCGGAATGATGGAATTGGCAGACGTGCTGGACTCAAAATCCAGTGGTAGCGATACCGTGCGGGTTCGACCCCCGCTTCCGGCACCAACAAACTCCCGAAGCTATATGCTTCGGGAGTTTTTCTTTTCACGGGTCGGCACCAACACTCACAAAAACGGCGGTTTTTCTATGATCCTTTGGTTTTTGGGAGTGTTTCGACACACGGCAAACTCCCTTTTTGAAGCTTTTTCCGTGCTTCTTTTACGATATGTTTATAAGATATTTCAACCTCCTCTCCGTCAATGGCAACAGAAAAGGTGACCTTGTAGGTCACCTTGATGGTATAGTTATCGATCACAATATTATCAATGTACTGCTGGAGCATCATTTTCGTCAAATCCACGTGTTTTCTCTGTAAAATATCCTCCCTTAATTGCTTGATTTTAGTCTCCACTTCCTCACGACTGATTGAGATTTCTTCCTTGCCTTTTTCACTCTCATCAATGATGGATTGATATTCAGAAATCTGTTTTTCGATGGACTCAATCTTATCACCGATTGTAGGATTGTACCCAGTATGGGCAATGGCTTCTACAAGATTATTCTTCGCCAGATTCAAGCCTTTCAGCGCATTTCTCGCTTCAACAACGAACTCGTTTTCTTTGCTTGTTATGTCCTTGATTTTTTGGTTTACTTGCTCCGTTATTACATCTATGATTTGTGGGTCAAAGAAGTGTTTCATCAAATTGTCGATTACAAAGGATTCCAAAACGTCTGCGTGAATCTCCTTACAAGCACAATTTAATTGATTTGAGGATTTATTGCAACGATAAGTAAGGTAGGATTTGGTACTGCCGTGCCTGCGATTTCCGCACATCTTTCTTCCGCATTCTCCGCAATGGATCAACCCAGTAAGGATATAGTCATACTTTGCACTGGTTGAAAGCTTGGAAGAAATTCTTCGGGAGGCATTGGCTCTGTCCCAAAGTTCTTTCGAGACGATGGCTGGATTGCCTCCCTCTATGCGAATGATCTCGGATTCATCTTTATGCTTGCGCATATTCCTTGTACCATTGGAAGATCTTTTCGCTCTTTGATTGAATATATATACTCCGTAATAGCGTTCGTTTTGAATCAGATCATATAAAGAATTTTTTCCGAATGGATTACCTGCCTTCGTTTTGTACCCATGGCGGTTTAACTCTTGAATGATCTTGTTATACCCATATCCCTTAGCAGCAAGCGCGAATGCCTTGCGTACTATTATAGCTTCCTCCTCCTTAACGATCAGCTTTTTCGTTGTTGGATCCACATCGTACCCAAGAGGAGGTTTCCCACCGTTCCATTGACATTTAAAAGCGTTCTCTTTCATTCCTTTCAACACTTCTGTAGCGAGGTTGTCTATATAGTATTGGTTTATGTTAGACATTATGCCGTATAACAATCTGCCATTGGCATCGTCTCGAATTTTTTCAACAGTTGAAACAAGCTCTATAGAATAATCCCTCAGTATATCTTTATATCGAAGAGCATCAGCAGCATTTCGGGAAAATCGATCCATCTTGTGAATGATAACCGCCCGAAAAGGACAATCATCTGTGCCAACCATATCAAGCATTCTTTGAAATTCGGGGCGGTTAACTGTCTTGCCGCTGACAGCTCGGTCACAAAACCACTCCACGATTTTATAACCGTTCTTACTTGCATACTCCTCAATTGCTCTCATTTGAGCCTCAATACTTTCTTCTCTTTGCATATCCGTGGAGAATCTGCAATAGCCACACGCAGGGATCATTGATTCTTTGCCTTGCATTTTACCGATAATGTTTATCATATCGTGTTCGTTCAGTCTCATATCATTACAGTCCTTTCTTTTAGTTTGAAATATAATATATTTTTATGATCTTGGTAGAAGCATTTTCCTACCAAGATCGTTGTTTTCATTATTAGGTTATTCTTTATCAATATCAACAATTATCATTTGGGCAATCAAATCAGTCATTGGGGTAAGAAATTCAATCTGTTCTTCGTTTGAAATTGGTTCCTGTTGAATGCACTCAGTTTTCGGTATATTATCTTCAAATTTTAGAGCTTTTCTGGAAGTAGATACTTCGATGATAGACATTTCCATAACATTACCAAAATTAGCTTTCCATCACAGCTTCAAGTGTAGCGAACCTAGAATATATCGTTCCATTGATCTCTCTGTCTTTCAGCGTAAATTCAATCTCTGTATCAATAAAATCTTTGGTATCTACCTCTCCATTTGAATCGGCAAATGCCGTGGCAAAGGTGTTGAACAACATTGAGCCAGTAGGAATCGTAATATTGAGCATACTACTCTTCCCCTCCACCTCAATAAGAAGCCACAGATATCTCTCATCGGGAGTCGGCTTTTGTTCTACAATAACTCCTTTGTACTTTTTTTCGGCAGGAAAATGACCTACCACATTTTTTGGGATAAATTTCATATTATAAACCGTCCTTTCTTTTTTTAGTTGTTATACTTTGAAAGATCAAAGATAAAAATTGGCTGTATGGGTAAATTGACCGCGAGTTTTTTGCGCTTATATGGGCGATCCCGTTCGCATTCAATAATTCCTTTATCTTGCCAACGCTTATAGATCATTTTTGGTGCTTCAAAACCATTTTCAGATAAAATTTTCTCCACAACACATTTTAGAATCGTTATACCTGTTTTCGAAATTTTCCCTTCTATCCTTGATAAATAGTTTTCGTTGCAATCGATGATAAAAGCACTCTTGTGAGTTGAAACATACTGTATAATGCAATCTAAAGCTTTATCACTTATGTCACGTTCATCCGCAACGGAACGCTCCAGATCAACGATAAATTTCACAATAGCTTTCAGATCAATACCGATCTCTGGAAAGCATTTTTGCAGATAGTTCGCCGTTAAGAAAACAATCGCTAATTTCGAGAGTATTCTTCTTGTGAGTTTTCCAAATTCAAAGTCGTTTTTTTTGTAAAGCTCAATCAAGAAATTGTAGCAATTATCATAATCTTCTAAGATCGTATCAAGCTTATTGGCTACAATGAATTTTACAAATTCAATGCCCGTATGACCGTAATTGGAATACACACATTTTTTAATACGATCCGCATTGTCAGCCGATGTTGTCAAATCGCTAGCGATCTCAAAGACACGGCTTCTAAGACCATCGGGAACAGACTCGTCTAAGATCTGTGTTTCTGCAGTTGTGCAAATTACCGAGTTAAAAGTTTTTGCTTCTTTGTTCTTGCCTTCCTTGGTATTGCGACTTCTCTCTTTTCCCGAAGCCAACTGATACAGCAATTTACGCAAATTTTTCGCACCGATCGTACCAACCTCATCGAAAACAACTGGATGGGAATCCGCATTGCTGGTGAAGGTCACCAATGATTGCTCCGTTCCATCCAACGTTGAGAGAAATGCCTTGCCTACAGACGGATTTCCAAAAGCGGAAGTTTTGAGCTCACCCACAGTAGATTTCCCTCGACTTGATACGTTACCAAAGTTAAAAAGCAAACACCCAAGATCACGAAAATGATTGATATACCCCAGAATAGGAGAGCAATGTCCTAACACAAATGCAAATTCCAAGGCTATATTTCCTAATACTTCAGATCTAATCATTTCAAAATATGCCTCAATTGAACCACATTTTCTAATATCAAGATTTCCAACGTACTGACTTTGAATATCTAATTTGCTAACACATTCCGACCCTAAAAATATAGGTTCTTCTTCATCAAATCGCCATCCTAACGTGGAATGAACATTTTCAATAGGAGCATTGCAAGCAGATGATGCTAAATAGAGAAGCAGATATTTCACATTGTTTTCATCATAGATACAACCACTCTGCAAAAGAATTTTTACACCAGATGAACATAATACGGAACTATCTACCGAAATAATGATATTTTTTTCACCGTTAAAAAGCTCAATCTTATACTTTCTCTCCGATGTTGATATGTCTTGTTGAGATGCAATAACATTTATATACGTTGAAATAGGTTTCAAATAATTTGTGACATTATCTTTTGATTTCTTTTTGTGCATAAAAATTATCCATTTAGGTGTTTTGATGAATCCGTTTTCGCTCATATCCTCATATAACTCATATTCTTCATCAGAAATTATCATTGGAGTGAATCCGCTGATGCGGTCATCAAGTGCTTTGAATTTGTTTAATACATTTACTTTCACAACGTTTTTCCTCCTTTCTTCAGTATTAGCTGGGAAAGTTTTCCCGAGCTTATGATAAGCATATACAAAACTTGGGGAATTATTCATACACATATCGAAAAACACAGAAAAAAAGAATCTACACATAAAAATAGCAAAGGCAACCAAACGGTCACCTTTGCCATTTTTTAAAACAAACAATATGTATCAATCAGCATTTTTTATTTTCTCAACCACCCACACTCTTGCCCGAGGGGAAAGAGGGTGCGAGAAAGGCGCACATGCTGAGTCAATGATTGTATACAGCTTCTCCTTGAATTGTTTTTTCAGAGCTTCGTACAACTGTTCTTTTTGTTCTGTGTGTGAAGTTCCTCTTCCGTATGCTACGATGATGATGTCTGCCTTGGTGCATTCCTCCGCGATTACTGAACTGTTTGTTCTATCCGTCTCGGGTTTTGCAAAATCAAGACCGCAAAAGACGTTAACAATGGAGATCGATCCGTAGCCTTGCGCAACTGCATTGTTTCGGACAAGCATTGATGTTTGATCGAGTTCATATTCATTAGCCGTACTTGGATACGTCATAATAATACACGCTTTTGCTTTTTTCGCATCCCATTCCATTTTCAAAAGATAGCGTTTTTTGTGATCCTTGGAAAATACCGCCGTTGTTTTAATGTCGCTTGTAAATTCAATCGTATTATTCATTTTTTATATCCTTTCAAAATTTGTAGTTGCAGAAATAATAGTAATAGCAAAGCTATTGTTAGTAATAATCGTACCTACTGAAAATCCCTCTCCGATTTCATCAATATATTCAAAGCTTGATTCAGTAACAGGATTTACAAGTCCAAATAATTCGGGTTGTAAAAATTTCTCCTTCGCTTCAACACAAAAAATTGCACCAACGGAATCCAAATTTCCATCGGTGCATTCTTCTTTATATACGTCTATCAAGTGATGAAACAACTTTTCAACGTATTGCCGGACGTAAGTATTTGATATTTTAGAAATATCTTCGGCTTTTGAAACCTTTATCAATGGATCAACACTCCTTTCTTGATCTTCCTTCCGCTCCAAATGGCAATCGCACACATTGAGCCTTCCAGCAAAGATTCTACTGCAACAACGGAAACGGTTAATGCCATAAACATTTTATCACCTACTTTCTTTTTTCGTTTTTCTACTGCAGATACAAAGTACCGCCATCGTCCCAAAGAATCCGATCATAAAATATCGCAATCAGCTCACCTCCCCTTTATATACATTTGAAATAATGTGTTGAACATATTTTTCTTCGGAAAAGATATTAACTGCCGCAGAATCCATTTCTTTTACTAAAATATGTGTAATAAATAGCGGTTCGTTCTTCTCGAACAAAGTCATTCCTACCACTCGACAAGGAGGGTGTTTTAATAAAAATGCTTCTAATCCGTATTTTTCAATATCTTCTGCAGATTCAATTACAAACATCGTTCCGATTCCACTAAGATCATTTACGGAAAATCTTTTTGTCATTTCAAGAAAATAGCGTTCCACATAATCGCGGAACGCTTTGGGAATGTTGGTTCTTTTCAGTTTTTCAAATTCTTCTATTTTCACTATGCTTATCAATATTTTCACTCCTTTATTTTTTTGTATGTATATATAAAACGAACCCCGTCTGCAAATGCAAACGGGGTTGTATGGTTTGAGTGCTAACTATTAATATGTACTGGTTAGAAATCCCATCTTTTTTCGTGATCACTACAATGCATCCATGCTTTTTTCTTAAAACCTGTTAAATTACAAGTAGCTTCTTCAGACTGATTATAGTCAACAAAGGTTTTATCTTTTACTCGAACTGAGCAACCAGTCCAATATCTACAAGTATAGCAATTCTTTGCATTTTTGTTTCCAACACTCATAATAAATCCCTCCAAAATGATTAATTAAATTAACGAAAAAATACTGATTAAAACTTTGTGTTATTTGTATTTTTTTCGCTCTGCTTTAATTCTTTCTTCCAGTTCTTTATTTCCTTGATTGTGTGCTTTTCGTTGAGCATCCATCAACACTCTATTTTTCCTTGCACGATCATTTTCTGAAAGATAATTAAAGCTTTTTCTTGTAACATCACCAGCCTTACTACTACTATTCATAAGAGCGGATAAAATAATATCGCCGAGCAATCCCATTTTTTTCACCTCCTCTCGTTTATTCTTAACTGCAAACATAGACTTTGCAATTATACTCTCACTTCTTCATCATCCCAATCAGTATCAAAATTACGATTGCAATTAACAGAATTAAAAACAGTTTCCATAGACTTGCGAGTATCAAAGCGACAACAATATAGATCAAATAGAGAATTAAGCCAATAATCAATCCATATCCGATCACTCTCGGAAGCTTGCCAAGAAGCTTCATCAATAGACTTCTTCCGACATTTGTTGCCAAAAGGAACACGCAAGCCAAAAGCAATAGAACTTTTAGTATCATCACTTTATCAACATTCCTTATCAGTCCTTTTTCTCATTCAAATATTTCTCTATCATTTCGATATCTTGTTGTAGAAAATATATTTCTTCGTCCAATTCATCCAGTCTTTCTTCATATTCCTCTTGGGATTCGAAATCGAAGTCACCCAGTTCATCTCCGTCCAGATCTTCAATTTCTTCTATCTCTTCTTCCAATTCTTCCAGTTCTTCTTTTGCATTCGTAAGATTTTCTTGAAGTTTTTCAATCGTTGCATTTTTATAGTCTGACAAATAATAGTAAGCTATGGAACACTTGTAATACTCCTTGCCATCGGCTTTTTCGGTATGACAAATTCGTGTTTTGCACTCAAGATCAGTTTCACTCATTCCCTCTGCAGAAATTAAGGAATCCATAAGTTTGAGTTTCCTTCTTTCCAGATCTTCTTTTACTTCGCTATACGTTTTTCTTTTGGAAATCCATACCGTTCTTACGCTTGACATTCCAATCCCTCACTTATCCTCGTTTTCCAAATGCTCCTGCAACAATTTGCGAATGGTACGCTCGCTATATTTGTATTTCACAGCAATTTTATTGATGGAAGCCGAGGTTCCATCGTAATTTTGGATGGCTTCTTGCAAGACAAATTCCTTTGAAAAGAGTCGTGTCGGAAAATTCACTTGGCTTCCTGCGAAATGCTTATAGATTTCGACCGTGTTATCAAACCCGATCAATTCGCTGATGGCTTCATAAACTCCGTTCAATACGGGTTTTGAGTTTTTACTCATTTTCACGATCTCCGTTCTTTTTAGTATTTTAGTATATCTCCTTCAAAAAATCTTTTCCACCGCCTTTTTCCACGCAAATTTCCAAAAAGAAAGCAACCGCCTTTCGATCAAAGAAAAGCGGTTGTCACTAAAAAGTATTGAATTGTAAATAAGCAATCTCCGGATTCCCAAGAAACTTCCAAGGAGATCGGAGGTAGAGAGGGCGGTTTCCCCTTGAAAGTCCTTGGAAAAAATTCTTTTTCCAAAAATCCAGTTTTCCAGACGATGAGAGAGAAAAAGGAAGATTTATTTTTGCTATTTTAGAGGTTATTTGGGGAATGCTGTTTTCCTCCGATTCTTCAAAGGGAAAAGAACTTTATCCTTTTCGGTGAGTTTTTCCCACCACGAACTTCCGGCACCAGAAAAAAGCACTTGCGAAAGCAAGTGCTTTTTTCAACGAAATAAATCCCGTGCGGGATTTGTGAAATACGCTTCGCGTGTGAAATATTGCTTCGCAATGTGAAATGCCTGCGGGCGTTGGGGGATTTATTTCATTTCACATTCGGTGAAACGCCGAATATTTCACAATGACCTCGGGTCATTATTTCATATCCGAAGGATATTTCACTTTCATACTCGAACGAAGCAAAACCCTCTCCATCAACACCGCCAAAGAAAACACAAATTGAATTTGCAAACTCCCGAAGCAAGTAGCCTTCGGGAGTTTTTCTTTTCACGGGTTGATTTTAACCAAAACACCGTTTTTATCATTCCAGATGAGTATGCTCGATGATGCGCTCGGCAAGGCGGTCTTCCTCGGGGACAAAGGCGTTGCCGCAGGCGTTGGAGGGCTTCATCTTTGCCGGGCTTGAGAACACCACGGACTCCTTGGAGATCTCTTGGGTGTAGAACCGGCTGGTGGGGAACAGGTCACTGGGGTAAGCCATATTGGGCATGGCTGCAAGCTCGAGACAGATTCCTGCACCGACGGAGCTTTCCAGCATACCGCCGATCCAGCAGCCGATACCGGCTTCTTGGGCAAGCTCGTTGATCCTTTTGGAATTGTACAGACCCCCGCATCGACCGGGCTTGATGTTCATATACTTGCAGGCACCCAGCTCAATGGCTTTTTCTGCCATATAGGGAGAGGTCAGGCTCTCGTCCAAGCAGATGGGGGTATCCAGCTGATGCTGCAGCTTGGCGTGGTCGATCACATCGGCGTGAAACAGAGGTTGCTCGATCATTGCAAGGCCCAGCTTGTCGATCTCCTTGAACAGGGGCAGATCCTCCGGTGTATAACCGGAGTTACAGTCGATATGGAAGGTGTGCTTGGGGAAGGTACTGCGAACTGCCTTGAGCATCTCCAGATCCCAACCGGGCATGGCTTTGAGCTTGATGCGCTTGAACCCTTCTGCAATGGCACCGTCGATGCGCTCCAGCAGAACGTCGATAGAGGACTGACGACCGAAATCGGCACCTACGTCCACCTCGTCATCGCTACCGCCCAGCAGGGTGTGTAAGGGGGTCTTGGTCAGCTTGGATTGCATCGTCCACCAGGCGATCTCGATGGCTGCGTGGGCAAAGGGATTGCCCTTGATCACGGACATCGCCTGATTGATCTCCTGAGCAGAGGAAAAGTCCTTGTGCAAAACCAGCGGAGCCAAAAACTCCTTGGCGGTATAGTAGGTTCCAAAAGCACTTTCGGGGGAATAGGTGGGTGCCAGCAGGGGAGTGGATTCGCTCCACGCAGTTTCTGAACCACTGGTGATTTTGACCATAACAGAGCGAATGTCCGGGTCGGAACCGTAGGCAGTGGTCCAGGGTTCAATCAAGGGATGGCGTACATAGTAAATATCCAAAGCATCAATGTACATAAGAAAACTCCTGTTCTGTGTGTTTGTAACATTTAGAAAATATCACAAACGGCAATGAATGTCAACCGACGCATCCAAAAATAAAACGGAACTTTTTTACCGGTTCCGTTTTTCTTACTCAAAAAATGTACGTCCCCTGTGAGCAATGCTGATCACATTTCTCCTATGGTTTTATCAGACTATGCCCGCATTGGTAACAAACGTCTTTTGTAACGTCATTTTCTGTTCCGCACACGATGCAAGTAGTTAAAGATTGGAGGGAGGCAGGTATGTATAGATTCCGATCAATTCCACGGAAATGATATACCGTGTCACCAACGTGGTACTTTCTCAGAAATTCTTCAGGTTTGCCGCACAACACGTGCTCGGCATATTGATATTCTCTTCCGATCCGTACGTTTTCTCCGCCTTCGGATTTGCTGACGAACGTTTCGGCAGTAACTCCGATTTGCTTTCCATTCTCCTTTTCAACGACCAAAAGAATGGTGTTCTTCTCGCAAAGCCTTGTCTTTCCGTAGTGAGAATAGGAACCGGTTTTTGTCTCCACTTTTACGTCCAGTATTTTTCCCTTCCAGTTACGGTCAATGACGAGAAAGAAAACCTTGGAAAAATATGCAGAAACTCCGATTGCCCCAAGACATAATAAAAGAATCGGAATAAATCCCATATGCCGAGAGAGCGACGGAATCAGCCCCCACAAAATAAGGGCGCTCAGCGCTAAATAACACAAAAATAGCAAGATCTTTTTTACCATTTGCTTTTTTGCATAGTTTTGAATATCGCTCGGTAATTTCATCGTTGACCTCACTTTTAAAACAATCTGTTCGCACGGTCTATGTAATTGAAGAACGTATATTCGCTGTGAATTTCGTATCCATTTACAGTATCTGTAATATACGAAGGTTTGGATACGTCTTCATCTCCCACACGAATGTTGCCGCTTTCTTGGGTAAGGATCAAAACCTTTTTTAGCGGCTTTTGATCGGAATTTGCATCAAATATATATTTGTGCTTGGGATAAAAGATCCACCACCAGAAGAATCGCTTTTCAAAG
The DNA here is from genome assembly GCA_015065325.1 of Oscillospiraceae bacterium. Taxonomy (GTDB): domain Bacteria; phylum Bacillota; class Clostridia; order Oscillospirales; family SIG627; genus RGIG5579. The sequence continues at coordinate 35,426 of SVQO01000012.1, read as the reverse complement.
CAGTAGAAAATCTCATCCAAAAAATATATAACAGCTCGCTTACTGTGAACGGGAAGAAAAGAGCCTGCAATCCGTTCTTTTTTTGTTTCCAGAATAAAATCTACTTGACCGGAACAAACTTGAGAATTCTTTAAAGGTCGCACGTTCCATTCAAAATGAAAGTTGTGATCCTGTACAGTTTTCAGCAATCTTTTTTTGAATTGAGTTTTGGCGGATGCCGCTCTCAGCCACCGCAAAAACGGAACAAGACAAACTGCCAACAAAGCCAAAAAGGTTAACAAAGCATCTCTTACAACCAAAGAAGTAATTGAACCGATTAAACCCAATATGGTGAGGAAAAAGATATGAATCAATGCTCCTCCAAACACCGTGATTGCAACGTTGAATACGCACCGCCCTTTGGGGATTGGATTCAATTTTGCTTTCTCTTTCTCTTCTTGAAAGCAGTTCATTTTCCAGCATCTGTACCAGTCCCGACGAAGTGCTCCTTCCGCGAAAAGAAAAACGATAGTTTCGGGAATCAAATACAGTAATATTTCAAATAAAGTTCGGATCAAAAAAATTCGTTTCAGGCTTTTGGGACAAAGCAGAATCAAAACGTTTCCGATGTCAAAAAAGAAGAGCAGAAACAAAAGCGGAAGCACTGAAGCCCAAAAATAGCGAGATTGAAATGAATCGGCAAAAGCTTTCAGAATACCGGGCTTTTGTGTATAGAAAACCGTCACTCTTGCTTTCTTATCCTGATTGTATTCTTCAAAAAAGATATAGAGAATCGGGGGCAAAATATAAAACAAAGGTAAAACGATAAGCTCTTTTTCAATGTGAAAACCAAAATAACCCGTTGAACCGATAAAGACGGCAAAAATGATGGCCACGTTCACCAAGAAGAAAGCCGCACCGGCACGAAGCAAACAAAGAACGGCGTATTTGATTTTGTTTTTGATTGAAGTTTTGTCTAGTTTCAAACAATCACGCCTTTCTTTGTTTCTTTTTCTCATTTTAGCATAAAACGAAACAATATTCAACAGATAATATTTTTTATAAAACCTATATCCGTCCCTTTGGATTGCAATTTTCTTCGGAGAAAGCTCTGATATTATTATGGTTTATATCAAAGCTGTCGAATCATACCGCCTTACAGAATATCGATATACTCTCCGTTCAGGGCCTTGTTCATGCTTCTGACTGCGCAGAATTTGCCGCACATGGAGCAGGTATCGTCGTGCTCGGGCTTGCGCTCGTCACGGATGCGCTTGGCGGTTTCGGGATCCAGTGCACACGCCCACTGTTCTTCCCAATCAAGCCTCCGACGGGCATCGCCCATACGGTCGTCAATATCTCTTGCGTGGGGGATCTTTTTTGCAATATCTGCGGCGTGTGCTGCGATCTTGGATGCAACGATGCCTTGCTTCACGTCATCCAAGTTGGGAAGTGCCAAATGCTCGGCGGGGGTTACGTAGCAAAGGAAAGCCGCGCCGCTTGCGGCAGCAATCGCACCGCCGATGGCAGAGGTGATATGGTCATATCCGGGAGCAATATCGGTAACGATGGGACCGAGTACGTAGAAGGGAGCACCCAGGCAGATGGTCTGCTGCATTTTCATATTGGCTTCGATCTGATCCATCGGCATATGACCGGGGCCTTCTACCATGACCTGCACGTCACGCTCCCAAGCACGTTTGGTAAGCTCACCCAGCCGCACGAGCTCCTCGATCTGACATACATCGTTTCCGTCTGCAAGGCAACCGGGACGGCAAGCATCGCCGAGAGAGATGGTCACATCGTACTCACGGCAGATCTCAAGAATCTCATCGTAATACTCGTAAAAGGGGTTTTCCTCGCCCGTCATACACATCCAGGCAAACACGAGAGAGCCGCCGCGGGAAACAATATTCATCTTTCGCTTGTGCTTGCGGATCTGCTCAATGGTCTTACGGGTGATACCGCAATGAAGGGTAACGAAGTCCACTCCGTCCTCCGCGTGAAGCCGAACTACGTCGATAAAGTCCTTTGCTGTGAGAGTTGCGAGATCGCGCTGATAATGGATCACGCTGTCGTACACGGGAACCGTACCGATCATGGCAGGACATTCCTTCGTCAGCTTTCTGCGGAAAGGACGGGTGTTGCCGTGGGAGGAAAGATCCATAATGGCCTCTGTGCCCATATTCACGGCTGCCATAACCTTTTCCATTTCAACGTCGTAATCTTTACAGTCACGGGAAACCCCGAGGTTGACGTTGATCTTGGTGCGGAGCATCGAGCCCACACCGTTTGGCTCGATACAGGTGTGCAATTTGTTCGCGCAGATCGCAACCTGCCCCTTGGCAACGAGTTCTCGGATCTCCTCCTCGGTTCGGTATTCTTTTCTTGCAACCGCTTTCATTTCGGGAGTGATGACGCCGTGCCTTGCGGCATCCATTTGCGTTGTGTAATTTCTCATTTTTCGGTTCCTTTCAAGCATATTCATTTTGAAAAACGACCGTTCAGATCAAATGCGTGATGGATCGGGCCCGAGCCCTTTCCCAAATCAAGCATAGCTGCCAAAGCATCGGAGATATATTCCTTTGCTCTTTTTACGGACTCGGCAAGATCAAAGCCCTTGGCAAGGTTGGAAGCGATGGCGGCGGAAAGCGTGCATCCGGTTCCGTGGGTATTGGGATTGTTAACCCTCTTTCCTTCAAACCAAACCGCTCCGCCGTTTGCATACAGAAGATCATTGGCATCGCTCACACTGTGCCCCCCCTTGAGCAAAACGGAGCAGCCGTATGTATCCCCGATGAATTTTGCCGCGGAAAGCATATCCTCTTTGCTTGCTATGGTCTTTTCCGAAAGCACCTCTGCTTCGGGGATGTTGGGCGTGACGAGAGTGGCGATGGGCAGAAGCTTCTCTGTCAAGGTCCGTACCGCATTGCGCTTCATCAACGCGGAGCCGCTTGTTGACACCATCACGGGATCTACAACGATATTTTCAGCGTGATAATATTGGAGTCTGTTCACAATCACGCAGATCAGTTCCGAAGAAGATACCATTCCTACCTTGACTGCATCCGGAAATATATCCTCGAACACTGCATCCAGCTGTTGTTCCAAAAATTCGGACGTTGTCTCTCGGATCGCTCTTACGCCGGTGGTATTCTGTGCCGTCAGTGCCGTGATGGCACTCATTGCATAAACACCGTTCATCGTCATTGTTTTCAAATCTGCTTGAATACCGGCGCCTCCGCTGCAGTCGCTTCCTGCAATGGTCAATGCTGTTTTCATTTTCATAATCAATACTCCTTTCGGTTTTCAGCACTGTTTTGTATAGCGGCATAAGGTGGTGCCCCCAATTTACCGCTTGTTTCTTATATCAGAGCAAGCTCCTGTGCTCTTGCTTTCAATTCCTCCGCCGCAGTTCTCGGATCCTCTGCTTTCATAATGGCAGATACCACACAAATTCCGGCAATGGGAATGCCTGTAAGAACGTCAATGTTGTCCTTATTTAAACCGCCGATGGCATTGGCGGGAATCGGGACGGCTTTGCAGATATCCCGAAGTGTATCGGTGGAAGTCAGAACGGTCTTTACCTTGGTGGTGGTTGGGAAGATGGCTCCCACACCGAGATAGTCGGCACCCTGCTCGTAGGCATCCTTTGCCCAAGGAACCGTTTTTGCCGTTGCACCTACGATCTTTTCATTGCCCATAAGTTTTCTTGCGGTTGCAATGGGCATATCCTCGGCGCCCACGTGAACGCCCTCGGCATCAATGGCAAGCGCCACGTCCACGCGGTCGTCTATGATCAGCGGCACGTTATAGCGCTTGGCAATGACGTGCACCTTCTCTGCCAGCTCAATATATTCACGGGTGCTTTTATTCTTTTCACGAAGCTGAAGAAGGGTTGCGCCGCCAATGAGCGCTTGTTCAACACGATAGAGAAATTCTTCCTCGGTGTAGCTTGTGCTGTCGGTAATAAAATATAAACTGGGATCAAACTTTTTCATTTTCTGCACCTCACACATATAGATAATCGTTCAAAACCGGCTGTAAGCCTTCGTGTGCAATATCCTTATACATTTTCTCAAGACTGCGGTTATCGTCGATTTCGAATTGCTCGTCGCCCTGTGTGTCGTCGGCTTTTTTGCCCGTATATTTGCTTTCGTGGTCGCCGATGCCGGTAGAAACACCTGCGGAGACCTTTGTTGCGGCGATCTTCACAATGCCGTTACGGAAGGCGGCACTCTCGCGGGAGGAAACGGTAATACCAACGAAAGGTAAGAAAATGCGGTAAGCACAAAGCACCTGACATAACTGCTTTTCGCGGACGTCCAGGGGGCTGATCTTATCGTTGTTGACGATTGGTCGAAGTCTCGGGCAGGATAGGGACATTTCCGCATGAGGATACTTTCTCTGCAGAAAGTATACGTGTAACGCACTTGCCAAGGCATCCTTACGGAAGTCCGAAAGCCCCAAGAGTGCCGAAAACGCTACCCCGCGCATACCGCCCCGAAGTGCACGCTCCTGTGCATCAAAGCGGTAGGGCCAAACGCGCTTGTGCCCGAGCAGATGAAGCCGTTCGTATTGATCGGTATCGTAGGTCTCCTGGAATACGGTTACGTAGTCTGCACCGCATTCGTGAAGGTACTTGTATTCATCGGTATTGACGGGATAGATCTCAAGCCCCACCATACGGAAATACTTTCGAGCCAGCTTGCAAGCCTCGCCGATATATTCCACGTTGCTCTGAGTGCGGCTCTCGCCGGTCAGAATTAAGATCTCCTCCATACCGCTGTCGGCAATGACCTTCATTTCTTTTTCGATCTGCTCCATACTAAGCTTCATACGCTTAATATGGTTGTAGCAGTTAAAACCGCAGTAAACGCAGTAATTCTCGCAGTAGTTGGCGATGTAAAGCGGAGTAAACAAATAAACGGTATTGCCGAAATGCTTGCTTGTTTCCAGCCTTGCCCGTTGCGCCATCTGCTCAAGGAAGGGCTCTGCCGCAGGAGAAAGAAGGGCTTTGAAGTCTTCCACCGTGCAAGTATCGCGCTCCAAGGCCGCCCTTACGTCGGCGGCGGTGTATTTTGAGGCGTCGTAGGCGTTCATATGCGCCATCACGCTTGCGCATACGTCTGACTCAATCACCTCCATCCCCGGCAAATACTCCATGTGGTTCTTTCTGGAGGTTGGATCGGTTTCAAGGCGGTGCTTTTTCGCAAGCGCTTCCGACGACAAATGCTTTGAATCCACGAAAAATTGATTTTCCATAGCGCTCACCTTAATCACGAAGGAAGCCTGTCAGCGGATCGGATGCGGAAGCGCCGCGGGTCAGCACTCTGCCGAGCCCTGCAAGGTAAGCCTTACGTCCGGCTTCGATGGCGTTTTTGAAAGCAGAAGCCATCATAGGCAGATTGCCTGCAGTGGCAAGCGCGGTATTTGCCATAATCGCGGCGGCACCCATTTCCATTGCTTCGCAAGCCTGTGAAGGTCTGCCGATACCGGCATCCACAATGATCGGAAGATCGATCTCGTCAATTAGGATCTGAATAAACTCCTTCGTGGCAAGCCCTTTGTTGGAGCCGATGGGGGAAGCCAGGGGCATAACGGAAGCGGCTCCTGCATTCACAAGGTCTCGGGCAACGTTCAGATCGGGATACATATACGGCAGTACCACGAAGCCTTCTTTGGCGAGGATCTCGGTTGCCTTGACGGTTTCCGCGTTATCGGGGAGCAGATATTTGGAATCACGCATAATCTCGATCTTCACGAAATTTCCGCAACCAAGCTCACGGGCAAGGCGGGCAATACGGACTGCTTCCTCTGCATTTCTTGCGCCGCTGGTGTTGGGAAGCAAGGTAATACCTTCGGGAATGTAATCGAGGATACTTTCCTGTTCCTTGGTGTTGGCACGGCGGACCGCAAGGGTGATGATCTCTGCACCTGCATCCTTGACCGCCGCTTCGATCAGATTCATAGAGTATTTGCCGGAGCCGAGGATAAAGCGGGAGTTGAACTCGTGCCCGCCGATGATCAGCTTATCGTTTGTCATTTTTCTTTCCTTCTTTCATTCAGTTTCAAATTTTTCTGCTAAAATACGCAGTACCGTGTGCGCTTGATGCGCGGCGCAAAGCATAACGCGAGAGGATACGAGACTGCCTTCCGATTGTACGTCGCTTACCTCATCGCCGCACAGATAAAACTTACTTGTGATTCTTCTTGTCTTGACGGTATTTGCACTGCCGAATCCTGCCATTCCCGACGCCGCTACCAGAAATTTCTCCGGCATTGCTTCAAGCACGAGGTTTGTCAGCATCGCCTTCGCCTCTGCATCGTCAAAGGCTTCGCAGATAATCTCTGCATCTTTCAGAAGCCCTGCGGCGTTTTTCTCGGTAATGCGAACCGTATGAGCTTCAAGGTTGATATGCGGTGCAATTTCTTTGAGATTCTCGGAGAGAGCGTCGGTTTTATTACTCCCAATTTGATTTGCTTTATATTGCTGACGGTGGAGATTGGTGACGTCCACCTTGTCAAAGTCAATGAGGATCAGTTTTCCGAGCCCTGCGCGTGCAAGAGAAATGGCGATATGGGAGCCGAGACCGCCAAGCCCGCAGATGGCAACCGTTGCACTTGAAAAAGCTTTTTGCAATACTTTGCCGTGCCGCTCGGCGAGCGCCTTGTTCCATTCTTCTTTCGTTGGGAACAGATCAACCACCTCCCACAAAGCTGACGACCTCTACGCTGTCGCCGTCTTTCAAAATGGTTTTGCCGTACTGCGACTTGGGGACGATATCTCCGTTACGCTCAACTGCGATCCGTTTTGGATCGTAGGGTGTGGTCAAAAGATATTCCGCTACCGTCTTGCCTGCAATATTCAGTTCTTTGCCGTTGATCTTTACCATAAAACACCTCCGAAAACAAAAAAGGAAGCTACCGATTTGGTAACTTCCTTAATATACTTCGTTATTCCCAATATCCTTGTATCAGGCATCCCTACGTTGGCATTATCCAAATCAGGTTCTCGGTCGAAGGTCGCACCTTCCTCTCAGCCTGTAATACAAGCTCCCGTTGATTGAATTGTTGTTTGCATTATACACCGATTGCAATAAAAAAGCAAGGGCTTTTTGCAATTTCAAAAAAAAGAGCATCCGAGATGCTCTTTCTTTGCTCTTTCTTTTTACTTTTGTGCTTGCTTTTCCAGGGCTTCCTTGACGAAAAAGCTTCCGCCGATGGCTTCCACCTTATCAAAGGCGAGATACTCGTCGATGTTGCTTCTGTCAACTCCGCCGGTGGGGATGAAACGGATCTGGGGGAAAGGAGCGGAAAGTGCTTTCATCGCACTAAGACCGCCGTAAACGCCTGCCGGGAAGAATTTTACAGTGGTGATGCCCAGCTCCAATGCCTGCATGATTTCCGTAGGGGTCACACATCCGGGATAGTAGGGGATCTTCTTCTCGCGGCAAAGCTCCGCTACGCCCACCGAAAGACCGGGAGATACGATAAAGGTGGCGCCCGCCTCCAGTGCTTCAGCGCATTGTGCCTTGTTGATGACCGTGCCCGCGCCGATGGTCATATCGGGGTAATTTTTTACCGCGTAGGCGATGGCTTCCTTGGCACAGGCGGTGCGGAAGGTGATCTCCGCGCAGGTGATGCCGTTGTTCCGAAGTGCGGTCAGAATCTTGTCCGTTTCGCCAAGCTCCTTGATCACCACGACGGGAATGTATTTTTCATTCATTGCTTTTCTCCCTTAGATGCCGAGAAGCTTGCGAACGTAGGCGGCAAGCGCCTCATCCTTGCAATTTGCAAAGAAAAGCTTTTGGAATTCCTTGCCTGCAAAGGCGCCCAGAACCAGATCTCGGTCGATTCGGTCAAGACACTCGGTCAGGGGACGCAGGGTCTCTGCTCTGACGGCGTCCAGGATCTTCTTGTTTCTCTGCTCGGGAACCACGCGCTCCTTCGGATAGCCCTGACCATGACCGAAGCCGAAAAGCTTCTCGAAAATATAGGTCAGATTCAGTTCACCGCCCCAACCGAAGCCCTTGGCAAAGGGGATGGCAACAGCGTTTCCGTCGTTTACGTGGGCGAAGGTGTAAGCGTCAACGGGATCCTCTACGTGACCGCAAAGAACCTGAGGAAAGCTGTTCATTGCGATCATGGCACCCTCACCGGTGCCGCACCCGGTTACTACGTAATCTGCTGCGCCGCTGTTGATCAAGAGAGCGCCCAAAATGCCGATCTGAACGTAGGTCAGCTGTACCTCATCCTCGGGGGAGTACATACCGTAGTTGTCAACGGTATGGCCCATAGGCTCAACTACGTCCTTCAGTGCTTTTAAGATCAGTTCGTTTTTTGCCGCCTGGCTGTTTTCGGTAATCAATGCAATTCTCATAGTTTTCTACCTCATTTCAAAAAATCTTCCCTGCAGGGAGTAAAAAAGTCGATCAGAACGCCGCCCTCGGGAGCGACGCACCCGTGAATGACACCGTCCTTTTTAATCAGGGTATCACCGGGCTTTACCACGTACTTGCGGTCTCCCACGGTAAACTCGAAGGTTCCGGAAACCACGTAGGTAATTTGTGTGTGGGGGTGGCTGTGCAGAGAGCCGACCGCACCCTTTTCAAATACGTTTTCCACGCACATAGCATCGTCGGAATAAGACAGGATCCGACGGGTCACGCCTTCTCCGCCGGAGGTTCCGATAACGTCTGCTCCGTAGCAAACGTGGGGATCTTTTTCTTTAGGATCTTTCATAATAGCCTCCTTTTAAGGTTGTTTTCCGATATAAGCGAGAATGCCGCCGTCCACGTAGAGGATCTGTCCGTTTACGAAGTTGCTGGCATCGGACGCCAGAAAAACGGCGGGACCTACCAGGTCGGATACGTCACCCCAGCGGCCGGCGGGGGTTTTTGAGATAATGAAGCGGTCAAAGGGGTGACGGCTTCCGTCGGGTTGGAGCTCCCTGAGGGGAGCGGTCTGAGAAGTGGCAATATAGCCGGGACCGATGCCGTTGCACTGGATATTGGCTCCTCCGAATTCAGAGCAAATATTGCGGGTCAGCATTTTCAGCCCGCCCTTTGCGCTGGCATAGGCAGAAACGGTTTCACGACCCAGCTCACTCATCATAGAGCAAATATTGATGATCTTTCCGTGGCCCTTTTCGATCATATCGGGAATGACTGCCTTACTGCAAATAAAGGGGGCAACCAGATCCACGTCGATCACCTGCTCGAATTCCTCCACGGACATTTCACACATGGGGATACGCTTGATGATCCCTGCGTTATTGACCAGGATATCCACGCTTCCCACGTCCTTTTTGATAGCCGAGATCATTTCCTTTACCGCTTGCTCGTCGGTGACGTCGGCACAATAGCCGTGAGCGGTTACGCCCGCCTGACGGTAAGCAGCTTCTCCCGTTGCGATATGCTCGGGCTTTGAGGTGTTAAAGCAGACCGTAGCACCTGCTTGAGCCAGACCGATGCCGATTCCGAGACCGATGGAATGTGCACCGCCCGTTACAAGGGCAACCTTGCCTTCCAAGGAAAAAGAATTCATAGTGTTCTCCTTTAATCGTCGTATTCAACCAGCATTACCGTATCGCAATGCCAGCCGCCGGTGTGTGCGCTGTACTGCCCCTCATGCCAATATACTGGCATATTGTCCTGTGCGCCGATGGGTACGGTGGGACGCCAGATCTTGATGTTGCGCTCCTTGGGAATGGAGCGGATGACCTGTTCTTTTTCGTATTTTTTGCCAAAGTTGTGGGAAACGTAGGATTCCAAAACGCGGTTTTCGCCGTCCAGACGGGCAATAAAGATGCGATTGGTATCGGCGGTGGTCATATTCAGAAATTCTTCCTCGTAGCCTGCCTCACCGACGCCGTAATAGTACGCCATGCCGCCCAGATAGGTCTGGGATCCGTCGTAAATATTTTGTGCCAAAAATTCTCCCGCCTTACAGATCGGTTCGGAGATCTGCCAAGCACCCTCACGGAAGGTGGCGGAGAAATAGGTAGGTTTTGCAGGATCGGGATTGTTGATCTCATCCATTTCAAAGGTCGCAAAAGCTACGCGGAGGGGAAGGGTGGAGGAAACGTCCAAAAGTCGGGAGGATGCCTCCTTTTCCTTCGGCGCCTGATAGACCACGTCAAGCTCGGACAAATTCAGAATTTTTCCGTCCTGCTGATACAAATTCAATTCCCGACGGGTGCCGTCGCAAGACTTCAAGAAGCCTTCAGAATCGAAAATACCGCTGCGGATGGTGTGCTCCATAGACTTGTAGGGATGACCGTACAAGGCAAAGAAAAATTGCTCGTCCACACCGCCGGGGACGGGAAACGTTTGCTTTCTCACGTCAAAATAGAACAGGGACTTGGTTTCTCCAAGCTCGGTTACGTAGATACTGCGATCCTTTACGTACTCGTCAAAGGCGGAGCCGGGGTCGGTATTGAGAAATACCCGTGCTTCGCTCCAGGTCTCACCCTCGTCGCGGGAATAGCGGAATACCCATTTGTAGCCGTCCACGCGAGAGAACATCCAGATCTCGTTGCGAACGGTATTCTCATATACCTGAACGTAGGTAACCGCACCGTCGTAGGGGAGGCTCAGCTCCTTGCTGAAGGAGGAAACGTCGTAGGGCTTTTCGGTAAAGCGGTACTTTACGGCGTTGACCTTGTGCCCGGTGTAAGCAACCAGGATCCGCCCGCTTTTCAATACGCATACGGAGGGAGAGTTGTGCTCGTCGGCAAAGGTGCAATTCAAGGTAGCAAGGCGTACGTCACGGCTCGGGGTGCGGGAGCACTTTGCGTCCAGCTCCTTGAGATGGATCTCGCCCATATCGGTATAATACCCGATATAAGTTAAACCGTTGTCTGCCACGACTGCCTTGGAATTGATCCACCAGTCCGTATTGGAGCGCTTAATGCGTCTTTCCTTTGCATTTTCAAGATTGATCAAAAGCTCACATCCTTTCTTTGGTTTCAGTATAACATTTCACCAAAGCCTCGCACACCGAATAAACGAACAAAAAGGGTTGAATTCCGAAACAAAATGCGTTATAATCAAAGTGCGAAATTCAACTGAAAAAGGGAGGCTATTTTCTTGTTTTATTCTGATCCGAAGCAAGCCTGGCGAATTTTGGACGTCTTTTACGTAGAGCGAAAAGGGCGTGAGATCTCGGAAAAAGATCGTGTTCATACCTCTTTGTCTTATCGAATTGAGGGAAACAGTCTCTTTTCCTCGGAAAATGAGGAGCATACGGCGAAAAGTGAAAGCGTGGTCTACATTCCCGAGGGGCTGGATTACCGCCGCACCACGAAAAGCTCGGAGAAGCTGATCGTAATTCATCTTAAATGCAGTGTGCAAACGGATCGTCGCATTGAAATTCGAAACAACGGAAGAGAGATGGAGACGCTTTTTCGCAAAATGCACCGTATTTGGGAGGAGGACGATCCCTTTTCCTATAACCGCTGTATGGCATTGCTTTATCGCATCTTCGAGGAACTGCAACGAAGTGAAACGGAAGGAATGAGCGCCGTGCCCGCGGTGATCGAGCCCGGTGTAGAGGAGATGCTTCGCCGCTTTCGCGATTCCACTCTGACCGTTTCCGACTTAGCAAAACAGTGCTTTGTCAGCGAGGTATATTTCCGAAGGGTATTTCATACCCATTTCGGTCTTTCTCCCCTGCAAAAGATCTTAGAGCTTCGCTTCCGTCACGCCTGCCGTCTGCTTCGCGGCGGCTATCATTCCGTCCCGAAGACCGCCCTTCTCTGCGGCTTTTCCGACGTAAAATATTTCCGTACAGCCTTTAAGAAGCGATTCGGACTGTCTCCTACCGCCTATTCCCGCGAAAACGGGTTTCCCGCGGAAAAGAAACGTTGAAAAATTTCTTGACTTCGATGCGAAATTTGGTTATACTGAAATCGGAACGAAGCTTCGTTTCAATTATTTCATAAAGGAGGCTTTTTGATCTATGCGTAAATTAATTGCTGAATTTATCGGTACCTTGGTTTTGGTCGTAATGGGTTGCGGAACTGCCATGCTGGTTGGCTGTGACGCTGCTGCAGGTGGCGGATACGTTCTGACCGCCTTTGCCTTCGGTCTTGTGATCGTCGGTATGGCGTACTGCGTGGGAAATATCTCCGGCTGCCATATCAATCCTGCCGTTTCTCTTGGCGTATTGATCAGTGGCGGTATGAAGGTGAAGGAATTCGTCGGTTACGTCATTGCTCAGTGCCTGGGTGCTTTTGCAGGCGCAGGGATCCTTGCCGCTATTTTTTCCCTCGGAAAGGTGAAGGATATGACCGGCGGCTTTGGCTCCAACGGGCTTGCAGGTGTGGGCGACAGTGCTATTGCCGGCCTTTTGGTTGAAATCGTTCTGACCTTCATTTTCGTTCTGACCATTCTCGGCGTGACCTCCAAGAAAGCAGGACACGGCTCCTTCGGCGGTCTGGTCATCGGTTTTACTCTGACGCTGGTTCATATTCTCGGCATCGGACTTACCGGAACCTCCGTAAATCCCGCCCGTAGCTTTGGACCTGCTCTGGCAGCTCTGATCAACGGAAACTCCGCTCCCATTGCCGCTCTCTGGGTATTCATCGTAGGCCCCCTGGTTGGTGCTGCTCTGGCTGCCATTACCTATAAGGTGCTGGAAAAGGAATAAGCATATAAAAAGTAAAAAAAAGTACTCTCCTCGGAGAGTACTTTTTTCGTTATACAAAAAGCTCCGCTCTTGCTTAAGAGCGGAGCTTTTGACTGATGGATTCTTTTATCCAAGGGTTACGTATGGGCGGGAGGCGACCTTCTTCAAAAGCTCACCTGCACTTTCGGGTGCCTTGCGGAACATTTCTCCGCACAGAGCCATAGGCAGGTAAGCACCTCCGTCACCGTTGACGGCGATATTCATCATGACCTCACCCTTTTTGTTTTCATTGATAAATTGCATCATGCGCAAGGCGTCAGGACAGCTTTCCATCCAGGAGGCAGAGAAAATGCGCCAGCTGTTGCGGCGAATACCCGTGTCGTGCTCGGAGACGGTTTTTGCATTCTCTCCCATAACGTAGGGACCTGCCTGAGAAACGAATTTTTTCCAATCCATTACCATCATTCCCTTGAATACCAACCCGACTCCCACGCCGTCGCGGAGATTTAAAAGCTTTTTGATAAAGTCGAAATTGGCTTCGAATTTCTCGCGGTCCTTGATAAAGGGGCGGTAATGGTAGGGAAATTCACCGCAGTCTTCCCAAAGGATCTGGATGCGGGGATCGACCTTGGCGATCTCATCCAGCTGTTCACGTACGGAGGTTGCGTGAAGACCGAAGATCAGCCTCAGATCGGGGGTGATGCTCCAAAGCTCGTTTGCGGCTTCGTTTACCAGCTTTACCACCGTTTCCGCAACGTTGCGATCACCAATACTGCTGCGCTTCATTTCCGTAAAGGATTGGAAGTAGATGCCATCGCAGCCCAGCGGCTCAAAATTATTTTTATAGGTGTCGATGATGCCCTGCTTGATTTGCAAAAGAGTATCGTCACTAAGCTCCTGAATGCCGCGGCAGTTCGGCTTCCAGCCCCAGGCATAGCCAAGAACCACCCGTATTCCGAAAGAATGGGCATAGTCCATTACGTCGCGGACGTTCAGCGGAACGTAATCGTTCCAAAGGATCAGCTCGTTGTATTTCATCCGAGCCATATTGTCGATATAGGCGCGATAATCGCTGATAGGGTGACCCCAGGTGAAGATGCTTCGCGTCGTGTGATCTGCCTCCTCACTGTAAAAATAAAGGGGCAGGGGAGAGTCGTAGATCAGATCGGGCATAGGGTTAGAGCCGTGAAGGGGAGCTTTTGCAGGGATATAATCGTCCAGGAAATGAACCGCGGCGTAATAAAGCTCCATAGGCTTATGAGCAGTGAGAGCTACCACGCGGCCCTCCTCGGGATCGGCGGGATTTTCTGCGATCTTTACTGCAAAGCCCTCCGCCGGAACCTCGTCTGCGGAAATAAATTTGCGGATCTCGGCACTATCCTCGTAAAGGCCCAGAAGGATGGTATTTTTGGCAAATTCGGCACCCTCCTTTTCACAAGGGAGAACGTAAAGGCGGTAAACTCCCGATTCGCGGATCAAGTGCTGGCCCGCTTCCTTATACAGTAAAGCCAATGCGCGCTCGGCGATTTTTCCTTCACTGCTGTAGATGATCTTCCATTCCGTTTGTTTCATTGTGCAAGCTCCTTTCTATCTTTCTGTTTCAGTATAACAGATAAAAGGCAAAAACAGATATAAAAAAATGAATTTAAAATATCGTTTTTCGAAACAAAAAACTTGACAATGAAAAAAGAATCCAACATAATGGTATTGAGGTGAAAAAATGAACGTTTTGAAGATACAAGAGAATTTTAATTTGCAATACGTCAATTCGCTGGTTCAGTATTGGCAGAATACCAGATCCTTTCGTTGTATCGGAAGGCCCAAGGGGGAAAACCTCTTACTGTATTTGGATGGTCTGAGTATCGTTTATACGAAGAAAGACGGTTCAACGGTCATTGCCCACAGCGGAGACGCGGTCTATTCTCCGTCCGGAAGTGAATATCGGGCGGATTTGTTTGATTTCCGCGACGAGGCATCCCATACGGTGGGTATCAATTTTCTATTGACGGATGAAGCGGGACAAAGCGGTGTGCTTGATGGTGATATTACCGTTTTTCGTAACGCAAGTCCTCATCTTTCGACGCTGTTTCATCGGGTTGCTACCTTGGAGAATTCCGTCGCTTTTTTGAAAAAAAGAAGTCTTGTTTTCGAAATTCTTTCGTCCTTGATGGAGGATGTCCGAGTCTGCTCGCGAGGGGAAATTGAGCCTGCCGTGGTGCGGTTGACCAAGTATCCCGAAGAAAACTTATCCGTTGCTTCTCTTGCCGAATTGTGCGGAATGAGTCAGGTATACTTTCGAAAACTGTTTCGCGAGGAATTCGGAATGGCTCCTGCTGCCTATCGAAACCAATTGCGATTAGAGCGAGCCGCAAGGTATCTGGAATACGGTCAAATAACGGTGCAGGAGATTTCCGACACACTCGGATATGGAACCGCCTCCCATTTTATCAAGGAATTTCGGGAAGCCTACGGACTTTCGCCCATAAAATACAGAAAAGCCTTTCGGCAAAGCTGAAAGGCTTTTCTTTCGTAGCATCTTTTTATTTTTCTCCCGTTAAATAAACAAGGAGAAGCTTTTTCATAAATGCGGAAAAGGTCATTTTCTTAACCTCTTTTGGTGCCAGAATGGGAAGGGAGAACACAGTCTGCCCGTCCTTTTGGTATTTCAGCTCGCCCAGCTTTTGCCCCTTGGCAACCGGTGCTTGCACCCCATTTTCCAGCTCTACGACGGAGGTCAGCCCGACGGCGTTTTGTTTGCTTAAAAGGATCCCTTCCGTTTCACAGAGGGGAGAAAGGGTTTCTTCCGTGCCGCCTCGTACTCGTACCTGCGGCAAATTCACCTTTTCGGGCATATAATAGCTGTAAGTGGCAAATCCGAAGTCCAAAAGTGTCTTAGCCGCAGAAAAACGCTCTGCGCTGGTTTCACCTGCCAGTACCACAGCACAAAGCTTTAGCCCGTTGCGCTCCGCAGAGGCGGACAGACAGTACTTGGCTTTGGCAGTGGAGCCGGTTTTCAGCCCTGTGGCACCGGGGTAAAAACGAATGAGCTTATTGGTGTTGGCGAGCCCGAAGGCACCGCCGCGGATGGAGTCGATCCAGATAGTGGTGTAGGGGTAAATTTCCTCGTACGCAAGAAGCTCCTTGGACATAATGGCTACGTCTCTTGCGCTGGAATGTCCCGTATCACCGTCGTCCAGTCCCGTTGGATTGCAAAAAAGGGTGTTGGTCATACCCAGGCTTTGGGCTTTTTCATTCATTGCCGCAACGAAAGCATCAACACTGCCTGAGATCAGCTCTGCCAGAGCAACGGCGCCGTCGTTGGCGCTGGAAACGAAAACTGCTTTCAGGATCTCGTGGAGCGTGATCTCCTCTCCCGGCTCCAGGTAGGCTTGACTGCCGCCCATTGAGGCTGCCGTTTCGCTGATGGGAACGAGATCCTTCGTTGAGATCGTGCCCTTTTCGATTTGCTCCATGGTCAGAAGCAGAGTCATGATCTTAGTGACGCTGGCAATAGGCAGAGGTTCGTCGGGATTTTGTGCATACAGGACCTGACCCGTGGTCTGTTCAATGAGAATGGCACTTTTGCAAGGGAGCTTCAGGTCGATCTCCCGATTTTCCTCTACCATAGAAATACTTACGGCAGAAGCGGGAGTCAGCAGAAGTGAAAAAAGCAGAAAAAGGGAAAGCGTTGCGGTACAAATTTTTTTCATAAATGCCCCTTTCGGTATTCATTCTTTATGCAGACAAACTGCATTCTTTTTTGAAATGTATGAATAAAAGACTTGCGTTAGAACATTTTTTTCAAAAAAACTTGACGGATTTCAAAAAGGGGTGTATCATAGTGCCAAGCAATTTTATATATTATAAAAGGAGAAATAATTATGAAAAAGTTAATTGCCCTGCTTCTCGCAGCTTTGATGCTGGTGAGCACCACTGTTCTTTTCACCTCCTGTTCCGGTGATGAAGAGATCATTGTTCAAACCAACGCTTTCTTTGCTCCTTTCGAATATTACGATGGGACTGAGATCAAGGGTGTTGATGTTGAAATCATGGCAAAGGTTGGCGAAAAGTTAGACAAGAAGGTTGTTTTCAAGAATGTGGAGTTTTCTGCAATTATTGATAACGTTGCCGAAGGAAAGGTTTGTGACGCAGGTGCTGCAGGCATTACCATCACCGACGAGCGCAAGGAAAAGGTTGATTTTTCAATTCCTTACTATACCTCCGTTCAGTACGTTATTTATGCAGCAGATTCTGATATTGAAACCAAGAATGGCAAATACATCGTTTGGGAAGCTCTAAAGGGTATGACCATCGGTACTCAAACCGATACTACCGGTTGGATTTATGCTGACGGTGAGATCAATGGTGAAGAAGGCGTTCTTTATAAGACCGACACGGAACTGAAGAATTTTGACAATGCTCAGCTTGCGGCTGACGGTATTAAGAGCAACCTTGTTGATGTTGTCATTATTGATGAACTTCCCGCCGAGTATATTACCTCTAAGAACAAGAATTTGAAGTGCCTTCCCCTTTACTATTCCGGTGCAGACGGAGAAGAAGATGCTCCCGTTGAAGAAGAATACGCTATTTGCGTTACCAAGGGCAATGATGAACTTCTGAAAGCAATCAATGAAGTTTTGAAGGATATGATGGTAAAGGATGCAAATGGCGAAACCCAAATTGATAAGCTTCTGATGAAGCACATGGGCCTTGCGTGATAAAACCAAACAGTTTATTGGATGAAGAACGATGCTTTGGTATCGTTCTTTTTCCTCATTTAGAGACGATAGGAAATTGATATGAATTTTTTTGAAGGTGTATACAAGCTCTTTACAACGGAAAATTATGTTACTCCTTTCTTTCAGGGATTATCTGCAACGCTGATAATTTCTGTTGCCGCCGCAATTTTGGGCTTGCTATTGGGCACGCTGGTTGCTATGGTTTCGATTGGACCGAACACTCCGTTGATGAAGGTGCTAAAATTCTTTTGCAAAATTTACATTACGATTATCCGCGGTACGCCGATGGCACTGCAGCTTTTTATTATGTTTTATGTCATTTTTACTTTCCGCGGCTTTCCTGAAAGTGTTACGGCGATTATTGCATTTGGTGTTAACTCCGGTGCTTACGTAGCGGAAAATATTCGCGCGGGTATTCTTTCGGTCGATATTGGTCAAACTGAAGCAGGACGAGCGTTGGGGTTAACCAGTGGAATTACAATGCGAAAAATTATTATCCCCCAAGCAATCAAAAACGTAATTCCTACGATCGGTAA
Organism: Oscillospiraceae bacterium; assembly: GCA_015065325.1. Taxonomy (GTDB): domain Bacteria; phylum Bacillota; class Clostridia; order Oscillospirales; family SIG627; genus RGIG5579. The sequence goes on along the minus strand of SVQO01000012.1, from coordinate 17,539 downwards.
CGAATTGATAGCTCTGATCAAAGAAACCTCGATTGTCAGTATGATCGGCATGTACGATCTGACGATGGCGGCAAAGATTGTGGGTAGTGGTAATAATATGGCAAGCTATTTGATCCCTATGAGTGTTGCGGCTCTGTTTTATCTTGCCATCGTATATCTTTTGACCTTCGTGATCAAGAGAATCGAAGGGAGGTTGAGAGCAAGTGATAAGCGTTAAGAATGTATATAAAAAATTTGGTGATGTTGAAGTTCTCCGTGGTATTTCTTGTAAAATTGAAAAAGGCGAACGAGTTGTAATTCTCGGCCCCTCCGGAAGCGGAAAAAGCACGCTGCTCCGGTGTATGAATTTGTTGGAAACCCCTAACAGCGGTGAAATTTGGGTCGATGATGATATGATTACCTCGTTGGATCCTTATTTGCATCCGGATCTGGTTCGAAAAACCAGGAGCTTTCAAAAAATGGTCTCCGGTGGCATGGGGGAAGATGAGGCTCTGGACAAGATTATTTCCGGGCGACTTTTGGCGAAAAGAGAGGGGGATGCTTTCAAAAAGGAAGCGAAAGCCCTTGAAGACAAATATAAATTGGATATCAATCTTGCAAGAAGAAAGATGGGCATGGTTTTTCAGCATTTTAATTTGTTTAACAATCTTACTGTTATGCAAAATTTAACGCTTGCTCCTCTCCAATTGAAGCTGAAGACGCAGGAAGAAGCCGAGAAAAAAGCATTGGAATTGCTGAAAAGAATTGATCTGGTGGATAAGAAGGATGAATATCCTTCCAAGCTTTCGGGTGGTCAGAAGCAGAGAGTTGCCATTGTCCGCGCTCTGGCGATGGAGCCCGAGGTGATGCTGTTCGACGAGCCTACCAGTGCACTGGACCCCGAGATGGTCGGTGAAGTGCTGGCGGTTATGAAGGATCTTGCAAGAAGCGGTATGACTATGGTAGTGGTTACTCACGAAATGGGCTTTGCCCGCGAGGTGGGAAGCCGTATTATGTTCATTCACGAGGGTGTGGTCGCTGAGGAAGCTCCCCCCGAGGAGTTCTTCGGTAACCCCAAGCATCCCAGACTTAAGGAATTTCTTTCCAAGGTTTTATAAAAGCAAAAGAAAAGAACCTAAGCAAAGCAATTTGCTTAGGTTCTTTTGCGTTTTTAATCAATTAGCCAAGCGTATCCACCAAGAATTTTACGACGGAGACAGAGCCGAAATCGGTTGCAGCACCGCTATCGGCGGGATTCATAGGAATCAAAGGAGTTTCCATGTTGTTGGGATCGTCCCAATCCTTCTCGCCGGCCTTAGTGGTGGTCGTGGTAGTACCTTTCGTGGAAGAAGCGGGAGCTTTGGTGGTGGTAGCAGCCTTGGTAGTGGTCGTGGTGGAAGCCTTCGTCGTAGTGGAGGTGGTGGGGTAAATAACAGGAGTACCGGTGAACGCAGTTGTTGTCGTGGTGGTTTTCTTCTTGGTGGTAGTGGAGACGGTGGTTCTCTTTTTGGCAGTGGTGGAAGTGTTAATACCAATTTCCTTTTCTTCGGACTTGTTTTCTTCCTTCGTGGTGGTTTCGTCTTCGGAGCTTACTTTCACATTCACGTCACAAGAGGAGAAGATCACTGCGGTGATCATAATTACCATAATCAAAGGGAGGATTAAACGTTTCATAAAAGAATACCTCATTTCTACAAAATCTTAGTTAAGGGGGATGATGGGGGTTTCGACTACGGTTCCGCTGTCTCCACCGAGGATGGGAGGCTGCGTGGAGGAGCTTGTAGTCGGGGGAGTGGTTTCCGAAGAAGGATCATCGGGCTTTTTTTGGTCATCTTCTTCAAAGATGATTGGCAAGGTTCCGATCTCAGTTCCGTCTCCTGCATTTTCATCGGGGTCGGCGATTTCACCGGGATTGGTTTGAGATTGCGTCTGTTCTTGCTTTTTCTCCGTTACTTTTGGCTCTGCCGTCTTTTTCTGTTCTTCCTTTTTTGGGGAACAAGCACAGAGGGAAAGAATTATCAAAGCTGAAAGCAACAAACAAAATAATCGTTTCATTTGTTCTCCTTGGCGCAAAAATTGGCACTTATACTAAACTAGCATTATTATACAATAGTTTTTTAAAAAATGCAATAGAAATTCTTACTAAAGAAGGGGATTTTTTCGCGAGAAATGAGATTTTCTACGATTTGCACAAAAAAAGGAGAGAAGCATTGGCTTCTCTCCCAAAAAAAGGATCTTTTTTAATTACTTCAGCTCTGCGGTAGCGCCTGCTTCCTGGAGCTTCTTCTGGATCTCTTCAGCGTCAGACTTGGAAACTGCTTCCTTGATCTTGGAAGGAACGTTCTCAACCAGGTCCTTAGCATCCTTCAGACCCATACCGGTGATCTCACGAACAACCTTGATTACGTCGAGCTTCTTGTCGCCGAAGCTGGTCATAACAACGTCGTACTCGCTCTTCTCAGCCTCTGCAGCAGCGCCTGCAGCGGGAGCAGCAGCGCCTGCAACTGCTACGGGAGCAGCAGATACGCCGAACTCTTCCTCGAGAGCAGCAACGAGATCTTTCATTTCAAGAATGGTAAGTGCTTTGATTTCTTCAAGAATCTGGGTGGTCTTTTCAGTAGCCATTTTAATTTACCTCCGTATAATTAATTCATTTTAATTTTAATAAAGTGTGGAAAAAGAACGATTAAGCTTCTGCAGCTTCGCCGGCTTCTTCCTTGTCGATCTTCGCTTGAAGAACGTAAGCGAGTCCGTAAAGGGGACCCATCATGCTGCCCATGATCTTGCAGAGCATCTCTTCCTTGGAAGGAGTGCTTGCCAGTTCGTTTACAGCAGCTGCGTCGATCACACCGCCATCAATAAAGCCGGCTTTGATCTGGAAGGACTCGATCTTGTCTGCGTACTCCTTCAGGATCTTTGCGGGAGCGATGGGATCTTCAGCGGAAATTGCGAGAGCGTTCATGCCTTCGAGATGAGCCTTCATGTCGCCGTAGCCGCAAGCTTCACAAGCTCTGCCGGTCATGGAGTTCTTGTAAACCTTGTAATCTACGCCTGCTTCACGAAGTGCTTTGCGGAGCTGGGTGTCCTGCTCAACGGTAATACCGGTGTAGCTAACGAGCACGCCTGCAACAGCATTCTGGATCTTCTCGGTAAGCTCGGCACACTCTGCCTGTTTCTTTTCAAGAATCTTTGCGCTGGGCATCTTTCTACCTCCATTTAAGATTTTAAGACAAAAAGGGCATTCCTTCTGCCGAAGAAATGCCCTTTGCAAAATACAAAGTAACGCATCCTCGACAGGCGATTTGCACTTTCAGAAGGGAAATCCCTTCACCTGTTGTCTTAGGAACAAAGTGGATTATAGCACGAATTCGTGCGTTTGTCAAGTGTTAAATCAGCCGAGTTTTGCAGCGTTTACTTTAACACCGGGGCCCATGGTGGAAGCTACAACGCAGCTCTTGATGTACTGACCCTTTGCAGCTGCGGGCTTTGCCTTGATGATGGCGCCCATAAGAGCGTCGAAGTTCTCTACCAGCTTCTCCTTGCCGAAGGAAGCCTTGCCGATGGGGCAGTGGATGATGTTGGTCTTATCAAGTCTGTACTCGATCTTACCTGCCTTAGCATCCTGAACAGCCTTAGCAACATTGGGGGTAACGGTTCCGGCCTTGGGGTTGGGCATCAGACCCTTAGGACCAAGTACCTTACCAAGACGTCCGATCACGCCCATCATATCGGGGGTAGCGATTACAACGTCGAACTCAAACCAGTTTTCATTCTGGATTCTGGCAACCATATCTTCCGCGCCTACGTAATCGGAGCCTGCTTCCTCAGCAGCCTTGGCATTGTCGCCCTTAGCGAAAACGAGGGTGCGAACCTTTTTACCGGTACCGTTGGGGAGAACTACTGCACCGCGAACCTGCTGGTCAGCGTGGCGGGAGTCAACACCCAGACGAACGTGAAGCTCGATGGTCTCGTCGAACTTTGCCTTTGCAGAGGCGATTACGTTCTCGAAAGCTTCTTCGGTATCAAAGACCTGATGCGTATCAAATGCGGCAACACTTGCCTGATATTTCTTACCTTTTTTCATGTTACGGCTCCTTTCTTACTCTTCCACAGTTACGCCCATGCTGCGCGCGGTACCTGCGATCATGCTCATTGCAGTCTCGATGGAAGCGGCGTTCAAGTCGGGCATCTTCTGGGTGGCGATGGCACGGAGCTGTTCCTGAGTCAGTTTTGCAACTTTGGTCTTGTTCGGAACGGCAGAGCCGGACTCCAGACCTACAGCCTTCTTAATGAGGACTGCTGCAGGGGGGGTCTTGGTGATGAAGGAAAAGGTTCTGTCAGAGTAGATGGTGATGACAACGGGGATGATCAGACCGATGTCATTCTTGGTACGCTCATTGAACTCCTTACAGAAGTTGGGAATGGCGATACCGTGGGAACCCAGTGCAGGACCGACAGGGGGTCCGGGCATTGCCTTTGCAGCCGGGAGCTGGAGCTTTACATAAGCTACGATTTTCTTTGCCATAATTTTCTCCTTTCGTGGTGTTGCGGAAACCGAAGTTTTGATTTCCTCCCACAACCGCCGCTTTGCGGCAGCTATTTAAGCCCTGGCGGGCATTAAATCAATGTGAATTTTTTTAAGCCAACTGGATCCAAGCGGAATCCAATTCGATTTTGGTGCTTCTGCCGTGAAGGTCTGCAAGCACCTTGACCTTTTTCAGGTCTTGAGAAATTTCTTCCACCACGGCGGAAGAAATGTGCGCTGCCAAAGGACCGCCCTTGACGATGACCGTGTCGCCAACCTTGAAGGGAAGAGTCTGAGCTGCGCTTTCTACGCCGAGTGCGGCAACCTCCTCATCGGAAAGGACCACGGGCATGGATCCGGGGCCTACGAAGCCCGTAACGCCGGTGGTGTTTCTGACGATGTGCCAGCTTTCGTCGTTCATGATCATTTTCACCAGCACGTAGCTGGGGAAGACCTTGCGCTCTGCAACGCCGTCGCCGCCTTCGGACTCCGGAATTTTCTCCATGGGGATCTTGATGGCGTGGATCAGATCGGAAACCTTGCGGTTTTCAACCTTTTTTTCCAGGTTGACGGCTACTTTGTTTTCGTATCCCGAATAGGTATGAATGACATACCAATGGGGGGTAAGGTTGTCTTCGAGCATAGCTTCCTCCTTAGCCGCCGATTTTGCCGAGGAGATAGATCAGCCCGCCGAAAATTTCGTCGAGCACGCCGACGATGATGCCACAAACTACCAGGACTGCCACTGCAACACCGGTGTCGCGGATGACGCGGCTTCTGGGATACCAAACAACCTTTTTCAATTCACTGCGATATTCGCGGAAAAAGTTCCCGATTCTTTTAAAGAATCCGCGCTTTTTTGCCTTTTTCGGCTGCTTTGCCTTTGCGGGTTCTTTTTTCTCAGGAGTGGCCTCTACGGAATCCTTCTTGATTTCATCTGCCATAATTAAATTTCTCCTAAAAACTTAGAATTACTTGGTTTCCTTGTGCTTGGTGTGTTTGCGGCAGAACGGGCAGTACTTGTTCATCTCAAGTCTGTCGGGATCGTTCTTCTTGTTCTTCATCGTATCGTAATTTCTCTGCTTGCACTCGCTGCAGGCAAGGGTGATTCTTTCTCTCATAATATCCTCCGAATTAATTGTACCGTTTGGTACGTATTCTCCCTCTTACGAAAAGTCAATCCATAAAAAAAGACCCCGAGAGGTTTAATAATTATAACAAAGTGTCAACCCTTTGTCAAGTACCATACGAAAAAAAGTCCATATTTTTTCATTTTGCGAAAAAAATGGGCCGGTGCGACAAAAAAATACTGAAAATCCCTTGTCCCTAACCTATACTTTATGCTATAATACTTTAATAATATGTAAGAAATGTGAACGCGAGGAAAATTGTGAAGCAACTTTTTTTGGAAGCGGGTAAAGTCCGCAACACGCACGCCCTTCGCGGCGAAGTAAAATTTGAATGCTATCTGGACGGAGAGCGCCCGCTGAAAGGAATCCGCCGTCTGTATCTTTCCCCCAAAGGTGACAAGTTCTTTGAGATTCGTTCCGTGCGCGTGCAGGGAGACGTTCTTCTTGTGCAGTTTGATGGGATCGATACGGTAGAGCAGGCTGTGCCCCTGAAGGGAAAAACTCTGTACGCTTCCCGCGAGGAGCTTGATCCCGACGGAAAGCTGGTCTTCTTTGCCGATCTTATCGGTCTTCCCTTAGTGGAGGAAGGGACCGATACCGTGTACGGTACCATCCGCCAGGTCTCCAGCCGAGGCGGAGGAGAATTGTTTACCGTTCTTTTGCCTGACGGCAGGGAAATGTATTTTCCCGTGGTAAAGGAGTGGATCGTAGCCATGGATGCGGAAAAGGGTGTGTTCGTTCACGCGCCTGTGGGGATCTTTGACTGATGGCGCTGATACGATTTGATATTATGACCTTGTTTCCCGAGCTTTGCGATACCATTCTTGCAGAAAGTATTATCGGCAGAGCGCGGAAGGCGGATCTCGTGGAGGTGCATTGCCACAATATCCGCGATTATTCCAAGGATAAATTTCGCAGGGTGGACGATACTCCTTACGGAGGCGGTAAGGGAATGCTGATGAAGCCGGATCCCATTTGCGATTGCTACGACGCTATCACCGACGGAGAAGCCGAGAAGCCTTATACGGTATATATGTCCCCCAAGGGCGCCCTGTTCACCCAGAAAAAAGCGAAGGAGCTTTCCGAAAAAGAACGGATCGTGATACTCTGCGGTCATTACGAGGGCGTAGATCAAAGAGCTATCGACGCCATCGTGGACGAGGAGATCTCCATCGGAGATTACGTTTTGACCGGAGGAGAGCTTCCCGCCTGCGTTCTGGCGGATGCAGTGAGTCGCTTGGTTCCCGGGGTACTCGCTTCCCCTGAATGCTACGAGAAGGAAAGCCTGACCGACGGTCTTTTGGAATACCCCCAATATACCAGACCCTTCGAGTTTCGCGGGGAAACGGTCCCTGAGGTGCTGATCAGCGGCCACCACGAGAAAATCGAAGCTTGGCGTACCGAGATGGCGCGAAAATTGACGAAAGAAAAAAGACCGGATCTTTTGGACGGTTCGGAGAAAGGAACGTAATATGGCGAAAGTCCGCTTGTCGGGATCTTTTTCCCACCTTTTATATACCTTGGGCGACGCTTTGCGCTTCGCTCCTTCTTCTGCCTTTGCTCCCGCTTGCTCCGAAAAGGAGAGAGGGGAACGGACCAAGCCCCTTTTGGCGTATCGGCTCAAGATCAAGACCGCCCTTGCCAGAATGTGTGAGCAAAGCTTTTTCCTGAGCCTTTGTTCCTCCCTGATCCGCGGTTTTTTCAATACGCGGATACGCTCCTTCGGCGTTCTCTTTTTCAGCTGCGGCTTTTTACAGATCCTTTCCTACTTTATGGGCGTTTACCTGCCTCTTGCGGCAGGAGATGAAAACAATCTGATCCATGGTGTCACGCTGATCTTTCTCACGCTCCTTTGTTCCTTTACCCGCGGCGACGTAAAGGACGTTCTGAAAAAAAGCTTTTTATATCGGTCGGTGCTTTCTCCGCTGTTCGGCTCGGACGGCTGGCAATTTCCCAACGAGCGGAGCGGAGATAACTTTCTTGCCATGATTTTGACCGGCGCACTCCTTGCCTTCTTTTCCGTGGTCTTTTCACCGTTGGCAGTGCTTTCCGTGATCCTTTTGCTGGTGCTGGTCCTCTTTGTTTTTTATCAGCCGGAGGCGGGACTTGTCAGCGTTGCCTTGACATTTTTCGCGGTCTCTTTCGAGGTAACCGTATTTTTGATTTTGCTGACGCTGGTTTCCTTTTTGTTTAAGTGTGCCATCGGCAAGAGAACCCTGGTATTTTCGGCGACGGACAGTGCAGTTTTGCTCTGTATGCTTCTTTTGCTGTTTTCGGCGCAAAGCAAAGGACTTTGCTTTCTTTTGATCGCTCTCTATCTTTTGGCAATGGGGCTGCTCAGAACTCTCGCATCCGTACGACGCCTAATGTGCGCCATGATGCTCGGCGGTGTTTTCTGCTCGGTTATGATCCTTGCCCGTTACGTTTTGACTACGTTTTTCGAGGAAGTATTGTTTCGCTTCCCCTCACTGGATACCTTTTTGTTTATTGAGCCGGAGACCTCGACGGTGGCGATCGTGGCAATGGTTTGTCCCGTGGCGGCAGGCTTTTTCCGTTCTCTGAAAACACGGGCCAGGCTATTCTTTGCCCCGCTGATCTTTTTACTGTTCCTGGGTGCGATCTTTTGCGGAGCGTCTCCACAGGTCTGGATCGCACTGCTGATTGCTTTGGCGGTTCAAAATTTGATGACCTACCGTTACACCCTTGTTTTGTACGTGATGGTCGGACTGTCGCTGATAAGTGCCTTGAACGTGATCCCGCAAAAGCTGCTCCTGCAATTTTTGGCTTACTTTGGCTTTTCCCAAACGGAAGCGGCTCCGTCGGCTCCCGTGCCGATCGCACAAAGTTTGATGTTGGCAGGCCTTTTGTGCTTCTTTATTTGGGCGGTGATCCGTTTTGCCGCAAGTGCCACCAGACCCGAGGCGTTTCCCCGGGTGTTAGGTGCAATCGCAGGTATGGTCGCCTTCTTTTCCATGTGGATGGGCGGGGTCCTGACGGATGAGCGGATCCTGATTCTTTTCGTGATGCTTTTGGCTTTTCCCCGCGTATGCTTGATTTGTTCCCGACGCGAAGAAATTCGCTTGCCGTACTGACAGGAGGACGAATATGAATACTACAGAAAAGAAACAAAGCTATTCTTTCTCCTATATGGATATTTTTTTCCTGCTTTTGGCAGGCTTGATCCTGAGCTTCGGCATCGGTTTTCTGATCGAGACCCATCGGGAAAGCATGGGTGAGAAATATTTGGTTGATCTATCCGCTTCGGTCGGGGAAGAATTGAAGCACGCCGTCCCCGCTAAGGGAGACGTTCTCTTCGATGAGGACGGTCGGACCTGCGGCAAGGTGCTTTCCGTCGAGACGGTGGAAAAAGGAAACCGCCTCATCTTGAAACTTCATTGTCGCCTGGAGGGAGAAAATCCGAAAACGGGCGAGACGATCACCGTCGAAACGGTGGGAAGCATCCGACAGATGCAAGTGGATGCGGTGATTCCCGAAAATGCTGAAAAGAAAGGAAAATAGTACAGTGGCAAACAGAAAATATAAAATCGGTTTTTCCGTGCTGGACGTATTTTTGCTCGTACTGGCGACGGTTTGCATTCTGTCCTTTGTATTCCGCGATCAGGTCCGCGGCTTTTTAAGCGGCGAGGAGGGCGTTGAGGTGGAGTACACTTTTCTGATCCAGAACGCAAGTGACCAGGCGAGAAATACTCCCGAGGTGGGAGAAGAAATGATCCATTCCGAGGATCTGTCCTCTTTGGGTGTGGTGACCCAGGTGGCGGCAGCGGAAAAGGAATATCACGGCTCCTGCGACGAGGAGGACGAGGATATCATCAAGGTCAAGACCCTTACGTGCAAGGCATCCACCAAGGCAAAGCTTTCCGAGCGCGGCTACGTTGCGGGAAACGCCCTGATCAAGCAGGGTGCAGAGCTGAAAGTGGAGACGGAAAGCGCCAGCTTTACCATGGTGATCATAGCCATCAGCGAAAAAGAATGATTTCGGAGGTTTGAAATGAGCGAAGAACAAATGAAAAAAGGTGGGATCAGCGTTGATACGGAGCATATTTTTCCCGTGATCAAGCGTTGGCTCTATTCCGATAAAGAGATTTTTTTAAGAGAGCTTGTCTCCAACGGCTGTGATGCCGTGACCAAAATGAAGCGACTGGTTTCTTTGGGAAAGGCGGAGAACGAGGAAGAATACCGAATCGACGTGATTCTGGATAAACAGCTGTCCGAGATGCGTATTATCGATAACGGTATCGGTATGACCGCCGAGGAGATCGACCGCTATATTAATCAGATTGCCCTTTCCGGTGCATTGGAATTTATTGAAAAATACGAGGGTGAGGAAGCCGACAGCGGCATCATCGGTCACTTCGGCCTGGGCTTTTATTCCGCCTTTATGGTGGCAAAGACCGTGGATATCAATACCCTCTCCTTCGAAAAAGATGCGTCCGCCGCCTTCTGGAGCTGCAGCGACGGCGGTGAATATGAAATGAAAAAGGGCAGCCGAACCTCTCGCGGTACCGAGATCTGTCTGCATATCACCGAGGACGAAAAGGAATTTCTGGAGGAGAATAAGGTTCGTGCCATCTTGGAAAAATACTGTGCCTTTATGCCCGTTCCCATCTATCTTTCCGTCGTAGGGGAAAAGGGGGATGAGGAGTGCATCAACGATCCCTCTCCTCTTTGGCTGAAAAATCCCTCCGAGTGTACCGAGGAAGAATATAAGGCTTTCTATAAGAAGGTTTTCCGTGATGAAAGAGATCCTCTTTTCTATATCCATATCAACGCGGAATTCCCCTTGAACTTTAAGGGGATCCTGTACTTCCCCAAGCTGCAGGATGAATATGCAAGTCTGGAAGGGCAGGTCAAGCTGTACTACAACCAGGTATTCGTAGCAGATAATATTAAGGAAGTAATTCCCGAATATATGATGCTTTTGCGCGGCGTTCTGGATTGCCCCGAGCTTCCCCTGAACGTGTCCAGAAGCTATTTGCAGAACAGTGGCTACGTGGCAAAGATCTCCTCTCATATTACCAAGAAGATCTGCGATAAATTGGGCGGTCTGTTCAACAACGACAGGAAGGCTCTGGAGGGTTTTTGGGATGATGTGAAGCCCTTTGTGGAATACGGCTGTACCCGTGACCCGAAATTTTTCGAACGGGTAAAGAATATTATTCTCTATAAGACCACCGACGGTGAGTATCTGACCGCCCCCGAGTATTTGGAGAAGAATGCCGGAAAGGGGGAGGAAAATACGATGTATTACGCCTCCGACGTGTTGCAGCAGGTGGGCTATATCGGCCTGTTCCGTGAGCAGGGCATCACCGTTACGGTAATGGACGGTATTATCGACTCTCGCTTCCTTTCCTTTATGGAAATGCAGGATAAGGCGGTGCACTTCGTGCGCATCGACTCGGAGCTGGATAAGGTGCTTCGAGCAGAGGAGGAGGCGGAGGAGGATGAAGCACTGCTTTCCGTGTTCCGCGGTGTGATTCCCGAACAGATTTCCCTGAAGCAGGAGGTTATGAAATCCACCAAAACTCCCGCGCTCATTACCCTTGCCGAGGAAAAGAGACGTCTTGCGGAGATCTTGCGCCAGTACGGGAACACCATCCCGGGTCTTTCTGCTCCGGAGGATGAGGTGACCCTGTCTCTGAATATGAACTGCCCCTTGATCGCTCGCATTGCAAGCCTTGCCAAAGAGGAAAAAAGCGTGGAAAAGGCAAAGGCACTTGCAAAGCAGGTGTATATGATCGCGGTGATCTCTCAACGCGCGTTTACACAGGAGGAATTGCAGGAATTTATCGATTCCAGCATTGAACTGCTTTATAACGCATAAATCAAATCAGAGGGAAAAATATGAACGAAGTAATGCAATCCGTCGGAGATTTTTTCCGATACATCTGGAATCAGATTTTGTCTATCGGCTTTGCCGATATCATGGATATTCTGATCGTTTCCATCCTTGTATATTATGTGATCAGCTTTGTCCGTCAGAGAAGAGCAGGGCGTCTTGCCTTGGGTATTTTTGCCATCCTTTTGATAATGTGGATCAGTGATTTCGTTGGCTTGAACGCACTGAACTACATTTTGGAAATGCTCTTTGACGTGGGGCTGATCGCTCTGATCGTTATTTTTCAGCCGGAGCTTCGCTCCGCGCTGGAGAAAATGGGCGGTAATTTTCGCAATCTTAAGAATATTACGGAGGGGCAGGAGCGTCGGGATCAAAAGATCATCGACGAGCTTTGTGTCGCCGCCAAGGAGCTTTCCGCTTCGAGAACGGGTGCTCTGATCGTCCTGGAGCGCAATACCCGTTTGGGCGATGAGATCCGTACCGGCGTTGAGGTGGATGCCGCCGTCAATAAGCATCTGATCGAAAACATTTTCTATGATAAGGCGCCGCTTCACGACGGTGCTCTGATTATCCGCGAGGGAAGAATTCACGCCTGCGGATGCTTTTTGCCCCTTTCGGGCAATCCCAATCTGCCCAATGAATTGGGTACCCGTCACAGAGCGGGTCTGGGTGTCAGTGAGATCAGTGATGCTTTCGTCATTATTGTTTCCGAAGAAACAGGCAGTATTTCCATTGCCAAAAACGGAGAATTCGACCGCAACGTGGATCCCCGCGTTCTGAAGCATCGGCTGATCAACGAGTTCGGTCTGAACCGAGAAAAGAAAAAGAGTCTGATTAAAAGAATGGGAGGAGAAAAGGGATGAGTCAAGACCTTTTGATCGCGGCAAAGAAGCCTGCGCTGAGCAAAGAAGAAAAGCCGAAAAACGACAAGCACCGCTTTTCCTTCCTGGTCATTCTTTTTTCCGTGTTTGTTGCGGTGATCCTTTGGTTTTACGTGCAGGATGCGGAGGCTCCCGACTATAAGAAGACCTTTACCAATATTCCCGTTGAAATGCAGTCCCTTTCCTCGTCTTATTCCGTCATTACAGGCGGAGATAACCGGGTGAATATTACGCTTGTTGGGAAAAGAAGCGATTTGAACAAGATCAAGGCGTCGGATCTGATGGCGTATCTGGATCTGAGCGGCGCTACTCAGTCCGGTGAATATCCCATCGGCGTACTGGTGCCCGAGGGAACGGAGCTGTTTGATTGCTTCCCCAAGGCGGCAACGCTCTATATCGATCAGACCATTTCCAAGTCCGTCGATCTGGAGGTGGAAAAGGGCGGTTATACCGTTACCGGTGTGGAACTGGAATATGAAACCGCCGTGGAGCAGATCCAGATCAAGGGTCCCAAGGGAGTTTTGGATCAAGTGGTTTCCGCACAGGTAAAGGTTGGAGATCTGGGTGAGGTCTATGAAAGCTTTGAGAGCAATATGGACTATAAGCTTTTGGATAAGAACGGTAACGAGGTTACCTCCCGCCATATCGTGATGCCGGAGAAGAACGTTTTGGTCAAGGTTCGCGTCATTAAGAAAAAAGCAGTTCCTTTGACGATCACCCCGAAAAACGGCTGGTGGAGCGAAAGTGATATGAAATATACCATTTCACCGCAGACCGTTTTGGTCAAAGGTGAGCCTGCTACGGTGGATGCACTGGAAAGCATTGATGCTCTGGTGCTGGATGAGTCCACCGTTGACAGCTCCCGCTACACCACGACCTTGACACCTGATAAGATCCTGCTTCCCGAAGGGATCCGTCTTGCGGAAACCGTAGGAGATATTGAGATCGACCTGACCTTGCAGAAAAATACTGCCCGCACCTTGAAAATGCGTCTGGATTCGGGGCACGTGGCTGTAACGCCGCCCGAAAAGACGGGACTGTCCTATACCCTGGAGGGTACCTCACTCAGCTTTAAGATCCGCGGTAATTACGAAACCATCAATGAAGCCGAGGTCGAGGATTTCTACTTGAATATTGATCTGTCTCAAATCACTGCGACGGGTACGGTAGAGGTTCCCGTTGAGATCGTTCAGACCTCTGCTACGGAAGGAAAATATTACGCCGTCGGAAGCTATACCGTAAAGGTTTTGATCAGCGACGGAAGCGAAAAGAAAGATTAAGCAGGATTGGAAAGTGAGTGAAAACGGAATGAAAGAAAGATTTCCGTCCTTAAGAGTCAATACGGACGCCATCCGAACCAATGCACGCGTGCTTTGCGACCTGTGCGGCTCTTACGGAATTTCCGTTGCAGGTGTGATCAAGTTTTCCGACGGGGATCCCCGTATCGCGCAGGCTTATTCCGAGGGAGGGTGTGCTCAGATTGCCGTATCCAGAGCGTTGCATTTGCCGGAGCTGAAACGGCAGTTTCCCCGAACGGAAACGCTTCTTACCCGCGCCCCTTGTCGCTGCGATCTGGAAAATGCCGCTCGCTTTGCCGATTTGATCCTGCATGCAGATGCAGACGGACTTCGCGCCTTGAACGAGGAAGCGAAAAAGTGGGGTACGACTCCCGGTATTATTCTGATGTTGGACGTGGGGGATCTGCGAGAGGGCGTGGATAATATTCCCGACCTTGTGGAATTGGCGCTTTTGTGCGAAGCACTCCCCAATCTTCGACTGAAAGGCGTCGGGACAAACCACGCTTGCCTCAACGGTGTTTTGCCTTCTTTGGAAAATCTTTCCTTTTTGGTACAGGGTGCGGAGCAGGTGGAGAAAGCCATCGGCAGAAAGCTGGAATGGATCTCCGGAGGAAGCTCCATCAACCTGCTCTTGCTTTGTGAGGGAGAAAATAAAATGCCCCCGAGAGTCAATCATCTTCGTTTGGGCGGGAGCATTGCAAACCCTATGAATATCCGTCTCGGACGCGGTGTTACCTTTGAAGGACTTCGTGAGGATAGTGTCAGTCTTGCGGCAGAGATCATTGAGATCCGTGAAAAGGCTTCTGCCGTGGTCGGTTCTACGAAAAACTGGGCAGGGCAGACCGTGAAGCAAGAAGATAAAGGAAGAAGACTGCGTGCCATCCTTGCGGTGGGCAGTCAGGATATCTCCTCCGCCCGGGATCTGATCCCTCTGGACGAGGGTGTTTCCGTGGTAGGCTGCAGCAGTGACCACACCATCGTTGACGTGACCGATGCCCGTCCGCTGAAATCGGGCGACGTCCTGCATTTTCGCGTACGCTACGCCAATATGCTCTACGCCTTTACGGGCAATCACGTGGAGATCCGATATCAAACCGATGAATAATAAAAAAGTATGCGTCCCGTGGGACGCATACTTTTTTGCCCCGGTCGGGGCAGGGAACGGTGGGTACTGCTCAGCAGAAGCAGAAAAGCAGAATGACCACGGCGATCAGAATGACCCAAAGCAAAACGTCTTTGCTGAAAAGATTGCATGCGCAGTTCATAGTGTTACCCCTTTCTTTGATACCGAATGATTTTCGGTTCATTGCTAGTGTATGAAAGGGGAAGGAATGTGTGAAAGCCGCATTTCCCTCAAAAAACTCAAAACACTGCCGCATTGAAATTTTTTTCTTTAAAACTCTTGACAAATCCCTTTTGGAAGACTATAATACCAATGTTGCCGATGCGAGAGTGGCGGAATTGGCAGACGCGCTAGCTTGAGGTGCTAGTGGAAGTAATTCTATGTGGGTTCAAGTCCCGTCTCTCGCACCAAAAAAGAAGTAACTTTTGTCTACCAAAAGTTACTTCTTTTTTTATCCAAGCCGCAGGCTTGGCATATCATCAGCCCCGACGGGGCTGTATATCATCCATCGCCTTGCGATGGTATATCATCACGGCAAAGCCGTGTATAAACCCTCCTGCGGCTTGATGATATACAATTCCTGCGGAATTGATGAGATGCAAAACTTCGTTTTGATGATATACACGGCTGCGCCGTGATTCCCACCTATCTCAAAGTCAAAAGCCCGTAGTCCCTTCAAGGAACTACGGGCTTTTTTTGTCCTCAAACGTAATCCTTCTTCCAATGAATCGATTTTTCACAAGGCTTTCCCTCCCGAAAAGCTTATTTTCCACCTGGGAGCAAACCCGGATCTTCCGGGAAAAAGGCTGTCTTTTCTGAAAGAATGATTATTCATCTTCTTCGAGCAAGATGTTTTCCGGATTCTTACACTTTTCTTTCAAGCATTTTAAATGACAAAATACTTGCTGATCTTCCTCCTCCGCTTCTACACTCCAATTTGTTGTAACAAGTAAAGATGTAATTTGCTGGGTTGCCGAATCCATTTTTTCTCCGCAAAAGATGCACTGATATTCATTCATTTTTCTTACCTCCAGTCATAATATTTTCTTGACGAACTTTTGCTGATATATACCCTAGCACGATCTTTTATAGATATGAATCCTATTCCAGATCACATATTTGATTTGTATTCAGCGATGCAATCATTTTTTCGTAATCCTCTTTTGAAAATTCCACCTCTGGCTCATCCAGCATTTCCAAGAAGGACATCACACTTGCAATGGACTCTTCCTCTGAAGAAGCATATTGATACAAATCAGTAAACCAAATAACGTTTACCCAATCAAGCATAGCCTCAAGAGGGATTTCTTTTGACAAAAACTTCTCTATTAAAAATATTACGTCTTTTGCATGGACCGTCTCCGGCTTGCAATTTTGGACGTTGTATAAATCATTGCCCAGGGTTTCTTTTAACTGCGCAATTCCGATTTCTGTTTTTTTAAATGCATGTAATACTTTTTTCACAGTCACTTTTCCTTTCTATGCACCAAATTTCCTTTTGGATCAAAGGTTTCTTTGTATACTCTAATCGTTTTTCCATCGCCATCTATTATTTTATAATAAACAGCCTTTGAGCCGGGAACTCTTCCAGGGTTTTCCATTGTAACAGTATAAGTCCCGTTTTTGTTTTTTACGATTGAATAATTATTGTAATTGTTGGAGCTGCCTTTAAAGAATGACTTTGTGCTTTTGCGAATATTTTGCGGAAGTTGGTTTACATTTTTAAGCGCAGCACTCTTAGTTGTACCATTGTATATAGTCCTTCTCCCATAAGTATTTCCAAAGTTTCCACCTGCACCGCCGCCCATCAAGCGTTTCCTCGCTTTCGGGATTTGGAAAACTCACTCTCAAAGGAGATAATGTTGATTCCTCGGTTTTTGCATGGAGCAAAAATGCTTTCCGGCGCAGCACCGTACACAATAATGTTTTTAGGAGAAAGAGTCTCGACAAGGCTTGCCAATCCCATTTGAAAGAAAAGCTTGTCTTCTTTCCGTTTTAAGCAACCGTGTGTGCCAAGGGCAACTGTTTTGTTTTTCTCAATGCCATCAAAGCAGAATTCAAAGCTGCGATGATCGGAAAATCGCACGTTTGGGATTACATCGATACCATTCCTCTGAAGCCAATGGGCAAGGGCTCTCCCGCGATAAGTATTCCACTGTTGCATCACAAGAGGCATATTTCGATAAAGGCTAAAATCGGGAGAAATGATCCCCTTAAATTTTTTCAACGTTTCAAGATAGGCTTTGGGATTATGCCACAAACGCTCAAAGCGCTCGTCATCTTCATAAAAAATGACCCAAGCGTCATAATCTTTAAAGTTTTTTGCTATTGCTTTTGAAAAAGTTATGACTTTGTTTGGAATTTCGCTACTGGTTTTCAGCTTCGGTAATTCAATTTTTCCACAGTATTCTGCATTTTCTACTAAAAATGCACGAAAGACGTCTCCACTCATAGATGATACCTCCTTATTATACTTTTCCGTGATTTTGTTGTCAACGTCGCTTTTCGGAGTATATCGGAAAGCAGTACTGACACGCAATGACAAGTTCAAACTTATATAGTAAAGACTTCTATTCTGTTCTTCCAAGATAGCATCGAGCCTTGGCTCGGTGCTATTTCTTGTAAACAGAAAACCACGCGATAGTCGCGTGGTTCAATAAAGGTTAACCGGTGAGAAAAAATCCTCCGATTGTGATAAGATAAAAACGACCTGCCAGTCGAAAAAAACAATCGGAGGATTTATCTA
>SVQO01000032.1 GCA_015065325.1 Oscillospiraceae bacterium | reverse complement strand
CCTTTAGGGGCAAGCCGGTGAAAAATTCGCGGTTGGCGAATCTTTCGGCGAGCCTATAGGCTCTGCCGGCATCATGCCCTAAGGGGGCTTGTGCAAGCCACCGGCACGGCCGGTGGTTATGACTTGTCTAAAAAACAACCGTTTCCCATCCGCAAAAGAAAAGGATGTGGCTCTTTTACAGAGCGGCATCCTTTTCCGAAAGAAGCTCGGAGATCGGTACCTCCAATGCGCGTGAAAAGATGACCAGATCGATGTCGGTTACAAATCTTGTTCCGTTTTCAACGCGACGAATGAAATAATGATCGACGTCGAACCCCAATAATTGCATTTTAATTGCCAGCTTTCTTTGGGACAATCCCTTTTCTTTTCGAATTCGGGCTATTGTTTTTCCGGACAAGTTGTTTGACCCGTCGGCGGACTTGATTTTAAACATAAAACCTCTCAAAAAAAATGGTGAACACTATTTACTTTTTCTAAATTATATGCTATAATTCAAAGCAATATGGTGAATAGTGTTCAACACTTTTTTTCTTGAGCTCTTAATTAAGTAATCAAATGGAGGATAAAACAGCGTTGGACGTTTGCCGTAAGTTTTTGTGTCGGAGAGGAGTAATGATGGAAACACAGAGTAAAAAGAATAGCGGGAATCAGCTTATGCTTGCAATCATTATTATTGCAGTAATTGCGGTAATCGCGATTGCGGTTACAAAAAAACCTGAAAAAACGGAACCGCCGAAAGGACAGATCCCGCTTTCCGAAGAAAAATTAATTGCCTGTTGGCACAGGGAAGAAAAGGAAAAAGAGTACCGTTACGACATAGTATTTGAGCAGGGGAACGGGTTTATCTACTCTCGATTTACAGGAGATGAGATCTCACCTTCGCTGGTGTCTATTCACGGTAAATTTTCCATAGAAGGCAATGTGATTGCGGTTTCCTTCGAGCTTGACGGTGAGGCGCTTTCCGAAAAATATTCGGCTGTTTTGACCGAGGAGAATAAGCTTACTTTGTCTCCGATAGAAAATGGAGGGAAAACACTTGTCGGAACTTACGTCAAGGAAGGCGAAGGGGAAATCGAAAGCGAAAAAAAGGACACCTCGGAAAATGCCGAGGTCAAAGATGAACCCGATGACGAGAGCAGTAGTCCGTCCGACTGCGGTGCTTCCTCCGAACCAACGGGAAACGAAGGCGGTAACCAATCTGATGGCGGAGCGGCCACGGACTCTAAACCGTCTGAGCAGGATCGTGACAGTTCTTGGAAAAAAGCCTATCTCGATTATATAAATCAGGCTTATTATGAGGGATTTATCTCCTATAACCTTATTTACGTTGACGATAATGACGTGCCTGAATTATATCTTTGCGGAGCAGGTGAGTACATAGGAGAGAAAATCTGCACGTACACAAACGGTGTAATAGTTGAATTGCCCCTTTACAGATTATGCGGAACGAGTTTCAAGGAGAGAAGCGGCCTTATTATGAATTCAAACGGGCATATGGGTTATTATAGCGATTCTTTATACAAGCTGGAAAACGGTGTTTTCACAAGGTTACATTATGGCACGATTGAAGAAGTGGAAACGAGTACTTCTTATGTTTATGTATATACGGTAGATGGTGTAGAAGTTGCAGGAGCCGAATACTACCGTGTTTTTGCAGAAAGCTATGGCACCGACGTCGGGATGGAAGCGCATCTGCAAGCGCAAGAGTATCCGCGATTTATATCGAGATTACAATGAATTCGGGAGGTAAAATATGAATTTCAGTAAAAACACTATTTTGAAACACATTAACGGGCTTTTGTGCATCGTTTGCGTTGTTGCCTTGCTTTTGCCTTTTTGTGATATCAGCGTTTCCGTGTCCGTAATGGGAGCTTCGGGGGATTCCTCTCAAACGGTGGACGGTATTACGATGGTTACCAAAACCGGTATGTGGGGCTATCTTTTTATAGTTTCTATGGGAGGAATTCTTCTTTTTTCGTACGTAAAGCAACTGTCGTCGTATAAAAAGATGGCCAGTCTTGTTTGCGCGGCTTTGGCGATTTTTTCTTTGTTTCTGTCACCGGGCAATTATTCGGTTGAGGGCGCTTCCGGCGATACGAGTTCGGTGGAGGTGAACATATCTTACGGAGTCGGATTTTGGATTGCTTTTGTTAGCTGCGCGATCATAGCGTTGTTTGCTCTTATCGCTTTCTTGAATTTAAGCGGGAATCCGCTGTTTGACGCGATTCAGTGCGCTTATGAGGATTCCCCGATTGCAAAAGAGTCGGGCGTAGGAGAATCTCGCGGAAAGCTGAATTTGTCTACAGAAAAAATCGGAAGCGTCGCCAAAAATATTAAGGATACCGTTTCCCAGCAAGCGGGGAAAATGATGGAAAAAGCCAGAGAAAGTACTGTGAATTCACAGCCGACGGCAGCAAAACCCGAGGAATCGTATTCTGAACCGGTGCGAGCTCCTATTCCGCAACAAAAGACTGTAAATTCGGCTTCTCAGCGACCTGAACCCACGAAAGAGGCTTTGGAACACGATCCGGATTATATCTTGGGTCAAATTTCCAAGCTGTTTGAAATGAAAGAGAAAGGAATTCTTACCGAAGAGGAATTTTCCGCTAAAAAGACCGAATATTTGAAAAAGCTGTAGGAGATTATCCGTAAGCTATTTTGAAAAAAGAAAAATGCTTGACCAATGGTCAAGCATTTTTGCTGAAGATGAAACTCAAAAAGGAGCTTCTTTTTTACAAATTTTCTTTGATCTTTGCGATCATTTCCGCATATTCCGCATCACTCAAGTAAACCTTTCCGGGGTTCATCCGGAAGGTTCCGCCGTATTCGTCGCCGCCTTCGTACTTGGGTACCAGGTGCATATGCAGGTGACAGCCTGTGTCGCCGTAAGCGCCGTAATTGACCTTCTTGGGAGAAAATGCCTTGTGCAGAGCGTTGGCAGCCTTGCAAACGTCTGCCATAAACGCGTTTCGCTCCTCCTCGGAAATATCGACGATCTCGCTGACGTGATCCTTGTACGCCACGATGACTCTTCCGGGCTTGGACTGCTCCTTAAACAGGATCAGATCGGAAACGGAAAGAGGACAAATGTAAATGCCGAATGTGTCCAAAAGTTCACCGCCCATACAGTAGGCGCAATTTTGATCCTTCATACGATCTCCTTTTTGTCAAAAAAGAGGCAGGGAACCTGCCTCTTTCGTTGTTTTATTTCAGTTTGCGAAGCTTTTCGATGAGCATTCTGCTGCAATCGAGCTGGTTGGGAATGTTGCCGTTCTCGTCCTTGACACGCCAAATGTCGGGGGTGATCTCGTCAGCAACGTAGATCTTTCCGCTTTCGTCGTAACCAACCTCGATCTTGAAGTCGATAAGAGTCAGATTGAGAGAAGCAAGCTCCTTTTTCAGAACCTCGCCAACCTTCACGGTGATATCCAGAGCTTCCTGATACTGACCTTCCTTCAGAATACCCTTCATCAGACAAATTCTCTCACTGATCAGGGGATCGCCCTGTTCATCGCTTTTGAGCGTAACCTCGGTGTAAGGGGGATCAAAGGGGATGCCCTCGTCCAACCCAAATCTGCGGCACATACTGCCTGCGGTAAAGTAGCGAAGAACGAACTCAAGACGGGGAACGGTCAGATTGCGTACCTTCATCAGTCCCTGAGAAACGTCGCCGCCCAAATAATGGGTGGGAATACCGTTTTTCTCCATCAACTCAAAGAAGTAGTTGGAGATCTCCAGACCGATCTTACCCTTGCCTTCCACGCTGCCGCCTACGGTGTTGGAACCGGGATCGAAAACGCCGTTTTCGCCGGTCATGGAATCCTTGAAAAACAGATGCACGATGCCGGTTTCTTCGTCAAGGAGAACATTTTTGGTTTTACCTTCGTAAAGTTTCTTCATTTTTTTGACTCCTTAGAATAAATTTCCTGTTCGGACGAATTATTATATCACAAATACTCTTGGTTTGGCAAGAAAAATCTCGTATTTTTTTGAATTTTACAGAATTCCGGAGTGATCTACGGGGTAGAGAATGCGAAGCTGGTTCATCTTGCTCTGATAAGCCTTCTGCTGAGCCTCTGCCAGCAGGTGCTGGGAAAGCTCACCCTTTACGTCTTCAAAGGTAACGGGCTTTGCTTCGTTTTTCTTGTCCAAGCGGATCAGATGGAAGCCAAACTGAGTCTGAACGGGACCTCTCAGCTCACCGATCTCCATTTCAAAGCAAGCCTTGTCAAATTCGGGAACCATCTGTCCCTTGCCGAATTCGCCCAGGTCACCGCCGCGCTGGGAGGAGGGACAGGTGCTGAATGCCTTTGCGGCATCCTCAAAGCTCATTTCACCGCTCTCGATCTTAGCAAGGATCTCCTTTGCCTTTTCTTCGGTCTCAACCAGAATATGGCTTGCGGAAACGGTTTCCTCTGCAACGAATTCTTCGGCGTGCTCGTCGAAATACTTTTTCACGTCCTCATCCTTGACCTTTACGTCACGCAGAAACTTTTCTACGTAGAAGTTGGAAAGAAGCTCCTTCTTCAGCTTTTCAAGCTCGGTCTTGTACTCGGCATCCATCTCCAAAAGGTTTTTCTTGGCATCCATAAAGATCAGTTCCTTGTTGATGAGCTGATCCAGGATCGCCTGCTTGCCCTGAGGATTGTTGTACTGCTGTGCGCGCTGACCCAAATTCATCAGTGTTCTCTGAACGTCCGCTTCGGTGATAGCCTTTCCGCCGACTACGGCGAGAACCTTGTTTTGTGTATCCATTTTCTTTTTCTCCTTCGTGTGAAAAAATTACCTAGACAGTATAACATATCGGGTATAGAAAATCAAGGTACGGGCACCATTTTTTTACTTCCTCATAAAATGAAAAAGGAGGTGATGATTATGGCTTATTCCGATCGTGAGCTGCTTGCAAGGCTGATTCAGTGCGAAGCGGGCGGGGAAGGGGATAACGGAATGCGTGCCGTGGCGAGCGTTGTGATGAACCGTGTCCGTACCACGTCCGGAGAATACGGCAGAGTGGGAAATACCGTCCGCGACGTAGTTTATCAGCCGGGGCAGTTCGTCTGCGCCATGGAAACGGTGGGAGGAGATTACAATCCTCAGAATATTTACAATATGAATCCCACCAACGAACACTATTCCATTGCGGATTGGGCAATCGCCGGGAACAGGCTGACAGGTCTCGGCTCTGCCCTTTGGTTCTTTAATCCCTATTCCGCCAACTGTCCGCAGTATTTTCCCTCACGGGTTGGCTCCTTCACGGCTCGTATCGGCGGCCATTGCTTTTATAGCCCGACCTCTGCCTATAACCAAACTTAGAAAGGAATCGCTATGGATCAGAATTTTCAGTCTCAAAACCGCTTTCCCCCTTATACACCTCCGTCTCAGGACGGCTTCACGGCACCGCCTCAGCAAAATTTCAACTCCCCTGATCTGGTCGGCTCGGTGCAAAAGGTACTTACGGAAAACATCGGTCAGTACGTGGTAATGGAGTTTCTCGTCGGCTCCGATACCATCGTACGCAAGCAGGGCATTCTTTATTTTGTCGGTACCAGCTACGTTGTTCTGTTTGATGACGTCATTGGAAATTATATCGTCTGTGACCTCTATTCCATCAAATTTACTTACTTCTACTATCCCGGTCAGCGCCCCGGTCAAAACTTCAATTCGCTTTCCTCCAACTTCCCGCAGAGCTAACAAAAAGAGCCAAATTTTTGGCTCTTTTTTTCTTCGTGCAATACCTTTATTGTGTGAACTTTCCAAAAATATAACACGCTTTTTGTGCAGGTAAACGAAATTGATGCTTTGAAATAATATCTGCGATTATTTCTTGACAAACCTTGGAAGAATTTGGGATAATGGAAATGAAAAGAGAACTTGTAATCGGTGAAGATGTGAATTACTTTGAAAAAAAACAAGGAGGGAGCGCATGAAAAAGAAGACCTTTATTTTTCTTGGAGTCATACTGTTTGCTTCTGCAATAATATTGCTTTTCGTATTTGCCCAAAACTATCGCGTTTCCAAGGAAAAGAGTTACGTTCCGTATTCCGGGGCGATAGACTTATACCATGCCTCGAAAGAGGAATTGATCGAAATGGATCTGGTTCATTATTCCGGAAAATTCGGAAAGGTGAAAAACGAAAAAGAAGCTGCAAGAATCGCATCAAAAATCATTCAAGAGGTGTATGGAGACGACGAGACTCCGTACGTCGTAAAATACAATGAAAAAGCTAACGCTTGGATCGTCAATGGCAGTCTTCCGTTCTTTTGCAAAGGCGGCGTTGCTTCGGTAGCCATCGATAAAGAAACCGGCGAAATATTGATGATGCTCCACACGAAATAGCAAAATCACGAAAAAAGAGATGGGGAGGGAAACCTGTGAGCAAAATGAAGCGAAAGATGTTTTTTGTTGCTGTGATCCTTTTTGTTTTTCTTTTTTCCGCTTGTGCGCAAGAAGAATCTCAAGTATCAACCACATTGCCATCGGAGACCGCAGGAGAAGTTTCTGATAAAGAGACCGCAGGGAAAGCTTCTGATGATGGGGATTGGAAGATTCTTTTTGAAGGCAAAGGGTACGTGGTGCTGGATACCGGATTGAATCCGGACGGTAGTTATCTCTATCGAATTTTCGATCAAAATGGGAAAGTCGTAAGGGAAGATAGAGTATTTCGACCACCGCAAATTTCGCATTTGAGCGAAACTGCTTTTGGAGTAAGAATTTCCTATGGAACGGGATTTTCTACTGCGAAAACATTTTATTATGACACAAAAACAGATCAAATGACCGAAGATTTTTCCTGTGTGTTGACACAAACAGATTCTCGTATCGTCTGTGCAGATATGGAACAATTAATTGTTCGAAGTATATTTGACGAATCTTATTATTGCGAAATCAAAGATTTTCAAAATTCTCCGGCAAAGATCGAGGACATTCCGTTTCAAAAAGCAGAATTCACTCAAGATGAAAAGGGCGTTACAGTAACCTATCTTACAGGTGAATATGATCCGAAAAAAGATCTTTATCCATACCGGGTTACAGAAACAATTATTTTTGAAGCGGGAGCTTTTAAACTGGAATGGTTTAGCAAACATATTGAGTGGTATGTTGGGAATGAATATTTCCCGAAAGAAGACGTTCCGGAATCATTGGGGGTTATCGATTCTCCCCAAACAGCGAAAGAAAAAGGTATGGCTGTTTTGAAGAAACTATATGGGGAAGAAACGTTGAAAGACGAAGAACCATTTGGAGTGTCGTTTGATGAAGAAAATCAAGCATATTTGATCCAAGGAACGTTGCCGGATAATATGGTGGGCGGAGTAGCGCACATCCTGATCCAAAAAACAGATGGTAAGGTTATAGCCGTCTGGCACGATAAGTGAAAACAAAAATTAGTTCCGTTCTCACAAAAAAAGACCGCGAGTGAAAACTCGCGGTTTTTCTTATCCGTGCGGATTTGTGTCACCTTTTACATCAAAACCTTTGAAAACAAACTTTTTTCCTAAGGAAAGCGCGCTTTTGACTTGACGGATGGGAAGATTTGGTTTACAATAGAACAAGATACTATAAGTTTGCAAATTGAATAAGGAGAGAGAATTATGCTTGCGATCAAAAATGCAACGCTGATCATGAAGGATCACTTGATTCCCGGTGCCGTTATCCTTTGTGAAGACGGTAAGATCGTGGATTTTGGCAAGAAGCTTGCAATTCCCGAGGGTTGTGAAGTTATCGACGCCGAAGGTCAGTACGTCGGCCCCGGTTTCGTGGATATTCATACCCACGCGGCAGGACCTTACTGGTTCTACGAGAATCCCAAGGTAGCGGGTGAGATCATCCTGGAGCACGGTGTTACCACCGTTCTTCCCGTTGTTTATTTCAGTATGAACAAGAAGGATTTCATTCAGGCGACCAAGGATATTCAGGATGCCGTGGCAAAGGGTGATCTTCCCAACTTCGGCGGCTTCTACATGGAAGGTCCTTATATGAACCCCAAGTTTGGTGCGGACCGTGAGAACAATCCCTGGCAGGCACCCTGTAATCCCGACGATTATATGGATATTATCCGCCAGGGTGGGAAGGATGTGCGCGTTTGGGCACTTGCTCCCGAAAGAGAGAATATCGAGCAATTCGTCATCGACTGCAAGAAGGAAAACCCCGACGTGGTATTCACCGTAGGCCACTCCGAGGCTACCCCCGAGGATATCGAGAAGCTGATGCCCTATGGGCTGAAGATCGGTACCCACCACACCAACGCTACCGGCACCCTGGAGAAGTACCCCGAGTGCCGCACCCCTTGCGTAGATGAAACGGTCAACTACAACCGCGAGATCTATGCTGAGCTGATCTCCGACTCTATGGGTATCCATGTGGATCCCTACAACCAGAGACTGATCCGCAAGATCAAGGGGCAGGACAGACTGATTCTGATTTCCGATGCCTGCGTATTTGACGGACCTCAGCCCGAGGGCTACGAGGGTGTGAACGACCTTTGCTTCGACTGGGCAGGGGAGATCGCCGGATCGAAATTGACGCTGGACGTTGCTTGCCGCAACTTTATGGTGCATACCGGTGCATCCATCGTTGACGTGTTCAACTACGCTTCCTACAACCCCGCAAGGGCGGTAGGTTACACCGACCGCGGTGAGATCCGTCGCGGCGCGGTGGCTGATCTTGTGATCTGTGACCATCAGGTCAACATCAATAAAGTAATTTTAAAAGGAGAAATTGCAAAATGAAAGACTTTATTACCGATCCCGCAACCAAATTTAATTTTGAGCCTGCAGAGTTTGTTCCCTTCAAGGACAAAAAGGTTTGCGAGTACGTTCGCAGCCTGAGTGGTAAGGATCTCGAGAAGCGCGAGGACTGGTGGCATCCCGAATTCCAGGTTAAGGTTATGATGAACCCCCATCCCGTACTGATCGCTACCCTGTTTTCCCGTCTGAAGGCTGCTTCCGAGGCAGGCAAGAGCTTTACCATGATCCTCGGCAACCCCGAGCCCGACACCTACATTCCTCTGGCTCAGCTGATTAACTACTTCCAGGTTGACTGCTCCAAGGTTCACCTGGTTGCAGAAGACGAGTGGGCTGATCAGGACGGTAACATTGCTCCTATCACCTACGAAGCAGGCTTTGCTCATTCTATGATCAAGTATCTGTACTACCAGATCGACGAGAAGCTCCGCATGCCCATGGAGAACGTTCATTTCCCCACCAACGCCAATATCAAGGATTATTCCAAGATTATTGACGACATCACCGAGGGCACCGGTGCTGATATCGCTTCTACCTCTCCCGGATGGGCAGGTCATATGGCATTCGTTGATCCCATTCCCGAATTTATCGGCAGCGGCGACATTGAAGAGTGGCTCAACCAGCCCGCTCAGATCGTAACTCTCCATCCCATGACCATTATGCAGAACTCCCTCAACGGTACCTTCGGTCAGTCCGGTGATATTGCAAACGTTCCCCCCAAGGCTGCTACCATTGGTCCTCTGGACGTTATGCGTGCAAAGGAAAGAATCGAAGTTCACGCTCTTGCTACCTGCGGAACCTTCTCCTCTTGGCAGAGAATGACTTCCCGTCTTTGCACTCACGGTCCTATCACTCCTTATCTGCCCAGCTCTATGCTTCAGACCAAGAAGACCCAGGTCTATATCAGCGAAGAGCTCGCAGCTCCCTTCGAGTGCTGGGAAAAGGTTGGTTATTAATCAACGTTCCGACAAACAAAAAACACAGTGTGCATCGCACACTGTGTTTTTTATATCTGAATAAATCTGAAAAGCATAAGAAGAATATAGGGTGGGAGCATATATTTTTTTGAAAGAATTTCTTCGTATTTTTCCAACAGCTCCGTCCCGCGAAAAAGATCCAAAGTTAAAAAAAGATAGTACAGCGCGATTCCGATAAAAAGCGGAATAGACAGAAGGTTCAAACGGAACGCGCCGCTGATATCAAAATGCAGAATTGCCAAAAAGGCACGGGAGATGCCACAGCCGGGACAGGAGATCCCGAAAGCATTGCGAAAAAGACAAAGAGAACTTTTGAAGAAAAGCGTGTAGAAATAAAGTGCCGAAAAAAAGAGGATCCCTACACCCGCCGAGCGTAGGGAAGGACTCTTTTTCTTTGCATTTTGTTTGATCTTATACCAAAGGCATACCATAGCTGTCTCTGAATCCGCCGGAAAGGATGGAGATCAGATCAAAAATCGTACCGAGTACGCAAATACCGTAGGTGAAGAAGTGTAAAACGCCGCTTCCTACCTTGCCTACGTACATTCTGTGAATTCCGGCAATTCCGAAAAATCCGAGAATGCAGAGGATCAAAGCTACGGTCTTGCTCTTTCTGGGACCAACGAAGGGCGCAAAGCCGGCGTTGACGTTTGCGTTGTTATTGGTGTTTGCGTTGTCATTGGTGTTGGTAATATTGATGGTGGGAACGGAAGACGCTGCGGCAGAGCTTTGCTTTGCTTCGTCCAGTACGTTGCCGAGGTCGGCTTTGCAGTACATGCGGCCCTTAACCTCAACGAGGCAGTCTTTGCAGAAGGGCTTGCCGCAATACGCGCACATACCTTCAGCTTCAATTTCGGGATGGTTGGTGCATTTCATTTTTGATGTTCTCCTTTATTTTCATTTTCTTTAAAATAATCCTTTGCTTTGAAAAAAGCCGATCTTGCAAAATACAAAATGGCAATTCCGATCACGACGCAGGAAAGCCCTCCGCCGATGATCAAAACGGGGAATACGTTTGCGAAATTTAAGTTCCTGAAATCCAAAAGATTGGTTTCGACGGAACCGAACAAAAGAGCCAACGCAACGGTCAGTCCAAAACAACAAAGCGTCAAGAGAATAATTAAAACGGCTTTTGTAAAAAGAGAGTTTTTGTTCATAAAAAGCACCTCCTTTCATTCGACAAAATTCGAAACATATTTTATGTTATGAATTATAACATATATTTATAACATCTGTCAAGGTAAAATATTTTTTGAGGTGATTTTGAGTGGGAGAAAAACTCATTATAAAAAAGAAGTCCTTGAAGGGAGAGGACGGTTACAAGACCTTTTCGATCCGTATCAAGGAGGAAACGGTGGAAAAGCTGGATCAGCTTGCGGAGAATACGAACCGATCCCGAAACGAGCTGATCAATATTCTTTTGGATTTTGGCATTGAACATAGCGAGGTCAGATAAGATCCCTTTGCTTAAAAGCTTTTGCGCAACAAAAAAACACAGTGTGCATCGCACACTGTGTTTTTTTGTTGCATGTTGCATCTCATCAAGTCGCAGTTCATACAGCCTTCGGCTGATGATATGCGCCTACGGCGATGATATACACGCTGACGCGTGATGAGATACAAGGGCGGCTTGCCGCCCTTGATGATATACACCGCACTTCGCGCGGTGATGATATACCAAGCCTGCGGCTTGGATAAAAAAAGAACGAACTTTTGTCTACCAAAAGTTCGTTCTTTTTTGTCTATGGGCTACAAAATAGCTATTTTTGTTAGTTTGTTGTACAGATTTGAACTCCCGTATAAATCACGGCAAAGCCGTGTATATCATCAAGACGAAGTCTTGCATATCATCAATTCCGTAGGAATTGTATATCATCATTGCGAAAGCGGTTTTGATACACACCTAAAGGTGTGATGATATGCAGTCCTGATGGACTGA
>SVQO01000031.1 GCA_015065325.1 Oscillospiraceae bacterium | reverse complement strand
ATGAATTACCGCAGGGCGGGAAAGAACTTGTTCTTATAAAAATGATTGGTTATGATTGCACTTACGATAAAGAAGAATATACAGAATACGTTGACGGTCAAGAGCAAATCATCGAGAAAGCCGTATTTGACGAGTATATGGAGCTTTATTTCCCGACTACAACCACGACCGAAAACTGGAAAAACAACGAGATCATTTTCGTCGGATGAACAGGGTGAAAAAAAGACCGGGGGACGGTTCTATCACTTGACCCGTCCCCACCACCCAGGGCATCGCGACTAACGAGTTGCACTTCCTTTTCGATGAAAACGGAAATCGCATCGGCTTTGTGCACAACGGCACCGATACCATTATCGCGTGGGGGTGTTACTTATTATCATGTTACAAACAAATAAATATGCTATTGAACATTCGAGGGCACATAAAGGAACTATTATTTCCTTTAAAACAAATGCATCTTTTCTTAAAGATCAGGGATAACGGATTCTAAGGTGCAATCATATGGTCCGGTAGTTAGCACTGTGCCGGGTGGAGTGGTTGTTTGGGATGTTCAAATTGTGGGGTGATAATTTGAAAATTAAAAGTATTCGTGTTCAAAATAATGGATATGTTCATTGCAGATCGAATTTTTATAGTGCACACGATCTTTTTCCCGGTGACTCCGCTTTTGTTTTTTCCGGTGGGGTGAATAGATTGGTGGGCGAAATTGATTCGGGAAACTGGGCTGTAAGCTATTTGTTGTCGATGTATCAATATCGCCCGAAGGATTTCGTATTATTTGATCGACCCGAAGTCGTGATCGATCATAAAGTAGTTTTGTTAAAGGAATTATCCAAGCACACTTGCTATATGGATCAATTGGATCCTTTGTTTTCTGGTCACGCTTCTGTGAAAAAGCTTGTTATACAAGGCTTAAAACACAGTAACTTAAATTATTCGTCGGATGATATTCGAAATTTGTTTTGTATAGATAACGAGCGTTTTGAA
Source organism: Oscillospiraceae bacterium (assembly GCA_015065325.1). Classification (GTDB taxonomy): domain Bacteria; phylum Bacillota; class Clostridia; order Oscillospirales; family SIG627; genus RGIG5579. The sequence goes on along the minus strand of SVQO01000031.1, from coordinate 10,757 downwards.
AGACCCCTTTCGGGCGTGGGAAATGAAATTTTTAAAGCGATGGCTGCGATCGGACTGTCGAACGAAAAAGAAATATTTTGTTTTCCATGGATGAGCGTTATGCGTTTTGACGGATATCATAAAAGTTTAACCTTCGCTTTGGAAAAACTGAGCGAATTAGAAAAAATTATTATTCTCCCCGTTGGGAGAGGAAAGAACGGCGATAATTCTCTCTCTTGACCCGTCCCCGCCACCCAACATCTGTTATCGTTAAAGGAGGAGATGGAATGAATAGAATTGCTTTAGTTTGCAGCATTTTTATAGTTTTAGTTGTATTTGTTGCAATGCTTATTCTGGCAGGCTGTCAAACAGAAGCTGCGCAAACGAAGACCGAAGCTGAGAAAACCTCTACCGAGCCGCAGACTCTCACCGAGACGGAAGTATCTGCTTCTGAGGTGCAAATCAGTGCCAGGGGGAAAACTTATACGCTCGCAGAAATCCAAGAAGGGATCCTTCGTGTAGTCAATACTGAGTTTTATTACAGCAGCGCAAATTCACTGCATCTCAATAGAGAAATTATTTTAAATAAAACCTTGGAGTACGATCTTATTTTTGTAGAGGATCATTATATCCCTTACGTGTTGCTTATTTTTAACAATATGGATCATCCCTTATCTACGGAAGAAAAACCGAAATTCTTTTTTGAGATTGCCTTTACAGATTGGGGGATGGAAGAGCAATTATTTGGACACGGAACAGCTTCTGACGTTAAGTACGAATATGCAATGAAATATCAAAATGGAATGCATTTAGGAAATTATTCTTTTTGTATTCGCGAGATCACACCCCCGCAGCATGAAGTAATGTCCGACGAATGGAAGCGCGCAACGGAGGCAGAGATTCGTATGTACATGGATGAAAATGATTTTCATAATGATAAGGAAAAAGATCTTCAACCCGGAAAATATATGATCTACGTGCAAGGCTTCGGAAAAGGAGATCTGGATAGCCGGATCTTCTTTGAACACGAAAGCGGAAGGATTTACGAGGGCTTTTACTATTTTGTTCACACAAACGACGGGGAGGGTCCCGCCGACTTGAATCACGTGTCTTCAGAAGTTTATGATTTATATGGAATGAGCGCGGAGTACTATGAAAAGGTTAAGTTAAACGCGGCACTCCAAATGGAGTACAGCGTCGCCCCCCTCGATTAAATCATAGAAAACGCGACGAGAAAGTAATACCCACTGTGCATTTGCTTTTTGAGAGGTAATATATGAAACGCATTACTTTTATCTTCATTGTTGCTTTTGCCGTTTTGCTTTTTTGTGGCTGTTCTTCGCAGGAACAGCCGAAAACCGCTGAAAAGAAACCCGAAGAGACGGAACCCGAAAGCAATGGTGAGACTAAGAAAGAAACGGTCGATTTTTCCCCTTTTTTGGTTGAGAAAGATGAAGAAAATCTGATTTGCATTGAATTTATCAATTATGACCAATGGGAAGAAAAAGACCTATTGCTTGCACAGGAACTGATTAACTCGCAATTCCAAATATGGTTTGATGAACGTTTTCAATTTTCCTTTTCGCAACAAGGAATTCCGGAAAATGCTAATCCCGGGAATTGGGAGCGGTTTGGCGATCTGAGAATGGAAATCACATACAGGTCTGAGAAGGTGACAAGTTTTGTGCTTGAAGGAATGACGAATGTCAGGCAGGCTGCGCACCCGATGCATTCTTTAACCTCTTATAATTTTGATTCTTATGGCAATCCCGTTTTGTTCGAAAAGCTTTATCCTATCGATGATGAACTTTATGATGTCTTTTCGATGGCAGGCGAAGCTGCAATCATAGAAGAAGCCGGTGGAAAATGGCCGGAAACTTTTGAAAGCTTTTCCAAAACACTTTGCTCCCGTGAGAGTTTTTTAAAGAATCTGTCGAACAATGCTGCGGAAGATCCGATTTATTGGTATTGTACGGAGGAAGGGGTCGTGTTTAGTTATTCGGTTCCTTTCGCCCTCGGCGGGCATAAGGAGGCTACGGTTCCTTATAGTTATTTCGATTCATAAATAAAGCGGATTTCCTTCAAACAAGCTTCGATTTTTCGGGGCTTGTTTTTCTTATCGCATCCGTTTTTGAACAAATTGAAAATTTTTCCGCGGAGAGAGAAAAATGTTTAAAAATGCTTGACACGAATTTTGTGCTGTGCTAGAATAGTTTGCCGCATGTAAAAGGCTCCCTAAAAGCTTCGGCTTGCCTCTATCAGCGAGACATAAAAGAAAGAGAGGTGCTTTTCGTGTTTGCTATTTTTGAAATTGGCGGAAAGCAGTACAAGGTTTCTGAGGGTGACATCGTATACCTTGAGAAAATCAACGCACAGGAAGGCGAAACCGTAAAGTTTGATAAGGTTCTCGCAATCTCCGACGGTGAAAAATTTACTGTTGGTAATCCCGTAGTTTCCGGCGCATCTGTTGAAGCTACCGTTGCAAAGAACGGTAAGCAGAAGAAGATCGTTATTCTTCGCTACAAGGCAAAGAAGAACGAGAAAAAGAAGCAGGGTCACAGACAGCCCTACACCAAGGTTCAGATCACCAAGATCGCAAAATAATGATTCGCTCGGAATTTGTTATCCGTGATAACAAAGTTCTTGCGTTCTCCGTTGAGGGCCACTCCGGTCTCGCTGAGGCGGGAAGTGACGTTCTCTGTGCATCAGTCAGTGCTATGGCAATGCTCGTGATCAACACCTTGTCCGAGGTGTTTTCGGCAGAGCTTGACCTTGAGATCGACGATGCAAAGCCCGTGATCCGCTGTACTCTGAAAAACGTTTCCCCGGAAGCGAAAACAGGGGCTGAGGGCGTTTTATACGGCTTTTATCTGCAGATGAAGGACCTTGCGGAGGTGTATCCGAAGAATCTTTCGATCAGAACGAAAAAGTAAAAGAAAGGGTATTACGATGATTAGAATTAGTTTGCAATTTTTTGCACACAAAAAAGGTGTCGGCTCTACCAAGAACGGCAGAGATTCTGAGTCCAAGAGACTGGGCGTAAAGAAGGCTGACGGTCAGGCTTGCATCGCCGGCAACATCCTTGTTCGTCAGAGAGGAACTCATATTCATCCCGGTATGAATGTTGGCATCGGTTCCGACGATACTCTGTTTGCTCTTGCGGCCGGTACTGTAAAGTATGAGCCCATGGCAGGCGGTAAGAAGAAAGTTAGCGTTTACTGCGACTGATTTTCAAGGAATTAGAGGGGTATGTCTAAGTTGTCTCTTGGACGTACCCCTTTTTCATCATTTTAAGGAGGTGCTGAAATGTCAACCTTCGTTGATAAAACCGATATTTTGATCAAGGCGGGCAAGGGCGGAAACGGTGCCGTCTCTTTCCGCCGTGAAAAATACGTAGCGAAGGGCGGTCCCGACGGCGGTGACGGCGGACATGGCGGAAACGTTGTGTTTTGCGTAGATCCCGGCGAGAATACCCTGATCCGCTTTCGCTATAAGAGAAAGTTTATTGCCGAAAACGGTGAGGACGGAAAAGGGAAGCGTTGTCACGGAAAAAACGGTGAGGACCTCGTGATCCCCGTTCCTCCCGGAACCGTGATCCGTGATAAGGAAAGCGGAAGGATCATGTTCGATCTTTCTCACGATAAAGAATTCGTTGCCGCTAAGGGCGGCAGAGGAGGTTGGGGTAACGCTCATTTTGCAACCCCCACCAGACAGGTTCCTCAGTTTGCCAATCCCGGCTTGCCGGGGCAAGAGCGCGAGATCACCTTGGAGATCAAGATGCTGGCAGACGTAGGACTTCTCGGCTTCCCCAGCGTGGGGAAATCCACCTTTATTTCCAGAGCCAGTGCGGCGCGTCCCAAGGTTGCCGCGTATCACTTTACTACCCTCAGCCCCGTTCTCGGTGTGGTCAGTCTGGATGCCGAGCGTCATTTCGTTATGGCAGATCTTCCCGGCCTCATTGAAGGTGCAGGGGAGGGTGCGGGTCTCGGGCATCAGTTCCTGCGTCACGTGGAGCGTTGCCGTCTGTTTATCCATATCGTGGACGGCGCGGGCAGTGAGGGCAGAGATCCTCTTGAGGATATCCGCATCATCAATAAAGAGCTGGAAACCTACGATCCCGCCTTGCTTTCCCATCCGCAGATCATCGTGGCAAACAAGGAGGATCTGGGTATTTCCGAGGAGACTCGTCTCGCCCTTCGGGAGGAATGTGACCGCAAGGGATGGAAGCTTTTCTATATTTCCGCCGAAAGCGGACAAGGCGTCCGTGAGGTGATCGAAGAAGCCGCAAAGCTTCTTTCCACCCTCCCGCCGTTGAAGGAATACGAAGCCGATTACGTGGAAGAAGAAAAGGCCGAGCTCGATTACAGAAATCAGAGAACCACCGTTACCCGTGACGGCGACGTATGGGTGGTGGAAGGTGAGTGGCTCTGCAAGTTCATTCAGCAGATCAATTTTGCCGATCGGGATCAAGTCCGTTATTTCCAAAAGGTCATGAAGGATTCCGGTGTAGAAGACGCGATGCAAACGGCGGGCGTCAAGGACGGCGATACCGTAGATATTTACGGTCTGGAATTCGATTACGTTTACTGATATGAAAAAAGCCGCTTTTCTGACCCTGGGCTGTAGGGTCAACCAATACGAAACCCAGTGCGTGCGTGAGGAGCTTTTGTCCGCGGGCTTTGAGGAAGCCGACGCTTCCGAGAACTGTGACCTGTATTTTCTGAATACCTGCGCGGTCACGGGAGAAAGCGTCCGCAAGGGCAAGCAAACTCTTCGCCGATTCCTTCGCAAAAAGGAGCAAAATCCCGAGACGGTCATCTGTCTGTGCGGGTGCTTCCCGCAAGGTGACCGCTCGGAGCTTTTCGACGGAGTGGACGTGCTGGCAGGCAACACCCGAAAGGGTGAGCTCGCCGCCATTCTAACGGATTATTGCAATACTCCCGCATCTCGCCGCGTCCCCATGGATCTTCGGGAGGATATATCCCGTCCCCGTGCTTACGAGCAGATGCAGCTTTGCCGCAGTCACAATGCTCGTGCTTTCGTGAAGATCCAGGACGGCTGCAACAGCTTTTGCACCTATTGCTACGTACCTCTTGTCCGCGGCAGAGTCCGCTCCAGGGGGGCAGAGGAGATTTTCAGCGAGGTGACTCGTCTTCGGGACAACGGATACCGCGAGGTGGTTCTGACGGGGATCGAGACGGGTGCCTGGGGAACGGACTTTTCCGAGCCTCGCAACCTGTGCGATCTGGTGGAGGAGCTGGCGGAGCACAGCGGAATCGAACGGATCCGTTTCGGCTCTTTGAAGCCGACTTTGTTTGACGATGCCTTTTGCAAAAGGCTTTCCGCCATTCCTGCGGTCCTGCCTCATTTTCACCTGTCTCTGCAAAGCGGAAGCAGTCGGGTCCTTTCCTTGATGGGAAGAAAGTACGACCGAAGCCGCGAGGAAGAAGCCATTGCCAATATCTACCGCTATTTTCCCGATGCGGGACTGTCAGCGGATTTGATCTGCGGCTTTCCCGGCGAGACCGACGAGGATTTTGCTGACTCTGTTTCTTTGGTGCAAAAGGCAAATTTGCTGCACACCCACATTTTCCCCTTTTCTCCTCGCGAGGGAACCCGTGCCGCTTTGATGAAACAGACTGTTTCCGCCGAAGAAAAGAAAAAAAGATGCGCCGAGCTTCTCGAGATCGCAAAGGCGTCGGGCACCGCTTTCTCACAAAAACGGGTAGGGAAGCACTACCGCGTGCTTTGTGAACGGATTCGGGACGGAGCTATGCTTGGCTATACGGAAAATTTCATCTATACCAAAACTCCCGTGCAGGAAGGCGTTCGCATAGGGGAGTGCTACGAGGTCGCGCTTTCGGAACAACGGACGTTTTCCGTGGAAACGATGATTGTTTCGGGAGAATTGACGAGAAACGGTTGACAATTTTCCGAAAAAGTTGTAAATTATAAGAGTATTATTTTTTTCCAAGAAAGGAAATATAAAATGACAAAGAAAAAGAAAAGCAACGCAAAAGCGATCGTGGGCTATTCCGTGCTCTGCCTGCTTTTGGTAATCTTCATCGTATTTATGGCAATCGGTGCTTGGAATCAGGGCTCCGATCTGGTCAAGGACGAGGTCCTAAGCAACGCGTTGAGCGTTTATTTCAATAAAGCTCCCCGCGAGCTCACCAAGGAAGACCTCGCTACCATCGAGTATATGGCTCTGGATGGCAACGGTGGCGTGTATTTGGGCGACAAGGCGGTTTTGAAGGCTGAGCTCGAGGAAGACGAAACCGTAGTCGACAATCAGATCATCAACGATATGACCGGTCTGTTGGCAGGTCAGCTCAATAACCCCGTAAACTCTCAGGCAAAGTCTTTCAGCTATTCCGCTCACTTCAATTTTGAGGAGCTGGCGTCCCTTCTCCCCAATTTGAAGTATCTCAACGTTGTGGCAGAAAACAGAATCATCACCTCCGGTAAACAGATCGCAGTAGCGAAGAACCTGGAACACTTGGTGATCGCCGCTCCCAATCTTTCCGATCTGGACGCACTTTCTGCTCTGACCTCTCTGCAGGATCTTGATCTGACCGGCGTGAAGACCGAGGACGTTTCCTTTGTATCCTCTATGACCAAACTCGTTGATCTGAACCTCAACAGCACCGGTGTAAAGGATCTTGCTCCTCTTGCATCTCTCTCCTCTCTGAAGACTCTGTCCGCAACCGCAAACGGCATCACTTCCGTGAACGGCTTGGAGAAGCTCACCGCACTGACCTCTCTGAATTTGAATAATAACTCCATTACGGACGTGGCTCCTCTTGCATCTCTGACTTCTTTGGAGACCCTGAAGCTGGATAACAACAAGAACATTACTTCTCTGGACGCGCTTGCCGCATTGACTTCTCTGAAGACTTTGTCCGCAACCGCCAACCAGATCAGTTCCGTTGCAGCCTTGAGTCCTTTGAAGGGACTGACCGAGCTTACGCTGGATAACAATGCTCTCACCGATTTGAAGGGTGTCGAGGGGATGACCGAGCTGATCACCCTCCATGCAACCTCCAACAGCATCGCGGATCTTTCCGCACTTTCCGGTTTGACCAAGCTTGCAAACCTTTACCTTTCCGCCAACAAAATCGTTGACGTGACTCCCTTGGAAACCGTAACCGCGCTGAACGTCCTGGAACTGGATGACAACGAGATTGCGGACGTTACCGTTCTGGCGAAGCTTACCAAGCTTACTACCCTGGACGTCAGCAAGAATATGCTGACCGAGGAAGCCTTGAAGGTTCTGGATGCACTGAAGTCTGACGAAAACAGCTGCACCATCGTCAGCATCGAGCAGAAGCTGGAAACCGAAGAAACTACCGAGGGGTCCGAAGGCGAGCACGAGCACGATCACGATCACGATCACGACGTTGACTCCGAGGCCGATCCCGAGGGTGATAAGGAGGAGACCTCCGAGGGCACCGAAATCGCGGGTCCCGTAGCTCCTACCAACAACTAAAGATTTGAAAAGCAGGGGGGAACCCCTGCTTTTTTGAAAGGATCCGAGATGCAGGAAATGATTGACTCTCCCTTGCTTCTGGCATATTTGGGTGATGCGGTGATGGAGGTTTTGGTGCGTCGCTACGTGATCGGCAAAAAAACAAATTCCGCCGATTGCAACGTCCTTGCCCTTCAGTTCGTTACCGCTAAAAGCCAAAGCGAAGCCATCAAGGGGAAAATAGAGCTTCTCACCGAGGAAGAGCAAGCGATCTTTACAAGAGGGAAGAATGCTAAAAGCAATTCCGGTCCTCGCAATATCGACCCCTATTCCTACCGTCTTGCGACGGGTTTGGAAGCGGTTTTTGGGTATAATGAATTAAAGGGAAATCGCTCCAGAAATGAAGAATTGTTTGAACTTCTCTTTTTTCATTAACAAAAAGTAAATATTGACTGCTTTCGACTAAAAAATGGAAATCTTCCATCTTTTATCTTGAAAAAAAAATCTTGTTATGTTAAAATAATCGGTGCGATATAGAACAATAAAAACAATGGAGGAAAAAATGAAAAAGTTTTGTTATCTTTTCACTGAAGGCGATGCCTCTATGCGCAACCTCTTGGGAGGTAAAGGCGCGAACCTTGCAGAAATGACCAAAATCTTCAAGGAGGAGTTTCCGGACAGAAACCCTGTTCCCCAGGGCTTTACCGTCTCCACCGAAGCTTGCACCCAGTACTATGAGGATGGCAAGAAGATCAATGACGAAATCAAGGCCGAGATCCTTGAGTATATCGACAAGATGGAAGCAATCACCGGTATGAAGTTCGGCGACAAGGAAAATCCCTTGCTCGTTTCCGTACGTTCCGGTGCCCGCGCTTCCATGCCCGGTATGATGGATACCATCCTGAACCTGGGTCTGAATGAAGAAGTAGTTGAAGCTATGGCCGCTAAGTCCGGCAACCCCCGTTGGGCTTATGACTGCTACCGCCGCTTTATCCAGATGTACTCCGACGTCGTTATGGAAGTTGGTAAGAAGTACTTCGAGGAGCTCATCGACAAGATGAAGGAAGAAAAGGGCGTGAAGCAGGACGTAGAGCTGACCGCCGAGGATCTGAAGGAGCTGGCTAACCAGTTTAAGGCTGAGTACAAGTCCAAGATCGGTAAGGACTTCCCCTCCGATCCCAAGGAACAGCTTATGGGCGCAGTTGAAGCAGTATTCCGTTCCTGGGACAACCCCCGTGCAAACGTTTACCGCCGCGACAACGATATTCCTTATTCCTGGGGTACCGCTGTTAACGTACAGATGATGGCGTTTGGTAACATGGGTGACGATTGCGGCACCGGTGTTGCATTTACCCGTGACCCCGCTACCGGCGAAAAGGGTCTGATGGGCGAGTTCCTCGTAAATGCTCAGGGCGAAGACGTTGTTGCAGGTGTTCGTACTCCTATGCCCATCGCAAAGATGGCAGAGAAGTTCCCCGAAGCTTTCGCTCAGTTTACCAAGATCTGTTCCATTCTCGAGAACCATTACAGAGATATGCAGGATATGGAGTTCACCGTTCAGGCAGGTAAGCTTTATATGCTCCAGACCAGAAACGGTAAGAGAACTGCTAAGGCTGCTCTGAAGATCGCTTGCGATCTGGTTGAAGAGGGTATGATCGATAAGAAGCAGGCTGTTGCTATGATCGATCCCAGAAACCTGGACACCCTTCTCCATCCCCAGTTTGATGCTGCTACCCTGAAGGCATCCGTTCCCGCAGGTAAGGGTCTGGGCGCTTCTCCCGGTGCTGCTTGCGGCAAGATCGTATTCACCGCAGAGGATGCAGAGGCTTGGAACGCAAGAGGTGAGAAGGTCGTTCTCGTTCGTCTCGAGACCAGCCCCGAAGACATTACCGGTATGAAGGCTGCTCAGGGTATCCTGACCGTTCGTGGCGGTATGACCTCTCACGCTGCAGTTGTTGCTCGCGGTATGGGTACCTGCTGTGTATCCGGTTGCGGCGAGATCAATATGGACGAGGAAAACAAGAGATTTACGCTTGCAGGTAAGACCTACGTGGAAGGCGACTATATTTCCATCGACGGTTCTACCGGTAACATTTACGACGGCGCGATCAAGACTGTTGACGCTGAGATCGTAGGCGAATTCAAGACCATCATGGAGTGGGCTGACGAGTTCAGAACTCTGAAGGTTCGTACCAATGCCGATACTCCCACCGATGCAAAGAAGGCTCGCGAGCTTGGTGCAGAAGGTATCGGTCTTTGCCGTACCGAGCACATGTTCTTCGAAGCAGAGAGAATTGCCGCATTCCGTGAAATGATCTGCTCCGACACCGTTGAGGAAAGAGAAGCAGCTCTTGCTAAGATCCTTCCTTACCAGCAGGGCGACTTTGAGAAGCTTTACGAGGCTCTCGAGGGCAACCCCGTATGTATCCGTTTCTTGGATCCCCCCCTCCACGAGTTCGTTCCCACCGAAGAGGCTGACATTGCAGCTCTCGCAAAGGCACAGGGCAAGACCGTTGAGGATATCAAGGCGATCATCGCTTCCCTCCACGAGTTCAACCCCATGATGGGTCACCGTGGATGCCGTCTTTCCGTAACCTATCCCGAAATCTCCGTAATGCAGACTAAGGCGATCATCAAGGCTGCTCTGAACGTTCAGAAGAATCATCCCGATTGGACCATCGTTCCTGAGATCATGATTCCTTTGACCGGCGAGAAGAAGGAAATGAAGTTCGTGAAGGATATCGTTGTAGCTACCGCTGACGCTGAGATTGCCGCTGCCGGCGCTGATCTGAAGTACGAAGTAGGTACTATGATGGAGATCCCCAGAGCTTGTCTGACTGCTGACGAGATCGCTGAAGAGGCTGAATTCTTCTGCTTCGGTACCAACGACCTGACCCAGATGACCTTCGGCTTCTCCCGTGACGACGCAGGCAAGTTCCTGACTGCTTACTACGAGAGCAAGATCTACGAGAATGATCCCTTTGCTAAACTGGATCAGAACGGCGTAGGCAAGCTGATGGAAATGGCAGTTGCCAACGGTAAGAAGACCCGTAGCACCCTGCACTGCGGTATCTGCGGCGAACACGGCGGCGACCCCGTTTCCGTTGAGTTCTGCCACAAGATCGGTCTGGACTACGTGTCCTGCTCTCCCTACCGCGTGCCGATCGCACGTCTCGCTGCCGCCCAGGCTGCTATCAAATATGGGGAGGACTAATCTGTACTTCAGTTTTAAGGTTAATTTCGACCAAGCAGAAGCATACAGAAAATCAACAGACCAATATCTTCGTGCAAAACAGTGGGAAGACTTAAC
>SVQO01000001.1 GCA_015065325.1 Oscillospiraceae bacterium | reverse complement strand
AACCGATTTGTTATCTCTTTCTGTCGTTATAAGGGTTTGGGCTTAGCCCATATTTACGTTTGACTAGTCAAATGCGATGCTTGCACTTTGCTCAAAGCATAAACTCTCCGCTAAGAACATCACCCATTTTCCGATGCGGTTTTTCTCTTAGGAGAAGGGGTATTCTTTTACGTATTCCAAAAACAGAAGATCCTCCTGAGTAAGGATCCTGTTTTTTCGCCAATAGAGGCGGTAATTTCTGCGGCAACTCGGCAGATCTACGGGGCGAAGGACGAGCCCCTCGGTCAACGTGGTATTGCTGTGCTCGGTGACCAGTACTGCGCCCGCGCCTTTTGCGGCAAGACAAAAGGCGGTCATATAATTGTGGGAAGAAAAGGTGGGCGGGGGCAAATTTCTTGCGGAAAAGCCGCTTGTAAAAAGCTCCTTTAAGCCGTAGTTGATCCTGGGCCAGAGCAGAGGCTTTCCCGAAAGCTTTTCGGGAGAAAGGGAGCTGCAGCGTGCCAGAGGATGCTTCGGGTGCATCAGCAGAGCGGGGGAATCTTTGAAGAGAAAAATGCTGTCGCAGTCTGTTGCGAAGGGGTCAGGTACGTCCGTCTCAGCGGCAAATAAAAAGGAAAAGCGCGTGTTGATTCCCGCGGCGGTAATGTCTCGGGGCCGGACGGTGGAGGTGGACAGAGGGATCCTCGGATTGGCAATGGAAAAATCCGAGAAGAGATCTGCGAAAATATTGGCGGAGGTAGAGGCGATGACGATTCCGTTTTTTCGATCCGTCAGGCTTTCCCGAAGCTCGGTTTTTGCATCGCTTACGCTGTTTAAAATGAAATTTACGTATTCCAAAAAGATCTCGCCCTGGCGGTTCAGTGCCAAGCGGTTTCCCGTGCGTCGGAACAGCTTTGTATCCAGCTCCTCCTCCAACGCCGCCATAGACGAGGAAATGGCGGGCGGGGTAATAAACAGTACCTTTGCCGCGGCGGAAATGGTTCCGTATTCTGCAACTGCTTTAAAATACCTGAGTTGATTGACGTCCATGCGTGCCTCCCGAAGCTTGATAAAAAAAGCCTAACACGATTGGGTAAGAAAGTCAATTTCCAGCGAAAGTTTTTCTTAAAATAGTTAAAATTTGTTTACCTTTACTTTTTTCCTGTTCTTGTATAAGATAAACGTAAAGAAAGAAAGGAGACGAACAATGAAAACGTTTAATATTTGCGATTACGGTGCCGAATTCAGTGACCGCTTGCAAACCGAAAAAATTCAAAAGGCCATTGACGATTGCTTTTTGGCAGGAGGCGGCAGAGTGCTGGTTCCCTGCGGAATCTATATGACGGGCGGATTGCGCCTGCGCTCGGGCGTAGAGCTGTATCTGGAATCCGGTGCCATTTTGCGGGCAAGCCGCAATCCAGACGATTACGGCGCTTTTGAATTCGATACCGTCGAGCCCGTGACTATGGAGGAGATCGGGGATACTCCCGCTACCGGTCGCAGTGCCGTAGCCACCAGCCGCTGGTGCAACGGACTGATCCGCGCGCTGGATGCGGAAAACATTGCCGTTACGGGAGAAAAAGGTTCTTATATCGACGGTGCCAACTGTGCCGATATGCCCGACGGCGAGAACGGTTACCGCGGTCCTCACGGAATGAGCATTTGGCGCTGCAAAAACGTTCGTCTGCAGGGCTATACCTTTATCAACAGTGCCAACTGGTGCCACGCCATTTTCCGGACGCAGAACATCACGGTTCGGAATATTTCCGTTTACGGCGGTCACGACGGACTGGACGTTCGTACTTGTGACAATATTCTCGTTGAGGACTGCGCGTTTCACGTGGGAGACGATGCGGTGGCAGGCTTTGACAATCACGACGTTGTGGTGAGAAACTGCAAACTCAATTCTGCCTGTCAGTGCATCCGTTTCGGGGGAAATAACGTGCTTTTTGAAAATTGCACCTCCGATGAAAGACGCTTCGGCTTCCGAAAGCATCTGGATGATAAATCCAAGGAAATGGGTGAATTGACCAACGACTCCTGCCGCAGGGAATCTATCACCCCCTTCTCCTACTACTGTGATTTTCGCGCCATACTGAGAAAGCCTGCGGAAAATATCGTGATCCGCAACTGTCACTTTGCTCAGGCAAGAGACTTGATCCGTTTGCAGTTCGACGGATACCATATTTGGTGCTGTAACCGATCCCTTCGCTCCATTACCTTCGAGGATTGCTCGGTGCGGGAGCTGATCCGCCCCGGTATGCTTTGGGGAGACGAGAAGGAAAAGGTGATCTGCGTTTTCCGAAATATGACCATCGGCTGCCGCAAGGGCTACGAAAACCAGCCTTTGTTCGTCGCTGCCAATTTCGAGAAGATCGTATTTGAAAACTGCACCTTCGAGGGCTACGAGGATCCCCATATTCTTGCCGCTACCGACGACTGCGTTGAGGTAATCAACTGCTCCGCAAACGTTCGGGTGCAAAAGGCAACGCAGGAGGAATGCTTGGACGCGCATCCCTGGGGAACGGGAATTCTTGACGGGAAGCACATCCTTGCAGGAAAACGCGTCCACAAGGGCGATAAGCCCGACTGAAAAAGAAAAAACGCATCGGAGATCTGATCCGATGCGTTTTTTTGCATCAACGGAAGGAAATAATAGTATAAGAACAATCTTCGGGGAGGAGGACGGTGACGAACTCTCCGTTCCGCTCCGTTTTTGCTTCTTCCGTATTAAAAGGGGTATATACTTCGGGGGTTTTTGCGGTTTTAAAGGTGACGGTCTTTGAGATACCGATGGGCTTGATGGTGGTGAGAAGATTGACGCGGCTGCGGTGGGTGCGAATGCTGTCCAGCTCGTGGTTGATATCTACGTCGTAGTCCTGGGCAAACAACTGAACGATCACCTTTTCACCGTCACGGCGCATGGTACAGAGATAGCCTTGACTTTCCGTCAGCTCCACGGGCGTCGGCTTGACGAAGCTTCGTGCCAATTCCATCAGCTTCTCCGAGTTGGTTTCCCCCAGTCTGTGGGGGTGATACCAAATTCCCTCGCCGGGAGTCTGCCAGGCATCCTCATCACCGGAGGCGGGAACGTCGCGGTTCAGGAACCAATCGGGCTGCTTGAGATGAACGCCGTCGGGGACCTTGGGAAAAAATTCGTCTGCGTTCACGTCAAGACGGTTGGGAAGCTTCCAGGAATTCTTACAGCCTTCAACGGCGGTGGGACCGGTAACGATAACCTTACCGCCTGCGGCAAGGTAGCGTTTCAGTCGCTCTTTTTCCTCTTCGGTAAATTTTGCCACGGAGGAAAGCAGGATCACGGGATATTTCTCTGCATTTTCGGGGAAGGTAAAGACGGTATGGGGACAAAGGCCGGCGGAGAAAAGCAGATGAAGGGACTTTTCGTAATCTGCGCAGTAGCCTTTTTTCAGATTGCCGAACATGGTGTGATTGCGGGTCTCGTCGGAAAAATATACGCCCAGCTGACCAATGCTTTCGCCGCGGAACAGCTCGGGGTGTCTTGCTTCAAAGCCGAATGCCTCACCTACGATATCCTCCTCGCAGGGGAGTGTATCCGTAATATGACGAGGAAGACCCAGGCGAGTCTTGAGGGTGCCGATCCAGGCGTCTGCATCCAAAAGCTTGCAAAGTGCCCAGGCGTGATTTGCCGAGGCGGTGCTGTGTGCAAAGGCAGTGCAAAAAGCACGGACTCCCGCTTCTTCAGCGGCTGCCTGGTGATGGGAGGAATGAGCGACGCGGTTGGGAATGGGAGAGTTGCCCGTCATGGGGTCGTTTTTGTAGGGCGGCGTATTGCCCACCAGCTCCATATTGATATAGTTCCATCCGCGGGTCAGAACCCGCGCGTCACAGGCGTTCATCAAGGCTCCCGGAGTGGCGGAAGCGGCGCCACAGCCGGTCAGCATAAAGCCCTCGGGCAGAGTGGCGGCAAGCTCCTGGTAAAACAGACCCATAGAGTCGTAGCGGAGGTCCAACCAATGGCGCCAGGCGGGATTGTCCCAGTTGCCCCAAAAATTCTTATCCTCCACAGGGGGCAGATCAATGCCAGCCCTTCTTTGCAGTTCTGCGCGGCAATGCTCGCAGGCGCAGGCGTTGTAGCCGTAAAAATACCTGCCGTCGTCGGCGGAAAGTCCGTCAATGCCCGTTTCGGAAATGAGGTACGCTGCATATTCCCGATAGGCTTGGCGAAATTCGGGATTGCGGGGACAGAAGCCTTCGCCCGTATATTGGGGATGCCACAGAGGTTTTCGGGTAGAAACGTCGATCATGCGCCAGTCGTTCAGCTTTTTGCCCCGCCAGGTCCAGTCAGATGCCGCTTCAAAGGTGGGACTCAGAGGCAGGTGGGGCCGGCTGTCCTCCATTACGCGGCGCATTTCAGCACGGGTGGTATAGCGATGCACCAGACATACGGAGTGATGGTCAAACAACTTGATGCCGTAGCCGTGCAATTCTTCAGCAACGGTGGCGATATAATCGTGAAGCAAAGGGAAAAAAGGAAGCCAGTCCCAGCGAAAATGGGCACCGAACAGCATAGCGGCGGATACGTTTGCCTCTGCGTAGGCGTGGGCCCTGCGGCGGATTTTATCCAGATTGTCGGGATCGGGCCACTGCAGGTCGGGCAGGTGATACCACCAGGTAGCAATGCGATGGGATTCGGTTTTCATAGCGTCAGCCTCTCTTTCGTAAGCTTGTTTGGTATGTCTTTCTCGATTATACACAAAATAGAAGCAAAATGCAATCAAATTGAGGTAGAAAGAGGGAGAAAATGCGGTGCTTTTTTAAAGATAAGAATATAATTTGTCGGAATGTGTTGAATTGTTAATAAACCCGTGATATACTGAAAGTCCAGACTTTAGAGTTTAAAGGAGGACTTCCGTGAAACAAATGGAGGAAACGTTGCTCATAACGAATGAGACAGAGGAACTTCGTCCCGAGGATATGCCGGAGTTCTTGTTAACGGAACAGAAAAAGCAGACTGAAAAGAAAGAGCCCGATCATAAAAAACAAAATAAGCCGAAGGAAAATCAGCCGAAAAAAAGCAGAAAGGGTCTGGTTGGAAGGATCTTTTTGTGCATCGGTACCTTTTTGATCCTTCTCGTGGTAACGGTGGTGGTTGCGTGCTACGTGTTGCTCAACGGTCCCAGCACCACCATGCGTGACGCGCTGGTGCTTTCCGCCAAGCAGGCAAGTGCCACCAAGTGGATCCCCGCCCTCTTTCTGGATGAGGATCTGGTCAGACAAATTGAGGAAAACAGTAAGACCGTGACCTACGACGTGGTATCTCTGGAGGACGTCGCCGCTCCCAGTGAAAAGGAGCTTGCAAACGAGTGGGACGATGCCATCGACGGCATTCGTTTGGTGACCATCCAAAAGCCTGCCTTCAAGGGCTATTTGCTGATGATCAAGGATCCCACCAGAGTATTCGTAGGTACTGCCAGCGATTTCAAATCCGGAAAGGCGGGTATGAGAATTTTTGACGTGGCAGAGAAATATAACGCGGTTTGTGCCATCAACGGCGGTGAATTTCCCGACGGTGCCGGCGGCGGTAACGGCGCAACGCCTATCGGGATCACCTATTCGCAGGGCAAGAAGGTATATTCCGGTCATACCAACCGTACCTTTATGGGTCTGACCAACGATAATAAGCTGGTGGTTTCCGAGGGGATGACCGAGGCACGCGCCAAGGAGCTTGGGATCCGCGACGGCGTATGCTTCCAGACGGGCAACTGTCTGATCACCAACGACGGAACCAATATGACCACCCACTATTCCCCCAACGATACGGGCAGAGCACAGCGTACCGCCATCGGTCAGAGAGCAGACGGAACCATTTTGCTTCTGGTTACCGACGGCAGAACCGCTTCCAGCCTGGGTGCCACCCACAACGACCTGATCGACGTTATGCGTGAGTACCACGCCATCGTAGCGGGCAAGCTGGACGGCGGAAGCAGTGCCATGATGTATTATCGCAACTATTCTCAGGTGTATAACATTCCCGAGGATCAACTGGACGAATACGGTCGCCGCGGTCTTGTAAACACCTACAAGGCGTTTACCGAGCCCAGAAGGCTTCCTACCTTTTTCGTAGTCGGGGAGGCAAAGTAAGATGGATAGAGCAAAGAAAAAATCCAAATTTTGGATCATATATACCGTAGTGGTACTGGCGACGATTTTTATGATCACCATGGGTGCCGCGATTTTGATCTCCTGGCTGGACGCCTTTGAACAAAGTCAGCCCGTTCACGCGGCGCAATCCTTTTACGACGAGTACTTCGTAGCCGAAAAATGGACGGAGATTCTGGAAAAGGCAAATTACAAAATGGGAGACCTGGAGCAGAAGGGGGATGCGGAGGCAGCCCTGAAGGCTCTGAAAAAGGGCAAAAAGATGAGCTTTTACGCCCTGGGCGGGGACGATCAGTACGCGAGATACAACGTAATCCTTGTAGATCCTGCAGATCTTCCCAAGGAGGATCCGAAAAAAGAAGAGGTCAAGGATGCCATTGCGGAAATGGCGGTGCAGGGAGTTCCCTCCACCAAGATCGCCACGATCACCTTGAAGAAGAGCAAGACCGAGGGCAAGTACGGCTTTTACGGCTACGAGTTTTCCGAACTGGAGATCTTTCTGGATCGGAAAGCAAGCGCTCAGATCTGCATTCCCTCCCATTATACCCTGTACGCGGGAGACCGAGCCATCACGTCGGATCAGATCGTAGCTACCCAGGCGCATTTCTGGAACGAGCATTTGCCTGAGGGTGTTACCGGTGTGGAATTCGCTACTTACCGCTTTGAAAACCTTTTGAAAGCTCCCGAGTTTACGGTGAAGGATGCCGCGGGCAACGTGATCCCTCTGGTGGAGAATGAAGAAAGCGGCGTTCTGGAAACGGGCATCGTATATGCGACGCAGGTGGATCAGGCGCTTTCTGACAGATTGCTGGCAGGTCTGAAAGCCTACGCAACCTATATGCAGGACGACGGAAGTCTCGGAGCGGTTGCCAAGTACTTCGATACCAATTCCAACTTCTACAAGAGCACCAGGGAGAATCCCTCCGCCTTTGTTTGGGATCACAACGGATACGAATTTCAAAACGAGCGCATCGAGAATTTCTATTTCTTCGACGAAAATACCCTTTGCTGTTATATTTCCTTCGATCAGATATTGAAGATGACGGGCCGAGAAAACTACGTGGACAAGATCTCCATGACCGTGTTTGCCCACAAGGTAAACGGAACCTGGCGCATTTTCAACTGCGTGAACAGCTAGGAGGGCATTATGTGGGAAGCTTTGACCGGCTGGGAGAATTCCTTTCTCCACACCCTGCAGGACGGTGCTACGGAAACGGGAGACGTGATCTGGACTGCGATCACGACCTTCGGAGAAGCGGGGATCTTTTGGATCGCTCTGTCCGTGATCCTGATGCTGTTTCCAAAGACCCGCAAGGCGGGCTTTACGATGGGGCTTGCCCTTTTGATCGGGGTGATCGTGGGCAACGGGGTTTTGAAGAACGTGATCGCCCGTCCCCGTCCCTACGATTTTGATCCTTCCTTATCCTGCCGCTTGGCGTGGGGCAAAATGTCCACTGACTTTTCCTTCCCCTCGGGGCATACTCTTGCTTCCTTCGAGGCTGCCGTAGGACTGTTTATCCGCCACAAAAAGTGGGGAAGCGCCGCTTTGGTGCTGGCGTTCTTGGTGTGCATCTCCAGACTCTTTCTTATCGTGCACTATCCCAGTGACGTGATCGCGGGTGCGATCCTGGGCACTCTTTTTGCCATTCTTTCCGCAAAGGTCGTGGATATCCTTTGGAAAAAGTGGGAAAGCAGAACGTAAAAATACATAAAAAAAAGCTACGCTGAGGCGTAGCTTTTTTCGTTGAATCAATATTTCTGAACGTAGAAGCAGGTATTTCCTACGTTAAATCTCATAATGCTGTCGCTGTTTACGTGGGGGAGAACCAGAAGAATGGTGCCGTCCTTATCCGCATAAACAGGGGTAGAGGAGCTGAGATTTGTAAGATCGGTATTGTCGTGGGTTTCGATCTTTACGTCTGCCTTGGCGATCTTGCCGTCGGGGGTAACGGAATAGGCGTAGAGCTCGGTGAGGGGTGCATCGGTGTGATTCTTCACCTTGATTCTGACGTAGAAGGCTTCGACGGGATCTTCATCGGAGGTACCGATACCGGAAAACATCTGGGAGGAATAGTAGTACTGCTTGGTTTCCGCTACGTTGGAAGCGCCGTAATATTTCTTTACGTCAACCTCCAAGATCTCGAAGGTGTAATCGCCGTCGATCTTCTTTTTCTCGCCTACGCTCAGGCGGGTCTTGTCGCCGCGAACGGAAATGTTGGGTTGAGAAGTAACCTTGTGCTCGCCAACCTCCTTGCCGTGCTTGTAGGTAACGGTCAGCGCCTGGTTTTTTGCTTCCTCGGGGAGAAGCGTGATCATATGTATAATGCGGCTTTCGCCAACGGGGATGCTTCCGGATTCAAAGGCAGTGCTGGACTTGTTCTCCATTTTGAACTGCATATCCTTTCTGGCATCGTCGTACATCAAATAAGAGGTCAAATAGGCGTCTGTAAAGGGGTTGGTTCCGATATTCTCGGCTTTGATAACCAGATCCACGTACACCATTCCGTCCTTTTTCGGCAGAGAGGATACGGCGCCTTCTCTGTCAAGGGGAAGGACCTCGTCGGCAAAGGTGCAACGGATGAACTTGGATTCGATGGCGTAAGCGACCTTTTCCTCCTTGGTCTTTTCGTCCTCGTCCTCATCGTCCTTTTCTTCTTCGGTTTTTTCGTCTTCTTTTTCGGTTTTCTTATCTTCTTTTTCTTCTTTTTCTTCCTTTTCTTCCTTTTCTTCTGCGGTCTTCTCCGGCTCGGTGTTCTCGGTTTCTTTTTTCTTGCTGCAAGAGAAGGAGCTCAGAATCATTAAAAGTGCAAGAAGGGTCAGCGCCAGTTTTTTCATGATTTATCTCCTTTTTCGTTATATCCCGAATTGGGATATTTTTATTATACCATTTTGGGATAATAATGTCAAGAGGTGGTGTAATGAGAATCAAAGAACTGCGAAAACAAAAAGGCATTTCGCAATTAAAGCTGGCAATGGATCTGCATACCAATCAAAACACGATCAGTCGGTATGAGACGGGAAAAAGAGAGCCTGGCATCGAAGAACTGATCCGACTGGCGGAGTATTTCGAGGTTTCCATTGATTATCTGGTTGGGCGGACGGACAATCCGAAAATGAACGTTTAAAATTCCAAAAAAAGAGGAGAGAATACGACAGTATTCTCTCCTCTTTTTCGTTAAGTGCTTTCGCTTGGTGCGTCTTCCGCGGCTTGTGCCGCGGCTTCTGCTCGTTC
This sequence comes from Oscillospiraceae bacterium, assembly GCA_015065325.1. Classification (GTDB taxonomy): domain Bacteria; phylum Bacillota; class Clostridia; order Oscillospirales; family SIG627; genus RGIG5579. The sequence goes on along the minus strand of SVQO01000001.1, from coordinate 190,516 downwards.
CTTTGCGTTCAGGGTGTCGCGGAGCATACGGTAAACGGCTGCTACCAGGGGTACGCCCAGGAACATACCGAGCACGCCCGCAATTCCACCGCCCACGGTGACGGCTGCCAGGACCCAGATCCCCGGAAGACCCAGAGAGGAGCCTACCACGCGGGGATAGATCAAATTGCCCTCCAGCTGCTGGAGGATGATCAGGAACACGAGGAAAATGATCGCCTTGCTGGCAGAGTCTGACAGGATCATCAAGGCGCCTATGCCTGCACCGATATAGGCACCGGCAATGGGGATCAGTGCGGTAAAGGCAATGAGCGTGCTGATCATAGGTACGTAAGGAAGTCTGAGGATCAGCATACCGATTCCGCAGAGAACACCCAGAATTACCGCTTCCGTGCACTGCCCGATCAGGTATCTGCGGAAGGAAACGTTTACGTTATAAACGATATAGGATAGCTTATTATGCAGAGAAGGGGACAGAAAGCTTTTGCAGAGACGGTCCGTTTGCTTCTTCAGCTTCTCCTTGTTGAAAAGCAGATAGATAGAGAAGATGAAGCTGATGAAGGCGGTGATCACACCGGAAATCAGATCGCGAAGTGCCTGGAGAATAACGGTTACCACGTCTGTAACGCCGGTGGTTACCATTTCCACGACTTGACCGATACGGCTTTGCCAGTCGATGGAATCCAGAGCCTTTAAGACCTCATCGGAGAGAAGGTGGTGCTTTCCGAAGAAGCTGATCACCTTGTCGATGGTTTTGGGAAGCAGGCCGAACAAGGTCAGAATACAATCCACCAGCTGCGGGATGATCGCCCAGATCACCAGTGCTACGACAGCCGCGAAGGAAAGATAAGCCAGTGTCATGCACAAGGGGCGTTTTAAGGTGAGGAGCCATTTCTTTTTGGCTTTTTTAAAGAAGCATTTTTCGTACGCCGCCATTACGATGTTGACGATATAGGCGATGAGGATACCGATGAAAAGGGGAGCGCCGGCGGTGAGGATTCCTGCCAGGAGCCCTGCAAAGGGCTCCCAATAGTGTACGGCAAGGTACAGAAGGAAGGCGCAAGATGCCCAGGTAAGCGCAGTTTTAAAGGAGCTTTTTTTCATTTATTCCTTGATTCCTTTCATGGTAAGGCTGATTTTCTTTCGTTTTAGATCCACGCCAAGAACCGCTACCTTTACGGCGTCGCCAACGCTGACCACCTGAGAGGGGTGCTTGACGAAGCGATCAGAGAGCTGGGAAATGTGTACCAGACCGTCCTGATGCACTCCGATATCCACGAAGGCGCCGAAGTCGCACACGTTGCGGACTACGCCGTGATAGACTTGACCCTCCTTCAGATCCTCCATTCCCAAAACGTCGTCGCGGAGAATGGGCTGCGCAAAATCGTCGCGCATATCTCTGCCGGGCTTTTCCAGCTCGCGGATGATATCGTCCAGCGTGATCTTGCCGATGCCGAGCTCTGCGGCAAGGGCGTCTCTGCCCAGCTCGTCGCATTTTTCACCCAGACCGGCAAAGCCGTCGGAGGTAAGCTTTTTGGGATCGTGGCCGAATTTTTTCAGCAGTGCCTTTGCCGCGTCGTAGCTTTCGGGGTGAACGCCCGTATTATCCAAAGGCTCCTTGCCGCCGGGAACGCGCAAAAAGCCTGCGCACTGCTCAAATGCTTTGGCGCCGATCTTCGGTACCTTTTTCACCTGACTGCGGCTGTCGAAGGCTCCGTTTTCCTCACGGTATGCCACGATATTCTTTGCGGCGGTCTTGCCGATGCCCGCTACGTAGGAAAGGAGCATATAAGAGGCGGTATTCAGATCCACGCCTACGCGGTTTACGCAGTTTTCCACGACGCCGCCCAACGCCTCGGAAAGGCGGGCGGGCTTCAGATCGTGCTGATACTGACCTACGCCGATGCTTCTCGGCTCGATCTTTACAAGCTCTGCCAGGGGGTCCTGCAATCTTCTTGCAATGGAAACGGCGGAGCGAAGGGTCACGTCAAAATCGGGAAATTCCTCTGCGCCCAAGGGAGAGGCAGAGTAAACCGATGCGCCGGATTCGGAGACCATGGTATATTTTACGGCGAGATTGTTGCGCTTGATGACACCGGCAATGAAGATCTCGCTTTCCTTGGAGGCGGTACCGTTGCCGATGGCTACGGTATCCACGCCCCACTTGCGAACCAGAGACAGAACCTTTTTCTCCGCCTCCTCGGTGCGCTCCAAGGGCTTGGTGGGGTAGATCACGCCCGTATCCAATACTCTGCCCGTGGGATCCACCACCGCCAATTTGCATCCGGTACGGTAGCCGGGGTCGTAGCCCAAAACGGTTTTGCCCTTAATGGGAGGACAGAGAAGAAGATTCTTCAGATTTTCGGAAAAGAGAACCAGTGCCTTTTCACCCGCATCGTCGGTGAGAGCGGTGCGGATCTCGCGCTCCAGGGAGGGGAAGATCAGTCTGCGGTAGCTGTCCTCCACTGCCTTTTCCATCAGAGCGGCGTAGGTGGAGGTAGGATCTACCAGACGGTTCTGCAGGAAGGAAAGGGGAATGTAATCGCCCATTTCCAGCGTGACCTTCAATACCTCCTCCTTTTCGCCGCGGTTTGCCGCCAGAATACGGTGAGAGGGGATGGCGTGGATCTCCTGAGAAAAATTCTCGTACATAGAGTAAACGCCGACGTCCGCTCCCTCGACGGCACAGGTGACGAATTTTCCCTCACGGGTCATCATACGGCGCAGCTCGCCGCGGAACTCGGCGTTGTCGGAAATATCCTCCGCGATGATATCCAAAGCGCCTGCAATGGCGTCTTCTGCGGTGAGAACGCCCTTTTCTTCATTGATATATGCCTCGGCAAGGACCTCTGCCGCATCTCCCTTGCCCTGCTCGAAAATGATCTGTGCCAAGGGCTCCAGACCCTTTTCTCTTGCCACGGAGGCGCGGGTCTTTCTCTTGGGGCGGAAGGGGCGGTAAATATCCTCGATCTCCGCCAGAATGGAAGCGTTTTCCAAAGCCAGCGCGATCTCCTCGGTCATCTTACCCTGTTCCTCAATGGCAGTCTTCACTTCCTCGCGACGCTTTTCCAGACCGCGCAGATACTCCAGTCGGTCGGCAAAGCTTCTCAGCGTAACGTCGTCCATCGCGCCGGTTTTTTCCTTGCGGTAACGGGCGATGAAGGGAATGGTGTTTCCGCCGTCCAAAAGCTCAATGACGGCAAGACAGCGCTCCTCGGTGATCTTTAATTCTTCACACAGGGTAGAAATGATGTTCATAAAGGGGTCCTTTCGTAATTTGCTTTGCTGTTTTGTATTATTTTACTCCAAGAAAAAGATTTTTTCAAGTTGTTTTTGCGCGAAAATATGCGGCGCTCAGACGGATGATCCTGGAATAGGACACGGTTCCGTCCTTTTGCCCCATGGATTTCAAATAAGCGGAATTGGCGGTGTCTGCCACCTCGGCGGCGGCACTGTCCCGATAGGGCTCGAAAAAGTCGGCGTAGAGTGCCATATCCATCCAAAAGACGTCGTCCAGTTCTCGCAGGGCTTCGTTTGCCCGCTGGCGATCCAGCTCCCTTGCGGTGGAAATAAAGTTATCCAGCAGGAAGGAGGCGCCGCAGTAGCGCAGATAGGGGTCGCTTGATTCGATGAGAATGACTGCCGAAAGAAAGTTACATTCGTTTTCCGGTGCAATGCCGCGGGCGTGGCAGCATTCGTGGGCAAGGGAGGGGGTGATGATGAAATGGGGATAATTGGTATTTACGTTTGCCTCTCCCGTGAAAAAGCCGAAGATGCCCGAAATGTGGGTGTAGGTCATCCAAGGGGAGGAGAGAAAGGGCTTTGCCCCATAACCGCGGGACTGGAAAAAGCCGTTGCGGTCACCGAATTCGTCGCACGCCTTTTTCACCCGCTTATTGATCTCGTCCAGAGAAAGGGGGGCGCTTCCTCCCTTTTCGGTCTTTTGAATTTTTGGCGCGGTTTCATTGACGATTTCGATCAAGGCGTCCAGCGTATGAAACACGTCCTCCCCGTCCACGGTCTCCACGTCGGGCGCAAGCTCCCCCAAGGGAGAGGGGCGGTAATAGGCGGCGGCAAAGGTGAGCACGAACAGATCCGCCACGGTTAAAAGCACCACCGGGACCGTCCACAGAAAGGGGCTCAGGGGAAGGGTCTTCTTTTCTTTTCTGCGTCTTATCAGCGTGACGGGGACGAAAACGAGGAGGAAAACAAGGTAAAGAATGCCGAGAAAAATCAAGATCTCAAACAAAGAAAAAGGAAAGATCGAGGAGATCCCGCCCAAAACGAGACGAAACGCCGCGGCGGGAATGCGGGTGAACCAATCCGCAAAGAGGGGAAACAGACGGAACAAGGGCAACAGCAACAGAATCGACGCCGAGGCGATGAAGAAGATCTTCAAAGCGCGGGGCAGGGCTTTGATACGGTTCACGGCAAGCTCTCCTTTCCTTTTTTTCTTCCTTATATTTTATTATAAAAAAAGCGCTTGCGCAAGGGCTTTCTCCCGCCTTTTTGAAAAAAACGAAAAAAAACGCAAAAAGCCCTTGACAAAAGCAGATCGCAGTGTTATAGTATCTTCATCACTTTAGCAGAGTAAATTGCTAAAACAAAAAAGAAAAGAGGAAATGACAATGAAAAAGATTTTTGCACTGGTTCTTGCGCTGATGATGCTCCTTCCCCTCTGCGCTTGTGCCAACGAAAAGAACATCGTTGTAGGCTACACCATCTACAAGCCTATGAACTACAAAGAGGGCGATAAGCTGGTTGGCTTCGACACCGAGCTTGCCGAGGCTGTTTACAAGAAGCTTGGCTACAAGGTAACCTTCAAGGAAATCAACTGGGACAACAAGTACACCGATCTCGACGGTAAGACCATCGACTGCATCTGGAACGGCTTTACCGCAAACGCAGCAGATGACGACGGCGTTCAGAGATCCGAAAAGGTTGACTTCTCTTACAACTACATGGAAAACAAGCAGGTCATTGTAATCAAGAAGGGCACTGAGTTCAAGACCGCAGAGGATCTTGGTAAGGCAAAGATCGTAGCCGAGAGCGGTTCCGCAGGTGAGTCCTATGCAAAGGGCTTTGAAGGCGCTACCGTAAAGGGCGTAAAGAAGCAGACCGACTGCTTGATGGAGATTATGTCCGGTGCCGCTGACGTTGCTGTTCTGGACGCTCAGCTTGCAAAAGCTTACGTAGGCAAGGGTGATTATGCAGATATGGAGATCGTTGACGCACTTTCCAGTGAGCCCGAGTACTATGCAATCGGTTTCCGCAAGGGCGACAAGCTGAAGGATGAGGTTAACAAGGCTTTGGAAGAGCTTGCCAAGGACGGTACCATTGAAAAGCTGGCGAAGAAGTACGGCGTTGAAAACACCGTTATTACCGATTTTGCTGATCAGAAGTAAGTAAAAAGCAAGCCAAAGGAGAAAAAATGTCTTTTTTAGAAGTAACATCATTTTTGTTTGATGGCTTCAAAATATCGATGCTTATCTTTGCGGTGACGCTGCTTTGCGGCGCACCGCTTGGCTTGCCTATAGCCATGTGCTCCATGAGCAAGTTTAAGCCTTTGAAGTATCTGACAAAATTTTTTGTTTGGATCGTCCGCGGTATTCCGTTGATGCTCCAGATTTTTATTTTTTATTACGTTCCCGGACTACTGTTCGATTTCCCGATCTTCCGATACGTAGATGATTTCGGTGCTCAATTCGGATTTGAGGATTTCGGCAGAATCGTTTCGGTTTTGATGGCGTTCGTCATCAATTACGCTTGCTATTTTTCCGAGATCTACCGCGGCGGTATTGAGAGCATTTCTCAGGGACAGTACGAGGCGGGCTACGTTTTGGGGATGACCAAGTCTCAGGTGTTTTTCAAGGTGGTGCTCAAGCAGGTGATCAAGCGCATCGTTCCCCCTATGTCCAACGAGATCATTACGCTGATCAAGGATACGGCTCTTGCCAACAGTATTATGGTCGCCGAGATCATCAAAAAAGCGGGCGAATTGGCATCGGAGGAGCAGATCGTTTGGCCTTTGTTCTACACCGGCGTATTCTATTTGGCTTTCGTAGGCCTTTTGACCATCCTTCTCGGAAAGCTGGAGAAAAAGCTCTCCTATATCAAGGTGTAAAGGAGGAGAGAGATGGCATATTTTGAAGTAAAAAACGTATCCAAAAGCTTTGGAAAAACCGAGGTTTTAAAAAGCATTGACTTTTCGATGGAGAAGGGACAGGTGGTTTCCATCATCGGTTCCTCCGGCAGCGGAAAGACCACTCTTTTGCGCTGTATCAACTTCCTTTGTGATCCCGATCTGGGTGAGTTTTATCTGGAGGGAGAGAAGTTCTTTACCGCGGGAGAAAAGCTGAAGGATAAGCAAATTCGGGAAAAGCGGATGAATTTCGGTTTGGTATTCCAGCAGTTCAACCTGTTTCCCCAGTACAACGTAAAGGAAAATCTGTGCCTTGCTCCCAAGCTTCTTGCCGAGGAGAAGGAGGATTTTAAGGAAAAAAAGCAAGAGTATTTTGACGAGATCGAAGCCCACGCGGATCATCTTCTGGAGCAGGTGGGCTTGACGGAAAAGGCGGAAAATTACCCCGGAGAGCTTTCCGGCGGTCAGCAGCAGAGAGTTGCCATTGCCCGCGCTTTGATGCTTTCTCCCAAGATCCTTTGCTTTGACGAGCCCACCAGTGCACTGGACCCCGAGCTGACGGGTGAGGTGCTGAAGGTGCTTCGCGAGCTGGCGGAGAAGGATATTACCATGATCATCGTTACCCACGAAATGAATTTTGCCCGCGAGATCAGCGATAAGGTGGTCTTTATGGCGGACGGAGTCATTGCGGAGGAGGGAGAGCCCGAGGAGATGTTTTCCAATCCCAAGTCTCTCAGACTTCGCGCGTTTCTCGCTAAGACCGAGTAAAAGAGGAGAATGAAAATGAAAATTACCAAAGTTAATACGTATTTCGTGCGTCCCCGTTGGGGCTTTGTTGAGATCGAGACCGACGCCGGCATCACCGGTTGGGGTGAGGCGGTTCTGGAAGGTCATGCCAAGGCAGTTCTTGCTTGCGTAGATGAAATGGCTGATTATCTGGTTGGAGAGGATCCCGCCGGGATCGAGGGCATTTGGTCCACCCTGTACCGCGCAGGTTTCTACCGCGGCGGCGGCGTTCTGATGAGTGCCATCTCCGGTATCGACCAGGCGCTTTGGGACATTAAGGGCAAGGCTCTGGGCAAGCCCGTATGGGAGCTGATGGGAGGAAAATGCCGCGATAAGATGCGCGTCTATTCCTGGATCGGCGGTGACCGTCCCTCCGACGTAGGAAGTGCCGCCAAGGCGAAAATGGACGAGGGCTTTACCGCGATCAAGATGAACGCCACCGAGGAGCTGCAGATGATCGATACCTACGACAAGGTGGATGCGGTTCTGGAAAGAGTTGCCGCCATTCGTGAAGCTTGCGGTAAGTACTTCGGCATTGCCATCGATTTTCACGGCAGAGTACACAAGCCTATGGCAAAGGTGCTTGCCAAGAAGCTGGAGGAATTCGACCCCATGTTCATCGAGGAGCCCGTGCTCTGCGAGAATATGGAATGCTTTGCAGAGATTGCCGCCGCTTGCAACGTACCCATTGCAACGGGCGAAAGACTGTTTTCCAAGTATGATTTCAAGCGTTTGCTCCAAGCAGGCGGTGTGGATATCATTCAGCCCGATCTTTCTCACGCAGGCGGTATTACCGAGGTGAAGAAGATCGCCGCAATGGCTGAGGCTTACGACGTAGCACTTGCTCCCCACTGTCCGCTCGGCCCCATTGCTTTGGCGTCCTGTCTGAACGTGGATGCAACCTCCTACAACGCAGTGATCCAGGAGCAGAGTATGGGTATTCACTACAACGTAGGAAAGACCGTGCTGGACTACGTAAAGAACAAGGAAGACTTTGCCTTCGTGGACGGACACGTGGCTCTGCCCCGTCTTCCCGGTCTCGGAGTTGAGGTCAACAAGGAACTGGTTCTGGAGGAGAATAAGACTCCCCACAACTGGAAAAACCCCGTTTGGCATCACAAGGACGGCTCCGTTGCGGAATGGTAAAGAAAAAAGGTACCGAAAGGTGCCTTTTTTTGTCCTACTTTCTTTTGAAAAAGAAAGTAGGCAAAGAAAACTTCACGCTTTTAAAAAATAGAAGTAAGGCTCGTTGATACCGGGATTTTGCCTAGACGTCCGCCTTTTCAAAATCGGGTGTCAACGCGGGCCAGGGGAGACTTTTTCAAAAGTCCCCCTGCGTTTTTTTCAAAAGGGGGTCCGAGATTACCTTGTAAAAGCAAGCTCTCGGGCGGTGGCGGTTGTGCCGTCGGAAAGAAGGACGGTGTAGGTCAAGGTATAAGAGCCTTTTGGCAGGGCAGAAAGGTCGATTTTGCCCTTTCCTTTTTTGATAAGGATCTCGCAGGGAAAATCATTTTTTGCCTTGCGGGTAGGGTAAACGAACGCGCTCTGCACCACTTCTCCCTTGTCGTTTTTGATCTCGGCGGTGATCTTTTCCATCAGGTGGTTGGAATGGATCGTTCCCGCCAGCAGCTCGTCGGGAGACCCTTGCTCCGGGGTAAAGGTGACCTGAAGCTCCGCTATGGGTGCAGGGTCGATGAGCTCCTTGCAGGTGATGGGAAGATAGCCTGCGCTAAGGAGGCTGGCAAAAGTGTATTTATCGTCGATGCCGTACCAATAATACACGTCCTCACCGTGCTCTTCGCTGTAGTATTTGGCTTCCTTGGAGTATTTTCCGCGGGTTTGGTGGGTGACGGTGATATAGCTTTCCTTGGGGTCGTAGCCGTTGCCCAGCGGGACGGCGTGGACGGAGGTGACCAGCATTGTGTGGCCTGCACCGTTGTTTCGCTGAACCACCGCGTCTCCCTTCTGCAATGCGGCATAGGAGGCGAACATCACGTCCTTGCCGTTTCTTGCACAGTCCCCCTTGGTGGAGTACAGCTCGTTTTTGGCCACCCGGTAGGAGCCGACGGGGAGGTACCCTTGATCGGCGGTCATATACTGGGTGTTGGTCACGGTAAAGGAATTTGCTCCGATCTGTCCCCAGGCCTGCATGACTGCGGTGGAGCAGTCATTGCCGATCATAGCTTCCTGAAAGCCGCCGCTGAGGTCCTGCCAGACCATACCCGATACGGTGGCGACGCCCTTTTCATCGGTTGCCGAGTAAAAATCCGCGAAGGAGGGGATGCCGTTTCCCGCATAGGTGTAGGGCAGACCCTGATAGAGCCGTCCCTTTTCAATGGTGAGCTTGACGGGGGAGCCGCTTCCGTTTTTTACCTGATCGGGTGAAACTCCGGATTTGATGGTGTAGACGATCTCCTCGTCACTGCGCCAAAGGACGGAGGCCATTTTGGTCATATAGTCTACTACCTTCTCGCGGCGCAGGCTGAGGATCTGCTGCTGTTCGGGGGTAAGTACTTTTTCCTCGGTGGTTGTTTGCATTTCTTTCACCTCCTCGTTGGTTTTTAAAGTGGGTGCTTCGGTTGTTTCCTCGATGGGGGCAATGCCTGAGGAACAGGCGGTGAGAGAAAGAATGAGCGCGAAAAGTGACAGGAAGGCAAAAAATCGTTTCATCGTATTTCTCCTTTTGGGTGGTACTTCTATTCTACCGAAGCATTTTTCCCTTGTCAACGGGAAGGGATATTCTTTCTTTGAAAAGAAAGAACCAAAGAAACTTAAAGTGAAAAAGTGTGTTTCAAGCTTTTCTTATCTTATCTGAAGTTTTTCATTGTTTGTTTTTCTCGTGTGAAGCTTTCTTTGCCTGCTTTCTTTCTCGAAAGAAGATGGAATAATTGCAGTTGAAAGTCTTCGGACGGTTGTTTACACAGAGAAAGTAAAAAAACCTTTTTTGAAGCTTTCTTCTTTTTTCTTGTTTTCTTATTTATTTTTGGAGAACAGTGCTTTGACGCCCTTGGAGAAAAGACCGTCGCCGCCGCCAAGCTTTGCAAGGAGACTGATGGTTACGATGATGATGCCGATTACGACGAAAATGCCCATCATACCTGCCGCCATAATGGGCAGACCGTCGCTGAGAACGCCGTCCCAGCCGGAGGGCTGCTCGGTGAGCTCCTTGGTTTCTTTTTCTTTTCTTTTAAGATCAAATTCTTTTTCGACCAGCTTTACGATATCTTCCTTGGAGATCTCGTCTTTTTCTTCCGTGCCGGTGGCAGTTGCTTCTTCCTTGGCGGAAGCGTCCTCAGCCTGCTCGGCTTTTTCGGTCTCAGCCTTGTCAGCGGTATCCTCGGCCTGCTCTGTGCTTGCGGAGGTTTCGGTCTTGTCGGAAGCTACTGCTTCATCGGGAGCGGCAGTTTCTGCCTTTTCGGTTACTACTTCAATTACTTCGTTTTCTTTATTCATTGCTTCGCTCTCCTTTCCTTAACCTACCATTGCGAGGATGATACCGCCCGCAATAACGGATGCGACCTGACCGGATACGTTGACACCGATGGAGTGCATCAAAAGGAAGTTCTGAGGATCTTCTTCCAGACCCATCTTATGAACCACACGGCCGGACATGGGGAATGCAGAGATGCCTGCGGCGCCGATCATGGGGTTAATCTTCTTGCCCTTGGGCAAAAACAGATTCATCAGCTTTGCCAGCATAACGCCGCCGACGGTGTCGAAAATAAAGGCGGCAAGACCCAAAGCCAGGATCAAAAATGTTTCCACGGTCAAGAATTTTTCCGCAGTCATCTGAGAGGCAACGGAGATACCCAAAAGAATGGTGATCAGGTTTGCCAAAACGTTCTGAGCCGTATTGGACAAAGAGTCCAGAACGCCGCATTCGCGGAGCAGGTTACCGAACATCAAAAAGCCTACCAGAGCAACGGAACCGGGAGCAAAGAGACCTACGATAATGGTTACCACGATGGGGAACAGGATCTTGGTCAGCTTGGAAACGGGCTTTGTGCCGCTGTTGCTCATGCGGATCAATCTTTCCTTCTTGGTGGTGCAGAGCTTGATGATGGGGGGCTGTACCACGGGCACCAGAGCCATATAGGAATAAGCAGCTACCATAATGGCACCCATATACTTGGAATGCAGAGTCTGCGCAACGACGATGGAGGTGGGACCGTCTGCCGCGCCGATAATGGCTGCGGAAGCGGCGTCGTTCAGATCAAAGCCTACGGCAAGTGCCAGGCACAGAGTAAAGAAAATACCGAACTGTGCGGCGGCACCGAAGATCATCAGCTTGGGGTTGGAAAGCACCGGACCGAAGTCGATCATAGCGCCGATACCGATAAAGAGAAGCAGGGGGAAAAGCTCGAAGGCATCGTCGGTCATACCGATATCAAACAGGTGCTTCAAAACACCCAGAACTCCTTCGGGTTCTTCGGGGTTTGCTGCAGGAGGGGCAGGCAGGTTTACCAAAATGGCACCCAGACCCATAGGGAGAAGGAGGGTGGGCTCCATTTCCTTTTTGATGGCGAGGAAGATCAGAATTCCGCCGATCGCCCACATTGCCACCTGCTTGAGGTCCAAAAACTGAAAGTTCTCAAAGAGCTTGAGAAATTGGTTCAAGATTTCCATCGTTCGTTTTTTCCTTTCTTATTCTGCAACTTTTACGGAGAGGGTGACCTTTTCTCCGTTGATATCCCATTCCTTGGCATTCTCGGAAAGCTGAGCGGAGAGAGAAACTGCCAGGGTGTCGCCGCAGATCTCGTCGCGGTTTGCTTCGGCAAGAGAAGCGAGCTTGTCATTGCCGGCAAGACCGATCTCAATGCGGTCGGTCACGTTGAAGTCTGCATCCTTACGCATGGTCTGTACCTTGGAAATGATCTCGCGGACGAAGCCCTCGGTGATCAGCTCCTCGGTCAGATTGATGTCGAGAACCACGGTCAGCTCTGCGTCGGATACGGCAAAGTAGCCGTCCTTCTGCTCGTTTTGAATGATCAGATCCTCACGCTCCAGAACCACTCTGCCCGAGGGGAGATCCAGAGCCAGGGAGCCGTCTGCATTCAGCTCTGCCATAGCCTTTGCGCCATCCAACTGAGGAAGGGCTGCGCGGAGCTCACCCAGCTGCTTGCCGAATTTGGGTCCGCAGGTCTTCAACTGCGGCTTGAAGGAGTAGGAAAGGAATTCCTCTACGTCCTCGGAGAATACGATATCCTTGACGTTCAGCTCGTCGCGGACGATCTGGCAGCACTCCTCGGAAAGGGCGGTTTCTGCCTTGACGATCATCTTTGCAAGAGGCTGGCGGTTCTTTCTGCCGCTGCCAGCACGGGCTGCTCTGCCTGCTACCACGATCTTCAGAACCTCTTCCATCTGTTCCTCCAGATCGGTGTTGATCCAGTTCTCGTTTACCTCGGGGAAGTCGGTCAGATGAACGGACTCGGGAGCGCTCTTGTCCACGGAGCAAACCAGATTTCTGTAAATGTCCTCTGCCATAAAGGGGATCATGGGAGCGGCTGCCTTTGCCACGGTGACAAGGGCGGTGTAAAGGGTCATGTACGCGTTGATCTTATCCTGAGGCATACCGCTGACCCAATATCTTTCTCTGCCGCGGCGCACGTACCAGTTGGACAGATCGTCCACAAACTTCTGCAGTGCTCTGCAAGCCTCGGGAATGCGGTAGTTCTCCAAATTCTCGTCCACTGCCTTGACGGTGGAAGCGAGACCGGACAGGAGCCAACGGTCCATAACGGAAAGGCTTTCGTAGTCCAGGGTATATTTGGTGGGATCAAAGCTGTCGATATTGGCGTAGAGTACGTAGAAGGCGTAGGTATTCCACAGAGTTCCCATAAACTTTCTCTGACCCTCTACCACAGCCTTGCCGTGGAATCGGTTGGGAAGCCAGGGAGCGGAGTTGGTATAGAAGTACCAACGGATGGCGTCTGCACCGTAGGACTCCAAGGCGTCGAAGGGATCCACGGCGTTGCCCTTGGATTTACTCATCTTCTGTCCGTTTTCATCCTGCACGTGACCCAAAACGATAACGTTCTTATAGGGCGCCTTGTCGAAGATGAGGGTGGAGATCGCCAGCAGGGAATAGAACCAGCCTCTGGTCTGATCCACTGCCTCGGAAATAAAGTCTGCGGGAAATTCCGCTTCAAACTTTTCCTTGTTTTCAAAGGGGTAGTGATGCTGTGCAAAGGGCATGGCACCGGAGTCGAACCAGCAGTCGATCACCTCGGGCACGCGCTTCATTTCCTTGCCGCATTCGGGGCAGGTAATGGTCACGGCGTCGATGTAGGGACGGTGGAGCTCAATGTCGTCGGGACAATTCTTGCTCATTTCCTTCAGCTCGGCAATGGAGCCGATGGCGTGACGGTGGCCGCACTCACATTCCCAGATATTCAGAGGAGTACCCCAGTAACGGTTACGGGAGATACCCCAGTCCTGCACGTTCTCCAGCCAGTCGCCGAATCTGCCCTTGCCGATGGACTCGGGGATCCAGTTGATGGTGTTGTTGTTGCGGATCAGGTTCTCACGCACGTCGGTCATACGGATGAACCAGGATTCTCTTGCATAGTAGATCAGGGGAGTGTCGCATCTCCAGCAGAAGGGATAATCGTGCTCAAACTTAGGCGCGTCAAAGAGGAGTCCGCGAGAGGAAAGATCCTTCAGGACCTCGGGGTCTGCGTCCTTCACGAACATTCCCGCGAAGGGAGTGTTGTCGGTCAGGCAACCCTTTGCGTCAACCAACTGAACGAAGGGGAGGTCGTACTTTCTGCCGACCTTGGCGTCGTCTTCACCGAAGGCGGGGGCAATGTGTACGATACCGGTACCGTCGGTCATGGTAACGTAGGTGTCGCAAACGATGTAGTGACCCTTTTTATTCTGCTTCTCGGCAAGCTCTCCCGCAATCGCGTAAAGGGGCTCGTAAGCCTTGCCCTCCAGCTCGGTACCCTGATAGGTTTCCAGAACCTCGAAGGCGTTTCCGCTTTCCGCCAAAGGCGCGAGAATGGATTCTGCCAGCTTTGCCGCCAGATAGTAAACCTTGCCGTCCACTGCCTTGACCTTTACGTAATCCTCCTCGGGATTGACACAGAGGGCAACGTTGGAGGGAAGGGTCCAGGGGGTGGTGGTCCAAGCGAGAAAATACGCATCCTCGCCGATGACCTTGAAGCGGACTACGGCACTCTTTTCCTTGACTGCCTTATAGCCCTGCGCTACCTCGTGAGAGGAGAGGGGGGTGCCGCAACGGGGGCAATAGGGGACGATCTTGAAGCCCTTGTAAAGAAGCCCCTTCTCATAGATCTGCTTCAGCGCCCACCACTCGGACTCGATAAAGTCGTTGTGATAGGTCACGTAAGGGTCGTCCATATCTGCCCAGAAGCCAACGGTGCCGGAGAAATCCTCCCACATACCCTTGTACTTCCAGACGCTTTCCTTACACTTCTGAATAAAGGGATCCAGACCGTATTCCTCAATCTGCTCCTTGCCGTCCAGACCCAGAAGTTTCTCCACCTCCAGCTCTACGGGCAGACCGTGGGTATCCCAACCGGCTTTGCGGGGAACCATACAGCCCTTCATGGTGCGGTAACGGGGGATCATATCCTTGATGACACGGGTCAAAACGTGACCGATATGAGGCTTGCCGTTTGCCGTGGGGGGGCCGTCGTAAAAGACGTAGGGAGTACCCTCGCGGCGGGACTCGATGCTCTTTTCAAAAATTTTGTTTTCCTTCCAAAATTCGCCGACCTTTTTTTCACGGTCCACGAAATTCATATCGGAATTTACCTTTTCGTAAATCATGGAAAACCTCCTGCTTTATTCTCGTATCGCGCTCACAAAAATTGCCCTTCCCCGTAATGAGAAAGACAAAATTCGCTTGTTCCATACTTTTACCGATATAATTTAGCACACAAAGAGATAAAAGTCAATATTATAAAATAGGAAAAAGACGGAAAATAAAAGTTTTTTCAAAAAATTCCTTGACAAAGTCTTTCCCCTCTGCTATAATAATCACCGCGCAAAACGAATATGGTGCCATAGCCAAGTGGTAAGGCCACGGTCTGCAAAACCGTTATTCCCCAGTTCAAATCTGGGTGGCACCTCCAAAAAACTCTCGTTCTTTTGAACGAGAGTTTTTTTATCCATTGCGAAAGCAATGGTATATCATCAACGATAGCGTTGCTATCGTTGTATCTCATCAGTCCGTAAGGACTGTATATCATCACGCGTTAGCGTGTATCAAAAAGCTTTCGCAATGATGATATACAAAACTTTGTTTTGATGATATGCAATTCCTTGCGGAATTGATGATATACAACGGCAAGCCGTTGATTTATAAAATTCAACTTACGGTAGAAAAATATCAACTTTTCTTTTATTGTGTGCCTTAAAGTTGTCTGTTATAATTATATCAGCAAAGGAGATGATTTAATGGATAACACAAACATTGTTTTAGCGGCTAATATACAGAAATACCGTAAAAAGTGTGGATTAACACAAGAAGAACTTGCGAAAAAGTTGGGTGTAACATTCCAAGCAGTTTCAAAATGGGAAAACGCCAAAACTGCACCGGACATATTGTTTTTGCCTACAATGGCTGATTTATTTGGTTGCTATATTGATGAATTGTTTTCACGCGAAATTAAAACTGAAATTCACTATGACCATTGTCCCGAATTCCCATGGGCAGATGATACTATTATCAGAGGCGTCGTTTGTGAGGGAAGAAAGATATTGCAAACTTCAACGCTTGTTGATAAATTCACTTTTGAAATTATAGGAGATGCCAAGAATGTGCAAAGTGAATGTAATATTGAAGTAGGTGGTAATGTTTCAGGTGGTTGCAAGTCTGGTGGTGATATCAATATCGAAGGTTCTGTATCAGGTGGTTGTATGTCAAACCGCAATACTGTGATAGCTGGTCACCTTTCGGGTGGCGCAAATGCGGGTTATTCGATTACTGTTGGCGGTAATCTATCAGGCGGATGTAACACTGGGACAGAAATATCTTGCGGCGGAAATCTTTCCGGTGATGTAAATTGCGGTGGTACAGTAAAAGTGGCGGGAGATGTTGAAGCTGAAAAGATTAAGGGTAATGTTGTCTGCAATTCTTTAAAATGCGAAAAAATTGAAGGCGATGTCACTATAAATAAAGAAAATTGACGGTTTTCAGGAACATATAATTCGTGTCATTAAGTTCAAAACTCCCAAAAATAAAAGCAGGTCATTTGACCTGCTTTTATTTTTGGAAATGAAGCGCACCTGCGGTGCATGAAACATGAAGTCGCCTACGGCTATGAAGCACGCCTGACGGCGCATTGAAAGTTCGTGTGCGCTTTGCTTCATAGCGGCGAAGCAAAATGCTTCATGGCGGCAAAGCCGCCGCTTCACGCGGGCGAGAGCGAGTGCTTCATATTTGCGAAGCACAGTACGCTCACGGAAAGGCAGACTTTATTTCAAAACTCCGGATTGCTCTAAAGGAGGCGAACGAAACGGGATATTGGCTTGAGCTGCTTGTAGAAACAGACTATCGGAAGAAGAATTTAAGACACTCGATCAAAAATGCACCGCACTCCGTGCTATGCTCATTGCCTCCATCAACACCGCAAAACAAAATATGTAATAAAAATAAGCCGTGAATATCACGGCTTATTTTTTATCTTCGATAAACAACAAAATGTCTTCTACTTTACAATGCAGAATATTACAAAGATCATTTAATGTCACTGTGCTGATTGGGCGGTTGTGACGGAGTCTGTCAAGCAAACTTCTGCTGATTCCATAATCGTTGATAAGCTTGTATGTGGAAAATCCCTTTTCTTTCAGAGTTTTATAAAAGGGTTCATAAGAAATCATCATATCACCTCTATAGAATATGATAAATTCTGCTCTTTTTCTTGACAATGCCCGATAAAACGAGTATAATTTCGTTGAGCTCGATAAATAGAGTATATTTTGGTTGGAGGTGTAAATATGAGAAGCAAAACAGATCGCAGAATGTGTGGAACTTGTGAGTTTTGGAATGGAGTAAGACAACCGATTTTTGATGAACACGGTAATCCAAAAATTGAAATCCATTCAGAACAAGGCATTTGTGAGTGTTCTCTTAGTTCTTTTGAAGGCGGTCAACGAAGAAGGGATCTTTGTTGTAAGTGCTATTCAAAATGGACTGAATTGTTTTAAAATCGTTTTATTATGAGGTGTAGTTATGGATATTTTGTGCATAATTCTTTCAATAATTTCTTGTATATTTCTTGGAATCTTTTTATTTGTATGGGGCAATTCTGTGTCTGGCGGATTCAAAAAAAGCATTAAATATTTAATTGCTTGGTTGATTATTCAGATTGTTGCTTTTTTTGTAGTAAATGAAAGAATTGAAGCTATTAGTACAGTCTTTACAGTATCTTTAATTCTAATAATTTGTTTTTTTATAGTAGCAGCAATGTTGGGAGGTTACGGTTATTTATGGAGAGGACTTCTTGTTATTATATTGTGTATTATCAGTATGATTTGTTTTAAGAGTGTAGTTATTGTTGAAACAAAAAAAACAAGTCCATTAGAAGATGCTATGAATAAAGATCCAAATGAATGGACGGAATTTGACAAAGAAGTCATAGATGATTATTTTGAAGTTATTAGCAGATAAAGTTACAAATCAAATAGCAAAACAACAAATCCCCCTTTTTCCGACCGGTTCCATTTTGAGTGTCGGTCCCAAAAATAAAAGCAGGTCATTTGACCTGCTTTTATTTTTGGAAATGAAGCGCACCTGCGGTGCATGAAAAATGAAGTCGCCTACGGCTATGAAGCACGCCTTGCGGCGCATTGAAAGTTCGTGTGCGCTTTGCTTCATATTTTGCGAAGCAAAATGCTTCATGGCGGCAAAGCCGCCGCTTCACGCGAGCGAGAGCGAGTGCTTCATATTTGCGAAGCACAGTACGCTCACGGAAAGGCAGACTTTATTTCAAAACTCCGGATTGCTCTAAAGGAGGCGAACGAAACGGGATATTGGCTTGAGCTGCTTGTAGAAACAGACTATCGGAAGAAGAAATTAAGACACTCGATCAAAAATGCACCGCACTCCGTGCTATGCTCATCGCCTCCATCAACACCGCAAAACAAAATATGCAACAAAAATAAGCCGTGAATCTTCACGGCTTATTTTTGAAACTAATTATTTACTAAAGTAAATAATTCTTGACATTTAGTGTGATTTCGGATAAAATAATAATAGCGAGGAGGTGTTTTCGTGTATATCAACTATTCTAAGCTCTGGAAATTATTAGCCGAAAAGGGGCTTTCAAAATCGGATTTGATTGATTTGACAGGTCTCAGTTCTCGTGTTATTGCAAAACTTGCAAAGAATGAAACCGTAACAACAGATACTATTGCCAAAATTTGTACTTCCCTGAGATGTGATGTAGGGGATATGATGGAGTGCTCTTTGGAGAGTGAACTGTCTCTCTATCATTACAGTCGTGCTTTTGGGAAAACTGTTGAGGAAACGGATCGTGTGCAAAAAATTAGTTTTGTGTGGAACGGGCAGAAATTTGTTTTGTATGTAACAAAGAAAAAAGCCACTAAGTCTACGAGAATTGATTGCGGCGAGGATAACACTGTCTATTGGACCCAATTCTACATAGCCGGAGGGCATAGCCGCCCAAGTGTTGTAAAAGCGCCTCTTGTGAAACCGCTTTTAGCGGCGGATACCATTACCATTGTTATTATCAAAGGCAAGCCCGGTACCATTACAGGACTTGACGAAGGAATTTGGGGATCTGCTAAAAACGGAAAATTGCGGGACAACCATCAAATTTTTGTGATGACTGAAGCAGCTTTTAAGGTTTTCGAGCCAAAGGAATGTGTTTCCTTGCAATGAATTAATTAAAAAACTACAATTTGATAGAAAATCAAGTTTTTTAGACCGGTTCTTTTTCGGATACGAATGACAAAAATAAAAGCAGGTCATTTGACCTGCTTTTATTTTTGGAAATGAAGCGCACCTGCGGTGCATGAAACATGAAGCCGCCTATGGCTATGAAGCACGCCTGATGGCGCATTGAAAGTTCGTGTGCGCTTTGCTTCATATTTTGCGAAGCAAATGCTTCATGGCGGCAAAGCCGCCGCTTCACGCGAGCGAGAGCGAGTGCTTCATTACATCTTGCCACTCCACCGCTTTTATGCTATAATCGGCTTAAAAGTAGAATTTGATGAGAGAAAAACAGCTTTCTGTGAAAATAGGAGGTTTGTATGAGTTTTTTAAGTACGCACCGTTTTGTTGTGGGAGAGGATGCCGAAACGCAATTTAAGCGAGCGGAGGGGATTCGCCAGGACGGGACCCTGGCGATGTACAGAGACGTGGACGGTCGTTTGTTTGCCATTGCGGGTCATACGAATTCCGGACACGTTGCAATGTTTTCGGGGCAAACCCAGGAGGATCTCAAGGAGCTGTATCCCATTGACCTTTGCTTTGGGGACGGACATGCAAACTATGCCTTCTCGGGGATCCGATACCCCGAGGGGATCAAGCCCCGTGGCTGTATTTGGCCTTTCGGTCTTTATATTTGTCCCGTTACCCATCGTTTTTTCTGCTTTTTCCATAACGAAACTGCTTGGAAAGGACGCGGGAGCGGTTACGATGCCTTCGGCTACTGCACAAAGCCTGCCTTCGACTCTGATTTCAGACACGTTGGATTGATGCACTCCGATGACGAGGGCAGAAGCTGGGTGTTTGACCGCTGGGTACTGACCGGGGAAAAGGTCTGTTTTACCGAGGCCTTCAATCCGGAAGGAGACGGAAAGCTGGGTCAGTCCATGGGTGCAATTTCATTCGGCAGCGGAGATTTTTCGATCTACGTGGAGCCGGATGGGGAATACATCTATCTGTTTTACAATATGATCAAGGCGGATACGGAGAAGCGTTGCTGGACGAATTGCGATATTTACGTTGCACGGACGAGAAAGCGCTTTGACGGGGTAATGGGGGACTTTGTCAAGTTTTACGACGGAGCCTTCTGCGAAGCGGGAAATCTCGGTAAGGAAACGCCGGTTGCCTTGGGCGGATGGCATCCCAAGGTGGTGTATTTGAAAAAGTATAAAAAGTTTTTGATGTCATCCTCTCATACCCACCCGAAGCCTAACGGCGGTATGGTGCATCCGATCATGGAACTGCGCGAAAGCGACGATCTGATCCACTGGAGCGAACCGATCCGTCTGTCCCGCGGGGGCGAAGATTTCGGCGGACATTACGCGGGATTCTATTCCTGCGGCGATGGGGGGCAGCCCTTCGTCATCGACGAAGATACCCTTGTCGTACTCCGAAACGGAAACGGCACCGACATAACGCGATGCTACGTAAAAATAGAAGAACTGTGAAAAGGGATCGCGGGTATGAATATGACGATGTTTTCAAAAAAGATCCAAACAACCGGTCTGATGACGAAAAAGATTACGTTAACGATCTGTTTGACTATATGAAGGAAAATAATTAAAAATCTCTTTTTCATATGAATTCTATTTGAGCCATCAAAAAAGAACGAAGCGATCACTTCGTTCTTTTTTTGATATAACCCGATTCGTTGGGGCGTGTGGTGGGAACTTTTTGCTTGCATCGGGGGGGAGTAAGTGGTAGAATAAGGAAAATGAAGAATTGTCCCTGAGGAGAATGAAGATGAACATTGTATCTGAATGTAAAGCTTACGAGAAAGAGTTAATCGAGTTGCGGCGGGCGTTGCACAAGGTTCCCGAGATCGGCGGAGCGCTTCCGAAAACGCGCAAGATCGTTTGCGAATATCTGGACGAGATCGGCGTTCCCTATAGGCTGAATCCCGAGGACGACGGACTGGTTGCCGATATCGTCGGCGGCAGAGAGGGAAAGACCATCGCTTTCCGCGCCGATATGGACGCTCTGCACGTTCAGGAGGAGACGGGGCTTGACTTTGCTTCGGAAATTCCCGGTCAGATGCACGGCTGCGGACACGATGCTCATACCGCTACTCTTTTGATCGCGGCAAAGATTTTGAATGAAAACAAAGAGCATTTTCGGGGAAGAGTGCGCCTTTTGTTCCAATCGGGTGAGGAAACGGGGTCGGGTGCCAAAATTATGATCGGGCTGGGGGCACTGGAGGGTGTGGACGCCATTTGTGCCATGCACGTGGGCAACCTGGCGGGAGACGATCATCGGGCAGGAGATCTGATCGTTTTACCCGGACCGGTGACGGCAGGCAAGGATAAATTCACCTTTACCGTATTCGGTCAAGGGACCCATTCCGCGTTTCCCGAGCGTGGCGTTGACCCGATTCTGATCGGAGCGAGAATCGTCAATGCTTGTGAGGAGATCTCTGCGCGCGAGCTGCCTGCAGGGACGAGAGCGGTGATCAGCTTCGGTACGTTTCAGGCGGGGGAGGATCACAATACCATCCCGAAGACAGCCGTTTTAAAGGGAAGCACCCGCGTTCAGGACGATGACATCCGCGATTTTATCGGCGGTAGGCTCGTTGCCATCGGAGAAAGCATTGCAACTGCTTTCCGCGGACAATGCCGAGTAGAGGTCAAAAAGGGCTCGCGCACCGTTTTTAACGACGAAAAACTGAGTCTTTGCGTGCAGGACGCAGTTGCAAAGGTCTTGGGAGAGGATGCGGTGGTCAAGAAGATTTCCTCGGCGCTGATGGGCTCCGATGATTTTGCCAACTATTCCTCCAAAATTCCGGGTGTGTATTTCTTTTTGCACACCAACAACAAGGAAAAGAACATTGTGAAAACCAATCACAATCCCGGCTTTGACGTGGATGAGGAGGTTTTGTGGAAGGGCGTTGTCGCCTACGTTGCGACTGCGCTGAATTACTTGAAATAAAGGAGAGCAGTATGAGAATTTGCGGCAGTGATCCCCATAGCTTTGAGAGCGTAAAGGCTTCGGCTTGCTCTTTTTCGTTTTTCTTGAAGATGGGTAAAAATGAATGAATTATATATATTATTTGAACAAAACGAGACGAATTTCTTGACACGCGCCTATCTCCTTTGTATAATGGAGCTACTCGAAAGAGAAAAAACGTAAGGAAGTGAAACAATGAAACGATTTCTTGCATTGCTTCTGGCACTTGTGATGCTTTTGTCTCTGGTTGCTTGCAGTAAGAAAAAATCCTCCGATACCGAGGAAGACGATTGGTGGGAGGAAGAAACCGAAGAAACGAAGGAAACCGAAAAGACCGGAACGAACGAAGACGATGAGCGAACGAAGGAGACCGATCAGCAGTCTTTGATCATTGAAAGCGATCCCGGGGACAAGACAAACAGATACGACGCTAAGATCAAGAATCTGAACGGTCACGAATTCCGTTTCGTGGTTCGGGATTCTACGGCGAAAAGCCTTTCCGTCAACGAGGTATATTCTGAAAATATCAACGGCGATAAGGTCAACGACGCCGTATATGCCCGTAACGCTCAGCTTAAAAAGGATTACAACTGCACCATCGTGGAGGACCGTCAGTCCAATCCGACATCTGCAGTACGTGAGCACTTGATCGCGGGTGAGTACGTGACAGATTATATTTTGGGGAATGTGTCGAACCTGCGCTCTCTTGCCGCTGCAAATCTGCTGGCGGATCTGAACAAAGTCAGCACCATCGATCTGGATAAGGCTTGGTGGGATCACAGTGCGATCGAAGGAATAAACTTGGGCGGTATGGTATATTTTCTGACCGGCGACGGTACTACTCTGGATGACAGAGCCGCCCGTATTATGCTTTTTAACAAGGACTGGATCGAAGAATACGATCCCAAGCTCAACCTCTACGACGTAGTAGAAAAGGGTGAGTGGACCATCGATCTGATGTATGAGCTCATGGTTAATACCGCAAAAGACCTGGACGGCGACGGTGTCCTGACCATCGGCGTTGACCGCTTTGGTTACGTCGGCGAGGGATTTAACAACTGGGTCCACGTAAACGGATGCGGACAGACCCTGTCCCGTGTCTCCCCCTCCGGAGAGTACGAGATCCCCGCACAGCCCAAGGCTGAGCTTCTTGAGGTTTGGGAGGCACTTCGTCCCGTACTGACCTCTCCTACCCGTGTAGTAGGGGATAAAGAGAGTTTGTTTACTGCCGGCTTGGCTACCTTCTACGGCAGTAATCTCGGAAAAGTACTGAACGCCCCGAACTCCACGGTTGATTTTGGCGTTCTTCCCCTGCCAAAGCTGAATCAAAAGCAGGACAAGTACTACGGCAGCGTTTCTTACACACAGCTTGGTTGCTTCGCAATTCCCACCACTGTCGAAAACTGTGAAGACTGGGAAACCAACGGATTTAATTCCGGCGTAGAGCAGGCAGCTTACTTCCTGGAAGCATTCTGCTACCAGTCCATGCGTATCCTGACTCCCGCATTCTACGATCAGGTCATTCTCAAGCAGTCTCTCCGTGACGTTGAGTCTGCTGAGATGGTAGAGTACGCAACGGAGAACAAGATCTACGACCCCGTTGCCGGTTACGATTTTGGCAAAATGCTTACCCTTTTCTACGAAGTAGGTTCTCCCAACAACGACGCTCCCGGTTCTGATGCTGCATACGATACCTTCGTATCCACCTACGAGTCCAGATATACCGCAGCCCGTAAGGCTCTGCAGGATTACCTGAACTACATCAACACCGAGGCTCTTTAATTAGACCAAAAAAGAACTTCGCCAAACGGCGAAGTTCTTTTTGCTTGCAAGGGAGGGGACGGTGTGCTATAATATCCAAAAAAGAAAAGGGGGCGAAAAAATGGAGCTGTTTCAAGCAGTTTTGCTGATTTTGGTTGGCTTCGGTGCAGGCTTCGTTCAGCGTGTGAGCGGATTTGGACTGGGCATTTTTGCGATGATGTTTTTGCCTCATTTTTTGCCGTCCCATACTGCGGCGGCGACCATCTCTACACTGTTTTCCTGCGTGACCTCCACCTACAACGCCGCAAAGTACCGAAAAAGCGTGGACTATAAAACGGCTCTCCCCATGCTTTGCGCCGCTTTGGTGAGCATTCCCGTGGCGGTCTATTGCTCTGTAAAGGTATCCGGGGAGGTTTTTGAGCTTCTGCTGGGAGTGGTGCTGATCCTCCTCAGTCTTTGGTTTCTCTTTTTCTCCAAGGACCTTCGCATCAATGCCACCGCATTCGGAGGTGCTTTGGCGGGTGCTGTGGGAGGAGCCTTGAACGGACTTTTTTCTACAGGAGGCCCTCCCGTAGTTTTGTATCTGAGCAGTGCCATGCAAAGCAATCTTGCGTATTTTGCCACCATTCAGTTTTATTTCGGGGTGACAAATCTTTATTCCGTGGCGACCCGAGCCGTAAACGGCATCGTGACCGGGGAGATCCTGCTGTGCGCCGCCGTCGGCGTGGTGGGGTGTATGCTGGGGGATGTGTTGGGAAAGGCGGTATTCGACCGCTTGAACGCCCAAAAGCTGAAATACGTGATCTACGCGGGGATGATCCTCAGCGGAATTTTGATGATCATTTAGGAAAGAAGGATTTTTTATGAATGACACGGTTATCGTCATTATGGAATGGATCGGAACGGTTGCTTTTGCCGTCTCCGGTGCCTTGATCGCGCTGGCGAGGGGACTGGATCTGTTCGGGGTGATTTTCGTGGGATGCATTACCTCCGTTGGGGGAGGGATCTTGCGGGACGTTTTGATGGGGCAGGTTCCGCCGAGTATTTTTTCCAATCCCCTTGTTTTGGCTTTGGCTGCCCTGACCTCCCTTTTGGTCTTTATCGTTTCATACTTGAAAAGGAAGTCCTTTGGGGATTTTAAGAAAAGGCTGGAGATCGTCAACAACTATTTTGATGCGGTGGGACTTGCCGTTTTTACCGTGATCGGTGTGGAAAAGACGTTTGCGGCAGGCTTTTCGGGGCGTTTCGTTTTTGCCGTTTGTATGGGTATGCTGACCGGCGTCGGCGGCGGTTTGTTGCGGGATATTTTGGTGGATCAGACCCCTTCCGTTCTGAAAAAGCACGTTTACGCAGTGGCATCCCTTGCGGGCGCTTGCGTGTATTACGCTGCGGAACGCTGCTTTGATAAAACGGTTTCGGTTTTGGTTTCCGTTACTATCATTATTCTGATCCGACTTTTGGCGACGAAATTCCGCTGGAGGCTGCCCAGGATCGATTTCGATCAGGGCTGAAAAGGAGCAGTAGGACCTGCTTTTTTTGCATTTTCTCTTGCGCAAAGGATTGAGGATATGGTATAATTTTGAAAAGAAAAACGCAAGGGGACGCGTTTTGCTTTTCTTGCAAAGAAGGGAGAAAAAATGAAAAGAATACTGTTTCAGGGAGATTCCATTACCGATTGCGGTCGGAAAAGAGAGGATTTTTACGGAATGGGAAGCGGCTACGCCAATCTGGTGAAGGCTTCTCTGGGAATGGAACGCCCTGCTGAATTTGAATTTGTTAATCGGGGCGTAAGCGGTAACCGAATCGTGGATCTGTACGCCCGTATGAAGATCGATCTGATCAATCTCGCTCCCGATTATCTGAGTATTTTCATCGGTGTCAACGACGTTTGGCACGAGATCGCAAAGGAAAACGGCGTTGCTACGGCAAAGTTTGAGAAGATCTACTCGATGCTTCTGGATGAGATCCGAGAGGCATTGCCCGAGACGAAGATCATGCTGATCGCTCCCTTCGTTCTTCACGGTACCGCCACCTGCGACACCGAGGAAAAGCCCGATCGTTGGGAACGCTTTCAGGTGGGAGTCGCGGAAAAGGCAGAGGTTGTGAAAAAGCTTGCAAAGCAGTACGGTCTGCCCTGCATCGAGCTTCAGGGAGCCTTTGACGAGGCTTGCCGTTCGGCGCCGCCCGAATATTGGACCCGTGACGGTGTGCATCCTACGGCTTGCGGCCACGAGATCATCAAAAGAAAGTGGATCGACGCACTCAAGGAGCTCGAATAAACGTTTGCGCGGAAATTTATAAAAACGCATCAAAAAAAGCACTTGGATTTTTCCAAGTGCTTTTTCGTTTACAGTCCGAAGTGGGTCAGATCCACGGTGCCGATAATGGCGCGGTCTCCCGTTCCGATGGCGATCAGAAGGGTTTTCGCATCCGAGGAGATGGCAAGGCTGGGGGAGAGGGTGCCGTATTCCAGCGGATGCTCTCCTTTTTTGTTGCCGGTTGCCAGATCCATTACGTGGACCTTGGCACCGTCTCCTTCGGTTACGGAGCCGCAGAGCACCTTTCCCGCGGGGTCGCAGATCACTCCCTCGAAAATGACGGAGGATACCATACTGCGGATCTCTCCCGTTTCAAGATTGCGGTAAATATAAAGGGCACCGTTTTCCGTTTTGCGGGTGAAAAGAACCGCGTTATCGCTCACGGGTTTGAATGCGTCGAAGGCAAAGTCCTCGGTGGAGGCGGGGGTGCTTTCTCCGTAGTTGAAGCAGCCCAGCCCCTTATACGCACCGGAGCCCGATCTTCTGGCGTACCAGATCTTTTTTCCGTCACTTGCGGCAAGGATCGGTTCGGCAAAATCGGTGAGAGACTCGGTTTGTGCCAGTACGTAGGTCTCCGCAAAATCCACGGGGTGGATGAGGAGCAGGGAATCCTTTTGATTGATGAAGGAGACTCCGTCGAGATCCGTAGGATGGCTTAAGGCAAAGTCCTCGGGAAGGGGGGTGCGGTGGGCACCGTTTTCCGCCAGAAGGACGGTGTAAAGCTCCTGATCCGTCAGCACGCAGGCGCGGTCGCGCCCGTTTTCCCAAACGGTGACGGTGGCAAGGGTCGCCTCACTTTGGAAGATCGCTTCGCTGGAGATCGAGCGGCCGGGAGAAACGAAGCCGCAGGAAACGCCGCCGTTTTCATTGGGGAGCAGATACAGAAATCCGTCGCTTTCGGGCATATAAAAAAGGCGGGTCTCGCCTGCTTTTCCCTGGCTGATGGTGAAGCCGAACAGCGGAGAAAAGATCTCGGTGTTTTTTTTCAAGAGCGGCTGTTCTTCCTCTCCGCAGGCAAAAAGGGAAAGGGGAGTCAGAAGAAAAAGCAAAAGGCAAATCAGTCTTTTCATATAAAAACCTCGTAATTTGATGTATCAAGCATACCATATTCGGAGAAAATATGGTTAAAAAATTGTGAATTTCGGAGAGGAGACCGCAAATGAGTGAAGGAAAACAGCCGCTTCAGGAGCAGGCGCAGGCAAAAGCGGGCATTTTGGAATTGGGTCAGGTGGTGACGGGAAAGGAGGGTGCCATTCAGACCTTGGTGATCGCAGGGCAGATCGAGGGGCACAGCACCTTGCCCGAGGGGGTAAAGGCGACCCGCTACGAGCATATTTTGCCCAGTCTTGTAATGGCGGAGGAAAGCGACGAAATCGGCGGCGTTTTGCTTTTGATCAATACGATGGGAGGCGACGTGGAGGCGGGGCTTTGTATGGCGGAGCTGATCGCCGGAATGAAAAAGCCGACGGCGGCACTGGTTCTGGGCGGCGGGCACTCCATCGGGATCCCTTTGGCGGTTTCAGCCAAGCGCACCTTTATTGCGGAAAGTGCCACCATGACCGTGCATCCCGTGCGGATCAACGGCTTGGTTCTTGGGGTGCCGCAGAGCTTTGAATACCTGCGGAAAATGCAGGAACGAATCCTGCGTTTTATTACCGATCATTCGCACATTTTGCCCGAAAAGCTGGAGGAATGGATGCAGGGAAGACACGATATGGCGACGGATATCGGCACGGTGGTTCACGCGCGGGAAGCGGTGTCTGCAGGACTGGTAGACGAGGTGGGAACCCTTTCCTCTGCCATCGCTTGGCTGAAAGAGGAGATCAAAGCGAAAAAAGCCCCGTAAAACCCACACTTTTTGAACATTTTCTATTGACAAAAACTGCGATTTTAAGGTAAAATATAAGGGCGTATTGGTTATACGTCATTATGAATCTTGTTCCGATGAAAATCGTAATGAAAAAAGTAAGGAGGTGTTCAAGTACATAATGGAACCGATGGAAATCATCATCTGCGTTGCCAGCGCAGTTCTGACCTTGGTCGTCGGCTTTGCCGCCGGTATCGTTTACCGCAAGCGCATTGCCGAAAGTAAGATCGGTACTGCAGAGGGTCAAGCCGCCAAGATCGTGGACGAGGCCCGTAAAGCCGGCGAGCAGAGAAAAAAAGAGCTTCTTCTGGAAGCAAAGGAAGAAGTGCTTCGCAATAAGAACGAAGCGGATCGCGAGATCAAGGAAAGAAGAAACGAAGTTTCCCGTTTGGAGAAGCGTGCCATCCAGAAGGAAGAAAATCTGGACCGTAAGATCGAGAATCTGGAACGCAAGGAAGAAAGCCTTGAGAGCAAGCTGAAGGAGGCTGAGCAGAAGAAGGCAGAGCTTGATAAGCTCAAGGAGGAGGAAATTGCCATCCTTGAAAAGTGTGCCGGTATGACCGGCGAGGAGGCAAAGCAGATCCTGTTCCAGCGTTATGAGGAAGAGGCAAAGCATTCCGCCTCCATCCGTATGGCAGAGATCGAGGCAGAGCTGAAGGAGAATGCCGAGAATAAGGCAAGAGACCTGATCACCGGCGCCATCCAGCGTATTGCCGCAAACCACGTGACCGAGGCTACCGTTTCCGTAGTAGCCCTGCCAAACGACGATATGAAGGGAAGACTTATCGGACGCGAGGGAAGAAATATCCGCACCATCGAGACTCTGACCGGTGTGGATCTGATCATTGACGATACCCCCGAGGCCATCACCCTTTCCAGCTTTGATCCCATGCGTCGCGAGATCGCAAGACTGACCATTGAAAAGCTAATGAGCGACGGTCGTATCCATCCCGCAAGAATCGAAGAAACCGTGGAGAAATCCCGCAAAGAGGTGGAGGCAACCATCAAGAGCGAGGGTGAGCAGGCAGTTCTTTCCTGCGGTATCCACAGTATGAATTCCGAGCTGATCCGCTTGCTGGGTCGCTTGAAGTTCCGTACCAGCTACGGACAGAACGTGCTGAAGCATTCCGTGGAGGTCTCCTTCATTGCGGGAATGATCGCCGACGAGCTGGGGATCGATCCCATGCTTGCAAGACGTGCAGGTCTGTTGCACGATATCGGCAAGGCACTGAACCACGAGGTTGAGGGCAGCCACACCCAGATCGGTGCGGACATTGCCAAGAAGTATCGCGAGAATAAGGACGTGATCCACGCCATCGAGGCACACCACAACGACGTTGAGCCTCAGACGCTGGTAGCGGTGATCGTTCAGGCGGCAGACGCAGTTTCCGCCGCACGTCCCGGCGCAAGACGGGAAAATCTGGAGTCTTATATCAAGAGATTGCAGAAGCTGGAGGAGATCGCAAACTCCTACAACGGAGTGGAGAAATCCTTTGCCATTCAGGCAGGCAGAGAGCTGCGCCTAATGGTGAAGCCCGAAGTGGTCAATGACGAAAATATGGCGTTCATTGCGCACGACATCGCCCGCAAGATCGAGGCGGAGATGGAGTATCCCGGACAGATCAAGATCCACGTGATCCGCGAATCCCGTGCCGTGGAGTACGCAAAATAAGAAATAGAAAAGACGAACGAATGAAAACAAGAGCCTTTCGACTCCTTTGCTTCGGTGACGTGGTAGGCGAAAAAAGCTGCTTTTTCCTCCGTCGGGTCCTTCCCGAATTGAGAAAGAGGGAGTGTGCCGATCTGGTCATCGCAAACGGGGAAAATTCCGCCCGTCGGGGCGGTATCGATCCTGAGTCGGCAGAAATGCTGTATGCCGCAGGTGTGGATCTGATCACAACGGGAAATCATGTTTTCAGACAAAGAAGCGTTTACGATCTTCTGGACGGAGCAGATTCCCTGCTCCGTCCTTGTAATTATCCCGCTGCTTGCCCGGGGAAGGGCTATTCGATCTTAAAGCTTTCGGGACTGAGGGTTTTGGTGATCAACGTGATGGGGACCTTGTTTATGGATGCCCTTACCTCTCCCTTCGAGTCTGTCGAGCGCATTTTGGAGCGTGAAGCGGGTCATTACGATTTTGCCTTCTGTGATTTTCACGGGGAGGCGACGGGAGAGAAAAAAGCCTTTGCCTCTTACTTTGATTCCCGATTTGCCGCCATTTTCGGCACGCATACCCATATTCCCACGGCGGATCTGAGAATCCTTCCCGGCGGAACGGGATACATCACCGACCTTGGTATGGTTGGCAGTGCGGACTCGGTTCTGGGGATGAAAAAAGAAATTGCCATTGCAAAATTTACGACCCGTATGCCTACCTATTACGAGGTGGCAGAGGGGGAAACCGAGGCTTGGGGAGCCGTTTTCGACGTAGATCCCGATACGGGCCTTTGCGTAAGCACCCGACAAATTCACTTGACCGGGGAGGAATAAACTCAAATGAGACTTTCCATGAAAATTAAATTGTTTGCGTTTCGCCTGACAACAATTCTACTTGCTGCTTGCTCTGTTTTTTCCTTGGTATCCTGCTCGAAGGCGGAACGGAAAGTCTCTGTTCCCGACGGAGAGCCGACTGTTGTTCCCAAGGAGGAGTACGGTGAATTATCTTTGGCAAACGGGGAGCCTTTGGAAAATGGAAAGGACTACGTGCAGCTTGAAAAAGGACTAATTCACGATTTCCCTGTAGTTGCGGAAGCGGGAGACGTTCAGAACGATTTGGGAGACTTAAAACCCGGAAAACATATTGAGAACGTGTACTTGGAGAAAGAGCTCCCTCCCGTATCTCGGGTAGAGATTTTCGAAACCGATACGATTACCGCTGAAGACGTGCTGAAAGCGTGGGACTATGCCGTTTTCGTTTTGTCAGAGGATTTTTATCAGGCGATAAAGGTTGAGGAGCACGAGAATATTACTGCGCAATTTATTTCAACAGGCCCCCTCAAAATGTTGATGCCGATCAATGAGAATACAGATGAATGTGAGAGTTTTGCCCAACCGTATGCCTGTCTCTACGAAGACTATGCTCGGATTTACGGGTCGCCTGAAGGATATCTTATGAGTATGGTTTTGGTTCGCGCAGATAAGCGAGTTGGGGTATATATCGAATACGATGGGATTTTCATTGGAAAAGATGATTTTGAGGCGGTGATGAGCGCTTTCGGCGTTCGTAAATTGGAAAGAAGAGACCAGGAGATAATAGATTATTTCAGGAATACGACTCTCCACGGAACTCCCGGAGATTTTCAATTTGCGCCTTACTCTTATGAAATGCCGACGATCACAAGAGAGACGATTCGGAATGCAACGCCCGAGCAGCTTCAAGCGCTGTACCGTGCCGCATCAAACTCTATTCTTATTTACAATAAAAAAGAATTTCGTGCAGATTAAACTGACGAGAAAATTATGCTTTTAACGGATCTTTTGCGGAAGGAGAAGGCGTTTGAACCTCTGCTTGCCGCGCTGAAAAAAGAGAAAAAGCCCGTTTTGGTAACGGGGATCGCCTCCGCCGCAAAGGAGCTGTTTCCCGCGACGGTGCTGCGAGCTGCGGGAGAGAAGGCTTTGCTTCTGTTTGCCGACGAATCGGAGGCAATGCAGGTGCACAAGGCACTTTCTTCCGTCTTTTCGGGCGCACTCTTTTTCCCTGCCAGAGACTTTTCCCTGGTGCGGATGGACTCCTCTAGCCGTGACTTTTCCGCACAGCGATTGCAGGTGCTGGGAAGGATCGCCGCAGGGGATTGGGATCTGGTGGTGACTACCTTTGAGGCGGCTTGCCAGGCTACTCTTCCTCCCGAGGTAATGGAGCGCCTGAGAAGACCTCTTGCCGTTGGGGATACCCTGGAAAAGGAGGAGCTGATAAGGCTTCTTTCCGAGGCGGGCTACGTGCAATCCCATCGGGTAGAGGGGGCGGGTCAGTACGCTACCCGCGGCGATATCGTTGACGTATTTTTAAGCGGCGACGAGGTTCCGTACCGCATTGAATTTTTCGGTGACGAGATCGATGCGATGGGCAGCTTTGACCTTGTGACCCAGAGAAGGATCGAAAATACGGAGGGGATCGTATTAAAGCCTGCCGCGGAGATCACCTTTTCCTCAGAGGAGCGAAATACGGTTTGCGCGTATTTGCGGGAGGCGGCGGAAAAAAGCCGTCCCGAGGAAAAAGAAAAGCGGGTCTTTATCCGCTCGATGCTGGAGCGGATCGAGGCGGGAATGGATTTTGCCAAGGACCTGTTTTTGCCCCTGATCTATCGCTTTGCCACCCTGCTGGATTATTTGCCCGAGGAGCTGATCTTCCTTTACGGTCAAACCGAGGGAAAAGCAGCTTTGGAAATTTGTGAAAAAATGCTGGAGGAGGAGCTGAAGGGCCTGTACGAGGACAACAAGACGCTTCTGCCACCGGATGATATACGTCTTTTGATGGATTTTGAGGAGCTGTGCGGACTGCTTTCCGCAAGACGCACGCTTCTGATGGAGAATTTTTACGCGGGCAAGAGCAAAATTGCCCCCGACGGAATCTTCTCCTTCGTTACCCGAACCTCTGCTCGCGCCTTTCGGGATCTGGAAGGGCTTTTGCAGGACGCGGAGGAATTGCAGGAGGAGGGGTATCACACCCTGGTCCTGTGTGAAAACTCTCTTTCCGCAGGAAATCTTTACGAGTATTTTCTTGCCGCAGGAAAGAGCGCCCGCCGTCTTACGGGGGAGGAAACGGAACTGCCCGAGGAGGGCGTCGGCATTTTGGCGCGCAGTGCCTTCGGCGGGGATCTGATCCGCGACGGATTTGAATTTTCCGACTCCAAGGTTGCCCTTCTCCGCGATACCGAAACCTTTGCGGCAAAGGCGAAGAAGAAAAAGCGGGATCACAGCGGCGTCAAGTCGGATGCAAAGAAAAAACTTTTGTCCTACCAGGATCTGGCGGTGGGGGATTACGTGGTGCACAACAGTCACGGAATCGGCGTGTTCCGCGGAGTGGAAAAAATGCGCTCTGCCGACGGCTCTCAAAAGGATTTTATCAAGATTTCTTATGCCGGAAGCGACGTTTTGTACGTGCCTTGTGCCAATTTGGACTCGGTTTCCAAGTACATCGGTCCCAAAAGCGACAGCGGTCATTTGAAGCTGAATAAGCTGGGCGGAAACGATTGGCAGAAAGCAACTGCCCGCGCGAAGGCAGGAGCGAAGGATATTGCCAAAAAGCTTATTGCTCTGTACGCCCAAAGACAGAATATGAAAAGCTACGCCTTTTCTCCCGATACCACTTGGCAGGGAGAATTCGAGCAGGCATTTCCCTACGGAGAAACGGATAGCCAGCTCCGCGCCACCGCCGAGATCAAGGCGGATATGGAAAAGCCGATCCCTATGGACCGACTTCTCTGCGGTGACGTAGGCTTCGGCAAAACCGAGGTGGCTCTGCGCGGCGTATTCAAATGCGTGATGGACGGGAAGCAGGCTGCCATTCTCGTTCCCACCACGATCCTTGCCTGGCAGCATTACCAGACCATTCTCTCCCGCTTCCGCGGGTATCCGGTGAAGGTGGAAATGATCTCCCGCTTCCGAACCAAGAAGGAGCAGACCCGTATTTTGCAGCTTTTGGCGGAAGGGCAGATCGATATTCTGGTGGGAACGCACCGACTGCTTCAGCAGGACGTGAAATTTGCGGATCTCGGCTTTCTGGTCATTGACGAGGAGCAGAGATTCGGCGTGACTCACAAGGAACGGCTCAAGGAGCTTTCCCGCGGGGTGGACGTTCTGACCTTGACCGCAACGCCGATCCCGAGAACGATGAATATGGCTCTCAGCGGTATTAAGGATATGAGCCTTCTGGAGGAGGCGCCCGAGGACCGTTTCCCCGTGCAGACTTACGTTTTGGAATACGACAGAGGCTTGATCCTGGAGGCGATCCGCAGGGAGCTTCGTCGGGGCGGACAGGTCTTTTATCTGCACAACAACATCGAAGAATTGCAGGCGGTTGAGCCTTGGCTTCAACGGGAATTCCCCGAAGCGTCCATTGCCGTCGGCCACGGAAAAATGGATAAGGACAGCCTTTCGGACATTTGGAAGGATATGATGGATAAGGAGGTGGATATTCTCCTTTGCACCACCATCATTGAGACCGGAGTGGATCTGCCCGACGCCAATACTTTGATCGTGGAAAATGCGGATCATTTTGGCTTGTCTCAGCTCCATCAGATCCGCGGACGGGTGGGACGAAGCGACCGCAAGGCTTACGCCTATCTGACTTATCGCAAGGGGAAGATGCTCTCCGAGGTCTCCGTCAAGCGTCTTGAGGCGATCCGTGAATATACGGAATTCGGTGCAGGCTTCCAGCTTGCCCTTCGGGATCTGGAGATCCGAGGTGCGGGTAACCTTTTGGGAGCGGAGCAATCGGGGCATCTTGACAGCATAGGTTATGATATGTATATGAAGATCTTAAACGACGCGGTGCTGGAAGAAAAGGGCGAAAAGGTGACCTCTCCCGCGGAGTGCATCGTGGATCTTGCCATGGACGGCTTTATTCCGGAGTCTTACGTGCCCTATCCTGCCGAGCGAATGGATCTGTACCGAAAGATCGCGTCTCTGCGTACCG
Organism: Oscillospiraceae bacterium; assembly: GCA_015065325.1. GTDB lineage: Bacteria > Bacillota > Clostridia > Oscillospirales > SIG627 > RGIG5579. The sequence continues at coordinate 156,148 of SVQO01000001.1, read as the reverse complement.
ACGATGATGCTTCGGATTTAACGGACGAGATGCTGGACCGCTTCGGGGATCTGCCCCGTTCCGTGAAGAATTTGTTTTCCGTGGCGCTCCTCCGTGCCCGTGCGGAGAAAACAGGCTGTATCAAGATCAGCCAGAGCGGCAATTCAATCAGCTTTATTTTTCAGAAGCTTTCTGAGGAGGCAATGCTTCTTCAGTCGGCGGTGTATGCCTCCCGTTTGACGCTATCCTTTGCGGAAAAACCGTCGATGACCTTGACTCTGAAACAAAAGGAAAATGCTTTGGAGGCGTGCAAGGAGTTTTTCCTGCACCTGTCCGGGTTTTTAAATACCATTCAAGAATGATAAACTGGAAAGGACGAATTTATAAATGAAAAAAATGAGAATTTCACTGACAGCATTTTGTCTTGCCGCGGTCATGCTTCTTACCGTGCTTGCCGCCGGATGCTCCGAGGAAAGCGAGGAAGCCATCGGCTATCGCGGTGAATCGGTGAACTGTGCCATTTTCCAATATCTGTGCAGTCAGAAGAAAACCGACTATCTGTACGAGGCGTACGGCGTGGATTCCTCCTCTGTTTCCTCCTCTCAGCTTCAAGACAATCCTTCCATCTGGAAGGCGGTTTCCGCAGACGGAGTCACCGTAGCGGATACGTTGAAGCAGGAGGTTCGGGACGAACTGATGCTGTATCTGTATATGAGTAATTACGCAAAATCCCAGGGGTATTCGCTTGGTGCCGAGGAAAAGAACTATATCAAGAGTGAATTTGATAACGTGGTTTCCGGCTACGGCGACAAAAAGACCTTTAACAACGAGATGAAAAAGTACGGCGTGGATTACGAGCAGGTTCTGGAATTCAACTATTTGCAGACCATGGCGTATCAGGGAATGAACTTGATGTTTGGGGAAAACGGAACGAATCGGATCAGCGAAGAGGCATTGCGCAAGTATTACAACGGAAATTACGCTACCGTATCTCTTCTCTTTATCAATACCAAGTACAAGACCCTTTCCAACGGCAAGGTGGTAGGTCTGCCCGAGGAGGAAAAAACCGAGAAGATCGCTTTGGCGGAGCAGGCCTATGAAAAGGCGAAGGCGGGAAGTGATTTTTCCGCACTGATCGAGGAATACTCCGATGAAAAGGGCGATGCGGAAACCCTGAAGAACGGCAGCACCTTCCTGAAGGGAAGCTTCGTGGATGCTACCGCGGAGAAAAAGATCTGGGAAATGAAAACGGGCGACATTGTCAGAGTGGATACCGAAAACGGCGTTTACATCCTTTACAAGCGCCCTCTGAACGAATCCTATTTCGAGAAGGCGAAGGAGGCGATCCGTACCGAGCTGGAGGATAAAAAGAAAGCGGAGCTTGTGGAAGCGGCGAAAAAGGATTTTAAGATCAACGAGGAATTTATCAAGGGGCTGAATATTCAGGAGATCCCCCACGTAGTCTGATAAAAAAGAAAAAACTGCAATCGAAAGATTGCAGTTTTTTTACGGTTATTTTAATTCGCTTTACGGATAATGCCTCTGGGACAGACCTCGGTGCAAGCGCCGCATCCCGTGCAGAGATCCGCGTTGATAACGGCAAAGCCGGCGGAGGTATCGATGGCACCCGCTTCGCAGGATTTCTCGCATTTTTTGCAGTTGATACAACCGACCTCACAGGTTCGGATGGTCTCCGCGCCCTTATCCGCGCTGTGACAAAGGACGGTGAAGGGGGCGTCTGCGGGAAGCAGGACGATGAGGTTTTTGGGGCAGGCATCCGAGCAGGCACCGCATCCGCGGCATTTGTCGGGTTCGACAACGGCAACCCCCTCTCGGATGGCGATGGCTCCGTAGGGGCAGGCGCGCACGCAGTTTCCGAGACCTACGCAACCGCCGCTGCAAAGCTTGGTTCCGCCGGAAAGGGTCTGCGATACGCGGCAGTCCATAACGCCGTCGAAGGAGCATTTTTCCTTCGCCTTGTCACCTCCTGCACAAAGAATACGGGCAACGAGCTTGTTTTCCGAGGCTTTTTCGTCAGGCTTGGCAAAGAGCTTCTTGATTTTTTCGTACCATACCACGGGGAAAGGCACAACGTCCTTGCGGAGACGGAAGCGCTTGGTTCCGTAGGGACGGGGACGAAGCACGCGGTCCAGAAAACGAACGGAGAGATTGGCAAGGAGAATGGCAAAGAGCACGCCCTCTCCGCCGCTGATCCTTCTGGCGAGAACGGTGAGAGCGCCGCAAAGAACGCCGTAGATCAGCTTGCCTCCGCGGGTGACGGGGCCGGTGACGGGATCGGTTGCCAGAAATACCGCCGCGAAGATCACACCGCCCGAAAGCAGGTAGCGGAGTACGAAAAGGAAAACGTTGCCGCTGTGAGGGAGCAGAAATGCACCTGCCGCAACGGTGGCAAGGTAGGTCAGGGGAATGTGCCAGGTGACCGTTCCCCGTACCAAAAGATACAGAAAGCCTGCCAAAAGAAGCAGGGCGGAGCCTTCACCGATGCTTCCGGGCGTTCCCCCTGCAATCAGAGCGGATAACTCCTCGGCAGAGGCGGGCTCGGACAGAGCATCCAGTGTGGAGGGCGCCGAAAGGGGTGCCAAAAGTCCGTCGGGAAGAGCGATCTTCCAGGCGGGCAATGAAACGAAGGGGAGCGTATAGCGGGTGAGCAGTGCGGGAAACAGAACGAATAACACGGCTTTTGCCGTTACGACGGGATTGACGATATTCTTTCCCAGTCCGCCGAACAGTCCCTTGACACCGACCATCGCCACCAGCGCCCCTGCCGGAACGATCCACAGGGGAACGGACACCGGCAGCATCATTGCCAAAAGCAAGCCGGAAACCAAGGCGGAAAGATTGGATAGGGTAAAGGATTTTTTCATCAAAAGCTGCCACAGCGCCTCAAAGCCGAGACAACAGAAAACGGACAGCAGGATGATGACCAGTGCTCTGAGCCCGAAGACGTAAACGCCCCAGACCAAAGAGGGGAGCAAGGCTACGCAAACGTCCAGCATCATGCCGGAAACGGAATTGTCCTTCCGAATATGAGGGGAGATTCCTACGCGAAAAACTTCCATTCGAGATCTCCTTTCTAAGAACGCTTTTTGGCAAGGAGCTCCTTGCCGATGCGGATATTCTGCAAAAGCGGGATCTTGGCGGGACATACGTAGGTGCAGGCGCCGCATTCGTTGCATACTTCGATGTCGTACAGCTTAGCACCGTTCAGATCACCCTTTTCCACGCTTGCGTGGAGCTTGGATGGGATCAGGTGCATAGGACACGCTCGGACGCATTTTCCGCAACGGATACAGGGGGACGCCTTGTAGATCGGAGCGGTGATCGCCAGAATACCGCCCACGGTTTTGGTGACGGGTACGGCTGTGTTCCAAAGAGCACGTCCCATCATGGGTCCGCCCGCCAAAAGCTTATCGGGCATTTTGGAAAAACCGCCGCAAAAATCCAGCACGGCGCGGAAGGAGGTGCCCATGGGAACCAAAAGATTTGCCGGCTCCTTGACACAGTCTCCGCTGACGGTGAGAAGCCTGGTTACACAGGGAAGCCCCGATACGAAGGCACGATAGACCGCCCAGCAGGTCTCTGCATTGAAAACGATGGCTCCTACGGCGGAGGGGAGCGCGTTTGCGGGAATTTCCTTGCGCAAAAGCGTGTGCACCAGCAGACGCTCGTCTCCCTGCGGGTATTTTGTTTCCATTACGGCAACGGCAAAATTCTTGCTGCTGCGCACCAGCTTCAAAATCTCGTCGGCGGCATCCTCCTTATCATCCTCCAAGGCGAAGATGGCTTTTTCCACGCCTGCGGCGCGCATCAGGATCTTGACGCCGCCGATCACCTCCTCCGTTTTTTCCAGAAGCAAACGGTGGATGCCCGTGAGCATAGGCTCACATTCGGCACAGTTGACGATAAGTCGGGTGACCTTTCCTCTTGCCTCGGTCAGCTTTGCCCAGGCAGGAAAACCCGTTCCCCCCAGTCCCGCAATTCCCTTTTCGCGAATGTGGCGGATCAGAGCCTCGGGCTCAGCCTTGCTGATGGGGGTATCGAAGGGAGTGACCTCGGGGGAGAGCTCCTCTTTAAAATCATTTTGCAAAACGATGCACTCCTCCTCGCCCGTCGGGGTAGGAAGGGTGGCAATGGCGGAAACCGTGCCCGAAATACTCGCGTGAATGGGGGCAACGTTTCCCTCGCCGTCGGCGATCTTTTGCCCTTTCAGCACGCGATCCCCTACCGCGACGAGTGCCTTGGCACAGTCTTTACCGTGTCCGGAAAGAGGGATGGTGACAGAATCGGGGGAGGGCATTTCCTTGATGGGAGTGTCTGCCGTCAAAGCCGACTTTTCAAGGGCAATTCCTCCGCGAAAGGTCAGAGCCATAAATTTCTCCTTGCATAAAAAATGGTAACGAATTCAAATAAAGAATTCGATAGATACTATTATTATACCACTGATTCGTTTTCTTTTCAAGTGCCAAGATTTTCTGCTTCGTAAAAACGGCTGCGACTTTGTCAAAGATATAGAAAAAATTGGGTGTTTGTATTTTTTGTGTAAAAGGTTTCTTGAGGAAAAAAGAAAGATGGTATGTATGTATCTGACGAAAAAACAGTAAAACGCAGGGGCGTTTTTTGTAAATGCAAATATAAAAACAGACTTCTGTCCTTAGACAAAAGCCTGTTGAGATTAACCTTTATTAACCGTTGATAGGGAATACTTTTTCGTCTGCCTCCCAGGCAGAATTTGTAACGTATACCTTTGCGTCTGCATCCCAAGAATGATCTACGATCCATACTTTTCGATCGGCATACCAAGCAGAATTTTCAAAATAGACCTTTTTGTCAGCTTCATAAGAGTTTTTAACGATGTAAATCTTATAATCAGCGTCGGAAATGCTATAGGAACCCTGCCCAACTCTTTGAGGCTTTTCTTCAACTGTTTTGGAGCCGGAATGATAGGAGGATGCTTGATACGTGGATTGAGAAGTAGTTGAAGAATTATAGCTTGACGATGCAAAACTCGAATTGGGAAAACCGGGCATTTCCGGAGCTTTTCCGGTGGTATATTTGATAATATAGTGTTCGGCGTAAGTCATACCGCGATTCAGAGTGGAAAGATATTCATTTTCATCCTCGTTTTCGGGTCCGCGGATTTGTGCATCTTTAATTGCCTGATTCAAATCGGTCCGAATTCCCTTGTTCCAAGCATCCTTAAGACAGTTCATCGGCAAAGAAAGTAAAGCAAGGGAAAGAATTTGCAATTTCCAACTTCCGGTTTTTTTCAAAGTGTCCCAAACGTTTTGACAAATCGCCCATTCGCCGGAATTCTGAGTAACAGCGGCATTCAAAGAGCGAAGTGCAATCAGGGAAAACCAGTTTTCAATCAATACACTGTGCTGATTGGCAGGAGAAAAGAATCCGAAAGAGTAAAAAAGCGCTTCCGTATCGCGTTCCAGAGCAGTAATATTTTGCGGAATGGGGACAAAATTAGTCAGGTCCCATAACTTTCCGTTGTATTTTTCAGAAAAGACCTTCTTTTTCTTAGCTGCTTCTGCAATTTGCTCTTTTTCTTTTTTTAGAAGGCTGCGAGCTTCGAAAATGGATTCTGCATGATTTTTTTCCAAGGCTGAAATGATTTCGGTTAACTCTTTTCGGTCAGAATAGATAAAGGTAGGGAGAACCGCAACCTCCTTGTATTTTGCTTCCAGTTCTGCAATCTCTTTTTTCTTAATCTCAATTTTTGGTGCATACTCCTTTGAGATAGCGGAACGAATATCTCTATTGGTATTCTCTGCCTGCTTTCTGGCATTGGCGTCAGCTTCTTCGGCCTTGGAGATATCATCCAAATATTTGGCTTTAATTTCTTCGAGATGATCGCTGAAAAGCTTTATTCTTCTGTGCGCTTGCTCAAGGATTTTTTTATTTTCTTTTGCGATGAAAATGCCGGGAATTGCAAATAGAGTAACAAAAAATACAACGACTGCAATAATTGCCGAGTAAATCGTTGACAGTAAAAGGGAAGCGATAAAGAAACCGGCAGCTCCGAGGATAAGGCCGATGAGTGCGCCTAATCCGAAGGGAGCGGGGTTTCGCATCAACGAAGGATCTTTTGATACTTTTGTTTCCCATTCAAGCGTTTTTTCATAGGAAGCTTTTTCCTTCAAATACTCTGCTTTTATTTTTTCTTTTGACGAAGGCAAGCTGCTTGTTACATCAACCAGCCCTTTCGGATGCGAAAGCTTTTTCGTTAAGCCTATTAACTCGTTTTTTGCTTGTTCCAAGTCATCCATTGCTTTGAGCTGTGCTTTTGCTGCAGCTAAATCATCCAGTCGCTTGCTTGCCATAAGTATTCTCCTTAAATGAAATTATTGACGAAGCTAAAATAGAAAACGCAAACATATTATACCACTGATTCGTTTTCTTTTCAAGTGGAATGTTTTTTGGGAAAAACAGAAGAAAAAAAGGCACTCGAAACGAGTGCCTGCGGGGAATTAAAGTCCCAGAAGATCCTTCTTTTTGGCATCGAATTCTTCTTGGGAGATGATGCCGCTATCGAGTAAATCTTTGAATTTTTTCAATTCATCTGCCGTGCTGATTGAAGCTGTCTCATTTGAAGTAACCTGTTTCGTTGTTTTTCCCTGTCTTTCAAGCAAAACGTTTGAAATTACGGAAAACACTTCTTGGCTATTTAGACAGTAGTAAAAGGAAATTCTTCCGGAGGAGGTAGCAACACCGATTCCGTGAAAGGCGGCAGTACCAACGGATGAGATCATATCAAAGGGAAGGTTTACGCTTTTGCCAAAAGCTATTTTACCAAAAACTCTTTTATCTGTTACGGTGAGTTCGCATTTGTTGAACAAATAGTAAAAAAAGGCAGCACCGAAGATCCCGACTGCCATATATAAAGCTGCAAATAAAATTCCGAGGATATCTCCATTCGATAGCGAAGCGAATCCTCCTATTGCACCGAACAGGGCCAATGCAATTAAAACAATCGATACAATGTTGGTTTTTTTAAATCTGCCGTTAATTAAAACTCTTTCTTCCATAGTTTAACTCCTTTAATAGAACTTGATATCTTATTTTAGCGAATTTTTCGCTAAAAGTCAATAGCGAATTTTTTTCTAAATATAATAGTACTATATTCAGAAAAATACGGGGGAAAGGGTATGCCGCATTATCCGCGGATCCGACATTTGCGGGAGGATCAAGATCTGACTCAGACCCAAATGGGAAAAATACTGGCTTGCAGCCAGAGGGTTTACAGCAATTACGAGAGAGGAGATATTGACATTCCCACCGCTACGCTGATTAAAATTGCAGATTTTCACAAGGTGTCCGTGGACTATCTTTTGGGCAGGACCGATAATCCTGAAATGAATAAATAGAGCACCGCCGTTGCGGTGCTCTTTTGTATGCCGTCAAATTTCTTTGCGGGGAACTTTTGAAAAAGATCCCCTGCACCCTTCAAAACTTATCAATAGGCTTTTTTTCATTTAAAATTTAGGTTGAAAGTTTTTGAGGTCAAGGAGCTTTTGGAAAAAAGCTCCTTGCGGGGGGAGGGACAGCGCCCCGAGGATCAAAAAAAGGAAGCCGAGCTTCGGCTTCCTTTTCGTTTTTTATACTCTGCGGATCTTTTTGGTGGTGGTCTTTTCAAATTCGGTTGCGCGGATCTGAACCTTGGTCACCTGCTTGTACATGGGAAGGGATTCGGTCTGCTTGCGGATATCGGCAAGGAGCCGGGCTTCATCGGGAGCCTTTTCCATCTCCTTGACCTTGTCCTTGTTCAGGAAGACCTCGGCAAGGAGCACGGTCTTTTCATTCTCGTCCTTGACACCCTTTACGATGACCTCTGCCACGTAGGGGATCAACATAATGTAGTTTTCGATTTCTTCGGGGTAAACGTTCTTACCGTTATCCAGAACGATCAGGTTCTTACAACGGCCGGTGATGGACAGGTATCCTCTCTCGTCAATCTTACCCAGGTCGCCGGTATGGAACCAGCCGTCCACCATTACGCGATTGGTCTCTTCCTCGTTCTTGTAGTAGCCCAGCATAACGGTCTTGCCCTTAACGCAGATCTCACCGGTTCCGTCCTCGGTCGGATTGTCGATTCTGACTTCCAGACAGGGCAGGGGCATACCAACGGTTTCGGGGTCTGCGTATTTGTTGTTACGGTTTACGCTGACCAAGGGAGAGCACTCGGTGATACCGTAGCCCTGGCAAACGGTGATGCCTACGGTCTCGAAGAAGTTGATGACCTCGCTTCTCAGGGGGGCGGCGCCCACTACCATCAGACGAAGGTTGCCGCCGAATACCTCGTGAAGCTCCTTAAACAGCTTTCTTCTGACGTCGATGCCCATTTTCAGCAGGAGCTTGGAGATCTTCGCACCCTTTTGGAAGGTTTCCCACTTGCCCTTTTCTTCCATATTGGCACGGATCTTCTTGTAGAACATTTCCAGAAAAGCGGGAACCAGATAGATAAAGTCAGGCTGATAGGTCTTCAGGTTTTTCAGGATTGCGGCAAGAGAATCGTTGATACAGGTGACTGCGTGGCGGTGCAGATAAACCAGAATACCTACCACTGCCTCGTAGGTATGGTGATAGGGGAGGACGGAAAGACCTACGGTGAGGATATCCGCAACCTGCAATCCGTGATAAACCTCGCAAACCAAGTTTTTCTCCGAGAGCATAACGCCTTTTGCGATGCCGGTGGTACCGGAGGTATATACCAGCATTTTCAGCGCCTCGAGGTCGGAGGAGGCCATGTTGGAGGTGTATTCGGTGTAGCCCTCTGCCAGAAGCTTTCTGCCTTTTTCCATCAAGCGGGCAAAGGAGAGAAATTCACCTTCGTCCTCCTCACGGTCAAAGCCGATAAAGTACTGAACGCCGGCAAGCTCGTCTCTCTTTTCGTGGAACAGCTTTTCAAAACGCTTGGAGTAGAACAGGACCTTAGCGTCGCCGTTGTTGAGCACGTAGAGCATATCGTCGGGGGGGAGCTCCTTATCTACGGGCAGATACACGCCGCGGGAGCAGAGGACGGACAGATATACGTTGATCCAGTTGTAGCTGTTTTCTGCTACGATGGCGATGTGCTCCTTGTCAACACCGAGTGCAGACAATGCAGAGCCGAGAGCTCTGACGTCCTCACCGAACGTCTTGTAGCTGACCTCGATGATCTCCTGCTTTGAGTTCTTATACTTATACGCGATCTTGTCCGGGCACTCAGCCTCTGCCTGAGTGATGATGTCAACGATCCTTTCGATCTTGGATACCTCGTTGAGGGGGGTTACTTTAAACTTTGCCATAGGGACTCCTTTCAGAACATCTAGTTTTCGATACTATATTACCAGTTTGACAAAGCAATGTCAAGATTTTTTTGAAAAAAACTTTTCGTTTTCAAATCTTGACGGAGATAAAAACTTATGATACAATACATTTTATCACAGACTATCAAATTTTTCAAGGAGAACGATCGTGATAAAAGAAAAGGAACGCAATTTTGCTTGTCCCGTTTGGTCGGATTTCCCCGATATCGAGCTGTATATGGATCAGGTGATCAGCGTATTGGAGCGGTATCTCACCCCGTTTTTCCCCGAGGAGGAGAAGTGTATCACCTCTACGATGATCAACAATTACGTGAAACAGCGCTTGCTTCCGCCCCCCGAAAATAAGCGCTACGGAAAGAAGCATCTCGCCTATCTGTTTATGATCTCGATCCTCAAGCGCTTTATGCAGCTTTCCGAGATCAGCACTCTTTTGGATCACCTGGTACGGGAGATGGGAGAGGAGGGTGCCTTCAACCTCTTTTCCGCGGAATTGACTGCCTCTCTCGCGCGGCTCTTTGAAGAGACGGAGCGTTCCTCGCTGAGCGAAAAAGGAAAGTGTGCCCGTGTGGTACGCACTTGCTGTGACGCTTTTTCCGCAATCCTATATGCCAAGAGTGTATTTTCCGCCGCCCGACTCTTGCCCAAGGAGACGCCGGAGGAGAAAAAGGATAAGGTAAAGGAAAAAGAGAAGAAGGAAAAAAAGGATAAGGAAAAAGGCAAAAAAGAGTAAAAAAAGTCCGGACACCCTCGGTGTCCGGATTCCTTTATTTTACCAGGTCCTTGACGCTGTTTAAGATATATTTGGGGCGGTAGGGGAAACGGTCGATATCCTCCCGTGCGGTTACGCCGGAGAGCACCAGAACCGTATCTACGTTGGACTCGATGCCCGCGATGATATCGGTATCCATACGGTCGCCGATGAAGGCGATATCCGCACTGTGACAGTCCAGCTTTTTCAGACCGTGGCGAAGCATCAAAGGGTTGGGCTTGCCGACGAAATACGCTTTTCTCCCCGTTGCAATTTCGATGGGAGCGATCAGAGAGCCGGTAGCCGGCATAATGCCGCGCTCGGTGGGGCCCGTGATATCGGGGTTGGTGCCGATGAGCTTGGCGCCTTTGAGCACCAGGTCGATCGCTTTTTCGATCTTCTCGAAGTTGTAGGAGCGAGTCTCACCCACTACCACGTAATCGGGATTGACGTCGTTCATATAAATTCCACGGTCGTACAGTGCCTTGGTCAGTGCAGCTTCACCGATGACGTAGGCGGTGCTGTCGGGTTTTTGGTTGCTGAGAAACTCTGCTGTTGCCATAGCACTGGTGTAAAAATGGTCGGGGGAAATATCCAGTCCCATTCTGCCAAGCTTCATACTCAGCTCGTGGGGGGTACGCTCGGCACTGTTGGTCAGAAAAACGAATTTTTTGCCCGAGGTGATCATCCAGCTCAAAAATTCGGGGACTCCGTCCAGAATGCGGCTGCCGTGATAGATCACGCCGTCCATATCGCATATAAAGCCGATTTTGTTTTTGATCTGTTCCATGGGATAATGCCTCCCGTTTCAGTCGTTGTAGATACGCTCGATCTGTGTAAAGCCGTCCTCCATCAGACGGTCGATCTGGAATTTTGCATTCTTTTTTAAGGGAAGCACGGTAACGGTCTTGCCCTCGGCGCGCAGGTCTGCGGCGCGCAGGAAGATCTCCTGCAGCTTTTCTTCACTCATTCCGCCTGCCACCAGGAAAGCCACCTTGCCGCCTTCACCGTTTTCTGCCGCGGGATGGTCTCGGAGAATGGTGATGATGCGCTCGAAGCCGATGGAGAAGCCGCAAGCGGGAACTGCCTGGCCGGAAAATTTGCCGATCATTTCGTCGTATCTTCCGCCGCCGGCAATGGAGAAGTTATATTCGTCCAGTTTTACCTCGAAGATGGTGCCGGTGTAGTAGCCCATACCGCGTACCAGGGTGGGGTCAAATTTCAGCTTCGCCTTGCCGTCCAAAGTCTTTGCCACGCAGGCGAGAATGGTATCCAGCCCCTCGGGAACCTTGCGGTCCAGAAATTCCTCGGAGAGGAAGGAGCAGAATTCGGAAACGGAAACGGAGCTATCTTTTTCGAAAATGGCGGTGTATGCGTTGACTGCCTGCTCCGCAAGACCCTCTGCCAAAAGCTCTGCCTTGACTCCCTCGGTGCCGATCTTATCCAGCTTATCCAAAATGATGAATACGTTTTCCAGATTTTCCTCGGGGAAGCCGACGGAAAGTGCCATGGCGCGAAGGATGCGTCTGTCGTTGATGTGAATGGTAAAGCCGCCGATGCCCGTGCCTGCCAGAAGTTTTGCCAGCATATTGCCCGTAGCGCCTACCAGCTCTATTTCAGCCAAAATGGACGCGTCGCCCAAAATATCGATATCGCACTGGGTGAACTGGCGGAATCTACCCTTTTGGGGCTGGTCGGCACGCCATACGTTACCGATCTGCAACGCCTTAAAGGGGGAGGGCAGAGTCGCGGAGTTTGCCGCGTAGAAGCGGGAAAGGGGGAGGGTCAGGTCGTAGCGCATACCGCTGTCCGCCAATTCGTCTCCTTTTTCCAAGGCTCGGGAAAGGGCTGCACCGCGCTTGAGCACCTTGAAGATCAGCTTTTCATTTTCACCGCCTTGCTTGCCGGTCAGGTTCTCGATATGCTCCATACAGGGCGTCTCGATCTCGCGGAAGCCGAAGGCGGCGTAGGTCTCGCGGATCATGGAAAGCGCTTTCTGACGCAGTTCCATATCGCGGGGGAGAAAATCGTTCATTCCCTTAACGGGTGTTTTGACAAATCCCATAATATTCCTCCAAAAACAGTAATTACAGCCCGATCACACCGCTGAAACCAGCGAGAAGACGATGGGCAGGGTCAGAATAGACATCACAAAGGAAACGAAGCAAAGCTTGGCGTTATCCGAAGCATCGTAGCCGAAGCTTTCGGGATATACCACGGTGTTCAGCCCCACGGGCATGGCAAGCGCCGCCATGGGCAGAACCAGGTAAACGCTGTTGATATTGCCGAAGTACACTGCAAGAAACAGCGGAATGCCGAACAGAGCGGGGATCGCTACGAGACGGATCAAACTGTACGCGTAGGGACGGATCCCTGTAAGGAGCTTCTTGGCACCGAAGCCACCCAGCACGATTCCTGCGGACAGCATAGAGGCGGGGCTCATACAGGCACCCAGACCGGAGACCGCGTCGGCGAGAAAGCCCTTTGCGGCGATGCCGCTCAGACCCATGACGATTCCCAAGTAGTAGCTGAGCATTACGGGAGAAAGAAGAATTTTTTTCCAGTTGATCTTTTTGCCCGCAGACATAAACAAGCCGTAGCCATAGCTGTAAAGGGTGATATTAAAGGGGATGCAGAAGATCATAAACTGACTCAGCATTGCCTCTCCGAACACACCCTCAATGACGGGATAACCGAAATAACCCGTATTGGCAAAGGCGAATACGTAGCAAAGGCTTCGGGTCTCAAAGTCCGTCCGCCCCAGCTTCTTTGCCAGAAAACGGGACAGGAAAACGGTAATCAGCAAAAGCACGCAGGAAAGAGCTAATACCGTAAGGTTAGAGCCGAGCTTATCCACGGTGAAATTTTTCGGCAGGGTTTTGAGTGTATAGCAAGGAGAAAATATATGGGTGGTCAGAATGGAAAGGACCTGTGCTGCCTTGTGCTCCACCTTTCCGCTGCGCCGCATCAGATAGCCGATGAAAATGACGGTCAGAAGGAAGGCAACCTTTTGTACCGTCAAAAGACACACGTCTAAGTTAAACATAAAAACCCTCAATCCTTATTATTTCCAAAATGCTCCAACTATTATAAAATGAAAGTGCTCTTTTGTAAAGGAGGAGAGAAGTCTTTTTACAAATTTGCCGTATTTTTTGGAAAAATTTATGGTTTTCATCGAAAAAAGTCTTACTTTTTGTGATTTTTCATTGACTTTATATGCCGAAAGTGATAAAATTCTCTTAATCTGTTTTTTGAAAAACGCGTTGACGGAGACAAGTACGCTTTCTCATACTCTTTCAGAGAGCTGCCGCTCGGTGCAAGGCAGTAAGAGTAGGAAATGCGGAATTCACTCACGAGCGGCTTCCCCGAAGAAGTGCTTTGGTAGGGGAGGACGGGTGCGCCCGATAAAGCGCGGGGGAGATCTGTTCCCCACGAGGCCGCCTTTGGCGGTGAATTTGAGGTGGTACCGCGATTTTCGCCCTCTTGCCGATCCGGCGGGAGGGTGCTTTTTTTCGATACCGAAAGGAGATTGATACAATGCCTATTACAGATTTTTTGGAGCGCAACGCCAGGCTTTACGGCCAGGAATGTGCGTTGGTCGAATTGAATCCCAGTGAGGAGAGAGACAAGAGCGTTACTTGGAGAGAGTATCAGCTGATCGAAAGCGCCGCTGACGCCCCTTACAGAAGAGAGATCACCTGGCGCGACTTTGACCGCAAAGCCAACCGCTTTGCCAATCTTTTGCTCAGCCGCGGCTACGAGCGCGGAACCAAGGTTGCCATTTTGCTGATGAACTGTCTGGAGTGGCTTCCCATTTATTTCGGTATTCTGAAGGCAGGCTGTATTGCAGTTCCCATGAACTTCCGCTATTCCGGCGACGAGATCAAGTATTGCAGTGATCTGGCGGACGTTTCCGTTTTGGTATTCGGTCCGGAATTCGTGACCAGAATCGATCCCATCGTAGAGGAAATGAGTGGGGTCAAAACCTTCTTCTACGTAGGAAAGAACGTTCCCGCATACGCTGAGGACTGTCTGCGTCTTATGGGCTTTTGTTCTTCCTCCGCACCTCCCGTGAAGTTGGAGGACAGTGACAATGCCGCCATCTATTTCTCCAGCGGCACCACGGGCTTTCCCAAGGCGATCCTGCACAACCACTTAGCCCTGGTGTCCTCCTGTCAGACCGAGCAAAAGCATCACGGTCAAGACCGTGATGACGTATTTCTCTGCATCCCGCCCTTGTATCACACGGGTGCGAAAATGCACTGGTTCGGCTCCCTTCTGGCGGGAAGCCGTGCCGTTCTCCTTCGCGGTGTAAAGCCTGAATGGATCCTGCGTGCGGTCACTGAGGAGAAATGTACCATCGTCTGGCTTCTGGTGCCGTGGGCACAGGATCTGCTGGACGCATTTGACAGCGGCAGAGTTCGTATGGAGGATTATTTGCTGGATTCCTGGCGTCTGATGCACATCGGCGCTCAGCCCGTTCCTCCCAGCCTGATCCATCGCTGGCTCAAGCTCTTTCCCCATCATCAGTACGATACCAACTACGGCCTTTCCGAGTCCATCGGTCCCGGCTGTGTGCATCTTGGTGTGGAGAACGTAAATAAGGTGGGTGCCATCGGAAAGCCCGGTTACCTTTGGGAGACCAAGATCGTAAACGGTGCGGGAAAAGAGGTTTCCCGCGGTGAGGTAGGCGAGCTTTGTGTCAAGGGCCCCGGAGTGATGCTCTGCTACTACAAGAATGAGGAAGCCACCCGTGAGGTGCTTCGCGACGGATGGCTCTTTACGGGAGATATGGCAAAGGAGGATGAGGACGGCTTCATTTATCTGGTTGACCGTAAGAAGGACGTGGTTATTTCCGGCGGTGAAAACCTGTATCCCGTACAGATCGAGGACTTTCTTCGCGGCTATGATAAGATCAAGGACGTTGCGGTCATCGGTCTTCCCGACGCAAGACTGGGTGAGATTGCCGCAGCCATCATTGAGATCAAGGAGGGAGAGAGTGCTACCGAGGAGGAGATCCGCGCTTTTTGCGAGGGAATGCCCCGTTACAAGAGACCCAAGAAGATCTTCTTCGACAAGGTGCCCCGCAATCCTACCGGCAAGATCGAAAAGCCTGCGCTCCGCAAGAAGTACTGCAAGGTAAGTCTGGTTGAGGCGCAGATCAACAGTTGAGAGAATCTTATTTCCATACTTGAAAAATAAATTTCAGAGGTAATTGATTATGAAAAAATTGATGCTCGGAAATGAAGCGGTTGCCCGCGGTCTCTACGAGGCAGGGTGCAGCTTCGTATCCAGTTATCCCGGAACTCCCAGCACCGAGATCACCGAGGCGGTTGCACGCTACCGCGAGGTCTATGCGGAATGGGCTCCCAATGAAAAGGTTGCCATGGAATCCGCATTCGGTGCCTGCGTTGCGGGAAGAAGAAGCTTTTGCGGTATGAAGCACGTTGGTCTCAACGTTGCCGCAGATCCCTTGTTTACCATTTCATATACAGGTGTGAACGCCGGTATGATCATCGGCGTTGCCGACGACGCGGGAATGCACTCCTCTCAGAACGAGCAGGACTCACGTCATTATGCCCGTGCCGCCAAGCTCCCCATGCTGGAGCCCTCCGATTCTGCAGAGGCAATTCTCTTTGTAAAACGCGCCTACGAAATCTCTGAGGAATTCGATACGCCCGTATTGCTTAAAATGTGTACCCGCGTTTCCCACTCCCAGAGTCTTGTAGAGGAGAGCGAGCGCGTTTGTGCGGAAAAGACCTACGAGAAAAATCCGCAGAAGTATATTATGATGCCGGGCAACGCCAAGCGCCGTCATCCCATCGTGGAGGAACGCACGAGAAAGCTGGTTGCTTTTGCTGAGACCGACTGCATTAACAAGCTTACCGAGGGGACGGATCATTCCATTGGCTTTATTACCTCCTCCACCTCCTACCAGTACGTGCGCGAGGTGTTCGGCGATCGGTATCCCGTTCTGAAGCTGGGTATGATCTGGCCTATGCCCGAGGAGAAGATCCGCGCTCTTGCCGCCAAGGTAGAAAAGCTTTACGTGGTCGAGGAGCTGGACGGCTTTATCGAGGAGCACGTGAGAAACCTGGGAATCGAGGTTTGCGGCAAGGAACTGTTTGGGAATATCGGAGAATTCAGCCAGAATTACATTGCGGAAAAAATGGGAGTCAAGGTTCCGCAGGGAATTGCCCTGCAGGAGGAGATTCCTCAGAGACCTCCCGTAATGTGCGCAGGCTGTCCTCACAGAGGTCTGTTCTACACGCTGGCAAAGAACAAGATCACCGTATTCGGTGACATCGGCTGCTATACCCTCGGTGCGGTTCCGCCCCTTTGTGCGCTGGATACCACGATCTGTATGGGTGCATCCATTTCCGGCATTCACGGCTTCGTGAAGTCTCAGGAGGGGGCTGCCGACGGAAAGACCGTTGCGGTCATCGGCGACTCTACCTTTATGCATTCCGGTATGACCGGCCTTGTGAATATCGCTTATAACGCATCCAACGCCACGGTTATCATTCTGGATAACTCTATTACCGGTATGACCGGTCACCAGCAAAATCCCACTACGGGTATGAACCTGAAGGGGGATCCTGCCGCGAAGGTGGATCTGGAGGCCCTTTGCCGTGCTTGCGGAATTGCCCGCGTCCGCGTGGTAGATCCTTACGATCTTGCCCAAACCGAAGCGGCCGTCCGCGAGGAGTTGGCGGTTGCGGAGCCCTCTGTGATCATTTCCCGCCGTCCCTGTGCATTGCTGAAGACCGTCAAGCATCCCGGACCCATTCAGGTCAACGCGGACAAGTGCCGCTCCTGCAAGGCTTGTATGAAGATCGGTTGTCCCGCGATCAGCATGAAGGACGGCAAGGCGGTTATCGACAATACCCTTTGCACCGGCTGCGGTGTATGCACCCAGCTTTGCAAATTCGGCGCGCTGTAAAGGAGGATCGGAATGGAAACGAAGAATATTATGATCGTCGGCGTCGGCGGACAGGGAAGCCTGCTTGCTTCCAAGCTGCTGGGCAGACTGTTTCTCACCAAGGGCTATGACGTAAAGGTCTCCGAGGTTCACGGAATGAGCCAGCGCGGAGGCAGTGTGGTTACTTACGTTCGTTTCGGTGACGAGGTGTTTTCTCCCGTGATCGATAAGGGCGAGGCTGACTTTATCGTATCCTTTGAGCTGCTGGAGGCGGCTCGTTGGACCGAGTATCTGAAAAAGGGCGGTAAGATCGTTGCCGCAACGCAGAAGATCAATCCTATGCCCGTTATTATCGGCGCGGCTTCATATCCTGAGGCTCTGGAGGAGAAGATCTGTGCTGCCGGAATTGAACTGGACGCCTTCGATGCACTGAAGATCGCTGAGGAAGCGGGCAGCTCCAAGGCAGTCAATATCGCTCTTATGGGCAGACTTTCCAAGTATTTTGACTTCACGGTTGAGGAGTGGATGTGCGCCATCGAGGAAAGTGTTCCCCAAAAGTTTCTGGAACTGAATAAGAAAGCATTTATGTTAGGTCGCCGGGCCTGATCAGAAAAAAAGGAGAAATATTATGAAGCGCTACTATCAAAAGGAGATTGAAACTGCTTCCCACGAACAAATTCGCGCTTGGCAGTCCGAAAGACTTGTAAAACAAGTTCGGCACGTATGGGACAACGTTCCCTATTATCGCAAGAAAATGGAAGAAAAGGGAGTGACCCCTGCCGATATCCGCGGAGTAGAGGATCTGCATAAGCTCCCCTTTCTGACCAAGGCAGATCTGCGCGAGGCTTATCCTTACGGTTTGATGGGCAAGCCCTTGAAGGATTGTGTGCGCATCCAGTCCACCTCGGGTACTACCGGCAAGCGTGTGGTTGCCTTTTATACCCAAAAGGACATTGATCTTTGGGAGGATTGCTGTGCCAGAGCCATCGTGGCAGTAGGCGGAACCGAGGAAGACGTTTGCCAGGTATGCTACGGCTACGGTCTGTTCACCGGCGGTCCCGGTCTCAACGGCGGTTCCCATAAGGCAGGTTGTCTGACCCTTCCCATGTCCTCCGGTAATACGGACCGTCAGCTCCAGTTTATGGTAGATCTGGAAACTACCATTATCTGCTGTACCCCCTCCTACGCCGCTTATCTTGCTGAGAGCATCCACGAGAGAGGTCTGCGTGATCGGATCAAGCTGAAGGCCGGTATTTTCGGTGCAGAGGCGTGGAGCGAGGAGATGCGTCGCGATATTGAAAAGAGCCTGGGAATTAAGGCTTACGATATTTACGGTCTCACCGAGATTTCCGGTCCCGGCGTTTCCTTTGAGTGCGAGGAGCAGACCGGTATGCACATCAACGAGGACCACTTCATTGCGGAGATCATCGATCCCGAAACCGGTGAGGTGCTTCCCGAGGGCTCCAAGGGCGAATTGGTGTTCACCTGTATTACCAAGGAAGCCTTCCCCTTGCTTCGTTACCGTACCCGTGATATTTGCGTTCTTTCCCGCAAGCCTTGCTCCTGCGGCAGAACTCACGTGAAAATGTCCAAGCCTATGGGAAGAAGCGACGATATGCTTATCATCAAGGGCGTCAACGTATTCCCCAGCCAGATCGAGACCGTGCTCATCGAGCAGGGCTATCAGGCAAACTATCAGATCGTGGTAGATCGCGTAGGACACTCCGATACCCTTGAGGTTCAGGTGGAAATGACCGCCGATAAGTTTACCGACTCCCTTTCCAAGATCGCCGAAATGGAAAAGAACCTGGTAGATGCTTTGAAGGCAATGCTGGGGATCTACGCCAAGGTGAAGCTGGTAGCCCCCAAGACCATCGCAAGAAGCGAGGGCAAGGCGGTTCGCATTATTGACAAGAGAAAGATTTAAGGAGGAAGCTATGAGCGTAATTCATCAGATTTCCGTGTTCTTGGAGAACAGAGCAGGATCTCTTTCCGAGATCACCCGCATCCTTGCGGACAGCGGCATCAACCTCCGCGCACTTTCCATTGCGGAGACCTCCGACTACGGCGTGCTCCGTATCATCGCCGATGACACGGAAAAGGCAACCGAGATCCTTCTGGAGAAGGGGTGCATCCTTTCCAAGACTCCCGTATTCGTGGTAGCGGTTCCCGACGAGCCCGCAGGACTTTCCAAGGTCCTGGAGCTTTTAGCAGAAAAGAACGTTGACATTGAGTATATGTACTCTCTGTTTACCCATCAGAACGGAAAAGCGTTTATGGTATTTCGACTTGCCGATGAGGAAGGATTCCGCGGTGTGATCGAAGACCACGGGCTTGCTCTGGCAACGCCCGAGGAAGTCGGCTTGAAGTAAAATAAAGAAAAAAGCGTTTGCGAAAAGCAAACGCTTTTTTTATAGCGGGATCTCTTGTTTATTCGGCCAACAGTTTTCCTTCCCAGGCAGTGATTTTTTCACCGTTACCCATTTGGCAAGTAATGCGGACGGTATGCTTTCCGTCGGCGTATTTTTTTGCATTGGCGGCGAACACGCCCTTGGATAGCTCAACGGACAGAATTCCGCCGTAACCCGTGCGGATCACCTTGGTATCCACGGTCTTGCCGTCGGAACCGATGAAGTGAATGTGCACGTCGGAGATAATGTAGTTTGCCGTCAGATTGCTGTCGATCAGCTCTTGCAGGGTCAGCTCGGTCTTATCCGTATCCAGAGCGGCAATGCCCGGCTCTACGGGATCCGTGCCCTGAAATTCGGCAAAGGTATAGGGAATATAGGCGGATTTGAACAGCTTGGCAAAGGTGGCTTTTTTATCTACGCCGCCCTGTACGCGGTAGGAATTTCCGTTTGCCAGAGTTCCGTCCCACCAGGCAGTAGCCTGATCGATAAAGGTGATATAGCTTGCTTCACCGTTGATGGTGTTGTCTGCGTTTCGCTCCACGTGGACGGAGGAGCACATAATGATATGACCGCCCGTGGTATAGTAAACCAAGGCGTCAGCGGGCTTGAGACAGGCGTAGGACTCGAACATGGTCTGCTCACCGTTTCCCGTGCAGATCGCCACGGTCTCGTTTTCGGGAAATTCCTTCAGCTCCGTGTTCATTTTATAAGGACCAATGGGAATATAGCCCTCGGCGGGAACCATATTCTGGGTCAGCTTGTGGGAAGCGGAATTGATCACGCGGGAGAAGCCCCAGGCAGAGCCGTAGGAGCAGAAGTTACCGAAGTAACGCTGGTTCATACCGGCTTCCTTCATATTGACCTCACCCGTTTCTTCATCGTAGAATTCCAGCATCCGGTACACGTTCCCTGCACCGTGCAGATAGGGAAAACCGCCGTAAACCGTGCCGGGCGCCAGGGTGTGCTTGGTGGTGCTGCTGCCGATGGTATAGCTCCAAGCCTCGTCGGGAGTCCAGGCAAAGGTCTGGGAAAAGCGGAAAAACTCCACGCAGAGATTGCGAAGCTCTTCCTCGGTCATAGAGCTGTTTGCAATGGGGAACTGTGCCAGCTTTTTGGCGCTGAGTCTGTTTTCCTCGGGAATATCGGGCAGATTTTTCTTTTCTTCTTCGGATTTGTCGCTTTTCTTTACCTCGGCGGTCTCTTTCTTGGGCTCTTGCTGAGAAAGATCACCGCTCTCGCAGCCCGCGAAAAGGGGCAGGAGCATCAAAAGGCAAAGCGAAAGGGAAATTAATTTTTTCATAGCGATTCCTTTCAGTAAAAATGGTAAGAATATTCTAACAAATGGAAGAAAAAAAGTCAATGCAAGTTTTGTAAAAGAAAAATTCTCCCCCCGGTTCAGAAAAAAACGGAAAAGTTGACGGAATAAGAAAAAAATCTATTGCAAAAACATTCTAATAATGGTAGAATTTTCACATAAAAGACAGCGGAGGAGCTATGGAATTTTCCGAAAAAATCCGATTTTTGAGAAAAAAGTATAAATTGAGCCAGGCAGAGCTTGGTTCAAAAGTTGGTGTTTCCAACCGAGCCGTTTCCAAATGGGAAAACGGAGAAAGCCTGCCGTCCACGGATACCCTCCTTTCCATTGCTACGGTTTTCGGAGTAACGCTGGATTTTTTTCTCAAGCACGACGAGAAGGAGCATCACGAAAAAAAGGTGGAGCCGGGGATGGAATCCCTGCGGGAGCTTTATAAGATCGGCAGAGGCCCCTCCAGCTCGCATACCATGGGACCTGAGAAGGCGGCGACTCTGTTCCGAGGGCGTTTTCCCGATGCCACCCGCTACAAGGCGGTGCTCTGCGGCTCTCTTGCCAAAACGGGAAAGGGGCACCGAACGGACTACTGTATTCTGGACGCGTTTTCTCCCGTGGATTGCGATATTGAGTTTGACATCAAGACCATGGAGCTGTATCACCCGAACACCTTAAAGCTTTACGCGTACCAAGCAGGTAAGCGCATCGGCTTTTGGGAGGTGTACAGCGTGGGTGGCGGCAGCATTGAGATCAAAGGGGAGCCCGTTTACAAGCCTGAGCGCATTTATCCCCATAATTCCTTTGCCGAGATCGCCGCTTACTGCCAGAAAAATTCCCTTCGTCTGTGGCAGTACGTGGAGCGCTTCGAGGGAAAACGGATCTGGGAATACCTCGCCCGTATCTGGCGTCAGATGCTTCGTTCCATGGAGGAGGGACTTTCCGCCGAGGGAGAGCTGTTCGGAGGACTGGGCGTGCAGAGAAAGGCAAAATATCTTTTTAACCAGCGCCACATTGACGAAAATGCGGAGACCCGCGAAAACCGACTGGTGTGCTCCTACGCCTTTGCGGTCAGCGAGCAGAACGCCGCCTGCGGAACCATCGTTACCGCTCCTACCTGTGGGTCTTGCGGAATTTTGCCGGCTGTGTTAAAATACGTAAGTGACAAGCGTGGCTTTGACGAGGTAGAGATCCTTCGCGCTTTGGCTACCGCAGGTCTGATGGGCAATCTCATTAAGACCAACGCCTCCATCAGCGGTGCGGAATGCGGCTGTCAGGCGGAGGTGGGAAGTGCCTGTGCCATGGCTTCCGCAGGATTGGGCGAGCTGTACGGGATGGCTCTTGGGCAGATCGAGTATGCGGCGGAGGTTGCTTTGGAGCATCATCTGGGGCTGACCTGCGACCCCATTCGCGGACTGGTGCAGATCCCCTGCATCGAGCGCAACGCGGTTGCCGCCATGCGCGCCATCAATGCTGTGAATCTGGCAAATTTCCTTACCGACTCCCGTAAGATCTCCTTTGATACGGTAGTCAAGACCATGTATGAAACCGGCAGAGATCTGTCTCATCGCTATCGCGAAACCAGCGAGGGCGGACTTGCCAAGCTTTACGTATAAAAGAAAGGAATCGGATATGAAAAGAATCGTTTGTCTTCTTCTTTCACTTTTGATGATCGTCTCCCTGGCATCCTGCTCCTCGTCCAAAGAGGAGAAAACGGAGGAGCCGAAAAAAGCGGTGGAGGATCTTTCCAAGCTGTCGGGCGAGGAGCTTTACCTGCGCGGAACGGAAAAAATGAAGGCACTGACCAGTGCTCTTTACACCACGAAAATTCTTTCTGGCGACGAGGAGGTCGGGGAATTTGAGACCGTCCGTATCCGCAGCGGCTACGACGATTTTATCTATTCCCGCCGCGGGCAGGGCTATTATTATTTCGACGGTGAGCGTGCCTATACGCAAAGCAAGGAGGGTGCTTTTACCGCCCCCTGCAACATCCGTATTTTTGAAGAATACCTGTCTTCCTACGTGTTTCCCGTATGTGCGCTGAATCCCGAAATGCTGGGGAATTTTCAGAGAGAAGGCGATACGGTGACCTACACCGCCGAGAAGGAAGAACTGTTGGCGCTGTACCGCTTGTCCGAAAAGGAGGATTTTGCGGCACGGTCTCTGACGGGAAGCGCTCGCTTTGACAAGGAAGGCGTCATTCAGGAGGAGCGGATCGTTTTGCAAGGTGAAGAGGAAGAATACGAGCTCAAAACCGTTTTGACCGAATACCGTTCCGAGGATATTACCGTTGCAAAGCCCTCCGATACCGAGGAATTCGTTGAGATCTCGGATATCCGTCTGCCCCTGCGCTTGCTTGCCGCCATCGATACGCTGTACGCGCAAAAGGAGCTGCAGACCACCATCGTTTCTGCCGATACGGTGACCGTAGGAGAGGGCGGCTCTCTCAAATACACCTTGTCCGAGGACGTGACCGCTTACGCCACCAAGGACGGCGATTACTATATTTCCAGACAAAATCTGAAGACAATGCCCGAGGTGATCCCGGAGAATATTTTCTATCAGGCACGTCTGACCGACGGCAAAAAGACGGAAAATCGCTACGACGTAAATACGGGTACTCTGCTTTGGGAGAACAGCGAAAAGGCAAAGACCCTGCCTTGGGAGGAGGAGATCTCCTCGCTTCTGCCTCTGCTTTCCGATTATGCAAGCCTTACCATGAGCAACGAGGTGGGAGGATACAGCATTTCCTTTACTCTGACCGATGACGCCGCAAAGGCGCTTGGTGAAAAGATCGTGAAGAATTTCCCCGAGCTGGGGGCACGTGCCGTGACGGTTCGTTCCTGTACGGGTACGATCTCCATTGATCACGATCCCGGAATGGTGAAGGCTTTCTCCTATACGCTTGAGGGAGGCTTTGCTTCCGATACGGGCGTTGGCGATTACACGGGCCGTTGCTCGATCCTGGTGGACCGCACCGAAAAGGTTACCTTGCCCGAGTTGCAGATTCCTACGGCAACCGTTACCGAAACGGAGACCGAACACGCGCACTGAGTCCGAATGCGTGTAAAAAAATGCAAGAAATCAAGGACGAACGAAACAAGGAAAACCAAAGTTAAAAAAAGAGAAAAAGCTATAGAAAACACAAATTTTGTGCATCTATAGCTTTTTTTGCGGACCCTTTTGGGATTCAGACATGGGATCTGTTGCAAACCCTGCTTGCTTTTTGAAAAAAGCAAGAGCAAAAACTTCTGCTTAAAATTTCCGTTCATTTTGATAAAAGATTTTTTCTGTAGGACAGAGTGTTACCGCACCCGGACAAAGGCATAAGCTTACGGAATGTGTCTTTGTTCTTGAAAAAAAGCGGATAGATGCGCCTTCCCCGGCGGGGGAAGGCGGCAGCCGCAGGCTGAATTTTCTTATCAAATTTCTCCTTGTCTTGCGTTTTTTTGCCGTTTGTGGTATGATCGTGTTGAAGAATGCAACAGGAGGGGAGCTATGGAACAAAAACGAAGCGGAAAACGCACCGTAAACAGAAAAAGTCCGATCTTTTTTCTGCTTGCCTGCGTGATGCTTGTTGGAACGCTTGTGACTCCTTTTATTTATTACAGTCCCGAGAATTGCCTTGCACGCGCGGTGGCAAAGACCCGAGAGGAATTCTTTGCGGATGAGACCCTGATCTTTTTGTCCGAGGTACTCCGCGACGGCTCCGTGGAGGCGGTGGGGGAAAACAGCTCTCTGTCCTATACGGCGACCTTGCCCGAGTCTGCGGCAGTTGCGGAGCAGGGTGCCTTTGGCAGTCGGCGCATCGCCTTGCAGGGAGATACCCTGTATCTGAGAAGTGACGCTCTGGGAAAAGGGGCGTACTCCGCTCCCCGAGGAAACGCTTCCGTAAAGCTTTGTGACAGTGCTTTTTCCGACGCGGGAATGCCTGATCCTCAGATGCGTCTGTTCCGCACGGCGCTTGCTCTAAGTGAAGCGGATCGCGCAGATGCGGGTGAGGTGCTGGAGCAGATCGTGCAGCGGGTTCTGGAGGCGGGAGCTCCCGAGCTCCGAACTACATCGGGGAAAATGAAGATCGACGGGAAGGAACGCAGAACCGCGGTCTATACCTACGAGATGGAAAAGAAAGGCATCAAGGATGCCTTGAACGAGTGGAAAAAAGCAGGGAAAACAAAGGAAGCGAAGGCGGCGTATTCCGCCTTGCGGCAGGTTTTGTCCGCCACCCTTTCGAAGGATGAAACGGAGCAGGCGGCAAAGCGCTTCACCTCCTTCCTCTGCGGCTCCTCCAAGGAATTTGCCGCTTTTGAAAAAGAGATCCTGTCGGAAAATACGCGACTGGCCTTGACCTTCACGGTTTATCGGGAGCGGATCTTGAGTATGCATTTCGTACTGGGCGGCGGAGAGCTTGTTTTTGAAGCAAAAATGACCTTTGATGCGGATCCGGCTGAAAACGCTTCCTGGTCGGCTTTCGTGCAGGCAAAATCCGGCGGGAAAAAGCTTTTTTCCCTTTCTCTGGATTCGGCGATCACCGAAGATTCCGACAGTGCACTGATCCGCAAGTGGGGCTATTCCTACTCCGATTCCGTAGGCGCTGTCTGCGCGGCATCGGGCAAGGAGTCCGGCTCGCTTACCTTCTCCTGGGGCAAGGGAAAGGGGGATCTGGGACTTCGGCTGGTGCTGGGAGAACGGGAGCTGGTTTTCCGCGGGGAGCTTTCGGAGTACGAGGAGGGAGAGAAGCTTACCCTGATCCTCAAGCGTCTGGAGTATGACCGCAAGAATATTCTGGAGGACGAGTCCTATACCGTGACCTTTTCCAAAAAGGGAGAAACCCCTGCGCACCGACCTGCAGAAGGGGAACTGTTCCCAAGCGGTGAGAAGCGTCGGGAGCTTGCCGAGCACTTGGCGGCGAAGTTCCAAAGACTTCCTTCCTGAGGGATCACGGGAAAAATCGGGATGAAATCGGGCTTTTTTGGGCAAACAGTACAAAAAAAAACCAAAAATTTAGTAAAAGAAATAAGTTGCCAAACCTAACTTTTTCCATTATAATAATATTGCTATATATACATGGCACTTATGCTACATTTTATAGGAGGATATTATGGCTGAGAAGGAAAAAATCACTCCCGAAGCAGAGACCGAAAAGGCTCCTGCTGAGGAAAAGAAGGAAAAGAAGGCGAAGAAGGGTCTTCCCGTTGCCGCTCTCGTTGCAATCATCATCGCAGGCGTTCTGGTTCTTGCTGCCATTGGCGTTGTTGCTTTTGGTCTGATTCAGGACAGTTCCGCAACGGGTGCTTATGCAAAGGGCGATTATAAGGCTGCATACGAGGCATCCCAGTCCGCTTTCTTTATGAGCGCAGAGAATAAGATCACCATCGAAAAGGCTTACGTTACCAACGTTCTGGTTAAGGAAGGCAAGTACTTTGCTGCTGCTGAACTGATCAACAAGAGCGCTATGTCTGCCGATGAAAAGAAGGCACTGTTTGCTTCCGACAACAATCTTGCTCTTTGCCAGGTAGGTCAGATCGTTAAGTTCGCAAAGTGCGACCAGGACGGCAAGGCTGAAACCGCAGAGGATCTCGAGTGGATCGTATTGAAGGTTGTGAAGGTAGACGGAAGAGCTTACGCTACTCTTCTTTCCAAGGAGATCGTTGGTTGTTCCGACGGTTGGAACAAGATCAGCGGAAACACCCTTTACTCCCAGTCCAATCTGCACGATTGGTGCAACACCGATTTCTATCAGAAGCTGAACATTGCCAATGACCAGGAATTGATTGAAAAGATCGTTCCGATCCAGGTTAAGACCGGCAATGATACCGTAGAAGCTTACGTTTACGCTCCTTCCAAGGCTGAGATCGAGAATGCTCTCAAGGGCGAGCTTGCTCAGTATGTTGCTACTATCTCTACCAAGACGGCAAGAAGCGAGGGCGCTATTTCGAATGCTTACTACGTAAGAGATCCCGGTGCCGTAGTTGACAAGCATCAGCAGGCAGCAGGCTTCGACAAAGAAGGCAAGTACATTTCCGACTTGATCGCTGACTCCGGTTCTACCGGCGCACGTGTTTGCATTACCGTCGATTTGGGATCCGTTGCATAAAAATTGCATCAATAAATGGGATAGAAACGAAAGTTTCTATCCCATTTTTCTTTTACGGCTCAAAGAGCATTTTTAAGGTGGCTTCGTCGGCAACGGAGGTAGGAGTGAGTCCCTTCTCCTCTTGGAAGGCAAGGACGGCTCGGGCGGTGGAGGGACCGAAGAAGCTGCCTTCCTCCCGCGCACGGGGGTTGAGAAAGCCGCGGGCTTCCAGCGCCTGCTTCATTTTCTCCACGGTCTCACCCTCCGACCCCAGGGTGAGGGGCTCCGCGGCGACTGCGGGCATCCCGGAATTTCGGGAGAGAAATTCCTGCTTCCATTCTACCTCCTGCACAGGTGTACTTCTCGGCAAAACGGAGTCGGCTTGTCGGGTGGAGGAGGGAAAGCATCCCGCGTTTACCGCCCGTTCGATGGAGGCGATGCGCGTGCGGGTGGCAGTTCCCACCACTCCGTCTGCCGTCAGACCGAAAATGCGCTGAAAGACGGTAACCGCTTCTTGGGTACGGCGACCGAAGGCTCCGTCTGCCCGCAGGGTGGGGATGGGAGTCAGGGCACTTCCGATGCGGTTGAGCTGATTTTGCAGAGCGGCAACGTCGCTTCCCTCCGAACCGTATTGCAGGACTCTGCCCGAAACGGCGGGAAGATTGTCAAAGCAGCCTGAGACTGTGGAGCCGAAGACCCGATTCAGAGCGTTCCAGGTCTCTCTGCCGATGATCCCGTCGTCCCGATAGCCGAACAGACGCTGGAATTCCCGCACGGAATTACGCATTCGGGGACCGAATACGCCGTCCTCCTCCAATTTTCCGACGGTGACGAAGACGGGGCGGATCCGATTGAGAAGCATTTGCTCGTAGAGAACCGAGTCTCCTGAGGAGCCGATCCGCAAAAGCTGTCCCGGATAGGGGCGAATGGTAAGCGTACCTCCCTCGGTCACGTCCAGATAAACGGAAACGATACGGTTCCAGGTGGTCTCTCCCACGATGCCGTCCACGTTCAGACTGTAGGTGCGCTGAAAGGCACGGACAGAATTTTCCGTACCTCTGCCGAAGAAGCCGTCGATCTCCAGATCGGAAATGAAGGGGTTGAAGGCGGCAATGGTCTTTAAGTAGAATTGGAGATTTTGGACGGCGGTCCCCGTATCGCCGAAGCGGAGGAGTCCGGGGTAAGAATTGTCGTCGTATTGGGGGCGTTCTCCCTCGCTGTTTAGTTCACCCAGACGCTTGACCGCAACGTAAATATAGGAGATACGGTACCAGGTTCTCTTGCCCACTACTCCGTCGGGGGTCAGATCAAAAATGCGCTGAAACGCCTTTACGGCGTTTTCCGTTTCCGTACCGTAAATGCCATCTACGGTGTTGATGGCGGGAATGGCGGGATAGTTGACGCGGATACGATTCAACTGCTGCTGAATGGTGCGCACGTCTCTGCCGGAGGATCCGCGGCGCAGGGGAGATCCGGGGTAGGAGGATTGGATGGCTCGGATCTTATTGGTGCTTGTCAGCTCCACGTCACCGTAATAGAATTGCAGGATCTCCAAGGGACTTCTTCCGTTTTGCGCCAGCGTTACCGTGCCCCACTGGGAAAGACCCGCACAGGTGACGGTGGTGCCGTTGCAGTATTCCGTAAAATAAGGATCGATCCTTCCCGGTCGGCGCACGTACTCGTTGAAGATCTCATCTACGATGCGGGAAATGCTCTCAAAAATGTTTCTGCCGTAAACGTAGTATTGATCGTAGGCGGTGGAATTGGTTATGTTGAAATTGTAGCCGCGGGAGGGATACCATTCGGTAAAGACGCGGTTGAGAATAAAGGAGATCTGACAGTAGATATTGGCGCGAAGGCTTGCTTCGGGCCAGGTGGGGTAGATCTCGCTGGAAGCAACGTTTTTAATATAATCCACGAAGGGGACTGTGACGTTGGATGCAGATGAGGTAGGGGTTCCCAGATGCACCGTGACCCGTTCCGGGATGAAGACCTCCCGCAGGACCCGTTCGTCTTCGGAGGGACCGACGATTCGGTTTTCGGGTGTGGTACGGAGAGCGTGGGGGCCGATCTCGTACTCCAGTACCTCGTCCTCGCTTTGTCCCCGCGGGATCATCTCTGCAGGCAGAACGCTCTTTTCCCCGGCAAAGATCTGGATGCCGCGAACAAAGAAGGTATAAAAGCCGTCGGCTTCGATTCTGGCGTCGCAGGTGGAATAGGGCTGCTCCTCCTCGGGACGAAGGGACAGACTGCGAGCGGGGGCTTCGATGAAGAATTCTCGTGAAATACCGCTGTTTCCCGAGATCCGATCCTCCCCAAGGACGGTTCCGTCGGGGGAAAAGACCGTAACCCGAGCCTCGGGGACGGGGAAGGCACTGTCCGCGGTACGGACGGTAAAATAAAGGCTACCTTGTGGCATAAAGCGCTCCTTTCAAAAAAGCTTTGGTTCGGTTTTAGTTTATGCACAAAGGGCGCGGAACGGAACTGTTTTCAGTTGACAATGGAGGTTTTTGGTGGTAAAATTGGGTGAAGAAATAAGAAAAACGAGGTTTTTATGGCAAGCAGAAAATCCTTTGAGCTCCGAAGCATCGTATATGCCGCCGTGTGTCTGGCTCTTTGTATGGTGCTCCCCCTTTTGACGGGGAATATCCGCCAGATTGGTGAGCAGTTTGCACCGATGCATTTTCCCGTCCTTTTGTGCGGCTTTATTGCAGGACCGATCTGGGGCTGCGTGGTGGGCGGTGTTGCTCCGCTGATGCGGAATTTGATTTTTACGATGCCTCAGCTTTATCCCACCGCCATTCGTATGATGGTGGAGCTGGCGATCTACGGTCTTGCCTCGGGGCTGTTTTATCGGTATTTGCCGAAGAAGCCCTTCGGGATTTACGTGTCGCTCCTGTCTGCCCAGTTTTTCGGCAGAGTCGCCTGGGGGCTGACCTCTTATCTGATCAGTCTGCTGGATAAGAATTACCCCTTCGTGATCGAAATGGTGATGACCAAGACCATTTCCGAGTGTCTGATCGGCATAGCCATCCAGATCCTTTTGATCCCGCCCGTGGTTTACGCCATGCAAAAGGCGAGGTTTATCTCCAAATATTGAAAAAAAGAAACCGAATTTACGTTCGGTTTCTTTTTCTGTATTCGGTTGGGGTAACGCCGTTTTTTTGGCGAAAGAGGCGGTTGAAATAGCTGACGTTGTCGAAGCCCGTACGGGTGGCGATCTCAATTACGGAAAGGTGAGTGTTGCGAAGGAGTGCCTCGGCCTTTGAAAGACGCTGCTCGTTGCGGTAGGCGGTGGGGCTTTTTCCCGTTTTCTCCTTGAACTTTGCTCCGAAGTATTTTTCGTGATAGCCCATGGATGCCGCCAATTCCTTTACGCTGATCTTGTCTGCCATTCCGTCTCGCAGGATCCGGGTTGCTTGGGCGGAGAAGGCGTCCGGCTCGTCGGGAGAGACGGGGGCTGATTCCATCAAGAGGAGGATGTGGTTCTCCATCACTTTTGCTTTGGAAAGGGCATTTTGTGTGAAGTCGGGTGCGACGCCTGCCGCGGGAGTGTTTCCCGAGATCATGATCAGACAGATCACCGAGTTACGAAAAAGCACGGGATGAAGATATTCGGTAATGCCGTAGGGGCATAGAGAAACGAAGGGCTTTTTTTCTTCCTTTGCTCGTTTGAATTTTTTTTCACGGATGCGGTAGCATTCGGACAGCTGCTCGGAGATCCTTTTGGTTTCCGTACAGTAGGCGGAGGAGTGAATGATTTGTGAGGAGGGCAGGCGGATCAAGCGGTTGTAAACGGGACTGAAAAACGCCACGCTGATATGCAGCTTAGTTCCCGCTTCCAGAGCGTGGATCAGTTCGGTGAGGGGAGTATAGGTCATATTGCTTCCTTTTCGCGTGTTTTTTCTTATCCTAACACAATTCTTTCTTTTGTGCAAGGTTATCTTTCATAATTTGTAGAATTGGGGAGCGCTATCTTTTATAACTAAATCAAGAAACGAAGGTGAGGAGAACGAGATGAAAAAATTTGATCTGATCGTAGCAGGCGGCGGCTTTGCCGGTGCGACTGCTGCCATTACTGCCGCGCGCAAGGGACTTTCCGTCCTTCTCGTTGAGCGCTACAACGCCCTGGGCGGTGCCGCCGTGCACGCTTTGGTAATGCCCTTTATGCGTTATTGGGATAAGCGCCAGAAGGATAAGGAGCCCGATGATACCAAGGGATATTTTTGCGGCTCCGTATTTTTGGAGGTGATCCGCGAAATGCAGCGTCTGACGGGGGAGCACAACGATACCCGCTTTGACGAAGAAGTGATGAAGCTGGTGCTGAACCGTATGGCACTTTCCGCGGGCGTGACACTGCTTTACAATTCCGTGGTAACTCAGACCGAGGTGGAGGATGGAAGCATTTCTGCAGTAAAGGTCTATACCAAGGGCGGGACTTTGCGCTTTGAAGCAGATTACTTCGTGGATGCTACCGGTGACGGGGAGCTTTCCGCTTTGGCGGGCTGTGATTTTCAGCTGGGCAGAGAAGGGGACAACCTTTGCCAGCCCATGACCCTTTCCTTCCGATTGGGCGGTGTGGATCTGGAGCAGTATGCAGAGGATAAGCCCCAAATCAATCCTCTGTACGATCAGTGGAAAAAAGAGGGAAAGATCCAAAATCCCAGAGAAAACGTTCTTATTTTCTTGAATTACAATCAGGGCGTGCTCCATTTCAATACCACTCGAATCGTGAAAAAGAGCCCCATTGACGGCTTTGAGGTCACGCAGGCAGAGATCGAGGCAAGAGAGCAGGTATTTGAAATGCTCCACTTTCTCAAATCCAATTTCAAAGCCTTTGAAAACGCTCGGGTGCTTTCCACCGCGATCCAAATCGGCATTCGCGAGAGCCGTAAGATCGTCGGTGAATACGTGCTGACCAACGAGGATTGCCTTTCTTTGGCACGATTTGAGGACGCGGTTGCCGTCAGCAATTACGATATCGACATTCACAACCCCGAGGGAAGCGGCACCAGCCACCACTATTTTGCTGAGGGTGAATGGTTCCAGATCCCTTATCGCTGTCTGATCCCCAAGGGAATGAAGAACCTTCTCGTTGCGGGAAGATGTATCTCCGCATCCCACGAGGCTCAGGCTTCTCTGCGTATTATGCCTTACTGCGCGCAAATCGGTCAGGCGGCGGGCAACGCGGTTTACGTCGCGAAAAAGGGCGGTATCAATACCACCCAAATTTCCGTTCCTGCGTTGCAGGAAATTCTGAGAAAAGAAAATTTTGCCATCTAAAAAAGATCTGCGACGAAAGTCGCAGATCTTTTTTACGGATTTCCTTGACAGTCGGGGCAAAGTCCGTAGAACACCACGTTTTTACTCGTAACTTCATACCCCGATTCCTCCTGCAAGGCAGGAATGACGTCCTTGGGAAAGGTGGCGTCGAAAATGTGATTGCACCTGGTACAGATGATGTGGCAATGATTCTGCGTTCCGTCAAAGTGATCCTCGTTGCCTGCGTGAATACGAAGGATCTCTCCCTCGTCTGCGGCGGAATTGAGCACGCGATAGACTGTGGCACGGGAAAGATTTGGGTACTGCTCCTTCAGATCCTCGTAAAGTCGTGTGGCGGAGGGGTGGTCACATCTGGAGGAAAGGGCAGAGAAAATTGCCTTTTTCTGAGCGGTATTCCTTTTTTGCATGGCGCTCCTCCTTTTCTTATTGAGAATTGTTATCATTATACACGAAAGTTTTTTGTTCGTCAAGGTTTTTCTTGACAAAAAAAGAAATCTGTAATAAAATACCTTGGTAAATGCAAAGAAAAAGTGTGCCCTGTTTTCAAAAGCCAAACAGAGAAAAAGCGCCGTCGGCTGGAAGCGCTTTGGGCGGGAGGACAGGTGCGTTTCCCTTTGGAGCACGGTGGGTGAAGGAAGGTAGCCCTCTGCGGTTTGCCCCGTTACAGGCTGTTGAGTTGTCGGGCTTTGTCCGAAATTCAGGTGGTACCGCGAAGCTATGCTCTCGTCCTGAAAGGGGCGGGAGCTTTTTATATTGCAGAAAGGAAATGGATATGAAAGAAAAACTGGAACAAATTCGCAGTGAGATTTTGGAGAAGATCGACTCCTTCGAGACCTCTCGCTCTCTGTACGAATTCCGTAAGACCTTCCTGGACAATAAGGAAGGCAAGATCTCCCTTTTGATGAAGGGTCTGAAGGACGTTCCCAAGGAAGACCGTCCCGCGGTGGGAAAAAGCATCAACGAGGTGAAGGAGTGGGCGCTTGCCCTCTTTGAAGAAACCGATGCGGCTCTGCATAAGAAGGAATTGGAGAAGAAGATCGCCTCCGAGAAGGTGGATGTGACCGAGCCCTGTGAAAAGCGCAGTTTCGGCTCTCTCCATCCCAATACTCTGGTGCAGAACGAGCTGATCGAGATCTTTGCGTCTATGGGCTTTGAGATCTTTGAAGGCAGTGAGATCGAAACGGATTACTATAACTTTACTGCTCTGAATACGCCCGAGGATCACCCCGCAAGAGATATGCAGGACACCTTCTATCTCTCTCCCGGATTTTTGCTCCGTACTCAGACCAGTGCGGGTCAGATCCACGTAATGGAGAAGACTCAGCCCCCCATCAAGATCCTTTCCCCCGGAAAGGTGTTCCGTTCCGATGATGACGCTACCCACTCTCCCATGTTTTCTCAGATGGAGGGACTGGTAGTAGATAAGGGGATCTCCGTTTGCGATCTTCAGGGCATGCTGGACCTGTTCTCCGAGAAGATCTTCGGCAAGGGCGTCAAGACCCGTCTGCGTCCCTCTTACTTCCCCTTTACCGAGCCCAGCGTAGAGGTGGACGTTTCCTGCTTCGAATGCGGCGGAAAGGGCTGTAAGCTCTGCAAGGGTACCGGTTGGATCGAGGTTCTCGGTGCAGGTATGGTAAACCGTCACGTTTTGGAAAACTGCGGCATTGATCCCGAGGAATATACGGGCTTTGCCTTCGGTATGGGTGTAGAGAGAATCGCTATGCTCAAATACGGCATCAACAACATCAAGACTTTGTTTGAATCGGATACCCGCTTTGCCGGGCAGTTCCGCGACTGAGAAGGGAGGAGAAAAATATGCTGGCACCGCTTAGTTGGCTGAAGGATTACGTCGAGATCGACGTATCTGCCAAGGAATTGGAAGAAAAGCTTTTCTCCGCAGGCTTTGAGGTCGAGGAGGTTAATGAGATCGGTAAGGATATTTCCGGCGTTGTGGTAGGTCTGGTAGAGGAGTGCAACCTCATTCCCGATACTCACATCAGCGTTTGCCGCGTGAATTGCGGCGAGCACGGTACCTTCCAGATCTGTTGCGGCGCAGACAACGTGCGCACGGGTAAGAAATTCCCCGCCGCATTGGTTGGCGCTACGGTTTACGCTACCGCTAAGGATCACGTGACCATTGAGGGCGTGATGACCATTAAGGCGGGCAAGCTCCGCGGACAGGAATCCTGTGGAATGCTTTGCTCCGGCATCGAGCTGGGTCTGAGCGAGGAAATGTACCCCGGCGCAGGCTATCTGGGACTTTTGGAGCTTCCCGACGATGCTCCCATGGGCGCAGACGTAAAGCCCATCGTAGGATTGGACGAGGTGGTATTTGATATTGCCATCACCGCAAACCGTCCCGACTGTCAGAGCATCATCGGTATCGCCCGCGAGGTTGCCGCCGTTCTGAAAAAGCCCTTCCGTATGCCCGATCTGTCTTATACCGAAAACGGAAAGACCATTGATTTTACCATCACCGTAGAGGCTCCCGACCTTTGCCCCCGCTATATCGGACACGCCGTAGAGGACGTAAAGGTGGTTCCTTCTCCCGCCTGGATGCAGAGAAGATTGGCGCTGGTTGGAATC
This sequence comes from Oscillospiraceae bacterium, assembly GCA_015065325.1. Lineage (GTDB taxonomy): Bacteria > Bacillota > Clostridia > Oscillospirales > SIG627 > RGIG5579. Next base: position 121,502 of record SVQO01000001.1, on the reverse strand, counting down.
AACGCCATTTCCGGTATCGTAGATATTACCAACTACGTGCTCAAGGAATTCGGCCAGCCCATGCACGCCTTTGATCGCAGAGATCTCAAGGATAATTGTATCGTCGTTCGCCGCGCCGCGGAGGGCGAAGAAATCACCACGCTGGACGAAAAGACCTTTAAGCTGACCACCGATAACCTTGTGATCTGTGACAAGACCCGCCCCGTTGCTCTGGCAGGTATTATGGGCGGCTTGAATTCCGAGATCAAGGACAGCACCACCGAGGTTTTGTTTGAGGCGGCAAAATTTGCCCGTGACAGCGTCCGTAAGACCGGCAGAAGCCTGGGTCAGTCCTCCGACTCCTCCTCACGATTTGAAAAGGGCGTGGACGAATATTCTACCGTAATGGGACTGAAGCGCGCTCTGCATCTGGTCGAGGAGCTTGGTTGCGGCACCGTTACCTCCTATCACTGCGAGGTAGCCGTGAATCCCGAGATCGCTTCCCGTCCTCTCACCGTTTCTATGAAGAAGATCGAGGAGATCTTGGGCGTTCCCGTACCCGCCGAGGTAGCGCTCCGCGAGCTTTCCGCTCTGGATTTTGAACCCGAATTGGACGGCGACGCTCTTACGGTGCAGGTTCCCGCATACCGCGATGACATTGACGACAGTGCCGCCGATATTGCGGAAGAAATTATCCGTATGTGGGGGTACGAAAACATCCGTCCCCGCTTCCTGGATCTTGCTCACGTTACCAGCGGCGGCAGAACCGACGAACAGAAAAAGGCACTGAAAATGAAGACCACCCTTTGCAAGGCGGGATTTTCCGAGTCTATTTTCTACTCCTTCTTCTCCCCCAAAGATCTGGATCTGATCCGCTTGCCCGAGGATGCGCCCGAGCGCCTTGCCATCCGTCTGATGAATCCTCTGACTGAGGACCTGTCTCTGATGCGTACCACTCTGGTTCCTTCTATGATCAACTGTGCCGTGAGAAATCTGCGCCGCGGCAATACCGAAGGAAGATTTTTCGAGCTTGCCCGTATTTTCCGTCCCAAGGCGCTTCCTCTCACCGAGTATCCCGAGGAGAGAGATACCCTTTGTATTATGGCATTTGGCGAGAAGGAGACCTTCTTTACCGCAAAGAGCGCGCCCGAGAGCATTGCCGAGGCATTTGGCGTGAAGTTTACTTACGAGAAAGCCACCCGTCCCTACTATCACCCCGGTATGACGGCAGTTATCAAGTGCGGCGGAACGGAGATCGGTGTAATGGGTAGAGTCAGCTACGAGATCTGCGAGGAGCTGGCGGTAGAAAAGCCCATTTTCATCGTAGAGCTGGATTACGCCCTTTTGGCTACCATGCTGGACGAGAAGCTCCGCTACACTCCCATTTCCAAGTTTGCCGTGGAGAAGCGTGACCTGGCTCTGGTGGTCGGTGAGGAAATGACCTGCGGCGAGCTGAGTGAGGCAATTCTGTCCTCCTGCAAGTACCTGACCGAGGTTACCCTCTTTGACGTGTATCGCTCCGACGCCATCGGTGAAGGGAAAAAGAGTATGGCGTTCAACCTGGTATTCACTCCTGTGGATCACGAATTTGCTTCCGATGAGATCGACAAGTACGTTCAGAAGATCCTCAAAAAGCTTGCCTTTATGTACGGTATCGAGCTGAGATAAATGAAAAAACGGTCAAGACTGTTTTCGTCTTGACCGTTTTTCCTTGCGGATGGAGTGCAGGTTTCCCTCCCCGTCGTAAATAAGAGTTGCCACCTTTTGGAATTCTCGCTCTGAAAAGGGGCAGAAGGCGGCAAGGAGGATCAGAGTATTCTCCTCTTTGCGGAAACCAAGTCCAGCGAAGCGGACGAAGTCACAATCGTTTTCGCTTTCCTTCTTCAAAAAAGAAAGGTAATGCTCGGCAAGGCCGAGGAAAAACTCCTCTGTTTCCCGATCCTCCTCCCGCGTCCCCCTCGGGAGATCAAAGGCGTATGCGATACAGCTTTTTCCCCTTACCGAGCCGCTTTGGCGGTGGGAGGCAAAGGAAAGAGCGTTCTTTTCTTCCTTCAAAACGTGTTCACCTCCTTGTAGAATATGAAAAATCAAGGAGAATGGACACATTTTTTTCTGTTTTTGCATAGAATGAAAGCAGAAAGGATAGGAGAAAGCTATGGTTACATTTTCAAAAACGGTTGGAGTCGGAGTGGTGGCATTCGGCTGCGGGATCCTGGTGGCTTTTTTTCTTCCCGAATCGGTACTGATCGTATTGGAGGCAGGGGTGATCGTCACGTCCGGGATCTTATTTTCTAAGGGATAGGAGGAGAGAGATGAAAGTATTCGTATTTCGTTCGCCGCGCTTTTTAAGAGGAATTCTGCGCAGGATCTTCCGCGTGAAGTAGAAAAGACGTGGGGGACCTTTAAAAAGATCTCCCACACCCCCTCAAAGCTTTTAAAAGGGAGAGAACGTAAGAAGAAAGAGCCTTGCTTTGTGCAAGACTCTTTTTCATTATGTGTGAAGTTTTTGAAGGTTTGGGTTTTTTTAAAAAAAGTTCCCAAGTAAATCTTAAAACTTAAATTTCAAGCTGATGTCAAGTGCCTTGACGGAGTGGGTCAGAGCACCGATGGAAATCAGGTCCACGCCTGTTTCCGCAACGGCGCGCAAGTCCTTTTCTCCCATGTTGCCGCTTGCCTCGGTAATGGCACGGCCTGCCACGATCTCAACTGCCTTTTTCATATCCTCGTTAGACATATTGTCCAGCATAATGATATCGGCGCCTGCGGCAAGAGCCTCGCGAAGCTGCTCGAAGGTCTCGATTTCCACCTCGATCTTCAGGGTGTGGGGGATGTTTCTTCTTGCCATTTCCACTGCTGCGGTAATGCCGCCTGCGGCTTCGATGTGGTTGTCCTTGATGAGAACGCCGTCGGCAAGATTAAAGCGGTGGTTGCTTCCGCCGCCGCACTTGACCGCGTACTTCTCCAGAACGCGCAGACCGGGGGTGGTCTTTCTGGTATCGGCGATGCGTGCCTTGGTGCCTGCTACCTTTTCCACGGCTTCACCGGTTCTGGTAGCGATGCCGGACATATGCTGCAGCAAATTGAGAGCCAGACGCTCTCCGGTAAGAATGGAGCGGGCGAGACCGGAAACCGTTGCGATCACCTCACCCTTGGTGATCTTATCGCCGTCCTTATAGAAAAAGTTCAGCTCGATGGCGGGATCTACGAAAGCAAATACGGCGCGGGCAACGTCCTCACCGCAGAGAATGCCGCTTTCCTTTGCGATAAAGCGTCCCGTAATGGTCTTGTCGGCGGGAATGGTGGAAAGGGTGGTGATATCACCTGTACCCACGTCCTCCTTCAACGCCTTTTCAATCAAATCGTTCAAATTCAGATCCAGCATAATATACTCCTTTAATCCTCGATATAGTGTGCGCCCTGGCTTTCCTTGCGGGCGACGGCTCCCTCGGCAATGCGCAGGGCAACCAGCGTCATATTGCAAAGCTCTGCGGTGGCGGGATCCTCGCAAAGCACGCGGTCGTATTTTTCCCAAAGGGAACGGATGGTTTCCAGACCGTATTGCATTTCGCCGCTTCTTCTGACGGGACCGAAGGCGTGGGTAAGAGTCTTGCGCAGCTTGTTCCGATCGTTTCGGATCTCCTCGTAGCTGGGCTTGATAAAACCTTTTTCTTCGGTCAGCGCGGGGATCTTTGCAACCCCGGTTCTTTCACCGCGGTTGATGCTGTCGGCACAGCGCTTGCCGAATACCAAGCATTCCAGCATAGAGTTGGAGGCAAGACGGTTGGCGCCGTGTACACCCGTACAGCTGACCTCGCCGCAGGCGTAAAGGCCGGATACGGTGGTCTTACCGTCCAGATCGGTGGCAACACCGCCCATAAAATAGTGCTGAGCGGGATGAATGGGAATATAGTCGCGTGTCAGCTCGATTCCCATTTGTGCACAACGAGCGGAAATATTGGGGAAGCGCTTCAGAAAGAATTCGCGGGTCATTCCCGAGCAGTCCAGCCAGGCGCGGTCCTCGCCTGTACGGCGAAGCTCTTTCAAAATGTTGCGGGTGACGATGTCACGGGGAGCAAGGTCTGCCATCGGATGCTTGCCCTGCATAAAGGGTTCGCCTCTGCCGTTGCGGAGAATGGCACCTTCACCGCGCACTGCTTCGGAGATCAGAAACAGCCGCCCTTCCAACTCGCCCGCCATCAGGGTAGTGGGGTGGAACTGCACCATTTCCATATTCTCCGGCGTGGCACCTGCGCGGAATGCCGCCGCCATACCGTCTCCCACTGCGCCGCGGGGGTTGGTGGTATGGGTATAAAGCTGTCCGATGCCACCGGTGGCAAGGATTACGTTGCGGGTGGCAAAATATTTCCAGCAAAGCTTTTCTTCATCGTACACGATGACGCCGCAAACGCCGTTTTCATCGGTGGCGATATCCGTCATGTTATGACGGAAGCGGGCGGTAATGTTTTCACGGGTGAGAATGATCTCGCCCAGGCGCTTCGTCGTTTCGCGGCCGGTTGCGTCACCGTCGCAATGTACGATGCGGCGCAGTCTGTGTCCGCCCTCACGGGCAAGGATCAGATTACCGGATTCGTTATAGTCGAAGGGAACCTTCCATTCCTCCAGGGTGTGGATCGCCTGAGGTCCCTCCTCCACCAAAACGCGTACCGCTTCTTCCTTGCAAAGACCGGCACCGGCGGTGATGGTATCCTCCATATGAAGCTTAAAGCAATCCTCCTCTGCCAGCACTGCGGCAATACCGCCCTGTGCCTGCCAGGAATTGGAGTCCTTCAGCTCGGTTTTGGTCAGAATGGCAACCTTCAGAGAAGGATCCAGATTCAGCGCGGCAAACAGACCTGCTACGCCGCTTCCTACTACGACCACGTCGTAATTTTCACGGGGGAGCTGATCCAGGGGAGTTTTTCCGTGATATAAATATCTGCGCATTTCAACAACCTCTTTTTTACAGGTTTATCATATTCTCCAACGCTTTTTTTGCAAGGCGAAGGGTTTTTTCATCCAGAAGGATCTCGTTTTTCTCCTCTTGCAGAGCTTTCAGCAGAGTGGAGAGGGTGTTCTTTTTCATATCCTGACAAACGAAGGCTTCCTTTGCCTCGTAGAATTTCTTTTGAGGAAATTCCTTTTGCAGGGCTCGTACGATCTCGATCTCCGTGCCGATGATAAATTCCTCTGAGTCGCTCTTACGGCAAAAGTCCAAAATACCGGTGGTAGAGCCTACGAAATCGGCAATCTCGGAGGTGCCCTTTCCGCATTCGGGATGGGCGGCGATCAAGGCGTTGGGATACAGTGCCTTTGCACGCTTGAGGTCCTCAGCAGTGCAGGAATTATGAATGGGACAATACCCGTCGATGAAGTAAAACTTCTTCTCGGGATAGTGGGAGGCAACGTAGGAGCCCAGGTTCTTATCGGGAACGAAGATGATCTCCTTGTGGGGAAGGGAGCCGGCTACCTTCAGCGCACCGGCAGAGGTGCAGCAGATGTCACTTTCTGCCTTTACCTCGGCGGAGGAATTGACGTAGCAGATGACCCCTGCCTCGGGGTGCTCCTCCTTTAGAGTGCGCAGGGCGTCGGCGGTGATCATATCCGCCATGGGACAGCCTGCATCGGCAACGGGGAGCAGAACCTTTTTATCGGGATTCAGGATCTTGGCGGACTCTGCCATAAAGCGGACGCCGCAAAAAACGATCAGATCCTCTGTAGCCTGAGCCGCCTTGCGGGAAAGCTCCAACGAATCTCCGATGGCGTCGGCGATCTCCCAAATCTCCAGGGGAGCGTAATAGTGCGCCAAAATCAGCGCGTTTTTCTCTCGTTTGAGTTTTTTGATTGCTTCAATCATAAAAGCTCCTTTTTAGTAAGCGATGCCCCAAAGGACCATATGCTTGGCTTCCTTGCCGCAGCAAACGCACTTGCCTGTGATACCCTCCTGCTGATCCAGAGGCATACAACGGCTTCCGACACCGGTAACTTCCTTTACCTTGTCCTCGCATTCCTCGTCACCGCACCACAGTGCTCTGACAAAGCCGGGTCCCTTTTCCTCGAGAGCCGCCTTGATCTCGTCCAAAGTCAGACAGGTATAGGTCTTTTTCTCACGGTTGGCAACGGCTTTTTCGTACAGACCGTTGTTTACGTCCTCCAGTGCCTTGGCAAGCTCGGCTTCGATCTCGTCCAGCTTCACCACGCGCTTTTCGCCGTTGTGACGGAGAACCAAAACACACTGACCGTTTTCGATGTCGCGGGGACCGAGCTCGATTCTTACGGGCACGCCCTTCATTTCATACTCGGCAAATTTCCATCCGGGGGAGTTGGAGGAGTCGTCCATCTTTACGCGGAAGGAGGCGGCCAGCTTGTCGCGGAGCTCGCCCGCCTTGTCCAGAACCCCCTCCTTATGCTGAGCGATGGGAACGATGATCGCCTGAATGGGAGCGACGCGGGGAGGAAGAACCAACCCCTTGTTATCGCCGTGGGTCATAATGATGGCACCGATGAGACGGGTTGTAACACCCCAGGAGGTTTGGTGGGGGAATTCTCTCTTGTTTTCGCGGGAGGTAAACTCGATATCGAAGGCGCGGGCAAAACCGTCGCCGAAATAATGGCTGGTGCCTGCCTGTAACGCCTTACCGTCGTGCATCAGTGCTTCAATGGCGTAGGTGGAAACGGCTCCGGCAAATTTATCGCTTTCGGTTTTTTTACCTTTGACCACGGGCATTGCCAGATCCTTCTCACAGAAATCGGCGTAGATGTTCAGCATCTTTTCGGTTTCGATGATGGCTTCTTCCGCGGTCTCGTGAATGGTGTGGCCCTCCTGCCACAGAAATTCTCTGCTGCGCAGGAAGGGACGGGTGGTCTTTTCCCAGCGAACGACGCTGACCCACTGGTTATAGAGCTTGGGCAGGTCGCGGTAGGAATGGATGATATTGGAATAGTGCTCACAGAACAGGGTCTCGGAGGTGGGACGGACGCAAAGTCTGTCCTCCAGCTCCTCGGAGCCGCCGTGAGTTACCCAGGCAACCTCGGGGGCAAAGCCTTCCACGTGATCCTTCTCCTTTTGCAGAAGGGATTCGGGAATGAACATAGGCATACATACGTTTTCGTGACCGGTTGCCTTAAAGTATCCGTCCAGAAGCTTCTGAATGTTTTCCCAGATGGCGTAGCCGTAGGGGCGAATGACCATACAGCCCTTTACGCTGGTGTATTCTACCAATTCCGCTTTTTTGCAAATATCTGTGTACCATTTGGCGAAATCCACGTCCATGGGGGTAATTTCGTCCAAAAGTCCGTTCTTTTCTTTGTTTGCCATAATATTTATCCTCTCAATTTTCTTTATGTTCTCGTTTAAAAGGGGGTCAGATCGCCGCGCAAAACCTTGCAACGCAGGATCCGTTTTTCGTCGGCGTCAAAGGCGGGGATGCGCAGTGCCAACGCTTCCAGCACCGTTTCGGGCTTCAGGTAATTCTCGCCCGAGGCGGACAGACAGGCGTAAACGCCGATGCCGCCGTCTTCCTCGGCAAAGCAGATCTTGAAAATGCCTTGGGAAATATCCTTTTCCACCCATTTTCCTTTTTTGTTTTTCTTCTTTACGACGACTTCTCCCGTCAGAGCATCTCGAAGCGTGTCGCAAAGGGAGGGGTCTGCCTTGGGCAGCTTGATCCGATATTCCGCAAAGGCGATTTCGGAAAACTTTCCCGTCTGCTCCTCTACGGTGAGGATCTTGATCCCCTGTGGCATTTGTGCCTGCAAGGAGTCACGGATCTCGTCGGGGGAGGCTTCGTATCCTGCCTTCAAGGTGAAGTCTGCAAGCTCTGCCGTGCTTTCCGTTCCTACGGAAAGGGGGAGAGCAAAGGAAAACTTGGGGTGTGGGGAAAAGCCTTCGCTGAATTTCAGCGGTATGGAGGCGCGGGAAAATGCGCGGTGAAAGGCGCGGGTCAGGTCCAGATGGGAAATGAAGCGAATGGGACCCGTCTTTTCAAAGCGGCACCGCAGCGCGCGCGGCTCGGTTTGGGGTAACGTCATAAATCCTCCCGTGAAATATTCTCTCCGGCCAAAAAGCCGGTGGAGAATGCAATCTGTAAATTAAAGCCTCCGGTCAATGCATCGGCATCCAGCACCTCGCCCGCAAAGAACAGACCTTTCGTTAGGCGGGACTGCATGGTGCGTGGGTCGATCTCCTTCAGACTTATACCGCCGCGGGTGACGATGGCTTCGGAAAGGGGACGGGTGCCGGTCACGGTCAGCGGAAGATTTTTCATCGTTTCCACCAGAGCGTGCCGCTCCTGCTTGGTGACAAGATGTACCTTTTTTCGTGCATCCAGCCCTGCTGCGTCCAGAATGGGAGCGATGAGCTTTTGGGGAAGCAAGCGGTTCATCGCATTGATCAGATCGCGGTTTCGGTTTTCTTCGAAGTCGGATAAAACTCTCCGATCCAACGTTTCCGCATCGAGAGCAGGCTTCAGATCCAAAAACACGCGGTAGCTTTTTTCTTTTTCAAAATCAAGATACGAGGAGGCGGAAAGCACCATAGGTCCGGAAATACCGAAATGGCAAAACAGCATTTCACCGAAATCCTCATAAACGGTCTTGCCCGAAAGGGTCTTGACCTTCAGGGCACAATTTTTCAGGGAAAGTCCCATTGCTTCACGGGGTAAGCCTTCTTTGGTGACAAGGGGAACCAGAGAGGGGGCGGGGGAGACGACGCTGTGTCCCAGCTCCTTGGCGAAACGGTATCCGTCGCCGGTAGAGCCCGTCAGCGGATAGCTTTTTCCTCCCGTTGCGATGAGAACGCGGTCGAAGGTGTCGCTTCTTTTTTCGCTTTTTACGGTAAAGCCGCTTTCATCCCGTGAAACAGAAAGCACCTCTTCCTTTCGCAGAGTAACGCGCGGATCGGAAAGTGCTTTTTTTACAAGGGCATCCACGATATCGCGCGCCTTGTCGGAAACGGGAAAAACCCTGCCTCCGCGTTCCTCCTTCAAGGGCACGCCCGCATCCTCAAAAAAGGAGCGAACCGCTTCGGGAGGAAAGGCGTATAGCGCCGTCCGCAGAAACTTTGCCCCGCGAGGGATGACCTGCTCCGTTTCCGCTACGGAAGCGGTGTTGGTTACGTTGCATCTTCCTTTTCCCGTGATGGCAAGCTTCTTTCCCAAAAAGGCGTTTTTTTCGTAAAGAACAACGGAAGTGCGGTCTGCTTTTTCTGTGGCGCAAGCCGCCATCAGACCTGCGGCACCGCCGCCGATTATGGCAATTTTCAAAAAAATCATCCTTATATATAGAATATCATCTTATTTTACTTCAAAAACACGGTTTTGGCAAGGTGAAAATGGAATTTTCTTCAGAAAAGAGGCCGGAATTGTTGACTTGTTTAAATTCCGAGGTTATAATGAGGGCAGAAAAAGAAAAAATATCTTTTAGGAGGAACCAAATTATGCAGATTTTTGATATCAGACTTTCTACCATTGAGGACGTTCGTAACTTCGTCAACGAAGTGACCCGTTGTGACTTTGAGGTTGACCTTGCCAGCGGCAGATATATCGTGGATGCCAAATCCATTATGGGTATTTTCTCTCTGGATCTGCTCAACCCCATCCGTATGACCATTCATTCCGACAATGCCGAGGAATTTTTGGCACGGGTGGAGAAGTTCATCGAGAAATAAGCCAAAATGCAGAAAAAGCTGTTGCTTCTTGTGAATCCCGTTTCGGGAAAGAGCCGTGTGAAAACGGAGCTGCTGGGGATTCTCAAGGTCTTTTCCGATGCGGATCTTGATCCGACGGTGTACGTGACCCGCCGTTCCGGTGATGCCACCGAGCAGGTGGTCAAGGTGGGAAAAAGCTACGACGTGATCGTTGCCTGCGGAGGGGACGGGACGCTCAACGAGGTGGTTGCGGGCGCTTTGCGCATTCGCTTCGAGGGTGCTATCGGCTTTTTGCCCTGCGGTACCACCAACGACTTTGCAAACTCTTTGGGAATTCCCAAGAACCTTGTGAAAGCGGCGGAATTGATCGCAGAGGGAGAAGCCAAGGATCTGGACTTCGGCTCCTTTAACCGTCTTCGTACCTTTATTTACGTAGCCGCCTTCGGTGCCTTTACCGAGGTCTCCTACAAGACGGATCAAAAATTGAAGAATATGTTCGGTCACGCTGCCTATATTTCCGAGGGAATTGCCCATTTGACGGAGCTGCGGAAATATTTCGTAAAGGTAGAGTGTGACGGGGAGCACTACGAGGGAGAATATCTGTTCGGTGCCGCTTCCAACACCCTTTCCTTGGGCGGAGTTATGAAGCTGAAGGCGGAGCTGGTGGATATGAAGGACGGTTATCACGAGGTGCTTCTGGTTAAAAACCCCAAGACGGCTGGCGATTTTGCCCAGCTTTCCACTGCTTTGCTCAGCGGAAAATTTGACAACAAATCCATTCAGATCCTTCGCGGAAAGAAGATCGTATTTGATTGCGATGAAGAAATTCCCTGGTGCGTGGATGGGGAATTCGCAGGAAAATTCGAGCACGCGGAGATCCATAATCTCCACAAGCGTTTACGCGTTTTCTATTGATAAAAAGCTGCTTCCCGAAGGAAGCAGCTTTTTTACAGGCTTTCCAGAAGATTCAGAGCACGGTCGATCTGGTGCGCGGTGGTAAAGGGACCGGGGGACAAGCGCAAGGCACCGTGTTCCTCCGTGCCCAGCCAGCGATGCGCCAGGGGAGCACAGTGAAAGCCTCCGCGGAGCATCAGACCCTTTTCCGCAAGGCTTTCGGCGGCTTTTTCGGACGGTAGCCTTTTGTGGTTGATCAAAAGGGGACCGTCTTCAAACCAGGGCTCGTAAAGGGTGTATTTTTTCATAGCGGCAAGACCGCTCAGCAGTCTTTTTTTCAGCGCACGCTCACGTGCGGTGATGCTTTCAAGCTTTTGACTTTGCAAAAAACGCGCACCCTCTCCCATAGAAATGATTGCAGGTACGGGCAGTGTGCCCGCCTCCAGACGCTCGGGGAGAAAAGAGGGCATTTCGGGATTGAAGGTGTCGCTTCCGCTTCCTCCGGTGAAAACGGCGTCGGGCAGAAGGGGGCAATCCTCGGAAAAGGCGATCAGGCCGCCGCCCATAATTCCGAGAAGTCCTTTGTGTCCGGGAGCGCAAAGGATATGCGCACCGCTTTCTCTGAAGCTTGCTCCCGCACCTCCCACCGCCTGTGCACCGTCCGCAAGAATCACCGTGCCGTAGGGGGCAAGCAGGCGGGAGAGAAATTTCGTGTCGAAACTTCTGCCCGTCAGGTTACTGCGCAGGGTCAGAACCAATAACTGCGGGGGAGAGGACAAAAGCCGGGCAAGTGGAAGGCCTCCGTCCCGATCGGGGGAAAGAAGGGTTAGGCGGATGAGCCCCTTTTTTTCCAAAAAGAATAGGGGACGCAGAACGGAATTGTGCTCGAAAACGCTGCTTACGACCCGCGGAACGGGAGTTCGTTTGCTCAAAGCGGAGACGGTCCCGAGAATGGCAACGTTCAAGGCGGCGGTGGCACCGCCGGTAAACACCACGTTTTCGCTTTTTTTCAGACCCAGGAGGAGGGCGATCTGTTCCCGTGCGGAAAAAACCGCTTCGGCGCTTCTTTTGCTGAAAGCGTGCCCGCTTCTGCCCGGGTTGCCGTATTGTCCCTCCACGGCGTTTTTTACGGCGTTTAGGACGTTTTGAGGCTTGGGATAGGACGTGGCTGCGTTGTCAAGGTAGATCATAAAAAGCTTCTCCCTAGATGCTGAAAATTACACCTTGTTCTTCCAAAAATGCTTTGACCTCATCGGGACTTTGGGCGTAGATCTCAAGTCCGTAGGAGCATCCGTGGGTATTGCCGCGCGTCAGCCTTGCGCGAATTCCTTTTTGTTCCAAAAGGCGTCCTGCCTTCTGAGCATAGGTGATGGACGGAAATCGGATGATAAATGTTTGCATGGCGTTCCTCTCCGAAACTCTCCTCCCGTTGATAGTTTATGCACCGCGCGTGAGAGAAGTTACGGCGTTTTTTCGACAAAAAAACGGTCTTTTAGGAATAATGCCGAAAAAAAGAAGGAAAAAATAGAGAAATTTCCTCTTTACAGATGAAGCGCTCTGTGTTAAAATAAAATGAACATAGTATAAGGGGTGGAGTTTATGCCCCCGAATACTGCGAATTAAAGTTCGCATTTGAAAGGAGATTTTCCATGAAATTTTACAGAACCCTTCTCGCAGCAGTTCTTTTGTTATGTATGCTGTTGCCCCTGGCTTCCTGTGCCTCCGAGCCCAAGGAGAAAGAGAAGACCGAGGAAACCAAAGAGACTGCTACGGTTGAGGAAACCGTTGAGGAAGAAGAAGCGCCCGCTATTGAGGAGAGCTCTATGCCCATGAATGAATATAAGCTGGGCGACGTAAAGGATTCCATCAAGCTTTTGGGCGAAAGATCCGGCTACAATAAGGACGGAGAGCTGATCGCCGAGTGGAGCGGCTCCGGTTTCGAAATGAACGTAGAGATCGGCGAAGAGGGCTCTGACCTTCGTATCGGCTTCCGCTGCAACTATTCCGCACGCTGGAAGGTCTTCGTTGACGGTGAGCAGTTCGGTGAAAGATTTGCCACCGGTAACGGTAATAAGAAAATGATCGTTGCCCGCGGTATCCCTGCCGGTGAGCATACCGTCGCTCTGGTTAAGGATACTCAGCCCGCTACCAGCCGTAACAACTACAACAGCGTCGTATCCGTTGCTTTCAACGGTGAATTTTTGGAGGCTCCCGCTGAAAAGGATCTGTATTTGGAATTCGTCGGTGACGGCTACCTGGTAGGTTTCGGCGCCCTCGGAAAGGGCTCCTCCTCTACCGCTTCCGCCATTGTGGATGAGACCAGTGTTACCGCTGCTCTGCCTTACCTGACTGCTCAGGCAATGGATGCGGATTACAGCATCGTCGCTCACAGCCAGATCGGCTTCGTGACCAAGGCAGGCTCTTATCAGATGCCCGCTCTGTACGACAATCGCTACGCTTACAGAGAATTGGATACCCGTTACAAGCCCGACCGCAAGCCCGATGCCATCATCGTTCACTTGGGTATGGACGACTCTCTGGAAAATCTGCCAATGGGTGAGTATATCGTGAAGGCAAAGAATTTCACCATCGATCTCCGCGATTACTACAAGGATCAGACCATCCCCGTGATCTGGGTTTACAATACCCTGTACCATACGGTGAGAGCAGGTGAGATTGAGGCGTTGATGCAGTATATGGGTGGTGCTGATGCCAATGTATATGCACTGAAGCTTGCTTACGGTGCCAACGGCTCCGGTTCTACCGAAACCGATCGTTATCCCAGTGCAGAGGATCATCAGAAGAGCGTTGATATCCTGGTTCCTTATTTGAAGGAGCTTCTTGGTAAATAAGTTTGGTTTTGCAGAAAGGAGATCGGTTTTTGATCTCCTTTTTGCATAAGATCGTCAGAAAGGTTTTTGAGACAATGAAGAGAGTATTGTTTTTCGTTCTTGCATTGATTATGGTTTTGCCCTTGATCTCCTGCTCAGAGGAGGGAACGCAGCGTGGAAAGATTGATGGGAACGTTTATGAAAACAAAGGTGTAGGCATCACCTTTACCGCTCCCGAGGGATGGGAGTTTATGTCCGATGAAGAAATTTCCGTGGAATGGAATCTGGGGAACAAGAGCTTTGACGAGCAGTTAAAGAGCGGCGTTGCTTACGACGCTGTTGCAAAATCCAACAAGCCCGGTGCCGGTAATACGGTGGTTTTTAAGTTTGAGGATAAGAAGACGCTGGATATTGAAAAGTTTTCTAAGGAAGTCTATGCCGAGAGCATCAGAGCGGAGCTGAAGATCCAGGATCCTATGACCCAGATCCCCATGACCGAAATAGAGAAAATGAAATTCGGTGAAGGCTTCTACCGCGTGATCGTTGGCAAGGACGTCCGTTTCGCAATCTATATGAAGGAATTGGATGACGAAATTCTTTTCACGGCAACGGTAAAGCTGCTGGATGATACCAAGATCGCCGACGTAGATAAAATGTTCAAATAAAAAGAGTAAACAAAAAAGAAGTGTGGAAAATTCACACTTCTTTTTTGTTTTAAGCCTTGGCTTCATCCAGATGAATCAAAACGCCCTTTTTGCGAAGCTTGCTTTGGAGAAGGGTCACGTCAAGGGAAGCAAAGTCGTCCGTCATAGCGGCGGCAACGCCTGCGGCTTCACCGGTGACGGCACAGGAGGGAATGACACGGGTCAGATCCCAACCGGCATCGTCGGTTGAGGTGATGCGCCCTGCGGTGATCAGATTCTTGATCTTTTTGCCGAACAGACTTCCGAAAGGAATTTCGTGTCCGCGCCCGCACTTGTGCCAGTTGCCGATACAGCCGATACTGCTTTCGATTCTCTTTTCCACGTCGTCGTAGCGGAAATCCTCTACGCCTACGATGCGGCGTGTCATTCTCAGTTCCTGAATGGTGGAGATCATAATGGGAGAGAGTTCAGGATCTTCTTTCTTGACCTTCATCTCTTCAATGTCGGCGACCATCTTTTCACGGCTGAACATAAGCATCTCGGAATTCTCCTTTGCATCCAGACCGGAGAAATGGACGCCCTGCAGAGCTCCGTCCAAAGTTGCACCCTGATAGTCGGAGGGACCGAACATTTTCAATTTATTTCCGTCCTTGGACGCGTAATAATACCATGAGGAGGGAACGTTGCCCGCGGAATATACGGCGGTATCTTCCCCTGCCATTTTGCAAACCACCGCACTTCCGGAAGCGTCAACTACGGCATTGACTTTTATAGCCTCTCTGCCGTTGATACTGTCGATGAGCACGTAGCGGATCTTATGGTTTTCAACGATGACGTCGTCTACTGCCGTTCCGTAAAGAATGGTAACGCCTTCCTTTTTCAAAAGCTGCTCGACGTCGGCTACGAAATACCAAGGGTTGTACTGAACCTTGAAGCGTACTGCGGTACGTTCCTCCTTGGTTCCCGTTCCGTTCAGCCAACAAGTGGGCGCGGCGTGCTTGTGGGTGTCTGCGCCGTGCTTGATGGAAAGGCGAAGCAGTTCCTCGGCAATCCCGTAGCTGACTTGCTTGCCAAAGCCGTCGCAAAGGGGGAGATAAATGGTAACCAGACCCAAGGTGCCAAGCCCTCCCAGAGCGAATTCACGCTCGCAAAGGAGAACCTTTTTCCCTTCTCTTGCCGCCGCCAAAGCCGCCGCAATACCGCCGAAGCCACCGCCACAGACCAATACGTCGTATTCACCGACAAGGGGTGTTTGTTTTTTTTGTTCCGTGATAAAAGCCATTATGCTTTCTCCTAAGTTTTATTTTTTTCAGTATAACACAGAAGAAAAAAACGGTCAAGAAAAAAAAGCGCTTTCTTTACAAAACCGTTTTTCTGTGCTACAATGAGGCTATGGAAAACAAGATCGTACTCGCTCTTGCACCCATGGCAGGTGCCGGAGACAGAGCTTTTCGCGAAACCTGCGCCCTTTTCGGGGTGGACCTGTTTTGTACGGAGATGATCTCCGCCAAGGCGGTTCATTTCGGGGACAAGAAGACCGTCCTTTTGGCAGAGACGGGGCAGGCGGAACGACCTATTGCCATACAGCTGTTCGGCTCCGATCCCGAGATCGTGGCGGAGGCGGCGGCAAAGCTGGGCACCGAGGATCGCTGTGACCGCATCGATCTGAATTTCGGTTGCCCCGTACCGAAAATCGTAAATAACGGAGACGGCAGTGCGCTGATGAAGAATCCCGCTCTTTGCTATGAGATCACGCGGGCGGCGGTGGAGGCTTCCCCTCTTCCCGTTACGGTGAAGATCCGCGCGGGCTGGGACTCGGAGCATCTGAATGCTCCCGAAATTGCGGCGCTCTGCGAAAAAGCCGGGGCAACGGGGATCGCCGTACACGGACGTACCCGCGAGGATTTTTATCGTGATGGCACCATGCGTCCTCGGGTCATTCGTGCCGTCAAGGAGGCTGTGTCCATCCCTGTACTTGCCAACGGCGACGTGACGGACTCAGAGAGTGCGCTTCGTCTTCTGGAGCAAACCGGCTGTGACGGTTTGATGATCGGCCGCGGTGCCGTGGGAGCGCCTTGGGTCTTTGCAGAAATTCGTGCGGCGCTTTTGAGAAAGGAACTGCCTGAGATCGATCGCCGAGGGGCGATCCTGCACCATATTGAGCTTGCCTTTCGCTATAAGCCGATCACGGCGGGACGGGAGCTTCGTACTCACATGGCGCATTATATGAAGGGCTTTCGCGGTGCGGCGGCTCTTCGGGAAAGATCGAGCCACGCGGAAACCAAAGAGGATTATTTAGAGCTCCTTACTTTCTTTTGAAAAAGAAAGTAAGACTCGGCCGACAAGACCGAGTTTGGGATCAGCCGGAAAAACGGATTTATTCTTTTTTTTGTTTGAAGTTTTTGCGGAGCTTTTTTCAAAAAGCGACAATGCTCTGTCAAAAAAGCAACAAAACAAAAACACTTGCGACAGCGTCGCAAGTGTTTTTTCTTTTACTTAAACAAATTTTTCAGCTTTTCGCCGAAGGACTGCTTGCTTGACATATTGGTAGAATTGCAGCTGTTGTCGAATTCCTTTAAAAGCTCCTTTTGCTTGGAGGACAGATTCTGAGGAACTTCGATCTGTACGGTGAAGTAAAGATTGCCGCGTCTGGAGGTGCGGATCACCTGAATACCGCGTCCCTTCAGGGTGAATTGGGTGCCGGTCTGCGTTCCTTCGGGGATTTTGAAGGATTCTTTTCCTTCAAGAGTGGGGATCTGAATCTCTCCGCCCAGTGCCGCTTCCGCAAAGGAGATCGGTACTTCGCAGTAGATGTCGTAGCCTTTCCTGGTAAAGACGGGATGGGGACGAATGTTGATCTCTACGATCAGGTCGCCGTTTTCACCGCCGCGCTTGCCCGCGTGTCCCTGACCTCGAAGAAGGATGCGTTCTCCGTCACCGATGCCTGCGGGAATGGTGGAGTCGAATTTTTTATTTTTCCGTTCCACACCGGTTCCGCGGCAGTTTTTACAGGGCGTTTTGATGATCTTGCCCGTTCCTCCGCACACGTCGCAGGGGCGGGTGGTCTGCATCATACCGAGCATCGTGCGTTGTTGGATGCGGATCTGACCCGAACCGCCGCATTTCGAGCAGGTTTCGGGATGTGTACCCTTTTCCGCACCGCTGCCCGAGCATTCGGAGCAGGTTTCGGTACGGGGAAAGTTGATGGTCTTTTTACAACCGAAGGCTGCTTCTTCGAAGGAGATCACAAGACGGGTGAGAATGTCGTCACCGCGGACCGGACCGTTGCGAACGCTTCTGCCGCCGCCACCGAAAAAGGAGGAGAAGATATCTCCCATATCAAAGTCCATACCGCCAAAGCCACCAAAGCCGCCGAAGCCGCTTCCGCCGCCTGCACCGAAATTGGGATCAACGCCTGCATGACCGAATTGATCGTAGCGGCTCTTTTTCTCCTCGTCGGACAGAACGGAGTAAGCCTCGTTGACTTCCTTGAATTTTACTTCAGCTTCGGAATCACCGGGGTTCATATCGGGGTGATATTTTTTTGCCAGCTTGCGGTAAGCCTTTTTGATCTCGTCGTCGCCGGCGGTCTTGGATACTCCCAGGACCTCGTAATAGTCTCTTTTATCAGCCATGATCTTGCCTTTTCTTAATATGCCATTCCCCCGAGGGAAGCTCGGGGGAGGCTTTTTTTATTATTTATTGTCGTCGGAAGCGTCGGTAAAGTCAGCGTTGTAGTAGCCGTCACCGTCTGCACCCTGCTGTGCACCGCCTGCGGCAGCATTGGGATCGAAGCCCTGTGCTCCTTCGGGACCACCCGCTGCCTGATACAGCTTCTCGCTGATCTTGTAGAGCGCCTGGGTCAGTGCCTCGGTGTCTGCCTTGATCTTAGCGTAATCCTCGCCCTTCAGGGTCTCCTTCAGGGTTTCGACAGCCGCGTTGATGGGAGCCTTATCCTCCTCGGTCAGCTTATCGCCTGCGTCAGCCATGGTCTTTTCGCACTGGAATACCAGGTTTTCCGCATTGTTTCTGGTTTCAACGTTTTCCTTCTGGATCTTATCCTCGGCTGCGTGGAGTTCAGCTTCCTTCACCGCCTTTTCGATATCCTCCTTGGACATATTGGTAGAGGAGGTGATGGTGATGTGCTGCTCCTTGCCCGTTCCCTTGTCGCAAGCAGTAACGTTTACAATACCGTTTGCGTCAATGTCGAAGGTAACCTCGATCTGAGGAACGCCGCGCATTGCGGGGGGGATTCCGTCCAGGGTAAATCTGCCCAGGGTCTTGTTGTCTTTTGCCATTTCTCTTTCGCCCTGCAGAACGTGGATCTCAACGGAGGTCTGATTGTTTGCGGCGGTGGAGTAGATCTGGCTTTTCTTTACGGGGATGGTGGTGTTTCTCTCGATGAGCTTGTTGAATACGCCGCCCAGGGTCTCAAGACCCAAAGAAAGGGGAGTAACGTCCAAAAGGAGAATATCCTTTACGTCACCGCCCAGTACGCCGCCCTGAATGGCTGCGCCGATGGCAACGCACTCGTCGGGGTTGATGCCCTTGAAGGGTTCCTTTCCGATGAAGTTCTTTACTGCCTCCTGAACCGCGGGAATTCTGGTGGAACCGCCTACCAGAAGAACCTTGGAGATATCGGAGGGTTTCAGACCTGCGTCGGAAAGTGCCTGACGGGTGGGGCCCATGGTCTTTTCTACCAGATCTGCGGTCAGCTCGTTAAACTTTGCACGGGTCAGGGTAGCATCGAAGTTCTTCGCGCCGTTTGCATCTGCATAGATGAAGGGGAGGGTGATGCTGGTGGACTGCATACCGGAAAGCTCGATCTTAGCCTTTTCAGCGGCTTCCTTCAGTCTCTGGCAAGCGGTGTTGTCCTTTCTCAGGTCAATGCCGTGTTCTGCCATAAACTGCTCTGCCATCCAGTCGATGATCTTGTCGTCAAAGTCATCGCCGCCCAGACGGTTGTTACCTGCGGTTGCAAGCACCTCGAATACACCGTCGGAGATCTCCAGAACGGATACGTCAAAGGTACCGCCGCCCAGGTCGTAGATCATAACCTTCTGCTCCAGCTCCTTGTCGATGCCGTATGCCAGAGCTGCCGCGGTGGGCTCGTTGATAATTCTCTTTACTTCAAGGCCTGCAATGTGACCTGCGTCCTTGGTCGCCTGACGCTGAGCGTCGGAGAAGTAAGCGGGAACGGTGATGACCGCCTCGGTAACGGGGTGGCCAAGATAGTTTTCTGCGTCGCTTTTCAGCTTCTGCAGGATCATTGCGGAGATTTCCTGGGGGGTGTAGCTCTTACCGTCGATCTCAACCTTTCTTGACGAGCCCATATCTCTTTTGATGGAAGCGATGGTGCGGTCGGGGTTTGCGATTGCCTGACGCTTTGCGATCTGACCGACCATTCTTTCGCCGGTCTTGGAAAATGCAACTACGGAAGGGGTGGTTCTTGCTCCTTCGGGGTTGGGGATTACCACGGGGTCTCCGCCTTCGAATACGGAAACGCAAGAGTTGGTGGTACCTAAGTCAATTCCAATAATTTTTCCCATTTTAAAATCCTCCTTTGGGTTGTGGTTGTAAATTGATTTGTTTCGGATCCGGGTTACATACTTACCTTTACCATTGCGTGGCGGATCACTTTATCTCCCACGGCGTACCCCTTTTGGAGTACCTCGGTAACGGTGTTTTCCTCGGCGCCCTCTTTTTCCTCACGCAGCACGGCTTCATGGAAATTGGGGTCGAAGGCATCGCCCTCTTTGGCGATGGAACGAACGTCCAGACTCTCAAGGATCTGGAAGAATTGAGCGATGATCATATCAACGCCTGCGGCGTAATCCTCGGCGTTACTGAAGTTCTGTGCCCGCTCAAAGTTATCGAAAACAGGCAGAAGCTTTCCGATCAAATCGCTTTTTGCAAGGAAATGGATTTCTTCCTTTTCTCTTGCGCTTCTCTTTTTGAAGTTGTCGTACTCGGCAAGGATGCGAAGAAGTCTATCCTCGGTCTCTGCCTGTTTTGCCGTGCTTTCCGCCAGTGCCTTTTCCAGTTCGGCGATGCGGACCTCTGCGTCACGCAGGGTGGATTCCTCACTTGCCTGTTCTTGGGCTTCCTGATCGTTTTTCTCTACTTGAATTTCGGTTTCCTCGGTATTTTGCTCTTTTTTCTTTGCCATGTTATTCATCCTTTGTTTCAATCAGCGGCAGGGAAGGCTTAAATCCATATACCGCGTGAATTTCTTTTGCCAGATATTCCAGCCGCGCCACAACCTTTGCGTAATTCATACGCTTGGGTCCGATGATGCAGATGGCGCCCTCCAGTCCCGTTTTCAAACGGAAGGGGCAGGTGACCAGGCTGGCACTGCTCAGACCCTTGCCGTCGCGACCGATGTGTACTCGCAGATGGGAGGGAATATCCTTTCCGAAGCGTTCCCGCAGAAGCTCTCGGTCCTCCAGCTCCTTCAGAAGTCTGCTTGCCGCATCGCCCTCCCGAAACTCGGGATAGTCGAAAAGGCTCGACAGCCCTCTGATGCTGATGCCGGGCGTGCTGATCTCCGAGGTAGCGTCGAAAATGATCTGAAGCAGGGAGGGGATGATCACGCGATACTCTCCCAGATCCTCCTCCATAGCGATCATGCGCTCCAGGGTGATGCCGCCCAATTCCTTCTTTGCCAGGTGGTTGTCGATCGCCTCGGTGATCCGACGCACCTTGTCCCGATCCAGGGGGAAGTCCACCCGAAGCTGTTTGGTAATGGCTTTTCCGGAGGAGGTGATCATCACCAGAAGAAAGCTCCTCTTTCCGATATATACTCCGTCGAAGCGCTCGATGGTGCCGCAGTACTCTCTTGCAGAGGAAACTACGGTGTAGCCGGTCATTTTTGCCAGAAGCTCGGTCATATCCTCCAGAATTTTCTCCGGCTCGCGGATCTTGTCCGACAAAAGAGAGTTGAGCAGGAGCGTTTCCTCAAAGGAAAGGGTGTAATTTTCCATCAGAGAATCCACGTAAACCCGATAGCCGCGCCCCGTGGGAGTCCGCCCCGCAGAGGTGTGGGGCTGCTCCAAAAGACCCATCTCCTCCAGAGCACTCATCTCGTTTCGAATGGTAGCGGAGGAGCAGGGCTTGTGCATCTTCTCCATGATCGTCTTGGAACCGACCGGCTCGCCCGACGTAATAAAGGAATCGATCACAAGTCGCAGAATTTCCCGTTTGCGTTCGCTCAGTTCCATTTTTCTCACCGCCTATTCGATTTAGCACTCTCGATGCTCGAGTGCTAATCTCTGTATTCATACTGTACCACGAAAGGGAAAACTTGTCAAGGGCATTACAAAAAATTCACAAATTCTCCGTCTTCTTTAGTGTTGACGCGAAAAAAGGGATTTAATTCCGTTCGCCCAAATCAGCCAAAATTTTCGCTTCCCGCGGGATAGAATAAGAAAAAAGGAGGGGAAAAGGATGAAAAGAAAAAAAGGAGCGGCGAGACTATTATGCATTTTGTTGGCGGCGGTGCTTTGCGGTACTGCGGTGTCTGCTGCCGGGGCTGAGGAATGCACGGTTTGTGCCACCTTGCGGGCGAAGGGCTTTCCCGAATCCTACCGCACCGCGCTTTGTGCGTTGAAGCTGGATCATCCGAACTGGGATTTTGAGGTGCTGAACGTAACGGCACTGAGTCGTGAAAAGGGAAAAAACTATGATTTTCCTTACGTGGTGGAGGAAGAATGGCAGGTTGCGGGCAGGAGTTTGGTTTCCGCACGGAAGGAATACACTGCCTACGTTCAGACGGGCAGTGATCTGTACGATTCCGGCTTTTACCGAGCCAATCGGGGGGCGGTGGCATATTTTATGGATCCGAGAAACTTTTTATCCGAGGAGGGGATCTTTCAGTTCTTGATTTTAACGGGAGGCTCCGACGTGCCCGCTTCAGAGGTGGAAAAGCTTTTACAGGGTTGCGCGGCGCTTTCGGCGGCAAAGGACGTCCCCGGTGGGCTCGCGGAATTTTTGGTGCAGTTGGGGAAGGAATGCGACATCAATCCCTTGCAGCTGGCGACACGCTTGCGTCAGGAACAGGGAAGTGAGGGAAATGCGCTTCTCACGGGAACGGTGGGAAGCTATCTGGGCGGCGCAGATAAGCACTTAGACGGTTACTACAATCCGTATAATTTGTCAGCCAGCGGGAAGGGCGAGGGGCAGATCTACCGTTCCGGAGCGGAATACGCCAGATCCAAGGGCTGGGACAGTCAGGAAAAGGGCTTGCGGGGCGGTGCGGAGCAGCTTGCACAGGAATACGTGGGCAAATATCAGAATACCCTTTATCTCCAAAAATGGAATGTAGATCCCCGATCGGAGGGACCGGGCGGAAGCCGCAACTTCTGGGCGCAGTATATGCAAAATATCGGCGCGGCAAAAACCGAAGGAGACTTTCTGGCGCAGAGCCTTGCAGAGACCTCAGCACCTTTGCATTTTTTGATACCGGTTTACGAGGAGATGCCCGAAGCGGCAAGTCCTGATCCTGCGGGAGGAACTTGTGCGGTCTTTGCCGATGCGGGAATCTTGGAATCCCGTCATTTATACCCTGCGATCAAGGTGGCTGCTACGTTTGCCACTACGACGATTCCGGTGGTTTCTCAGGAAAAAGAGGAACGGAGCGTCCTGCCTTTGGTGTTTACGGGCTTTGCCGTGCCTGCGGGGATCCTTGCGGGAATTCTTTTGATTCGGGGAAAAAAGGAAAAGAATTTGTCAAAAATCCCCAAAAAATAATCGAAAAAAGATGAAAATTTCTGATACCATTTTTCGCCTTTTTATGATATAATCTATATAATAGGTAGAGAACTTGATCGGATAATCCGATCCGACAGCGAAGAAGGGACAGAAAAATGCCAAAAATCGGAGAAACGGTTCGTTACGGACAATCGGGACTTTGTAAAATTGAGGGCAAATGCGAAAAGGAACTTGGCGGAGAAAAACAAGAGTATTTCGTGCTTTCGCCATTGTATAAAAAAGGGGCAACGGTTTTCGTGCCTTGCGGTAATGCGGAATTGGTTCAAAGAATGTGCCCGCCGCTGACTGAAACGGAGGTGAAGGAGCTTCTTGCCAGGGTTTCTGAGGAGGAGACGGAGTGGATCCGTGATTTCCGCCGTCGCAGTGAGGCATCCAAGAAAGCACTCGCTTCCAATGACAGAACCGACGTTCTTCTTTTGGTGAAAAACATTTACGCCCACCGCAAGGAAATGCAGGGGAAGGGCGTGCGCGTTCACACCACCGATGACTACTTTCTCAAGGATGCGGAAGCCTTGATCTTCTCCGAGCTCGCCTACGTGTTGAATAAGGAATACGGTCAAGTGGAACGGGAAGTAAAGCTCCTTTTAAAAATCGAAGAATAAAAAACGCGATGAATTTTCATCGCGTTTTTCTTTTCAGAAGCAGGATTTGCATTTTTCAAAGCCCTGAGCAAGAATAGGGTCTAGGGAGCCTTCGTAGTCCTGGCGGTTTTTGGAGGACATATCTTTTACCGAAGAACAGTCCGGCTTATGGATCTTTTTGGTGTTTACGTTCAGAACGAACTTCCCTTTTTCTCCGTTGGAGCTATTTTTCTCGGCGGAAAGCTTCGAGTCTCCGTTGGTGTAATCAATTTCTATTCCGGGCTGAGCGTTGTAGCAATAAACGAAAAAGGCAATGCCCTCTCCCTTGTCCTCGACAGAATATGCTTCCATCAGCACGCCGTCGCACAGCAGATTTTCTCCGGTATAGACGGGAGTGACGCGATACATCACGTGATTGCCTGTTTCACGGATATAGTCCGCCACCATATTTTCGAAAGGAAGCATCCCCTCCACGTTCATATAGCGCGTGCCCGTGATCAGGTTTCGCTCGTTGGCGTTTTCGCCCGTCAGCTGAAATCCGATGAGGTGACAACGGTTATAAAGGTATTTGCCATCGACGATATCGTACTTGACCGTTTGCCAGCCGCTGGGCTTGACCTGCCCGATGCTTCCGCGTTCCTCGGTAGGCATCAGGTCCTTGCCGATGCAGGCAAAGGCGGTGCCGCATCTTCCCAAGGCATCCAAGGACGAATAGGCTTCGAAGGATTTCTCCGTGATCTCCTCTTGGGTGAAGGTTGGGGAATTGTCCCCGATGATGACGAAGGCACAGGATGAGTCGAAGGCGGGGACGGAGGCGAGAGACTCCACCTTCGGCGCGGAGATCAGAGGATCGGAGAGGGGATTATTCTTTGCGGACGCGGTGTCTTCAGCGGGAACGGTGCAGGAGACGAGGAGAAGTGCCAGACACAGTGCAAAAAGAGAAATGAAATGCTTTCTCATTTGCTCTCCCACCTTTCTTCTGTAATACGCTCGTGGGACGAGCCGCAAAAATCAGAGGATTTTGTCAAAGTGAAGCCCTCGGTGGAGAGGTTGAAAAAACGGGTTGCGGGGTAGCGTCTGTTCCATCGATAGATCAGGAGACCGTCGGGCTTTTTTTCGGGAAGCGGTGTGTTTTCCGCAAAGAAGAAATCGTCCTTTTCGCAGACTGAGGCAGGGTCATCGTGAATGAGAAGCTCTTTCTTTTCGGAGAAAAGAGGAGCGGAATAGGGAGAAAGCACCAAGCGTTTTCCCTCGGTGAGCGCAAGGATCCTTTGGATCAGTGTACCGTCACGGGATTGGCGCTTGGAGCCGAACATCATTCCGTTTTTATCGTCGATGCATACGATGAGAGTCATAAACGTTTCCTCATTTTAAAGTGGTCTGTGCGGCAAGGGCGGCTTTGACCGATTCGCTGTTGCCTTTATAGGTAAGCTGACCCGAGCCTGCATTTTTGAAGGCATCCTCGCCAACGGCTTTGACCCCCGCGGGGACGGTGATCTCAAGAGTCTCGGTTCCGCTGCTCCAAAATGCGTAAGGTCCGACGGTCTCAAGGCTCTCGGGAAGGGTCAGCTTTTCCAGTGCCTTCAAAGAAGCAAAGGCTTCCTCGCCGATCTCGCGGACTCCCTCGGGGAGGGTCAGCTCCTTCAGACTTCGGCAGCCGTAAAAGGCGGCGGTGGGAATGACCTCTACGGCGCTTTGGAATTTTACAGTTTCAAGATTCAGACAACCGTCGAAGCATTCTACGCCTATTTTCTTCAGATTTGCGGGCAGGGTAAGCGAAACAACGGCGCTTTTTTGAAAGGCGTAATCGGCAATCTCCGTAATGGAGTCGGGGAGAGTGATCTCGGTAAAGGCGCTTTCCGCCAGAGCGCTCTCACAGATCTTGACCAGCTTATAGCCGTCGCAGGTCTCGGGAATGGAGATGGTGGTTTCCGGATTGGCGGATTCCGACTGACCCAAAAGCTCGCAGGTCTTGTCGTTGTAAAGGGCGAAATACAGACCGATGAACTCCAGCTCGCCGGTTCTCTCACGATCCTCGGGAGCGATCTGCTCAGGGGTATAAACAGGCTCGGGAGCTTCGATCACCTTTTCACAGCCGAGCAGACAAAAAAGCAGTGTCATTGCAAGAAGAAGGGAAAGCGTTTTTTTCATTGCAAATTCCTTTCGCGAATATATTCTTACTCATATCATACTCCAAAACGGGGAAGAAGTAAAGAAAAAACGAAAAAAAGCGTTCGAAGCGAACGCTTTTTTTGCGTATCAGACGTATTGAGAGCGGTAAAGCTCGGCATAAAAGCCGTTTTGCTCCAAAAGGGAACGGTGCGTGCCCGTTTCCACTACGTCGCCGTCCCGAACCACCATGATCATATCCGCGTTTTTGACGGTGGAGAGACGGTGTGCGATGACGAAGCAGGTCTTTCCCTCCATCAGCTTCAGCATTGCCTTCTCGATCTTGATCTCGGTACGGGTATCTACGTTGCTGGTGGCTTCGTCCAGAATCAGCATTTTTGCATCGGAGAGCATACTGCGGGCAATGGTCAAAAGCTGTTTTTGCCCCTTGGAAATGTTCAGACCGCCGTCCTCCATACGGGTATCGTACCCTTTCGGAAGGGACAGGATGAATTTGTGAATGCCCGCTCTTTTTGCGGCTTCCTCGATCTCCTCGCGGGTGGCGCCTTTTTTTCCGTAGGCGATGTTTTCCGCTACGGTGCCGCCCATCAGCCAGGTTTCCTGCAATACCATGGTATATGCTTTTCGAAGATCATCTCGGCAAATTTTGTTAATGGGGATTCCATCCAGCAGGATCACGCCCGAATCACGGTCGTAAAAACGCATCAGCAAGTTGACGATGGTAGTCTTTCCACCGCCGGTAGGTCCTACGATGGCGACGGTTTTTCCGGCGGGAACCTTCAGGGAAAGCCCGTGGATGATCTCCTTTTCGGGGACGTAGGAAAATTTTACGTTTCGGAATTCGATCTCACCCTTTACGTCGGTCAGCGCCACGGCATCGGGGTCGTCGGGGAGCTCGGGATCCTCGTCCATCAGCGTGAATACGCGTTCCGAAGCGGAACGGAGACTTTGCAGGTCGGCGAGAATGTTGGAGAACTCGTTGATGGGGCCGGAGAATTTTCTGCCGTAGAGTATAAAGGCGGAAATGGCACCGAAGGACATGGAGCCTGAAATGAACAGGCAAGCGCCTGCGACGCTGATGATCGCCATTGACAGATTGTTGATGAAGTTGACCGAAGGACCGATGGTGGCGGCTTGATAGTCTGCCATAAAGTACGCTTCGCTTGCCTGCGCGTTTTGAACGCCGTAACGGCGGGCAAACTCTTCTTCCTTGCCGTACGCCTTAATGGTTTTTGAGCCGGAAAGGATCTCCTCGGTGTAGCCGTTCAGCGCACCCAGTGCCGCACTTCTCTTTCGGAACAGGGGACGGACCATGCGGCTGCGCTTGATCGTGACGAAAATAGACATGGGAACGGTAATGAGAAAGACCAGAAGCATTTTCCAGGAAATGCTGACCATCATCACGAAAGCTCCCGTAACGGTGATCAGAGAGGTGAGGATCTGTACCAGATCACCTGTAAGGCTGGTATTAATGGTGTCGATATCATAGGAAAGACGGCTGATCACGTCGCCTGCTTGTAATTTATCAAAATAGGCTACGGGGAGGGAAAGGAGCTTGTTGTAGGATTCCGAGCGGATCCTTCTCGTGATCTTTTGGGAAAATCGGGTCATAACCAAGGAACGGATATAGGAAAGTCCCGCAGACAGCAAATAAAACAGAACCATATAGGCGCAGTAGCGGTAAACGGTGGGAAAATCTACGTTTGCCGTTTTTGTTACACTGTCAAAATGAATGGCGTCGATCGCCTTTCCCGACAGGTAAGGGCCGAGAAGGGCGAGGACGTTCGCGGCAACCACCAAGAGCATTGCCAGAAGTCCCGTCCAGCGAAATGCAAGAAGGTACTTGGACAAGCGGAGAAATACGTTGGGACCTTGATATCTGCGCGCTTGCTGTTTGTCGTCTTCCGGGTTATAGCGCGTATTACTGAAGCCTCTGTTCATAACTGCATCTCTCCCATCTGCGATTGTGCGATCTCGCGGTAGATCTCGCAGCTTTCGCTTAATTCCTCGTCCGTGCCCATTCCGCAGATCTTGCCATGCTCCAGAACCAAGATCAGATCTGCGTCTCGAATGGAGCTGATTCTCTGAGCAACCACGATCTTGGTGGTGTTTTTGTAGTTCTCGCGCAGAGCGGTGCGTAAGCAGGCATCGGTCTTATAGTCCAGCGCGGAGGAGGCGTCGTCCAGGATCAGGATCTCGGGATCGCCTGCCAAAGCACGGGATATGAGGACGCGCTGACGCTGACCGCCGGACAGGTTGGAGCCCTTGGTGGTCAAGGCGTAGTCAAAGCCGTCTTCAAGAGCTTCGATAAAGGAAAGCGCCTGGGCGCTTTCTGCGGCTGCCTTTAAATCGCTTTCGTCGATCTGTCTGCCGAAGGAAACGTTTTCCCGCAGGGTATCTGCCATAAGAAAGTCATTCTGGAAGATCACGCCGAAACATTTCTTCAGTTCCGCCGCGGGAATGGTGCGCAGGTCCCGTCCCTCCAGAAGAATACTTCCCTCGTCGGGATCGTAAAAGCGCATCAGAAGCTGGATCAGGGTGCTTTTGCCGCTGCCGGTACCGCCGATGATCCCCAGCGTGCCTCCCTTGTTCAGACAAAAGGAGATATTCTCCACGGTAGGGATGTTTTTATTATAAGAAAAGGTAACGTTTCTGAATTCCAGAAAAGCTCCGTTTTCTTCCGCTTCCGTGGGAGGGAGCACGACAAGGTCCTTCTTTTCGTCCAATACCTCGGAGAGACGCTCCGCGCTGGCGGCACCGCGGGAATAGGCGATGAAAATACGGGTCAGGACCAGGGTGGCGTTGAGGATGATGGTAAAATAGGACGTGAAGGAAAGGATCTGCCCGGGGGTTGCATGGCCGGACTGTACGCGGATGGCGCCAAGCAGCACAACGGCGGTCATACCGAGATTCAGACAAAGGGTAACGGTGGCGGGGGTGATCGCCATGGTCACGTTTGCTTTTTCTTCACTGTGACTCAGGTCGGAGTTGATCTCGCCGAAGGAATCCTTTTCGTGATCCACCTGAGACAGTGCCTTGATCACGCGGATACCGGTGAAGGTGTCTCGCACCTTTTCCACCATGCGATCCACCTTTTTCTGCTTGGTTTTAAACAGACGGATACCTTTTTTGGAAACGTAAATGACGATGATCGCCATCAGAGGTAAAATTGCAATGAGAGTCAAGCTCAGCACCGGTTCGATGAACAGGGTGATGAGGATGCCGCCCAGCAGAAGAATGGGCGCGCGCACCCCCGCGCGGAAGGTCATATTCAGCATATTGTGGATGGAATAGGTGTCACTGGACATTCGCGCAACCAGAGAGGGAACCGTAAAGGAGTCGGTTTGTGACGCGGAAAGTGACAGAATTTTGTCAAACATATCACTGCGGATCTTTTTGACCACGTCTGTGGAAATGCGGGCAATGCGTCGGTTCGCGAAGATATTGGAAAACACAGCGACGAGTGCACACAGAACCATCATCCCGCCCCAGAAGAATACGGGTGCGATTTGCTTTGCGGGAACCACCTCGTCCAAAATGTAGCCAAGCAGATAGGGGATGACCAGATCCATCATGGTACCTATGAATTTGATGCAGAGCATCAACGTCAGCATACCCGCAAAAGGCTTACAATAATCAATGATTCTTTTCATTTTTGACGAATTGCCCCCTTTGCGCCCTCACAGAGCTTTTGACAAAGCTGATCCAGCAGTTCCTTCTCCTCCTCGGTCAGCTCCTTGGAGATTTCTGCAAAAAAGTCCCGTGCGGTTTCACGGATGATTGGAAGCAGAGCCTCTCCTTTTTCGGTGGGATAGACGCGGATACTTCTCTTATCCTTTTCACAGCGCTTGCGCAGGATCAGTCCGTCCTGTTCCAGAGCTGCCAGCTGGCGGGACACGCTGGATTTATTGAAGACCAGCTTGCTTGCCATTTCTTCTTGGGTGATGCCGGGGTGGACGCAGACGGTGCGCAGATAAAGTCCTTGATAATCCGTCAAGCCGTACTGCTCCAACCTGGCATTGCGAAACAAAACGTAAGCACGCTCCGTTTGCCCGATGGATCGCATAATGTGCATAGGCTCCTCCATTTGTTGCAATCGCAACGGTTGCAATCGCAACTATTTTCTGCATTCAGTTTACAGAATACAACGGCAAATGTCAACAGTTTTCGCAAACTTTTAATAAAATAATAAGGGCAAAGAAGTATTTTTTTCTAAAGACTTGACAATTAGAAGAAATATGGTAAAATAATTGCACTAATTTGTCAAAAAATGACTTTTTTGGAGGATGATACAGTGCTGAAAAAAAGAAAGCTTTTGGCTTGTCTGATGATCTTTCTGCTGCTGAGTACGGTTTTGGGCATCAGTGTTTATGCAACCGAACAAAAGAATGCAGAGAAAAAATCGGAAACCGAATTCACGGTGACCGTGGGAGAAGGCGAGGACAAGACCGAAACGAAATACGATTTTGAAAATGGCGTGACCGTCACCGAGGAAAAAGAGTCCACCGGTGAGGAGTCTGCGTACGAATATCTGGGACAATACGAAAACTATATGGAAACGGACCCCGGCTTTAAGACCCATTCCAAGGATGCGGTCAAAACGGTACGGAAAAGCGTTCCCGCTTACGCCACCTTCTGGTCTTTGCTTCCCGCAGTGATCGCCATTGCCCTTGCTCTGATCACAAAGGAGGTCTATTCCTCCCTGTTCGTGGGAATTCTGGCGGGCGGCTTGATCTGGTCCGGCTTCAGCTTTGAAAAGACCGTGACCCACGTATTTACCGACGGTCTCGTGGCGAGTATCTCGGATTCTTACAACGTCGGTATTCTGATCTTTTTGGTTATGCTGGGCGCTTTGGTCTCTATGATGAACAAGGCGGGCGGCTCTGCTGCCTTCGGCAGATGGGCTTCCACCCATATTAAGAGCAGAGTCGGCGCACAGATTGCTACCATCGTTTTGGGATGCCTGATCTTCATTGACGACTATTTTAACTGTTTGACCGTAGGCTCTGTAATGCGTCCCGTCGCGGACAAGCATAAAATCAGCCGCGCAAAGCTGGCGTATCTGATCGATGCCACCGCGGCTCCCGTTTGCATCATTGCTCCCATTTCCTCCTGGGCTGCCGCCGTTTCCGGCTTTGCACAGGGCAAGGGTCCCATGAGCGGAATTTCTCTGTTTATCAAGGCGATTCCCTTTAACTTCTACGCTTTGCTTACGATCGGTATGATGCTGATTCTCACGTTTGCGAAGTTTGACTACGGTCCCATGAAGACCCACGAAGCCAACGCACGGGAGAAGGGTGATCTGTTTACCTCGGGCAAAGAGGAATTTCTCGATTCCGTAACGAAGGACGAGGATGCCAATCCCAAGGGGCGTGTCATTGACCTGGTGCTTCCCGTGGTATTTTTGGTTTTTGCCTGCGTGATCGGTATGATCTATTCCGGCGGCTTCTTTGACGCGGAAGCGGACGGCTACCGAAACTTTATCATTGCTTTTTCCGAGTCCAATGCTTCCGTGGGACTCTTGTACGGCTCTTTTATCACCGTCATTGTTTCCATCATTTATTTCATCTGCAGAAGAGTACTTACCTTCAAGCAGTGTATGGAGTCCGTTCCCGAGGGCTTTAAGGCAATGGTGCCCGCGATCATGATCCTGATCTGCGCTTGGACGCTGAAGTCTATGACCGATTCCCTGGGAGCAAAGATCTTCGTTTCCTCTCTGATCGAAGAAAGTGCTGCAGGTTTTCAAGCGTTCCTGCCTGCCATCATCTTCCTGATCGCCGTGGGGCTTTCCTTCGCCACGGGTACCAGCTGGGGCACCTTCGGAATTCTCATTCCCATCGTTCTGTCCGTGTTCAGCGGCGTTAACGACAATATGACGGTAGTTGCGATCTCCGCTTGTATGGCAGGCGCGGTTTGCGGTGACCACTGCAGTCCCATCTCCGATACGACCATTATGGCGTCGGCGGGAAGCCAGTCCAATCACCTGAATCACGTTACAACCCAGCTTCCTTATGCGCTGACCGTAGCGGCTGTGTCCTTCGTGACCTACATTCTGGCGGGCTTTGTTCCCAACGCCTGGATCGCTTTGCCGGCAGGCTTTGCTTTGCTTGGCGGAACGCTTTTTGCGATTCGTTTCTTCACGAGTAAAAAACAAAAGTGAATCAAAAGCACTTGCGAGAGCAAGTGCTTTTTCTCTTGACGGATGATTTGCGCAATGTTAAAATAATAAGGAAGAAAAGAAAAAGGAGAAGGAAAATGAAGATTGCAGTAAAAAAGGTTTTGCCCGATGCGAAACTGCCGACCTACGGCAGCGATTTTGCCGCAGGGGCGGATCTGTACGCTTTGCTGGAGGAGCCTTGTACCATCGCACCCGGCGAGACGGTGCTTCTGCACACGGGGATCGCCATGGAGATCCCCGAGGGCTACGGAGGCTTTATTTACGCCAGAAGCGGTCTGGGGGTGAAGAAGGGACTTGCTCCCGCAAATAAAGTGGGAGTGATCGACTCCGACTACCGCGGTGAGATCCGCGTCGCTTTGCATAATCACGGCGCTGAAGCTCAGACGGTGGAGAACGGGGAAAGAGTGGCACAGCTGGTCATCGCGCCCTTTCTCAAGGCGGAATTCGAAGAACGGGGTGAGCTGGAGGACACGGTTCGCGGTGCGGGCGGCTTTGGCAGTACGGGAAGCAGATAAGATACGAAGAACGATGCCCGTCGCGTCGTTTTTACATAGCCTTGTTTTGTTCAATTTACACAAGAAAAAAATCCCGAAAATAGCAAAAAAATGAAAAGTTGTGAGGAGATTGTAAATTATAAAAAAAGGCTTCCATTTTTGAAAAAAGTGTGCTACAATGTACTCAGCCTGATTTAGGCAAAAAAATCTTTTGAAGGAGAAAGAACAATGAACGCGAAAAGAATCCTTTCTTTGGTTTTGGCGCTCGTTATGCTCTGCTCTCTCTTCTTGGTTTCCTGTGCAAAGGAAGAACCCAAGCAGACCCAGCAGCAGTCTTTGATCGTTGGAAGCGATTCCAAGGATGCAAACAGCAAATACGACGCTAAGATCAAAAAACTCAACGGTCATGAATTCCGTTTCGTGGTTAGAAACACCAGTGCTTCTCACCTTTCCGTAAACGAAGTTTATGCCGAAAACATCAACGGCGACAAGATCAACGACGCAGTATATGCTCGTAACGCCCAGCTTGAGAAGGATTACCAGTGCACCATCGTTGAGGACCGTCAGTCCAATCCCGCAAGTGCAGTACGTGAACCTTTGATCGCAGGTGAGTATGTTGCCGACTTCCTCTTGGGTACCGCAATGAACCTGAGATCCCTTGCAGCTGCAAACCTGGTTGCTGACCTGAACGAACTGAGCAGTGTTATCAACCTGAACAAGGCTTGGTGGGATCCCAACGGTATGCAGGGTATGAACGTAGGCGGCAAGACCTTCTTCGTTAACGGCGACGGTACTACTCTGGACGACAGAGCTGCTTGGATCCTGTTCTTTAACAAGGACTGGGTTGAAGAGTACGATCCCGAACTCAACCTCTACGACGTAGTAGAAAAGGGCGAGTGGACCATCGATCTTATGTATGAGCTCATGGTTAACACCGCAAAAGACCTGGACAACGACGGTGTCATGACTGCCCGTAAGGACCGTTTTGGCTACATCGGCGAGAGATTTAACAACTGGGTACACGTAAACGGTTGTGGCGAGACCCTGTCCCGTATCTCCTCCTCCGGAGAGTACGAGATCCCCGCACAGCCCAAGGCTGAGCTTCTCACCATCTGGGAAAAGCTTCGTCCTCTGCTGACCTCTGACAAGCGTCTGGTTGACGACGCCGGTTCTCTCTTCCGTTCCGGTCTGTCCACCTTCTTCTCTTGTAACACCGGTACCATTCTGAACGCTGCTTCCTCTACCATTTCTCTGGGTGTACTTCCCCTGCCTAAGCTGAACGCTGAGCAGGAAAAGTACTACAACGGCGTTTCCTACGCACAGCTCGGTTGCTTCGCAATCCCCACCACCACCGACAACTGTGAAGACTGGGAGACCAACGGATTCTCTTCCGGCCGTGAGCAGGCAGCTTACTTCCTGGAAGCATTCTGCTACCAGTCCATGCGTATCCTGACTCCCGCATTCTACGATCAGGTTATTCTCAAGCAGTCCATCCGTGACGTTGAGTCTGCTAAGATGGTAGAGTACGCAATGGAGAACAAGATCTACGATCCCGTTGTTGGTTACGACTTCGGTAAGCTCCTGAAGCTGTTCTACGAAGTTGGTTCTCCCAACAATGAGGCTCCCGGTTCTGATGCTGCATACGATACCTTCGTATCCACCTACGAGTCCAGATATACCGCAGCCCGTAAGGCTCTGCAGGATTACCTGAACTACATCAACACCGAGGCTCTTTAATTAGACCAAAAAAGAACTTCGCCAAACGGCGAAGTTCTTTTTTTATGCTTGAAATTCGGTCTGAAGCTTTGGTTGAATGTTTCAGCGGGAAGGGAAGATTTCGTTTTGGTTATATTGGGCAGAGCGATCCCTTGCGAGGAGAACGAATATTGGAGACGCGGGAAACAAAAAAGAAGATCGGCGAAAGCCGATCTTCTTTGCGCTTTTGAGATGGGTTATCTCTTCTTCCACTCGTCGTACTGCTCCATATAGGTCTTTTCTTCCTCGGGGAACTTACGAAGGGTGTTAACAATCTCGCCGTTGTTGTACTTGCGGCATCCAACGTCCTCAGTGGTACCCATAATGGTAACGTTGCACTGACGGGGACGAGCACGAACGTGATCCCAGTCGATGAAGTAGATGTGAGCAAACTCACCAAGGTCAAGAACGCCGTCCTTGATGGTGATGGTTTCACTTCTGCCAAAGAATACGGAGCGGAGGTGACCGTCGGTATTCATAGAGGTGAAGTTGCCGGGCTCGTTTACGTATCTGCCGAACTGAGCGTGTACAGGACCGGGGTGACGGTACTGATGCTCCTCAGCAAAGTCGGGGATCATCTTTCTCATGATGTCGAGCAGGTCGTGCTGCAGGAACTCCAGGTCAAAGGTATCGAAGTCGTGGGAGCACTCCTGGATCATTACGGAGCAGGTGGTGTGGTGAGAAACAACAGCTACGGTACCGTTCTTCACGCCGGATTCCTCAACGATCTTGTGAACGTCGATGGAAATGTCGTGGAAGGTGGGGATCCATCCTCTGGACTGCAATTGAATCTCTTTTTGTACTACTTTGAATTCCATTATATTATTCCTCCTAAGAATAAAAATTAAACTGTGTTATGCCTGTCTTGCGTCCCAGGCTTCGCGGACTGCGCGGATCATATCGTCAACCATCTGATATCTTGCCTCGGGAGTGGGGAGACCCACGATACCGGAGGAAGAGCCGGTTGCTTCTGCGCCTGCGTAAATGTTGCGGTAAACGTCGTCATAGCACTTAATGCCTGCACCCTGAAGAACCAGAATGTCGGGGTTTACGTCCTTGACGGCGCGGATGGAAGCTTCAACGTACTCCTCGTCGCTTGCTTTGCCGGTGCCGATCAGCTCGGTGGGCTCTGCAACGATGATGTTGGGCTCCAGGTGTGCGATGGCAGCTGCCTCTGCGCAGGAGTCTGCACAAACGATAGTAGCCAGACCGACTTCATCGGCGCGCTTGATGGCAGCCTTGAGCTCAGCTACGGTAACGGGCTTTTCGCAGTGGTTCAGCATTACGCCCTCTGCCCCTGCAGCCACCAGGCTCTCGGGAAGAATGTCTGCCAGACCTCTGCCGGGGGTGAGAGAATCCATATGAGGTGCGAAAACGTGGATTTTCTCCGTTGCTTCCTTTACTCTGCGGATCTCAACGATGGGGGTGGTGAAGATGATGTCAACATTGTACTTTTTGCTGGCGGCATCTGCAACCTTGGCAAGCTCTACCACGTCGTCGCCCCAAAGATAGTTCTTGGGACCGATTTCGAAGAAGGGTGCCTTAATGGTAATGTTTTTAATCATTGGTTTTCTCCTTCCAATTATTTCTTGTTCAAGCGCTCGCCTACGGCTCCGCCGGGGTGGGTGAGGGCAAACTGCTCGTTGACAAAGCCGGTTTCCTCGATGAGGGCGGTCTGCAGTGCATCGAATACGGATGCAAGAGCAACGAAGCTGGAGGTGGACTGAGAGTTGTACTTATCGGTTTCCAGCTCCACCTTCATAGGAATTACAATGTCAGAGCCCTGTGCAAGGGGAGAGTCCATTTTCTCGGTTACGGAGATGATGGTGGCGCCCTTGGTGCGGGCAATGTTCATAATGGGGATCAGCTCGGCAGTTTTGCCGCCGCGGGAAGCAAGCACCATAACGTCACCCTTCTGGATGAAGCCCATAGCGCCGTGTACGGCTTCTGCGGGGGAGATAAAGCGAGCAGGGCGCTCTACGCAGCACAGAGAATGTGCAAAGTGGGTGCAGCAGATGCCGGAGTGTCCGCAGCCTGCGGTGCCGATGCGTTCTGCCTTAGCCAGTGCCTCAACTGCCTTTGCAAATGCGTCCCAATCCATAACTTCCTTGGCACGGTTGATTTCAGTCGCTTCAATGCCGAAAGCGTTCTGTGCGGCGATCAATGCTTCTTTCTTCAAGATTCATACACCTCGATTCCTAAAATTGAACAGATATTTCTGATCTGAGCACGGTTATCACCATAGGTGATCACGTAGTGTTGGCAAGCAACGTGCTGAGCAAAATCGTCCACATTTTCCATCTCGATCTTGAGGGAGGGAAGCTGAGGAGCGGGCTGAGCCCAACCGTATTCCTCCCACTTGGGAGGGGTGACACCGTTGCCGTGAACGATGTGCATCATATATTTGCCGTTCTTGTAAACCAGACGGCTCATGGTAAGTTCGCCGGTTTTTACCTTGGAGATATTCAGAATGCCCTGGTTGAGCAGACCGAAGGCGGCGGGCATTACGGTAACCTCACCGTCCACGACCTGAGAAGGTACGTAGTCGGGAACACCTGCCAAAACGCCGTCCTCAAAGAATTCGTAGAATTCCAGATAGAAGGGAGTACCGCCTACCAGCTCCTTCATCATCATCAAAGTGATACAGCCCAGAGAGTCGTTCTCGGGAACGGTCAGGTAGCCGTCCTCTGCCAAAAGCATAAATACGGGAGCGGGGGGGAAGCCCATAAACTTCTTCATACCGTCTACATCCTTCAGGGAGATCGCCTTATAGTCTCTTTCCTCGGCGATCTGCTTTACGGTCAGGTAATATGCGGCGGCGGTCTTCATAGGCTCGTCACTGCAGGGAGAAACGAAGGTCCACTTCTTGATGCGGTTTTCCACAACGTCCATGATTTCCTTTTCGTCCAGCTTCTCAAATCTCTGCTGCATGTCCAGCATTTCAAAGGTTTCGATCTCGGGACCGATGACCTTTTTCAGGGAAGCGCCGTCGTACAGGGTGCCGTAAAGGTTCATATCGCGGTAGCCTGCCATACCTGCCTTCTGATGGCGCAGAGTGCGGGCGGCAATGGCTGCCTTGCAGTAATCGGCAACGCGCTTGGAATTGGAGGGCTTGCCGATCATATCGTAAATATAGGTAAAGGTGAAGCCGAGATCCTCCAGTGCGGCACGGAGACCCGTGGTACCTGCCTGGTCAGCGGTGGTGACGATTCTACCGTCCTCCATCCAGCCGCAAAGTCCCCAAAGGACCATGGGAAGATGACGGTAGTGCTCGGCGATCTTTACCACTGCGTGGGTGGGGATCCAGCCACCGACGCAAAGAACCACTGCATCGTAATGCTCCTTGGAAAGGGTTTCGATGGCGCCCTTGATTTGCACTTCCTCGTAATCGTCGGCAACGGGAATGACCTTGACGAGATCAAGCCCCTCTTTTTCCAGTGCCTCGGCAGCTGCCGTGGTACGGGAAATAATGACTTCTACGGGGGTGTTGACTTCTCCGAAGCCGATAAATGCTACTTTAGACATAGTTTAAACCTCCGAAATATTCAAAAGCTGATCCAGCTTTTTGTACTTGCGATAGGCGGCGGAATAATCCACGCCTTGGGGGGAATAGGTCTTTTTGGTTTTGATGATGCCTTGGCAAGCCTCCTCGATGGAGGAATAAACGCCGCAGCCAACGCCTGCCATAATGGCGGTACCCAGACAGGCAGATTCCTTTTCCTGCAGGGTGGAAAGGTTCAGACCGGTAACGTCTGCCTTGATCTGTGCCCAGAGAGGACTGGTTGCGCCGCCGCCGGTAATGCGGATCTCGTCTGCTTCGGCGCCGATACACTCCAGGTCATCCTTAAGGGTGAAGGCAACGGACTCCAAAATGGCGCGGGCAAAGTGCCCCTTGCCGTGTGCCAGGGTCATACCCCAGAAGGCACCTCTGGCGTCGGGGTTGTAAACAGGCATGGTAGATCCGCACAGGTGAGGCAGGAAGGCAAGACCTTCTGCGCCGGGACCCGCCTTTGCCGCTTCTTCGTCAAGCTCCTTGAAGGAAAGCTCGGAGGCAAAATTGTTGCGGAACCATTTCAGAGCCATTCCTGCGGTAGAGCTCCACAGGAGGGAAACGTACTTGTCTCCGATGGCGTGCAGATGGCAGGGGATCTTGGAAGCGGGATCGTAGGGAGGAATGGAATCGGTGACCACACAAATTGCCATAATGGTACCGGTCATTTCGCTGACGATGTTTTCATCCACCACGCCAACGCCGACGGCGCCTGCGATCTGGTCCAGAGCACCGGTAACGATGGAAATATCACCGAAGGTGCCGACCTTGGTCGCAGAAGGAACGATGGCGGGAAGCATTGCACGGTCAACGCCGATGAAATCCAGCATTTCCTGCCACCAATCTTTTTTCACGATGTCAAGGTAAATGGTGGAAGACTGAATGGTGGGCTCGGTTACGAATTCACCGGAAAGTGCCCAAAGCAGCCAATCCTCCAGCATAAATACTTTTTTGGTCTTTGCCCATACCTCGGGCAGGTTTCTCCGTACCCAGAGAAGCTTGCAGGCGGGCCAACCGCCGGTGGTCTCTGCCTGACCGGTCACGTTGTAAATGGTCTCGCCGCCGAAATGTGCCTCGATCTCTTCTGCTTCCTTTACGGCGCGGTTGTCCAGCCATACGATGGCGGGCATGGTGGGAGTCCCTTCAGCGTCGGTCAGAATCAGGGTCTCGCCCTGGGTGTCGATGGAGATGGCGTCGATCTTGACCGTCTCCTCGATCTTGGCGATGGCCTCTTTTGCGATGCGGACGTACTCGGTGGCATCGAATTCCACCAGATCTCCGTGGGTATCCAGGGTATAGTCGATATTGGTTTCGGCAAGGCAGGTGCCCTTCTCGTCAAAGCAGACTGCTTTCAGAGAGGTGGTACCTACGTCGATTCCCAGTAAATTCATTTTGTTTCTCTCCTTCGAAAAAAACTCTGTTTTTGCGGAAAAAATCCAACATATTCCGTACATAATTTTACCACAAAGCACTTGGAGTGTCAACAATGAAAGGGGGAAAAAGTACAGGCGAAAAGGCTTTTTTTGGAAAAATCGGAGGATAGGATGTGAGATTGGAGAAAAAATCACGGGAGGGGTTTGGGGAGTTGACGAAAAGGGAAAAGTTATTTATAATAGAATAGAATGAGATAATGTTGTTTACATAAAAAACAATTGCCGAATGACGGCGTGCAGGAGATTTTATGGCAGAACTTAGCAAAGCAAAAAAGCAGACGGAATACAACGATCAAAGCATACAAAGTCTGAAGGGCGCGGAACGGGTCCGAAAAAGACCCGGTGTTATTTTCGGCTCT
This sequence comes from Oscillospiraceae bacterium, assembly GCA_015065325.1. Lineage (GTDB taxonomy): Bacteria > Bacillota > Clostridia > Oscillospirales > SIG627 > RGIG5579. Next base: position 82,262 of record SVQO01000001.1, on the reverse strand, counting down.
GACGGACTGGACGGCTGCGCCCATTCCTTCTTCGAGATCTTGTCCAACTCCATCGACGAGGCGAGAGCGGGCTATGGAGATGCAATCAACGTGACCGTGACCCGTGACCACGTGATTACCGTGGAGGATTTTGGCCGCGGTATCCCTTTGGATTGGAATGAAAAAGAGGGAAGATTTAACTGGGAACTGATTTTTTGCGAGCTGTATGCAGGCGGCAAGTACGACAACGCCAAGGGCGGCGCGTACCAGTATTCTCTGGGTCTGAACGGTTTGGGTGCCTGTGCCACGCAGTACAGCTCCGAGTTTATGGACGTTGAGGTGCGCACCAAAAACGCCCGCTACGAGATCCACTTTAAAAAAGGTGAAGCGGCGGGAGAACTGATCAAGGAAGAAGTGAACCATCGCCGCACCGGAACTACCATTACCTGGCGTCCCGACCTGGACGTTTTTACCGAGATCGGAATCCCGGAGGAATATTTCGTTGATGTGATGCGCCGTCAGGCCGTGGTCAACGGCGGCTTGAATCTGCATCTGAAGTATCAGAATGCCGACTCGGAATGGTCCGAGCACAGCTTCCTTTACAAGGAGGGAATTCTGGACTACGTGCGCGAGGCAGCGGAGATCAATGAATTTAACGAGGTGACTGCTACCGAAGGGAAGGTGGGGACCTTGACCGTTCCCGTTTTCTGGGAAGGAGAAAAGCGCGGCCGTGACCGTGAGGATAAGAGTGAATACGACGTGCGGATGGAGGTAGCCTTTTGCTTCTCTGCCAAGGCGCAGAAATTGGAATATTACCATAACTCCAGCTGGCTGGAGCACGGCGGAAGCCCTGAAAAGGCGGTAAAATCCAGCTTTTTGCGGGCGGTGGATGCCTATTTGAAAAATACGGGCAAATACAATAAAAACGAGGCGAAGATCAGCTTTCAGGACGTGGAGGACTGCTTGATCCTGGTGACCAACTGCTTCTCCAATATCGCGTCCTTCTCCGACCAGACCAAGAAGAAGGTCACCAATAAGTTTATCGCCGACGCCATGACGGAGTTTTTCGACGAGAAGCTGGAGATCTATTTTGCGGAGAATCCCGCGGATGCAGACCGTATTTCTCAGCAGGTTCTGATCAATAAGAGAAGCCGTGAAAATGCGGAAAGCGCACGCGTTAATATCAAAAAGAAGCTGTCGGGCACACTGGACGTGACCAACCGTATCGAAAAGTTTGCAAACTGCCGCAGTAAGGATAAGGATAAGCGCGAGCTTTACATCGTAGAGGGTGACTCTGCACTGGGAAGCTGTAAGCTGGGCAGGGACGCGGAATTTCAGGCAATCATCCCCGTCCGCGGCAAAACGCTGAACTGCTTGAAATGCGGTTACGACCGTATTTTCAAAAGTGAGATCATCGTGGATCTGCTCCGCATCATCGGTTGCGGTGTTGAGATCGGCAAGGGACATAAGGATCTTGCCGGCTTCAATTACGAAAACTTGAAATGGAGCAAGATCATTATTTGTACCGATGCGGATGAGGACGGTTATCAGATCCGCACCCTGATCCTGACCATGTTTTACCGTCTTTTGCCTACTCTGATCCAAAAGGGCAGGGTGTATATTGCGGAATCGCCTCTGTACGAGATCACCTGCAAGGGCAAGAAAAAGGAGGGCGAAGAGGAGATCTTCTTCGCCTACGACGAAAAGGAAAAGAACAAGATCCTGTCCGATCTGGGGGATCGGAAATATACCATCCAGCGCTCCAAGGGCCTGGGTGAAAATGAGCCGGATATGATGCGGCGTACCACCATGGATCCCGCCACCCGCAGATTGATCCGCATTATGCCCGAGGATGAATACGCTACCCGCGAAATGTTTGAGATCCTTCTGGGCGATGATCTGGACGGAAGAAAACGCTATATTTCCGAAAACGGTCACCTTTATATTGATCTGGCGGACGCGTATTGATGGAGTTTTACCGTACGGTGCGCGGCTTTGCGGAGAGCCGCTTCACGGAAAAGAAAAGTGAGTTTATCGGCTGGGTCGAGCCCTGCGACAGCTGGGAGGAAGCGAAATCATTCGTGGATCGGGCGCGGGAAGCGTTTCCCGATGCCAGACATTACGTTTCCGCCTTTATCAATAAAGAGGGCAATATTCAGCGCTTTGACGACGACGGAGAGCCGAAGGGCACGGGTGGGATCCCTATGCTGGAGGTTCTGAAGAAGGAGGAGGTCACCGGCCTGTGTGTGGTGGTGACTCGCTATTTCGGCGGGATCCTTCTGGGCGCGGGCGGCCTTGCCCGTGCTTATGCCCGCGGAGCCCGCGATGCGGTTGCTGCGGCGGGGATTTGTCGTTTTTCCCGATTTTACAAGGGAAAGATCACGGTGCCTTATCCGCTTTTTTCCAAGGTGGAATTTGAATTGAATACGAGAAAATACCGTCTGACGGGAAAGGAATTCGGAGAGGGAGTGGACCTGTTCCTTTTGGTTTCCGAAAAGGAAAAGGAGGGGCTGGAGACGCTTCTGGGGGATCTTTCCGGCGGTAAAATGAAACTGGAAATCGTAGGTGATACTTTTGCAGAAGATAGGGAAGATGCTTGAGATCGGCTCTTACAAATTAGAGCTTTTTGCCGAAGAAACGAAAAGGGAATACCACACCCTTCCTTGTTACGGGGGAGAGGATGCGGCGGTGCTCTTTTTTCATCATTTGTTAAAGCAGGCGTCTGCGGAGTCGCTCGGCTTTTTGGAAAGTCTGGGGATCGATCCGCTTAAGATCACACTTTGCCGCCCGCTGACCGAGCCTGACGAGCGGGGTGAGATCCTGTACCTTGCATGTGCCCCTCTTTGCGCGCGGGTGCTTGCAGGCGGAGATACCGAGCCGCGCCAAAGCGAGGAAATCGGCGGGATCAGCGTGATCTTCGTGGGAAAAAGCGAGGATCTTTCTCCCGATCTGCCGCGCTTTGCTGAGCCTTGTGCAGAGCTTCGCTTCGTCATTCCCCTTCCCTTTGATGCAAGCTTTTTTGCCCAATAATGCGAAAAGAACCGTGCGGACAGAGCACGGTTCTTTTTCAATGCTTAGGGGTGTGAGATTTTCTTCTGTGCAGATAGTCTGCCAGGCGAAGGCCCGGTAAGGTGATAAACACCACGAGAAGCAAACAGATAAAGAGGGTTACGAAGACCTTATCCTCACGGAAAATGCCCGAAAGACCTTCGGCGCTTTTTTCCAAAGCGGATTTTGTCTCAATGGGCTTTCCGTCCCAGGAGAGAACCAGGGAATAGACCTTGTCTTCCACAGGGGAATCGTTGAATTTGAAGTTCAGAGAGCCGATCTTTTTGCCGTTTTTTACGTCCTTGACGCTAATGCTTTCGGGAAGGGTGATGTTGTAGGCGGGTTTTGCATCCGTTCGCACCAGTGCACGGATGGATTCCGAGGTGGTGACGGAAAGCTTTTGATCGGAGTCACGGACGGCAATCTTTCCCACCTCCTGACCTTTTTTAAAGACGGTCTTTAACGCGTAGTTTTCGTAGGCGTAGGAAATCAGGGTGTTGGTTTCGATCTCTGCCATATTGCCGGGATATCTTTGGTTACCGTCCATATTGGCGCCAAACAGTACGGAAACGTAACTGACACCGTCCTGTTCGCTGTAAGTGGCAAGACATCTGCCCGCCTGGGCGGTATAGCCCGATTTTCCTCCGACGTAGCAGGGGAGATAATATTTGCCGTTTTCCGAGTAGCTTTGCACGGTGTGGCGAAGGGGACGGGCGGGATTTTGCTCCGTGGCGGGGATGGAGTAGTTCCGCAGTGAAATGATCTCGCGGAACACGTCGTACTTCATCGCCTCCCGCAAAATGATCGACATATCCCGAGGCGAAGAATAATGGTCGGGGTGATGAAGACCGTGTGCGTTTTTGAAATTGGAGTTTTCCAGACCGAGCTCCTTGGCGGTGGCATTCATTTTTGCGATGAAATTCTCGATCTTTCCGTCTCCGAAATACTCTGCCAGAAGATCTGCCACGTCGCAGTAGGAGGAAATCATAAGACCTGCCAGGAGGTCGTAGAGCGTGAAGGTCTCACCGACCTTCAGACCCATATGTACGCCTCGGTCCTTGATGATGTAATCAAACATAGACAGATTCGTGATGGTAATGGTTTCCTTTTTCAGATCCGGCTTTTCCCGAAGCACCACCAGCGCCGTCAAAATCTTGGTAGTGGAGGCAGGGAACATACGGGCGTCTGCGTTTTTGGAATATAAAACGGTTTCGGTTTCCGTATTGATCAGAAAAACTCCCTGGGAGTCCAGAGCCAGGTCTCCGATGGGATCTTTTTCGGTAATGCGATATTCCTCCGTGGAAATCGAGGAGGACCCATTGCCTTGATCTTTTTCGGCAAAAACCGACATAGGCAAGCTGAAAAGAAGCAGGATCAGCGCCAAAAGGAGAGATAGGATCTTTTTCATAAGTTTTTAAACGTTCCTTCGTATTACATTTCACGGTTTAGCATAAAGCTGCGCCATTCTTCCAAGAGCTGCTTGTAAGAGGAGTCGGGAAGCACGGCAAGCGCTTTCTCTGCCTGTGCAAGATAGTCGACGGCGAGAGCGCGGGTTTCCTCCAGACCGCGTTCCATCAGAATGGATCTGGCTTTGCAGATCTCGTCTTCACTTTTTGAGGAGCCGACGACGCGACGCAGAAACGCTTTTTCCTCCTCGGCAGCGTTTTTGTAGGCGGTGAGGAGAAGAACCGTGGGCTTGCCTTCTCGGATGTCGCTTCCGATGGGCTTTCCGAGAGTCTTTTCCGTGGAGGTGACGCCGAGAATATCGTCTTGAAGCTGGAATGCCAGACCGCAAAGCTCGGCAAAGGTGGCAAGCGCGGCACAGGATTCGAGGGTCTCATCAGTCTGACGGGAGCCGATCAGAGCACCGGAAAGGGCACTGATGGCAAAAAGGGCGCCGGTCTTGCCTGCCATCATATAGGTCACCTCGTCGGTGGTCAGATTGTCGAAGGCGCCTTGTCCGTAAAGGACGCCGTTTTTGGTATCGATGGTTTCTCCGCTGATGAGGAAGGGGCCGTATTTTCCCTCCAAAAGGGAGAGAATCTTTAAGGTGACGGCGGGGGGGACGAAGCCGGTGTCGGACAGCTTTGAAAGGTAGGCAACGGAAGCACTGTGCAGGGCGTCACCTGCAAGCAACGCTGCGTCGAAGCCGTATTCGGCGGCTTTTTTCGCACCAAAGTCTGCAAAGGCGTCGGTGATCAGCTTATGCACTGCGCTTTTGCCGCGGCGGGTATCGTCGTGGTCGATCATATCGTCGTGGATCAGGGTCCAGTTGTGATACAGCTCCAGCGCAAGGGCGCAGGGGGTCGCGGCTTTTTCTGCCTCCTTGCCGCCCAAGGCACCTGCTGCAAGTCGGCAAATGGCGGGGCGGAGACGCTTTCCGCCGCGCTCAAAGTAAACGAAGGTTCCCTCGAATAGCTCCGCCGGGGTCAAGGCGTAGGGGGGATTTTCCTTATAATAGGAAAGGATGGCTTCGCCGCTTTCCTTTAAGTAATTCAGCAGCGCTGCGTTCATCGTGTCTGAAGAAAATCAATGAAATCCAGAACCATTTTTCTCTGACCCATAGAGAGATTCTGAAATTTCTCGTTGAAAAGCTCGCCGGAGCGATAGGCACTGCCGGAGGGCTTCTTTTCTTCCGTTTCTTTATATACGCCCGAGCAGAACAGCAGATCGTCTGCGGTGATGCCGCCTGCCGCGTTCTGGGCGATCTTGTTGATGAGCTTTAGCCTGGGGGAATTCTCCTGCTGACCCAGGGCAAGCTTTCTCATCTGAATGTAACTGATGTCGCAGTCCATGGCAAACTGACGCCAGGAGCGTTCCCCTTTTGCCTGTTCCAGCAAAAGCGAGAAAATGCGCTTGTTGAAAGTCATGATTTCCTACCTTTGTTTTTTAATACAAAATACATTATATCAGCAAAAGGGTATTCCTTGCAAGAAAAAATCGCAAACTTTTGTGAATAAAGTAAAAATTTATTGTGTAATGAAATAGTTTTGAAAGGTTTAAAAGATTGTTTTTGGTTCTTAAAAATATATAACGAAAAATGGAAAACATAGTAATAACAAGGAAAAACTGTATCAATAATTATCTTTTTGGAAATGTTTTGTATATATTGCATAAATTGTTTTTTGTATTTTTGGAGAATAAAACTCTTTATTTCGCGCGAGAAATTTGTTAGAATACAGTTGTTTGATTATGCAGAGGGTTTTTCTGCGCATATTTTTAGGAGGAAAAAATGGCTAGTGTATCTTTGAAGCATATTTTTAAGAAGTACCCCGGCGGTGTTACTGCAGTAACCGACTTCTGCCTGGAGATTAAGGACAAGGAGTTTATCATCCTGGTTGGTCCTTCCGGTTGCGGTAAGTCTACGACTCTGCGTATGGTAGCAGGTCTGGAAGAAATTACCGAAGGTGAGCTCTTTATCGGCGACAAGCTGGTAAACGACGTAGCTCCCAAGGACAGAGATATTGCGATGGTGTTCCAGAACTACGCTCTGTATCCTCATATGTCCGTGTTTGATAATATGGCGTTCGGTCTGAAGCTCCGTAAGGTTCCCAAGGAAGAGATCAAGAGACGCGTTGAGGAAGCAGCACGCATCCTTGACATCGCTCACCTGCTTGACCGTAAGCCCAAGGCTCTTTCCGGTGGTCAGAGACAGCGTGTTGCTCTCGGCCGTGCAATCGTTCGTGAGCCTAAGGTATTCCTTCTCGACGAGCCTCTGTCCAACCTGGACGCAAAGCTCCGTGCATCCATGAGAACCGAGCTGACCAAGCTCCATCAGAAGCTGCAGACCACCTTTATCTACGTAACCCACGACCAGACCGAGGCTATGACCATGGCTTCCAGAATCGTCGTTATGAAGGACGGTATCATCCAGCAGGTTGATACTCCTCAAAATCTGTACGATCTGCCCGTGAACCTGTTCGTAGCAGGCTTTATCGGAACTCCTCAGATGAACTTCATTAACGGTAAGCTCATCAAGAAGAGAGGCGAGGACGGAATCTACTTCACCTTCGGCGAGAGCAACGAGTTCAAGCTTCCCGAGGAAAAGGCTGAGGAAGAAGCACTTCAGGAATACATTGGCAAGGAAGTTATTGCCGGTATCCGTTCCGAGGCAATTCACGACGAGCCCATGTACCTGTCTCAGTTCTCTAACTGGGTCATCGATGCCAACGTTGACGTAACTGAGCTTATGGGTGCTGAGATCTTCCTGTACCTGAACAGCCAGGAGACCAACTTCATCGCAAGAGTATCTCCCCGTTCCAAGGCAAAGGTTGGCGATTCCATCAAGGTTGCCTTCGATATCAACAGACTGCACATCTTCGATAAGGACACCGAGGTTTGCATCTGCCACTAATTGAAAAAAGCTTTTACCCGATCTCGAAAGAGGTCGGGTAATTTTTTTCGGTGAAAAGCAGTTTTATCTTGATTTTTTTGTCATTATATGATAGAATGTGCGAGTTATTTTGAATAGAGAAAGGTTTTTGTTATGGACAAAAAGAAAAACGGCTTTGCCAGCGGTCTTGGATTCGTTCTGGCAGCTGCCGGCTCGGCGGTGGGTCTTGGCAATCTGTGGGGCTTTCCCTATAAGACCCAGGAGTACGGCGGTGCGGCTTTCGTTCTGGTTTATATTGCCTGCGTGCTTCTGATCGGTGCGGTCACTATGGTCTGCGAGATCTTTATCGGCCGCCGTGCTCAGGCGAACCCTGTTACCGCATTTAAAAACATCAACCCGAAATTCGGCTGGTTCGGCGTGCTCGCCATTCTGATTCCCGGCTTTATCGCTTGCTATTATTCGGTGCTGGGCGGATATACCGTTCGTTTTGCCGCCAATTCCTTTAACGGAAATGCGGGTACTATGGATGAGTTCGCGGCAAACGGCTGGCTGGTGACCCTCTTTACCGCCATTTTTATTGCGGGTGCGATCTTCGTGGTAATGGCAGGCGTTAAGGGCGGCATTGAAAAAGCGTCCAAGGTGCTGATGCCCGCCCTGTTTATTTTGCTTCTCGGTACGGCGATCTTTTCCCTGTGTCTCGGGGAAGGTGTTGCGGAAGGTCTGGAATTCTATCTAAAGCCCGATTTTAAAAAGCTTGGCGGAACGGAGATCCTGGCTGCGATGGGGCAAGCGTTCTATTCCCTTTCTTTGGGAATGGGTGCTATGATCGTGTACGGCTCCTACACCGGGAAGAAGATCAGTCTGGTGAAATCCACCGGGATGATCTGTCTGTTTGACACCATGGTAGCGCTCCTGGCGGGCTTTGCCGTATTCCCTGCACTGTATCACTATAAAGCAGTGGAGGGAGCAGCCTTTGATCCCTCGGAAATGAAGGGATCTACCCTGATGTTCAAAACTCTGCCCATGGTATTCGAGTCCCTGGGCATCGTTGGAAAGATCGTCAGTTTCCTGTTTTTTGCGATGGTGGTGATCGCGGCTCTCACCTCTGTCATCTCGTTGCTGGAGGTGGTTTGTCAGTTCGTGATCCAGAAATTCCGCTTCTCCCGCAAAAAGGCCGTTGCGCTTCTTGCCTTGATCTGCTTTGCGATCTCCATTCCCGTAGGAATTTCCGCAGGCGGTGCGGATGTCAAGCTTTTCGGGATGGATCTTCTGACCTTCTTTGATACGGTGACCAATACGGTACTGATGCCTGTTTGCGCCTTTTTCAGTTGTATTGCCGTGGGCTGGATGATGGGACCGAAAAAAGCAGTCGGCGAAATGGAACGGGATGGGCAAAAGCTTGGCTTTTTCCGTCCGATCTTTATGTTTATGGTAAAATACGTTACCCCGCTTTTGATCCTTGCCATTGAGATCTTGGGTGTATATGAGTTGGTTTTCCCGGAGGGAAAATTTTCCGGAAACGGCCTCGGTATCACCCTTTCCGCTTACGGATTGCTTGCAGTGGGCGCGCTTGTGTATTTCCTGTTCTTTAAAAAAAGCGATACGGGTACCAACGCCGACGAGAAATAAAAAGAGAAAAAAACGAAACGACCGTTTGCACGTTGCAAGCGGTCGTTTTTTGCAAAAAAATCACGAAGCCGAAGCTCCGTGATTTTTGTTTATTCTAACCTCACTTCAGGTTAGCCTTCAGGGTCTCCAGCTGAGCTTTCAGCTCTGCGGGCAGACGGTCAAACTTCTTGAAGTATTCTTCAACGTCGGCTGCATACTCGTTCCAAGCATCCTTGTCAACGGTGAGGATGGACTTGAGGACCTCGATATCCATATCCAGATCGGTCAGATCGATGTCTTCGGGTCTGGGAATGAAGCCGATTGCGGTCTCGGCAGCGTCTGCCTTGCCCTCGCAACGGTCGATGATCCAGTTCAGTACTCTCATATTGTCACCGAAGCCGGGCCATACGAAGTTGCCTTCGTCGTCGGTACGGAACCAGTTAACGTTGAAGATCTTGGGAGCCTTGTCACCCAGCTTTTCGCCCATATCGAGCCAGTGCTGGAAGTAGTCGCCCATGTTGTAGCCGCAGAAGGGAAGCATAGCCATAGGATCGTGACGAACCACGCCGACTGCACCTGCAGCGGCTGCGGTGGTCTCGGAAGCCATGGTAGCACCTACGAATACACCGTTCTTCCAATCCTTGGACTGGTAAACCAGGGGAGCCAGCTTAGCACGTCTGCCGCCGAATACGATGGCGGAGATGGGTACGCCTGCACCCTTGTCAAACTCCTCGGAAATGCAGGGGCAGTTCACAGCAGGAGCGGTGAAACGGGAGTTGGGATGAGCAGCGCAGGTGGACTTGTCGGCCTTGTCGAACTTGGAGGGATCCCAGGGGTTGCCCTTCCAGTCGATGGCATTCTCGGGCAGGTTCTTATTCAGACCCTCCCACCATACGGTGTTGTCGTTCAGGTCGAGAGCCACGTTGGTGAAGATGGTATTCTTCTTGGTGGACTCGAGTGCGTTGAAGTTGGACTTCTCGTTGGTACCGGGAGCAACACCGAAGAAGCCGTTCTCGGGGTTGATGGCGTAGAGTCTGCCGTCAGCGCCGATTCTCATCCAAGCAATGTCGTCACCTACGGTCCATACCTTGTAGCCCTTGTCGCGGAGGTACTTGGGGGGAATGAGCATTGCCAGGTTGGTCTTACCGCAAGCGGAGGGGAATGCAGCGGCGATGTACTTAACCTCGCCCTTGGGATTCTCAAGACCCAGGATGAGCATATGCTCTGCCATCCAGCCTTCCTTCCAGCCCTGGTAGGAAGCGATACGGAGTGCGAAGCACTTCTTGCCCAAAAGGACGTTTCCACCGTATGCAGAGTTTACGGAAATGATGGTGTTGTCTTCGGGGAACTGGCAGATGTATCTGTTCTCGGGATTCACGTCACACTTCGCGTGCAGACCGCGTACCCAGTCGTTGGAGTCGCCCAGAACTTCCAGTACCTTAACGCCAACGCGGGTCATGATCACCATGTTGAGCACAACGTAGATGGAGTCGGTAACTTCAATACCTACTTTTGCAAGAGGAGAACCGATGGGACCCATAGAGAAGGGGATGATATACATGGTTCTGCCCTTGTAGGTGCCGCGAGCGATGTTGTAAAGCTTTTCATACATCTCTGCGGGAGCACACCAGTTATTGGTGGGGCCTGCATCTTCCTTAACGGTGGTGCAGATAAAGGTTCTGTCCTCAACACGAGCTACGTCGTTCTGACGGGTTCTGTGGAGGTAGCAGCCGGGAAGCTTTTCTTCGTTGAGCTTCTGGAGCTCGCCGGTGGCACATGCCTCTGCACGGAGTGCTTCCAGCTGAGCCTCTTCGCCGGTGATCCATACGATCTGGTCGGGATTCAGGAGGGCTTTCATCTCCTCGATCCACTTGGTTACGGTTGCGTTGGTGGTCATGATTTGAGTTCCTTTCTCTCATTTTGGTTCAAATTCAAACCTATTATACTAAAATATAAAAAAATGTGCAAGGGGTGAAGGACAGAAAAACGAAAAAATATGCTTTTTTTCTCAAAACTTACGAAAAATAACAAAAGGCAGAAAATAGTTTGCTGTTTTGCCAACCTTTAAGTTTTTTTGCAAAAGAAAAGAAAGTGATGGATGGGCTCGGCTTTTCCAACTGCCGGATGCTTTGCTCAGGAAGGGAGAAAGGCGTGCTCGGCAGGAAAAAATTCTCAGATTTCACGAAAAAATCAAAAAAAGGTTTGAAAAGGAACAAAAAATATAGTATAATATAAAATAGTTTGCTATACAGATAGCAGAAAGGACGGAATATGAGTCAACAAAATCTTCGGCGAATTGAGGTTTCCCCCGGGGTTCATCTGAACTTTGTGGAGAACGATCGCTATAAAACAAATTTTATCACCTTTGATTTTCTGACGCCGCTGAATCGGGTCACCGCTTCGTATAATACGGTGCTGTCCCGCGTTCTCACCAGAGGCTGTGAACGGTATCCCAGCCAGCTGATGCTGAACCGCGCTTTAGACGAACTGTACGACGCGTCTCTTTCATCGGATTCGGTGAAGGTAGGAGAGTGGCATACGCTTTCCGTATCCCTTTCCCTTTTGGATAACGCTTTCACCTTTGACGGTCAGGATCTTTCCTCCGAGGGACTTTCCCTTCTGGAGCAGGTGATCTTCCACCCCTTGCTTCCCTCCGGAGCCTTTTGCGAGGAATACGTGAAGGGGGAGAAAAAGCAGGCGCTTTTGGAGATCGCTTCGCTGGTGAACAACAAGGCAAGATATGCCAAAGGGCGGATGATCGAGCATATGTGTAAGCTGGAGCCCTATTCCACTTGTGCCATTGGAAATCGCTCAGAGATCGGAAAGATCACGGCGGAAAGCCTTGCCGCATATTACAAAAAGCTTCTTAAGACCGCTCAGATCGAGATTTTTTTCGTGGGACGCTTTGATCAGGAAAAGGTTCGGGAGCAGATCGGTGCTATGCTGTGCGGTCCGGAGCGTGCCTTCGAGCCTTTGCCTGCCCTTTCCATCCGAACCAAGGCGCGCACCGTTAAGGAGATCACCGAGACCATGGATATCACCCAGGCAAATCTGGTGATGGGCTTCCGCACTGCCTGCACTATTTACGACCCCTCTTGGCGTGCCATGAGCCTTTACAACGCGGTTTTGGGTGGATCTCTGACCTCCAAGCTGTTCTGTGTTTTGCGTGAGAAAATGAGTCTATGCTACTCCATTTCCTCCACCCCCGACGCGCTCAAGGGGATCATGTCCGTTTATGCGGGCATTGCACCCGAAAACCGTGAGGTTGCCATCCGCGAGGCGCTTAATCAGATGGAGGAGATCCGTAAGGGGAATATTACGCCCGAGGAATTGGAAAACGCCCGTGGCGCTCTGATCCACTCACTGAGAGGCTTACAGGATAATCCCGCCGTTTTGGCGGATTGGTATTTGCCCCGCATTCTTACCGGTAATTTTCAGACCCCCGACGAGATCATTGCGGAGCTGAAGGGGCTGACTGCCGAGGACGTGGTGAAGGTGTCCGAGAGCATTACGCTGGACACGGTGTATACCCTGACGGGAAAGGAGGCGAAGTGATGCGCTTTTATACAACGGAAAACCCGCACTTGCAGGAAAAATATTACCGCGGGAAGCATTCCTCCGGTCTTGAGGTGGTCATCGTTCCCAAGGCGCACAAAAAGGCATTTGCTCTGTTAGGAACCCGTTATGGCTCTGTGAACCGAATTTTCAAAACCGAAAAGGATGCGGATTTTCTCACCGTCCCCGACGGTATTGCCCATTTTCTGGAGCATAAGCTGTTTGAGAACGAGGACGGCAGCGACACCTTTGCACACTTTGCTTCTCTGGGAGCAAGCTGTAATGCCTTTACTTCTACGGAGATGACCGCGTATCTGTTTTCCGCGACGGACAAGTATTACGAAAATCTTTCCGTTTTGCTGAATTTTGTAACGGAGCCTTATTTCACCCCCGAAACGGTAGAAAAGGAAATGGGTATCATCGGACAGGAGATCCGTATGTGCCACGACGAGCCCTTCCATCAGCTGTACTACGGGCTTTTGGACGCGCTTTTCGTCAACCATAACGTAAAAGTGGACATTGCGGGGACCGAGGAAACCATTTCCCATATTACAAGCGATATTCTTTACCGCTGCTACAATACCTTTTACAACCTGAATAATATGCTCTTGGTGCTTTGCGGTCCCTGGGATAAGACGAAGGTGAAGAAGGTGCTGGACGAGCAGTTGAAAAAGAGCGAGCCCTGCCGTATTCAGACCCGTTTCCCCTCGGAGCCGAAGCGGATCCACAAGAAAAAGGTGGTCAAGGAATTCCCCGTAGGAACCCCGCTTTTTGCCGTGGGAATGAAAGAGGACGATCTGAAAAAACGCAGAACGTCCGAGCAGACACTCAAGCAGCAGGCACAGCACGAGATCTTGTCGGATATGCTGTTCGGGAAATCCGGCACCCTTTACAACGAGCTTTACGATAAGGGACTGATCGGAGACCGCTTTTCTTTGGAATACAATCTTTCCGAAAGCTACGGATATCTTTTGATCTTCGGAGAAAGCAGCCGCCCGGAAACGGTTTATAAAAGGATCCGCGAGACGGTGAAAAATGCTGCGGAGCTGATAACGCCCGAGGATTTCGAGAGAAGCCGCAAGGCAGTGTACGCCCGAGCGGTGCAGGATTGGAATTCCACCACGGAGATCGCGGAAAACTTTATGGATTTTGCTTTTTCCGGAACGGATATGCTGGCTTACCCCGATACGGTGGCAAACGTCACCTTTGAAGATATCAAAAAGCGGATCGCCGCTTCCTATAAGCCCGCCAGACTGGTTCTGTCGGTGGTAAAAAAAACAAAGGAGGAAAAATAAAATGCCAATGACTGAAAGCTCAAAAACTTTTGTACAATTCCGAGAACTGGATCTGGAATGGGAGATGGATCGCTATCTGGTGAAGGATCTGTTCGGAAAGCTTAGCATCGCTTGGTACGGCGTGATCATCTGTATCGCAATGATCGTTGCTTGTGCCATTATTCTGCGCAACGCAGTAAAGAAGGAGGGTCTGAATCTGGACTCCTTCCTGGATTATTTCATTTTTGCCATCCCGCTGGGAATCGTAGGTGCCAGAGCCATGTACGTGCTCGCCAACCTGAAGGAATATCAGACCTTCTCCAAAATGATCGCCATTTGGGAGGGCGGCCTTGCCATTTACGGCGGCGTCATCGTGGGTGCGATCACCGTTCTGGTAGTCGCTTTGATCAAAAAGCACAAGGTACTTGCGGTATATGATGCCATCGTTCCCGGTCTTCTTCTGGCGCAGTCCATCGGCCGCTGGGGCAATTTCGTCAACGGTGAGGCTTTCGGCGATCCCAAGATCGGATGCAGCCTCCCCTGGGCAATGTGGGTCAACGGTACCGGCCCCGTACATCCTACCTTCCTTTATGAATCCATCGTCACCCTCGTGGGCTTTCTGATCGCAATGTTTGTGGTTTACCGCTTTAAGAAGGTTGACGGCCAGGTGTTCGCCTTCTATCTGATCTGGTACGGCGTGGGCAGAACGATTATTGAGGGCCTGCGCGTAGACTCTCTCTGGCTGGTGGAGAATCAGCTTCGCCTTGCACAGTGCATCGGTCTTGCCTCTGCTCTGGGCGGTGTGGCACTGTTTTTGATCCTGAGCCTGTACGGCACTCCCAGAGTGGCTCCCGCCACTGCTTCTGCCACCGAGTCCGCAGGGGACGAAAAGAAGGAAAATACAGAGGAAAACGCCGAAGATGAAGCAAAGGGCGAAAAGGCTGAGCCCAAGGTTGAAAAGAAGAACGATAAAAAAGCCAAGTCCAAGAAGCAGAAAAAGGAAAAAAAGGAAAAGGCTCCCGCCGAGGAAAAGGCTGAGCAAAAACAGGAGAAAAACGATGGCAGTGAGAATTGACGGGAAAGCAACCTCGATCAAGCGCAGAGAAAGAATTCTTGCCGAAACGCAGAAGCTGATCGCTGAAACGGGTGTTCGTCCCGGTCTTGCGGTGATTTTGGTGGGGGATGATCCTGCCTCTGCGATTTACGTGAGAAATAAGAAAAAGGGCTGTGAGGATATGGGCTTTTTGTCCCGTGAGTACCGTCTGCCCGCGGAAACCTCCGAGGAGGAACTGCTGAGCCTGATCGATACACTGAACGGAGATCCCGAGATCCACGGCATTCTGGTTCAGCTTCCCGTGCCCAAGCATATTGACGATAAAAAGGTGATTGCTCGCATTGCACCCGAAAAGGACGTAGATGCCTTCGGCTATGAAAACGTTGGCAGAATTATGACCGGAGACTTTGATTTCGTGCCCTGTACTCCCGCAGGCATTATGGTCCTGCTGGAGGAATACGGGATCGACCCTGCCGGAAAGCGTGCAGTGGTCATCGGACGGAGCAATATCGTGGGCAAGCCTATGGCAATGCTCCTGCTCCACAAAAACGCGACGGTGACGGTGTGCCATTCCAGAACCCAAAATCTTGCGGAGATCTGCCGCGAGGCGGATATTTTGGTTGCCGCCGTAGGCAAGGCAAACTTCGTTACTGCAGATATGGTAAAGCCCGGTGCGGTGGTGATCGACGTGGGTATGAACCGCGATGAAAACGGTCTTTGCGGCGACGTTGCCTTTGCCGAGGTAGAGCCTTTGGTATCCCATATTACGCCCGTACCCGGCGGTGTGGGACCTATGACCATTACCATGCTTTTGCAAAATACGCTGACAAGTGCCCGTAAGGCGGCACAGGCGAAATAAAGGAGATACGATGAAGAAGATCAAAGCCCTTTCGGCACTGCTTTTGGCGTTTCTGATGCTGGTTTTGTCTGCATGCGGTGAAGAAAAAGTACAAAAAAATACCGCCGAGCCGAAGAAAGAAAAGGCTACGGTTGCTACGGCAGAAAAAAAGACCGAAGCCGAAGCGGAGCAGAACGGCGTAGAGCTGACCGAAGCGGATCGGGAATATTTGAAAAATTATCTTGCCAATTACGAGGCAGGCATTTTCGAAGGGGAAAAGTTCTTCGAGTATCAAAGGTTTACCGAATTTATTGCGCCCTTTGAATACAAGGGACTCACGTACCCCGACGATCCCATGCTTCAGGCAGAGGTTACCGACGAAGAAGTAGATGACTATCTGACTTTATTTTTCCTGTCGGCTGCGGTCAACGACGACCAGTACAAGGAGCTTTCCGAGGGTGTGGTGCAAAAGTACGATCTTCTGACTCTGGATTATCGCGGCGAAATTGACGGTGTGGTAGCTGACAATACCGTCGGAACGGATGAGGAACTTCTGATCGGAAGCGGCTCGTATATTGATGGTTTTGAGAGCGGACTGATTGGGAAAAAGCTTGGAGAGGAGGTTCGTCTGGACCTGAAATTTTCTCCCTATTACGGATCGAAAGACGTTGCGGGGAAGGACGTGACCTTCTACGTAACGATTAAAAAGATCCTAAGACCCGAGATCCCCGAATTTTCTCTGGACCTGATCAACGAGTATTACGAGACGGAATTTACCACCGTTGAGGAAGCCAAGGTCTGGTTCAAGGACGCACTTGAGGTGAAGTCGAAGAACCAGCGTTACAGTCTTCTTTCCACCTATTTGCAGCAAAAAATGATGGAGGATCTGAAGGTGGTCCAGTATCCCGAAAAGGAATTGGAGCATTACGTCGATCATTTTGTTGCCTATTACGAAAGCGTGAAGGGGGAAGATACGGATTGGAACGTATATTGCTCGGAGACGCTCGGTCTTTCCTACGAGGATTTTATGAAGGAAGCCGAGGTCTATGCCAAGGAGCAAATCCTGCCGCTTTTGATGATTTTTCACATCGCAAACGAGGAAGGGATCACTTGCACCTCCGACCAGATCAGTGCCTTTATTGAGGGGCTTTATACCACTCAAAATGCCGAGGGCTATTATCCCAATCTGGAGGCGATGGTCAAGGAATGCACTGAGCTGTTCGGAGCCAATTATTTCGAGACCCAGGTCATCGGCGCCATGGTATCGGAAAAAATCGTTGAATACGCAGTGAAAGAGGCTGTATGAGATATTTCAGAACGTCCTTTGCCGCACTTTTCCTGATCTTCTCAATGATATTGGGAGGAGATGCACCGCTTCGCGGAGTACTCCTGAAGGAGGCGAAGCCCGCACCCTCTCCTACTGTTGAAACGGAGCAGAAGCAGAGTCCCTACGACTATGATCTTTCCGAGTATATGACCATGGGAGATATTACCGCGGTACAGGCGGAGTTTGACGATCCTGCCGTTTGCACGGAAAAGGAAGTGGATGCGGCGGTATTTCAGGTCCTCCTGTCTCAAGCGGATTTCGAAGAAAAGCCCTTGAATCAAAAGGCAGAGCTGTATAACAGAGTGACGGTGGATCTTGCCGTGATGCAAAACCAGACCGTGCTTGCCGAGTACAGTCGGATCGACTATACGGTGGTCATCGGTCTGGAAACCGAAAACGGAGAGGATCCGGTTTTGGGGGAAGCACTGCTTGGGGCTACGGTGGGAGAAAGCCGCAACGTGGCGTACACCTATCCCGAAGTGCTCGGCGGAGAGGGACTTTCCGGTCAGAGCGTGGTTTTGTACGCTACGGTCAAAAAAATCGAAAAGCAGTTGATCCCCGAATTGATCGACGCTACGGTAGGGGAGATCTCCGGAGATACCTTTACTACGGTACAGGAATTTCGTGAAGCGATCCGACAGGATATTTACGCGCAAAAGGAATTGGCGAAGATCCAAGCAGTATGGCTTGCCATCAAGCGGGACGCCCACGTCCGTCGATTCCCCGAGAAGGAGCTGCAGGAGCATATTGCATCCTATCAGAGCTACTACGAGACTCTGGCTGCTCGGTATGAACTGACTCTGGAGCAGCTGGTGACGACCTATATGGGTCAGACCATGGAGGAATTTGCCGTCTCTGCCAGAGAGTACGCGGAGGAAATGACGACCAACGATATGATCTTCACGCAGTTGATCCGACTGCAAAATATGACTCTGACCGACGAGGAATACCTTGCGGGTGCACGGGAGTATTTTGAAAAGGATGAGGCAGGATTTTCTACCTTTGAGGAATTCGTGGAATATTATACCGAGGAAGGTCTGCGTCGTGAGCTTTTGAAAGACAAGGCCTTGAAGACAGTGGTCGACGGCGCGGTGCGCATCGGCGGATAGAAAAGAGGAACGAATGGATAAATCAAAAAAAAGCGGAAAGAAAAAAACGTCCAAGGCGAAAAAGCCCTTTAGACGAAAACTGAAAAAGAAGCAGATTGAAAAGATCACGGTGATCTCCGCTTGTGTTTTGGCGGCGGTTGGCCTTTTGATCTGGGGGATCATTGCCCTCATTCAGAAAAAGGACGAGCCGAAAAACTCCTATTACGATTACGACCTGTCGGAGTACATAGAATTAAAGCAGCTTGATCCCATCCGCGCTCCTTTTGCGGATCCCGAGGTATGCACCGAGGATGAGATCGACTACGCAATCCATCAGGTGATGCTTTCCCACTCGGAATTTACGACCAAGGAGGCAGGTGCCGTAGTTGAGACGTACGACAGGGTCATCGTGGATTACAAGGTCTTTTACGAAGGGGAAGCGGTGGATGAATTCTGCCAGCCTCAGTATATGCTCATTATCGGCTACGACGGAAACGGTGACGAGGCACTTGCCAACGCCTTGGTGGGTAAAAAGGTGGGAGACGTCTGTACGGTCACCAATACAGTAGCCGCCGACGATATTTCCATGGGCGCCTGGGCAGGCGCGACCCTGCAGTGTCAGGGAACGATCCTGGAGATCCAGAGCTCTCTGGTTCCCGTTTGCACCGATGAATTCGTGCAGCAACTGGGAGATTACGCCGACGTTCAGGATTTTCGCGTGCACGTCAAAGAGAGTCTGAAGGAGCAAAAGACCGAGGCGAAGGCAAGTCTCGTTCTGGACGCCTTTCTCGCCGGCGTGGTGGTAAAAAAGTACCCCGAGGAAATGGTGAAGAAATACGTGGAGGAATATATCACCGAGATCAAAGCCATGGCGGAGGATCTGGGGATCACCTACGAGGAATACGTGTCTGAGTATTTGCAGACCACCGTGGATAAGATCAATAAAATGTCACTGGAGGATGCCCGCGAGCGCGTGAAAAACGATATGGCGCATATTCAGGCAGGCAGACTTTTGAAGGTGGAGGTTTCCGAGAAGGAATACCGCGAGGGTCTGGAAAAGGCCTGGGAGGTAAAAAAGGAAGAATTCAAAACCGTAGAGGAATTTGAAAAGCACTATACCAAAGAGGTTTTGATGGAAGCCATTCGCTTTGATAAGACCTTTGAGGTCATGATGAAAAACGCGGTATCTACTCTGGAGCAATAAAAAATGCCCCACCGAGGTGGGGCGATAAGGATCAAAGCTTTTCCTTGCAAAGGGCGAGAAAGTTTTTGGTTGCCTTGGAATGAAAGCTGTTTTTCATGGTGACGATGGCGCGTCGGGTGGTCAAGCCCTTGCTGTCGATCACCTTATAGGCAAGCTTTTTACGGCAATAGGAGAGGCTGTTTTCGGGAACGATGGCAATGCCGAGTCCCGCCTCCGCCCACTTCAGGTTTAAGGTGAGCTGCTTGTTTCTTGCGCGGATATTGGGGTGGAACAGCTCCTTTTCGCACAGGGCGCGGAACATATCCTCGTAGCGGCGGATGATCAGGATGGGCTTATCTGCCAAAGCGTGCAGGGAAATAACCTTTTCCTTTTCGTCAAAGGAGAAGATCTCCGGATCGTAGGCGCAGACCAGTCTTTCGTCGCTGATATAGAAAACGTCCATTTCCGAACTGATGGGGCAGGGAGTGCTGACTACGCCGATCTCGGCGCTTCCGTTTTCCAAAAGCCGCAAAATGTCCTCTGATTCCTTTTCCAAAATCTCGTAGGTGACTCGGGGGTACTGCTTGGAAAAAAGAGGGATGATCTCTTGAAGCAGATTGATCTCTCCGGACTGGATGGTAGCGATCTTCAGACAGCCGACCTCCCCTTCACGGGTATCGGAGATCTCGCTGAACATCGCGTTTTCCAGAAGGATGATGCTTTTTGCCCGATCGTAAAACAGCTTTCCTGCATCGGTCAGCCTTTGATGACGGGAGTTTCGTTCGATCAGGGTGGTATTTACCTCCTTTTCCAAAGCCTTCAGTTGGTTGGAAAGGGCGGGCTGTGCGATGAAAAGCTTTTTGGATGCTGCAGTTAAGGAGCCGGAATCAACAATTTCCACGAAATTGCGCAGGGTTTTAATATCCATAGCGTTCACCTATTTCTTAAAATTATAGAAAAAACAAAAAGAAGAAAAAAAGATTATAGATCAAGTATAACCTACTATTTCCGAAAAAGCAAGACTATTTTTCATTTTATGAGGTCAGATATGAAGAAAAACAACAAATTGATATCTTACGGCATCGTTCTTGCAATGGCTTGTCTGATGGCGTTGAATTACCGTATTTTGATTTTGGAGAATTCCTTTGCTCCTGCGGGACTGAACGGTATTGCAACCATGATCCAATACAAATTGAATTTCAGCGTGGGTTATATGAGCCTATTGATCAACGTTCCGCTTTGTGTGCTGGCGTTTTTCTTCGTGGATCGGGACTATGCGCTGAAAAGTCTTACGTTTTCCGTTGCATTCTCGTTGTTTTTGCTCCTGTTCCAGTACGGGATCGACCTGGAAGAATTTATTTACAAAACTCCCAGCAGCACCATCCTGGCGCCTTTGACTGCGGGCGTGATCAACGGCTTTATTTACGGTAACGTGATCCGTTCCAACGGATCCACGGGCGGCACGGATATCGTGGCTGCCTGCGTTCACGAAAAGAAACCGGAGATGAATTTGGTTTGGATCATTTTTGCAATGAACTGTGCAGTGGCAGCAGCTTCGTATTTTGTTTACGACCACAAGCTGGAGCCCGTGATCCTTTGCATTATGTATTCCTTCTTGACCAGTAAGGTCAGCGACTCCATCTTGCGCGGCAACAAGGAGCAGCTGAAGTTTGAGATCGTTACAACGCATGCTGAGGAAATGAGTCGTGAGATCATAGACAAATTGCACCACGGCGTTACGGTACTTCCCGCCAAGGGAATGTATTCGGGTACGGAGCTTCAGATGTTGATCTGCATTATCAACAAACACCAGATCGCAAAGCTTCGTGCCATCATCGACTCCTACCCCGGCACCTTTGCCAACGTGACGCAGGCAAATGAAATTTTCGGCAATTTTAAAACTGTTAAATAAATCAGCAGAAAGGGAAAAGACATGATACTGATTCAAAACGGACATATTAAAACCATGGCGGGAGTCGAATATGAAAACGGTTGTATTCTTCTGGGCGACGACGGTAAGATCGCCGAGATCGCTCCTTCCATCCAAGCTCCCGAGGGAGCGTACGTCATCGACGCGGAGGGAAAGCTTGTAACTCCCGGTTGCGTGGATGCACATTGCCACATCGGTCTCCACGAGCAGGCAATGCGTTGGGAGGGCTCCGACGTCAATGAAAAGGGCGATCCCATCACTCCTCAGATGCGCGCCATCGACGCCATCCGTCCTCACGATGAAATGTTTGAAAACGCGATTTCTCACGGTGTGACCTGTGGCGTGACCGGTCCCGGCTCTGCCAACGTAGTGGGAGGAACCTTTGCCGCCATCAAGCTTTGGGGCGAAAGCGTAGATGAAATGATCGTAAAGGATCCCGTGGCAATGAAGGTTGCCTTCGGTGAAAATCCCAAGGGTGCGTACGGCAATACGCTGAAAAAGCTGCCTGCAACCCGTATGGGTACGGCTTCCATGCTGAGAGAGACTCTCTTTAAGGCAAAGGAATATTTGGATGCAAAAAATTCCGACAAGCCCCCGAAATTTGATATGAAGATGGAAGCAATGCTGCCCGTTATGAGAAAAGAGATCCCCTTGAAGGCACACGCGCATAGATCCGACGATATCCTTACCGCCATCCGTATCGCAAAGGAATTTGACGTGGATCTGACGCTGGATCACTGCACCGAGGGATGGCTTGTTGCCGATATTCTCGGCAAGGAGGGCTATCCTGCATTCGTCGGTCCCACTCTTGGCTCTAAGAGCAAGATCGAGCTTTCCGGAAAGAGCTTTGAAACCGCCGCCATTCTCCACGAGGCCGGGGTGAATATCAGCATTATCACCGATACGCCCGTGGTTCCCATTCAGTATCTGCCTCTGTCCGCAGGTCTGCACGTTGCCGCAGGTCTTCCCGAGGAGGAGGCTTGGAAGGCAATTACCATCAATCCCGCTACCGCTTGCGGAATTGCTGACCGCGTAGGTAGCCTTGAGGTAGGCAAGGATGCAGACGTGGTGATCTGGACCGACGACCCCTTGAAGGTAGTTGGCGCCAAGGCTTACGTGACCATTCTTGACGGTGAGATCATTTATCAGTAATGAAGAAGCTGTTTGCTTTTTGCCTTTGCGGGAGTTTGTTGCTTGCGGGCTGTTCCGCTACGGAGCTTGCTCCGGTTGAAATACTTCCCTCACAGAAGCACGAGGAACTGAAAACCTTAGAATCGGCGCCCGTGCCTGCGGCGGAGACCAATGCGAAAAACTGCTACGGCATTCCCATTTACATTCACGAAAATGAGTATCAGGAGATCGTAGACGTACCTGCTACAGAGATCATGGGCAGACGCCTGACTTGGGAAAATATCAATTCCTTCCCCATCAAAAGCTCGGATATGTCTACTATGGAGCTGAGAATGCTTTGTGTGGATTTTTTTCGCTTTGCAAAGACCGCACTTTGGATTCCCGACGAGGATTTCAGCTATGTTCGCAACAAAATCGGCTCACAGGACAAAATGTTCGGGGGTGAGATTTACGGCGGTCTGCCCTATATCGGCAATGGGTCTGGAAATATTTACCGCCTGATGGACTATATGGACGAGGAGCGGGGTGTCGTGGATATGAGTGAGGCGTCCAAGTATCCAAAACTTTTTGGTAACCAGTGTTCCATAGGTTCTTATTGGGGCTGGGCAAGAGTGATCAATTCTGCCGATTACGACTGGACTTTCAATATGGTGGCATCCCGTGGCTTTATTCCCGTAGGTCCTGTTACCTACAACGAAGAGATTACCTCTTTTTCCGAGGAGAATACCGCCCAGATCTGTGAGAAAAACGGGGAACAGATCCTCTACCAAAGCTATGCGAAAATGCTTCCTGCAGACGGTCTCATATCTTCCCACCCTGCAGGCGGCCACGTGATTATGTGCTCGGTAGCTCCCCACGTGGAATACTTTTCGGACGGAACCATCGACGGCGAAAACAGCTATCTTTATATCATCGATCAGCATCAGAGGTGGACGGAAAAGGAAAGCGAATCGGGAACTGCTTATCAGCATAAAAATTACATTGACAGAAAATTCACCTTCCAAGCCCTTTTTAAGGGAAAGAATATTCCCTTTACCTTTGGGGAATTTCTCGGTACGGATCCCGTAGAGGAAACGGAATGCACCTTCGGGCACGAGGGAAGCGCGATCACCGTGGAGCAGCTGAAAACCACCCCTATTACTGCAAATTACGGCATTTCCGACGTGTACGTATACGTTTCGGATGCCGATGGTAAGTTATTGTTTTACAAGGCAGCCCGTGCCCCGAAGGCAGGGCGTAAGACTCTGGATTTTTCCACGACGGTATACGGTGCGACCTTTGACAAATACGCGGACGGTAACCATACCGTTGAGATCGTTTGTCAGCTCGGTACCGGGGAGCGGCTCAGCCTTTATAGAGGTACGCTCACAAATGAATAAGAAAAAAGGCTCTGTCCCAACGGCAGAGCCTTTTTTGCGGCACGATCGGGTTCTTTGCGAGTTGTCGTTGCAAATGTTGGGCTTTCGTGGTACAATGGTAAAAACGTTTAAGGAGCGAAAAGAATGAAACATCTGACTTCTTTCGAATTTGATGCAAATCGCAGAAAAATACGCCCCGGAGCAAAAAGGAGCTTTTCTTTTTTATTGTTGCTTTGTGTCCTCTTTGCGGGCTGCTCTACGCTGGAGCCGCTTCCCGAGGAGACGCTTCCCGCGCAAACCGTTGAAACGGAGAAAGTGAATAAAAAGCCGGCTGATTCTCAGACGGACTCCAATGCGAAAAACTGCTACGGTGCCCCGATCTATATTCACGAAAACGAATATCAGACCATTGAAGACGCTTCGCCGGATCAGCTTATGGGCAGACGCCTGACTTGGGAGAATATCAATTCCTTTCCCCTGAAAAGCGCGGATATGTCCACCGACGAGCTTCGTCAGCTTTGCCTGGATTTTTTCAAATTTTCCAAGACCGCTCTTTGGATTCCCGACGAGGATTTCAGCTACGTCCGTAACAAAAAAGGAACGATCGATAAAATGTTTGCGGGCGAGATCTACGGCGGACTCCCTTACATTGGAAGCTCCACGGGGAATATTTACCGCCTGATGGACTATATGGACGAGGAGCGGGGCGTGGTGGATATGAGCGAGGTGTCCAAGTACCCAAAACTTTTTGGTAATCAGTGCTCCGTCGGCTCCTATTGGGGCTGGGCAAGAGTGATCAATTCCGCCGATTACGACTGGACCTTCAATATGGTGGCGTCCCGTGGTTTTATCCCCGTAGGTCCGTATACCTATAACCCCGATATTGCCTCCTTCAACGAGCTGAGCACGGTTACCATCTGTCAGAATAACGGTGAGCAGACCATGTTCAAAAGCTACGCCAATATGCTCCCCGCAGACGGACTGATCTCCAACGATCCTTCCGTGGGTCACGTGGTGATGTGCTCCGCAAAGCCCGTGGTGTTTTACAATACAAACGGAGCCATCGACGGGGAAAAGAGCTATCTTTATATCGTTGACCAGCATCAGGCCTGGGTGGAAAAGGAAAACTCCGCGGGTGTGGTATATCAGCACAAAAACTATATCGATCGGAAGCTTACCTTTGCAAGTCTGCTCAAATCCAACTACGTTCCCTTCACCTTCGGAGAATTTTTGGGAACCGATCCCGTAGAGGAAACGGAATGCACCTTCGGGCACGAGGGAAGCGAGATCACCGTGGAGCAGCTGAAAACAGCGGTAGCAACGGCAAATTACGGTATTTCCGACACGTACGTTTACGTAAAGGATGCCGAGGGAACGGTTCTTTTTTACAAGGTGAAGCGTGCTCCCAAGGCGGGGATGAAGACTATGGACCTTTCAGAGGTGGTATATGCCGCAACCTTTTCCCCTTACGCCGACGGAAAGCACACCGTAGAGATCGTCTGTCAGCTTGGAACGGGTGAGCGTCCCACCATTTACACGGGAACGCTGGTAAAGTAAAGACGCAATTAAAGAAGGAGGGCATATTATGGATTCTCAGATGATCCGTTGTCCGCTATGTCAGAAATTGGTGAAGGTACCCGAGGGGGAGATGATTCCGTGTCCCGGATGCGGCTATATCCTTACACAAGGGTCTGCACGGGACGTTGCTTGGACCGGTAAAATAAAGATTTCGAGAAAAAAACTCTTTGCCTTGTGCGGAATTGGAGGAGCAATTCTTCTCGCACTGCTTTTTCTGCTTGTATTTCCGCTTATTTTAAGGTCCGGTGGAGAAAAGGAGCCCCGCGAAAAACAGTTGCAAGCAATTCGCGATGATGGGAATACGGAAGAAAAACAAGGGAATATCGATAAATCCGAGGAGCCCGATACCGATTTGAAGGCGTATCTTTCCCCTCGGGTCGCACCTTCGGTATCTTCCGAGCAAAGAATGGAACTGACTGATTTTGCCATACAAAGGGGAAGCGAGCTCTTTGTGGCGTTTCTCGCTTTGAATGAGGAGGAGAAAGCACAGAGCGGGGGGATTCTCACTCACAAGCTGATTCGCCCTCAGGGGTATTTTCTCAATACGGAAAGCCTCGAGACTGTGACGAAGACCTTTGTGGATTTTACCGGGGAAAGAGTCGTTGAGTCCGGTTTAAATCAACGGATGGAGGACGATGAGGAAAGAGAAGAACTTTATAAATTGTTCGAGCAATACAAATTGGTGGTTGACTCCCGCTGGAATTATTCCTTGTTTTACAGTTATTCCGATTTTGACGTAGAGCTCTATATCAGTGAAAAAACGGTTTCGGAGGATGGAAGGAGCGTTTATTACGTATATTCTCCGGGTTTTGACGTGATCGTGGAATTTGATGCGGAAAAGCTTGCGTGGGTTGAGTGGGACGAGATGAAATTCGTGGATCCCCATCTTTTAAACGTGCATATCGATGCCGTATCATCCATTGATATTTCTTGCTACGACGTCAATGCGACCTTCAGTTTGCAAGGAACGGGGCAAGAGCTAAAAGTTACGTCTTCCAACGGAGTTTCCATCGATACGGACAATTTCCGACAATTTTATAAAGCGCTTCTTTTTGTAGTGGTTGACGATTCTGACGAGAAACCCGAGGAGGCGGAATCCATTTTAAAAGTTCGGGTTTGTTTGCGTAGCGGCGAAGAAATGAATTTCGAATTTTTTGCACAAACGGCGAGGAAAGCTTATTGTACCCTGAACGGAGCAGAGACAGTTGTTGTTAACCGAGAATACGTCAAGCAGATCATTACTGCTTGCAAGGATCTTCTCAAAGGAAAAGAGGTCGTTAGCGAGCCGAAAGGATGAATGAAAAAAAGAAGGTTTACCGAGGTAAACCTTCTTTTTTTATGCGATTTTTAAAACAGCTCTACGTCCTTGTCGTGCATAATGCGGATGCAGATGGGGTTTTCGGCGGAGCAGACGGCGCAGAGACGTGCCATTTCCAGAGGGTTATCCAGAATTTGTCTGCCGTGGTGGGTGAAGCGCAGATTTTTGACCTTGTGCTCTACGGCAAAAGCGAGAACGTCGGGTACCTTGTGATGACCGGTCTCCATAATCAGCATATCGCATCCGTCGCCGATGAGGGGCTCCATTTCCGCGGGATAGCGAACGTCTCCGGAGAAGACGATCCTTTTTCCCTCTGCTTCGATCAGGAAGGAATAAGCGTGCCAGCCGTTGCTGCCGTCCTCCTTCAGGTGCTGGTTGTGGAGAGCGGTCACGCGGACGTTTTCATCCTCAAAAAGAAGCCCGTCTGCGGTGGTATGCTCGCGCAGATCATAGCGAAAACTCTTCCCGGGACCTTGAAGTGCCACGGTTCTGACCGCCTCGGTGAGGACGGGGTCGGGGAAGAAGAATTCCAGTGCATTGTCGCGGATGAGCGTACGTCCGTAGTGTCTCTCCAGCTTATTGAAGCAGGAAAACAGATTGGCAAGACCGCCAATGTGGTCGATATGGCCGTGTGAAATGAAAAGAGCTACGGTTTTCATCACGTCAAGTCCCATTTCCATTGCACGGTGGACGCAGTTTTCTCCCGCCTCAAACCAGTAATAGACGTCGCCTGTTTCCAGAATAAAGGAGGAGTGATGGGTCTCGGGCATCGGCTCTGTGCCGGAACAGGTTCCCAAAAAATAAAATTTCATAAAAAATCTCCTTTGCTTTTCCTACCTCTTATAATACCATAGCTCTCTTTTTTTTGCAAGAAAAAAGAGAGTTTTTTCATTCTGTCATTGCGTGTCAGTACTGCTTTCGTGTATCATTCGGTCACAGAAAAAAGCAAGGAGGCAATCATGAACAAAACTCAACAGGAATTCCTAACGGAGGATTTCAAGCTTTTGGAAAAGGGCAGAGAATATAAACGGAGCATTTCTCTGTACGACACGGTGAACCGCAACGAACGCTTTTACCGCGGAGACCAGTGGCACGGTGTAGAAAAGGGAGACCTTCCCACTCCGGTATTCAATCTTTTCAAGCGTGTGATCAATTACTTTATCTCTACCATTATGAGCCAGAAAATGTCGGTTCATTTTGCGGCAGAGGGGATGGAGATCTTCCACGACAAGGAAAAAAGACTGCGGATCGAAGAAGCGTGCAGGCTCTTGACCCGATATGCCAATTACCGCTTCGATCGAGATAAACTGGACGATCTTCTGACTCGTGGTCTGCTGGATGCGGCGGTGACGGGAGATATGTTCCTCTACGTTTATTGGGATCCGACCAAAAAGACCGCACAAGGCTTTACGGGAGATTTCGTGACTACGCTGGTGGACAGCACTCAGGTTTTCTTCGGAGACGTGAACAACGCAGAAGTAGAGGCACAGCCCTATATCCTTTTAACGGGGAGGGAGTTGGTTTCCAAGCTGAGGGAGGAGGCGCTTGCCTCCGGTGCTACCCCTGAGGAGGCGGCAAGGATCGTCCCGGACCGTGATACCGAGAGTCAAAGCGGCGATTACGGAAAAAAGGAGCTGGACGGCACCAAGGCAAGCTACGTGATCTGCATGTATAAAAAGGACGGAACCGTCCGCTTTCGTAAAAGTTGTCGGGGACTGGTCACCGTGCCGGAGCGTGATACGGGACTGAGTCTTTATCCGGTGGTGCTGATGAATTGGGAGAGGGTGAAAAATTCTTACCACGGTCACGCCGCCGCTACCAGTCTGGTGGATAACCAGCTTTATATCAACAAGGCGTTTGCCATGGTGATGAAGCATATGATGGACGTATCCTTTTCCAAGGTGATCTACAATGCAAATCTTATCGATGAGTGGACGGGCGACGTTGGTGAGGCGATCGCGGTGAACGGGCCTGTGGAGCACGCCGCCGACCGCCTGGACCCCGGCAGCTTACAGGCGGGTTTTCTGGACGTGATCCAGATGACCATGGGTATTACCAAGGAGCTGATGGGAGCCACCGACGCGGCGCTGGGGAACGTAGCGCCCGACAATACCAGTGCCATTATTGCTTTGCAGCAAAGCTCCGCCGTTCCCCTGGAGCTGCAAAGAAGGGCGCTCTATACGGCGGTAGAGCGCCTGGGAATGATCTGGCTGGACTTCATTCTCAATTTCTACGACTCCTCCCGCATTATGCTGTTCCGTGAAAAGGGAGAGCTTTTGGGAGGAACGATCCTGCCGAGGGAGATGAAAAATATTCTCTTTTCCTGTACGACCCAGGCGGGCGCTTCCAGCCATTGGAGCGAGATCGCACAGATCAGTACGCTGGACCATTTGCTCACCTCGGGCAATATTCGCTTTTCTCAGTATCTGGAGCGAATTCCCGACGGCTACATTTCCAAGCGCGAGGAGCTTTTGGAGGAAGTGAAAAGAAAGGAAAACGCGCAGGATGCCCAAATTGATTTTCCGGCTCAGGCCTGAAAATAAATATTATAAAAAAGGAGGAAAAAACGATGAAGAAGAAAAAGGACAAGGAAGCCTTGAAGGAAGAGCTGCTTCCTGCCGAAGAACCCGTTTCCGAGGAGAGCGAGGAGGAAACGCCTTCTTCCGAGCAGCTGATGGAGGAGGATATCGATCTGTTCCGCAGTTTGTTTCCCGAGGTGAAGGGTGAGGACATTCCTCAGGAGGTATGGGACCGTGTGGAGCAGGGTGAAAGCCTTGCGGCCAGCTACGCCCTTTTTGCGGTGAAAAAGTATCGCGAGGAGGAAAGGATCGGTCGCATCAACGAGGAAAACGGAAAAAAGGCGCCGCCTCCCATTGAAGGCGGAAAAGCCGAGGGCGATTACTTTTCGCCCGAAGCGGTGAAGAATATGAGCCGCAGTGAAATTCGCAAAAACTACGACAAAATTTTATCTTCCATGGAAAAATGGAACTAAAAAAGAAAGGATGAACGATTATGGCAATTCAAAATTTTATTCCCACACTTTGGAGTGAGACCCTTTATACGGAGCTGGAAAAGGACTACGTAGGTGTCCGACTTTGCTCCCGCGACTTTGAGGGTGAGATCCGCGGCGAGGGTGACCGCGTCAAGATCTGCGGCGTAGGACCCGTAACCGTATTCGACTACCACAAAAACCAGGATATGCCCGCCGCAGAGGTGCTTTCCGATACGGAGAGAACCTTGGTGATCGATCAGGCGAAGGGCTTTAACTTTTTCCTGGATTCCATTGACCTTGCACAGTCCAAAAAGGGCTTGATGCAGGCGGCAATGAAGGAGGCCTCCGGCGCGCTTTCCGATGTGGCGGATCGCTTTATCTACTCTCTGACCGACGAGAACGTTGCGGAGTTGGAAAATGCAAATGCAACCAGCACCAATATCATCAGCACCATCGCCGAGGCGAGAAAGATGCTGATGGAGAACAACGTGCCCAATTCCGCCAAGGTATCTCTGGAGGTTCCCCCTGCCATTGAGCAGAAGCTGGTCCTTGCCAAGGTCCTGCGTTCCACCGATAACGTGGAGGCACTGGGCAGAGGCTATATCGGCTCTTTTATGGGCTTTGATATCTACGTGACCAATAACATCACTCCCGATGCAGACGGATCCTACCGTTGCATTGCCAGAACCGGCAGAGCCATTGCCTTTGCCGAGCAGGTTTCCGCAGTGAAGGCTTACGAGCCCGAGCTTCGTCACGGTGATGCGGTGAAGGGTCTGCACCTTTACGGCGCGAAGATCATCTACCCCAAGGAAATGGTGTTTTTGCACCTGACTCCCGGGGAAGAAGAAATGATCTGATTTAAGCTGCATCACGGAAGGGAGGAAGGATATGAAACGCGCTGATGAAGTATATCGCAAAAGTCTTGCTCTGATCGGTGAAATGCCGGGAGAGGAAAACGAGACCCTGAAGAAACGGGCGGTTCCCATTATCAACGTACTTCTGTCCCAGCTTTCCGAATTGGAGCTTTCCCTGCGCGGAGGAGATCTCCGCGCAGGAGGAATTGTTCCCCAGATCACCTCTCTGGATGACCTGATCCCTTTTTGCGAGCCTATTATCTATACGGTGATCCCGTTGGGGCTTGCGGGATTTTTACTCATTGAGGAGGAAGTGGAACGCGGAAGGTTTTTTCTCCAACTCTATCATACCGAGGTGGAGATTTTGAGAAACAGAAGCCGTAGAGGAAAACGCCACAAGATCAAAAGGAGCGTGTGAAATGGCACAGGATTTTACGTTGAAGCTGGAAAGCTTTACGGGGCTCAGACTTTCAGCGGATAATACCGACGAGCTTTCCGTGGGTGACGCCTCTGAGATGATCAATTTTCGCGTTACCACCGCAAAAAAGTTAAAGCGCAGAGAAGGCTTTTCCCGTGTTTTTTCCGCAACAGAGCCCCTGAGAGGGATCTACTGCGGAACCGTCAACGGGGAAAAATGCTTTCTGGCAGTATGCGGAGATCGGCTTTACGCCTCTCCCGGCGGCTTTGACAGTCTGACGGAGATGGAAGGAAGCTTGCCGGGTGAGGAAAAGGTGGTCTTTTTCCCCTTTCATTCGGAGCTGTACTTGCTGACGGGAGAGGAAATCTTTCGCTTTGACGGAGAAAAGCTGAACCCGATCGAGCCGTATATCCCCCTGATCATGATCTGTACCCCTCCCGAGGGGGGCGGCGTGGTCTATGAAGACGTGAATCTTTTGACGAAAAAGGTGCGTCAGCGTTTTTCTCCCGATGGCAGAAATACGCTTTTCCCCGCGGGAGTGGAGAATATCGTGGGCATCGACTGGGTCAAGATCGAGGGCGTTTTGCAGCCTGAGGAGGAGTGCTGGTTTGATTACTCCTGTGCTTCCTTCGAGTTTGCAAACACTCCGAGTGCGGGAACCGATACCATTGAGATCCAGTACGAGCTGGTGGGAGAGGACGTGTCCGACCGTATCAAGCGGTGCCGCTTTGCTACTGCTTTCGGCGGCGCCAACGATACCAGAGCATTTCTGTACGGCAATCCGGACAGCCCCGCGGTGCGATACCACAGCGGTATCGTGGACGGAAAGCCTTCCTTTTCCTACTTCCCCGAAACCGCCTTTTCCCTGGTCGGTACGGGAGAACCCATTACCGCCATTTGCCGCCACTACGACCGCCAGCTGATCTTTACCGCCGGTACTGCCTATTATTCCTATTTGGAATACCTGACCGGCTCCGAGGGGAGACTGATCGCAGGCTTTCCCATTCTGCCTCTGAATGAGGAACGGGGGTGCGTTGCGCCGGGGCAGGCGCTTCTTGTGAAAAATACCCCCTTTACTCTTTCTCGGGACGGGATCTTCCAATGGATCTCAACCAATATCCGTGACGAGCGAAACGCCGAATGCTTATCCGACCCCATCGATCAAGCCTTGCAGAAGGAAAGCCTTGAAAAGGGCATCTTGTTCAACCGCAAGGAAACCTCGGAATTGTATTTGTGCGTGGGCGAAAGCTGCTACGTCTATCATTATCGGTTGAAGCTGTTCTATCGGTACGCCTTACCCGAGATCCTGGGCTTTTGTCAGGAGGATCGGTTGTATTTCTACACCCGTGAGGGAATCTTCGTTCTCGGCGGTGATACGGACGACGGGCGTAGGATCAAGGCAATCTGGAAATCCAGGCTTCTGGATTTTTCGGACAAGCGGAAAAGCAAAAAGCTGTTCGGCACGACCTTGATCGCAAAAGGGGGCATTGGAAGTGAATTATCGATCTCCTTCAGAGGTGAAAACGAAACGAAAAAGGTTACGAAGCGGGTACACTTTTTCGGTAGGCCCGAAGGAGAACGCGTCAGCTTTCGCTTGCCAAAAAGGCGATTCGGATCGCTGGAGCTCTCCCTTGAGACGGATAGTAAGGAGAGCGTGCACGTTTTGTCGCTGTTTCTGAGGGGAAGAATTACGGATGCAGAATAGGAAAGGAGAAAACAATGGCACAGACAGATACGATGAAAGCGCTTTTAAAGCGTTTGGAAGACGGGACGGCAGCCATCCGCGCCCGCTATGAAAGCCTTGCCAATGCAAGTGACGCGCAGTATCGCACGAAGATCGCGGAGCTGGAAACGGATTACAGGGGGGCGGTCAACGCCGCCTCCGCGCAGGCACAGATCAATCTGAAAAACAATCTGGAAAAAATGGCTGACGCAGGCTACGTTCGTTCGGGAGAAACCGTTCAGGCGACCATTGCTTCGGGGGCGGATCGGGCAAAAATGCTGTCTGCCTTGAGCATACAAAAGGCAAAGGATAAAAGAGGGTACGAAAGCGAGATGGCTTCCGCCCGAGCAAGCCTTGCGCTGACGGGAGAAAAAGAGGCTGCGGATTACGAGAACAAGGTTTCGGAAATGATCCTTGCCCAGCAGAATGCGGATCGGGAATACGAGGCGGAGCAACGCCAAAGAGCCTTTGACAACCGGATCAAGCAGCAAAGCCTGACAAGCTCCGTCCGAGAAAGCGAAAAGAAAAGCGAGGAGGGCATTGTTCCTGAAAAAAGTCCTTATGAATACGTGCAGGAAATCGTGAAGCAAAACAGTACCTATCACAAGAAAAAGGGTTATACGGTGGTGGATCGCAGAGCGATCCTGCTTGCGATCTCCGCAGTGGTAAAGGATACTCGTCTGTCCTACCGCTATCGCTACGAAATGTACCTGTACGGAAAAAGCTTGGGATATATCAAATAAAAAAAGAGCCGAAAGGCTCTTTTTTGCTTCGTAAAGCTTGCGGGTGATTGCCATAAAATGCGGATTTCAGAAGAATACGGGCTGTAGCTGCTCTCCGTTTAGTGCCGCTTCCAAGGCTTTGGGTAAAAGGGAAAGATCGCTGCAGAGGGAAGCGGGCTTTTCCAGGGGGGCGTCCTGCTTCATCGGGACGAAGAAGATCCCCTTTTTGTCAGCCAAAAGTCCAAGACTTTTTGCGGAGCCTGAAAGGGCGTCGTTGGTGGAGAGTGCGATAAGGATCTTTCCTCCCGTGCGGCGGTGGGATTTTGCCGCCATGGTGACGCAGGTATCGGTAATACCCAGAGCCATTTTGGACAGGGTGTTGCCTGTACAAGGGCAGATCACCAAAAGGTCCAGCATTTTTTTGGGACCCAGGGGTTCTACTTCCGTAAGAGTTCGCAAGGGAGGGGTGCCGCAGATCTTTTCCAGACGGGCAAGTACCTCCTCTTTTTTGAAAAAGCGGGTGTCTGTTTCCGCAACACGCTCCGATACGATGGGAATCAGCTCGTAGTGACTCTTCAATTCTTCCATAACGGAAAAGGCTTTTTCCAAGGTGCAGAAAGAGCCCGTTAAAGCAAAACCGATGTTTTTTTTCATAATGTACTCCTTGTGGGTGGCTTGTTCAGGGTGCGCTCCACTACCTCCCATATGGCGTCGGCTTCCGAAGCGGGACAGTATTTCCCGGGGAGTCCGTGCAAGGGGGTGAAGCGAATACGGAGCTTTTCCGTTTCCTTTGGATCAATGCCCGAAAAACCGCTTGCCACCTGAAAAAAGAAGCTGTCCTGCTGCATGGTAGCAAGCAATTCACGTGAAAAAATAGGTTCGGGGACGGTATTGATGACCCCGTCGAACATCCCCAGTCCTTTTTCGGGAGCGGGGAATACGTTGAAGCCGTCTTTACGGGCAAGTGCTTGTCCCCGCGCACGGGAGCAGATCCAGATCTCGCACCCGCAAAGCCACAAAAGACGTGCAATGGCTTTGCCGCAGTTTCCGTAGCCGTAGATCAAAAAGCAAAGCTGATCCAGACGTCGGTCGGTTTTTTCAAGGATCTCAGCCAGGGTGCCTTCGGCGGTGTGGTTGGAATTTTGCAAAAGGTATCCTTTATCCTCCAATAGACCCGTCAGGTGCAATGCGTGCTGTTTGGCGTACTGCTTTACGCTGTCGTCGGCTTTCCCCAGAAAAACAAAGCTTCCCGCGGGGATGCGGGAAAGGGCGTTGATGCAGTCCTTCGTTCCCGCTCCGAAGGGGAGAAAAAAGACCCCTTGCTCCTCGGTGAAGTCCATATCTTGGCGGATCACCGAGAAGCCCTCTTCTTTTGCCCGCTTTGCAAGGTGGACGAAGCGTTGATCCGTGCTTTTCGGTAAAAATAATTTCATCATTTGATCTCCCTTCTTTTCCACACTTTATTTTATGCAAAATACCTACCTTTGCCACGTCTTTTTGGCAAAAATACACCTTGCAATGCAGAGGCTTTTTTCTGTATAATGAATTGAAGCAAGATTTTGTTTTTTTAAGGGGAATAGACTACTATGACACAAAAGAAAAATAAATTTTCGGTCGGCTACGGCCGTCTTGCCATCAATCCGCCCAAGGGAATCGGACTGGGTGGCTTCGGCAATACCAACAGCCGTCTGAGTGAAACGGTTCTGGATGATATCTGCGTGACCTGTACTGCACTTTCCGACGGTAAAAAAACGGTTTTGATGTACTCGGTGGATTTCCTGGGCGTATCTCTGAACAATTACAAGGTGATCTCCGCTTGGGTGGAGGAGAATTTATCTATTCCTGCCGAAAACGTATTTATTACCGCGACCCACAACCATTCCGCACCTCAGGTTCGGGACGGTTCTACCTCTGTGATCCCGTATATGCCTACCTTTTACGAGGGAATGTATGCGGTTGCCCGCCTTGCATTGGATGACCTTGACGAGGCAGAGCTTTTCATCGGTTCAGCACGCACCGAGCATTTGAATTACGTTCGCCGCTATTTGCGGGAGGACGGAAGTTTCCACGGCGTAGGCTTTTTCACCCGAAACAAATCCCCCATTGCCCGTCACGAAAGCGACGCGGACGATCTGATGCAGGTCCTGCGCTTTGTCCGCAAGGAGAAAAAGGACGTGGTTATGGTCAACTGGCAGTGCCACGTAACCACCACCAGCGGCTTGAAGCGCACGGACGTTTCCGCTGACTGGGTGGGCGCCTTCCGCGATGAAGCGGAGAAGGAATTCGGCGTGCATTTTGCCTATTACCAGGGTGCCGCGGGAAACGTGGTTCCCAATTCTTACCTGCCCGACGAGATCAGCAACAGCAATCTGGAAAAGCACGGCAAGGATCTGAATGCGGTTTTGAAGAAGGCTTTGTCCGATATGAAGCCCGTAGAGACCGAGGAGATCCGAGTGATCCACCACAATCATTACGGCTATTTCCAAACCGATACCGAGGGAAAGGATCTGAAGCAGGCACAGGAGATCTGCGATGCCTTCGACCGAGGAGATACGGATGCAGTGCGGGATCTTTGTCTGGAATACGGCTTCCATTCCAATTATCACGCGAAGGCGATCCTGGGCAGAAGCAAAATGGAACAAGGGGTCGGCAAAGATATTCAGATGGCGGCTCTGTCTCTGGGAAAAGTGGGAATGATCTTTGCCCCCTACGAAATGTACGATACCAACGGAATGCAGATCAAGGCGCGTTCACCCTTTGAGATGACGTTGATCTGTTGCTACACCAACAACGCCTTTGGTTATATTCCTTCTGCCATAGGCTTTCAAAACGGAGGCTACGAGGTGGATGCCTGTACCTTTGCCGCCGGAACGGGAGAGACGCTGGTAGAAGAATATCTGAAGCTTTTGGAGCAAATCAAATAATATGATGAAACGAATTATTCTATTTGCACTGGCGGTCGTGATGCTGACGGTCTCCTTGGCTTCCTGTGCATCCTCCTTGCCGGAGGAGAGAAAAGCAGAAAATGCAGAGAAAAAGGCGGAGAGCGTAAAGCAGGAGACTGTATTGAAGGAAAAACGGGATCCTACCGGATTCAGCGCAGGCTTTGCCCGAGTGGAGATCAATCCGAGATCGTCGGTAGGGATGGCGGGGTACGGCAATACCGAGTTCCGCCGTTCTACCCGAAGCGAGGGGGATCTGACCGTATCCTGTACCGCCGTTTCCGATGGAGAAAATACCGCTCTGCTGTTTTCCGTGGACGTGATCGGACTTTCGGAAAAGAACTGTGAGAATATTTACAAGCAGGTGGAAAAGGAGCTGGGGATCAAGTCGGAGTACGTGGTGATCAACGCCACCCACTGTCACTCTGCTCCCGACGTTGCCAGCACAAGCGATGATTCCATCGCCAATTATTTACGTATTTTTTATCCCGCGGTATTGCAGGCGGCGAAGGATGCGGTAGCGGATCTTGATCGCTGTGAAATGAAGATCGGACGGGCTTCAACCACTCAGCTCAATTACGTGCGCCGCTGCTTCAAAGCGGATGGGAGCTTTATCGCGGATTGCGTGATCAATCTCAGTAAGGCACCGGTGGTTCGCCATGAAACCGATGCGGATACCCAAATGCAGCTTCTGATGTTTGACCGCGCCAACGGCAAGGACATTCTTTTGATGAACTGGCAGTGTCACGTAACGGCTGCCAGCGGAAGGGAAAAGACCGTGCTTTCTCCTGATTTTGTGGGTGCTTTGCGCAAGAAGGTGGAGAAAGAGGCGAACGTCCATTTTGCATACCATCAAGGGGCTGCCGGAAACATTGAACCCAACAGCTACATCGAGTCCGAGCCCGACAATCGCGATTATAACAATCACGGAGCAAAGATCGCAGAGGTTGCTCTCGAAGCTTTGGACCATATGGAAACGGTCCCCTCCGGCAAGGTTCGTGCCGTGAAAAAGACCGTGACCTGTGCCCACGATCTGGACGTTTCTGCTTACGATCTCAGCCAGGCACAGCAAATCACGGATCTTAAAAATGCAAATAAGTTTGATCAAGCGAAAACTCTTTGTATTGAATACGGATACAATTCTCCGTATCACGCATCCGCCGTCGTAGCCAGAAGCAAAAGAACCGAAACGAAAACGGAAATGGAAATTTCTGCCCTTTCCATCGGCGATATCGGCTTTGCCGTGGCGCCCTACGAAATGTTTGATACCAACGGAATGCAGATCAAGGAAAAATCCCCCTGCAAAATGACCTTCGTCTGCGCATATTCCTGCGGTCGGTACGGGTATATTCCGTCCTCGATTGCTTGGGAAGTAGGCGGATACGAGGTGGATACCTGCAAATTTGTTAAAGGCACCGGCGAAATGCTGGTTGATGAATTCACGGGTCTTTTGACTCAACTGCAAGAAAAAACGTAAAGCGTAGAAGGAGAAGAATATGAAACGAATTTTGTTTTTTGTATTGGCGGTCGTGGTTCTGATGACCTCCTTGGTGTCCTGTTCTTCGGCTTTGTCGGAGGCGGGAGCGGCCAAAACCGCGGAGAAACAGGCGGAAAGTACAAAACAGGAGGAGAATGCACCGAAGGAAAAGCGTGATCCCACCGGCTTTTGTGCAGGCTATTCCCGCGTGGTGATCAATCCCACCAGTCCCGTAGGTATGGGTGGCTACGGTAATACCGAGTTTCGTCGCTCTACCGGTGTTGCCAGTGATATCACTGCTGCTTGCACTGCCGTATCCGACGGGGAAAATACCGCTTTGTTTTTCTGCATCGACGTGCTTGCTATTGGTTATAAAAACGTAGAGAGCATTTACAGACAGGTGGAAAAGGCTCTTGGCATCAAGCCGGAATTCATTACAATTTCCGCAACCCACTCCCATTCTTCGCCCGCGATCAGCGATACCGCGAACGAATCCGTTGCCAACTATCTGAGAATTTTTTATCCTGCCGTGCTGAAGGCTGCCAAGGAAGCGGTTGCGGATCTGGATCGGTGCGAGATGAAGATCGGTCGCACCACTACTACGGATCTGAGCTACGTTCGCCGCTACTTCCGTGAGGACGGTACCTTCCACGGAACCAACTACGTTTCCGACAGCAAATCCCCCGTTGTCCGCCACGAGACCGAGGTGGATAACGAAATGCAGCTTCTGATGTTCGACCGCGTGAACGGCAAGGATATTCTGATGATGAACTGGCAGTGCCACGTGACCACCGCAGGCGGAAGAGACAATACCATGCTTTCCGCGGACTGGGTCGGCGCAATGCGTGAAAAGATCGAGAAGGATGCAGGCGTTCATTTTACTTACCATCAGGGCGGCGCGGGTAACGTGGTTCCCAACAGCTTCATTACCACCGAACCCAGCAACGCGGATTACAACGTTCACGGAAAGAAGCTCGCCGACGTTGCACTGGAGGCGATCCCAAAAATGGAAAGCGTTCCTACCGGCAAGGTTCGTGCCACCACCAAGACCGTGACCTGCCAGCATGATCTGGACGTTTCTATGTACGATCTGCAAAAGGCGCAGGCTATCGCTGATCCCTACCGTGCAGGAGACTACGATATGGCAAAGAGTCTTTGTCTGGTGTACGGTTACAACTCACCCTATCACGCAAACGCGGTGGTAAACAAGAGCAACAGAACCGAAGCAAGCTCTACTATGCCCCTTTCTGCCGTTGCCATCGGTGACATCGGCTTTGCCGTGGCACCCTACGAAATGTTCGATACCAACGGACAGCAGATCAAGAAAAATTCCACCTACACCATGACCTTCGTTTGCGCCTATTCCAACGGCTCCTACGGTTATATTCCCTCCGAGATTGCCTGGCCCAACGGCGGCTACGAGGTGGATACCTGCAAATACGTCAAGGGAACCGGTGAAATGCTGGCAAACGAGCTGGTTGCCATGCTGACTACCTTGAAATAAGAAAAGGAGCCGAAAGGCTCCTTTTCTTATTTGCTTGCCGCTCGAAATTGGGAGGGGGAAAGCCCCGTATAGCGGCGAAAACTGCGTGAGAAGTACAGGGGGTCGGAAAAGCCGACGGCAATGGCGACACCTGCCACGGAAAGCTGGGTAAAGGTCAGAAGTTTCTTTGCTTTTTCCATCCGTGTTTTTGAAATGAAGCGACCGGGAGAGATCCCTGTGTGAGCGGTGAACAGCTTGGAAAAATAATTGGTATTCAGAAACGCTGTCGCCGCGAGCGATTCTACGGAGAGTTCTTTGTCGCCGTAATGCTCGGAAATAAAGGCGACGGCATTGGATACGGTTTTATTGCCCGCGACGGGAGCGGAGGATGGTGAAACGGCGGAAAGCAATTCGTAGAGCAAGGAAAGAGCGTAAAGCTTATTTTTCAGATCGTCCTTTAAAGCAATGGCAAACAGCTCTGCAAGGATTTGCTCCGCCCGCGCGGGATCGGCTGCGGGAAGGCAGGGCTTGTCGGGAGCAAAGCCCATTAAGGGGAGTAAGCTCTCCGGCTGGGTACCTGTGAGGGTCACCCAGCGGATACTCCAGGGGACGCCTGTTTTCGTAATGTAGGAGGCTCCCGAGGAAGGATAGGATACGAAAAGATCTCCCGCTTTCAAAGGGATTTTCTTGCCTGATACGGAAAGGGTCGCCGATCCCTCTACAACGTAGGTGAGGAGATAGGCGTTTTGCGTATGAACGTATCTGTGGTCAATGGAACGCTCGCGGTTGCCGCAGTACAGGAGATTCAGATCTCCGCGAAAATGATAATCGAAAAAATGGTCTTGAAAGGTATTCATATCGTCCTCCCGTCAAAGTGTAGCACGAAAAAGCGGATATGTCCATATAAAAACGGATTTTTCCATTGAAAAAGGCGTGATTTTCATATAAAATAGCGGTGAGGTGAGAAAAATGGATCGTAAAGAATTGACTCTTGCAATAAAGAAATTGGCGCTGGAGCTTGGTGCCGATATGGTAGGGATCGCTCCCGTTTCCCGATTTGAGGGAATGAACCCCATGCTGCGCCCCGTTGCCCATTTGCCCGAGGCGAAATCCGTCGTGTGTCTTGGGATCCACCATCCCGACGCTTCGGTGGACTGGTGCGGAGAACCGAATCCGAACTTTCCCGCCGCCTTTCAGATCGGCATGATCCCAAAGCTGGACGCCATTTGCTTCCGTATGTGCAAATGGTTGGAAAAGGAAGGGTATCCCACGGTTTGTCAGCCCTGTACCACCTATTGGCGGCATCGCAAATATAAGGATATTCCTTACGAGCATACCGCTGCCTGGAATCATATGCCCGCCTTCGTTGCCGCGGGGCTCGGGGAATACGGCTACCACGGAATGGTGATGTCGCCTGAGTACGGCCCGCGTCAGAGGATCATTTCTTTCATCACCTCTGCGGAGCTGGAGAGCGATGAGTTGTACCGTGGAGATCCTCTGTGCGATCTGTGCCTGGGCTGTGCCAAGCACTGCGCGGGGCAAAATTATAAAACCTCCAGACTGAACGAGCCGAAATTTTTTGATTTTATGATCGAGGATAAGCATTTTCGCTATCCCAATATCAATCGTTGGCGTTGCTTCTACGGGGAGCAAGCGCATCTGGATACCAATCTCCTGGCGGAGATCGAGGATATGGATGAGGAGAAGATCTACCGTTCGGTGGAAAAAGGCGTGCGCGTTCCCAATCACGGCTATATGTGCAGCTCCTTCAAGCACTGTATGACTCCGAAAAAGCGGATTCTCGATCCCGATTATGCCCCGGGCGCTTTGCGAAAAAAAGAAAAGTTGGAAACGCCCGCACAGACTCTTTTGGAAAAGATCAGAGAGCTTTCCGTTTTGGCGGGAGCAGACCGTATGAGCATTCGCCCTCTTTCCGATTTCGAGGCGCTGAAAGGGAATATCGCTCCCGGTTTTCGCACCGAGCAATTCTTCCAAACCTTTAAAACCGTGATCACCGTAGGACGAAAGACCAATTTGTTTACCATGGAGGGGGAATTTAATCGCCTAAACCGTAAGCATTTGCATGCGTCTATGGTGGATCGTCTTTCCTGTATGGCGATCGATGTGACCCGCTATCTGGACGATCTCGGGTACGAAGCCATCCAGGACTGGA
Organism: Oscillospiraceae bacterium; assembly: GCA_015065325.1. Taxonomy (GTDB): domain Bacteria; phylum Bacillota; class Clostridia; order Oscillospirales; family SIG627; genus RGIG5579. The sequence goes on along the minus strand of SVQO01000001.1, from coordinate 40,876 downwards.
ACGACACGGGTTTTGCTCGCAAGGCTTCCGAGGATGCGGGCTGGGAAAGCGAAGGAGAGAGGGTTGAGCTTGCCGCGGTGATCTGCAATATTCCCTTTGAGCCTTGCACCGAGATCCTGCGGGAGTGGAAGGACGATGTGGTACCGAAGCTTTCCCCCGATCTTCCCATCTTTGAAAATATGGACGTAGTCGCCGTAGGGTCTCTTGAGGACGTGACGTTTAGCGGAATGGATCATATCCGCGAGAATTACCCGGGGATGAAGTCGATCGTTGCCCTTGCCGAAGCTTTGCCGGAACGGGTGGTGGAGCTGGCGGGAGCGCAGGAGGCGGAGGACGGCTCCGCTTACGCCTACGCCCATTACGAGATCCACAAGGAGAGCATCTGGGCAGGAGTGGATCTGTGCAGTACCCTTCAGGCAAAGGGGTATCGCGCCATCGTATTCGGCAATCTTGCCCGCGACGTGCCCCCTACCATTGGGAAATTCGGCAGACATATGCCCGATCTTCGCGGTAACGCCCCCTTCGCGGCGGCGGCGGGACTGGGGAGTCTGGGGAAAAGCGGGTTGTTGATCCATCCCAAGTACGGCCCCAGATTGCGCTATACCTTTGTTTTGACCGACGCGCCGCTGACACCTACACCGCAGACGGAAGCCGTTGACTGTCCCGAGGATTGCAAGCTTTGTGCTTCTGCCTGTCCGATGGCGGCGCTTTGTGGAGAAACGGAACGGATCGAGATCAAAAAAGACTTAAGCTTTTCCGTGTTCCGCCGAGACGAGACCCGATGTGCCTGGGCGCGGTCCCTTGCCATGTGCGAGGGAGTAGGCTCCGGTCAGCTGGGCTGGAAGCTGCCCGATATTCCCGTGCCGGAAAAATTGGACGAGGAAACGATCAAGCGGGTGCAGGAGCAAAAGGATAAGATTCAGACCCTTTGCTATCAAAATCCGCATTTCATTGATATTGTGATCGAGCGCTGTCTGCAAAACTGTCCTCTCGGCAAAACGAAATAAAAAAATGCCATTCGCAATTTTTTTGCGAATGGCATTTTTGTTATGGGTCATCTCAGATTCATAAAGGTTTCCGATGCCATGTGGCGCATATCGGAGAGATCCAGTTTCAGCTCCGACGCGGGAGTATTCTTCAGATATGCTTCCAGATCTGCAAAGTATTGCATGGGAATGGTCTGGTTGCGGGCGTGAGAAGGAATGAGGTAGTCTTCCTTAGTATTTTCCAGCAACGTGATCACTTGGAGACGGAAGTTTTTCTGAGCCTCTGCAAGAGAAGCCATCTGCGCGATGATCGCCTCATCCTTGGTTTCGGCGTAATTTGCAGCCATCTCGTCCAGATCCATCAGCGTGGTCCAGTCACGGAAAATAGCGGTGTAGAGCATCATTTCGTAGCGGTAACGCTTTGCAAGCTCTGCGGCTTCGGGATTCTTTTCGGCAATGGTTTCCCACAGCGCGGCGGCCTGCTCTACCTGCAGCTGCATGGCGCGCAGATCGGCACAGAAGGCGGCATCCTCGCGGAGCTTGGGCATCAATTCGCCGGGATAATTGCGGGGATAATCCTTGCCGTCCATATAGTAGGAGTAGCGGTAGTATACCAGAGAGCTGAAGATCATTTCGCGGCGGTTGGAAAGGGTGTTCTTGGGATCCTGGGCGTTGGTCTGGCGGGTCACGTCGTCCCAAAGATCAAAGGCGCTCATTGCTTCCTCCACGGAGTTGGGGAAGTAGCGGCGCACGTAGCGTGCCTTTGCATCATCCATGGAGCCGGTACCGCTGAAGTTCCAGGACCAATCAGCCTGCAGCTGGTTGGGTCTGTGGAAAGAATTATCCCAGGAGGAATAAGAGCGCTTTGCTTCTGCACCGGCTTCGTGTGCCATTTTGATCATGTGGTAAATATTTCCGACGGGGTGGAATACGTGAGACCAATGATAGTAGCCGTTCCAAGGCTTGATGGAGCTACGGAAGCCAAGCTCGGGATGGAGGTCGGAGAAGCTTAGCTTTTCGGGAAGATCGCTGTAGGACCACCAGTCCACGCAGGCAACGTCAAGCAGATTGTGTTTGGCAAGTGCTTCCTTCAACAGGGGAGAATGATCGGCAGGGTCGGGCTTGAGTTTGGTCTTATGCTCAACCACCATATCATTGTACATATAAACGGTCTTGACACCGCGGGAATGCAGATGCTTCATCAGCTTTGCCGCGTGCTCGAAGAAGATCTCCTGACGGGTCTTGGTGCGGCAAACGGGGCACTGACACCAAGCGTTGTGACGGTGGGTGATATCGTTGGGGTCAACGGCAAATTCGTTGCGGATCTCGTCCATACCGATATCGAAAGATTCGATGGGATTGTCGGGGGTGCTGTAACGGTCGATGATCTGATCGTACAGATCAAAGAGGATCTCGTAGGTCTTGGGGTTGGCGGTACAGAAGCCGGTGTTGGAGGGATTGCCGTTTTCATCCTTGGCACTGGTTTCGGGGTACAGTCTGGGGATCAGGGTGTTGTGTCCAAGAGAGTTGAACATGGGAAGTACTTCTACACCGCGCTCCTTGCCGTAGGCGCGAAGCTCACCGAAGAAGTCCTTTTCCGCCATGGGGGTGCCAACCTTTTCAAAAACGTAGTCGCCCTTTTTGGGAGAGTAGTACTTCTTGTAAACGGGGGTCTTCAGATCCTCGTAGCCCTTGAAGGGGAGAAATATGTATTCGCTGATACGCTTGTCGTACTGCATATTCCAGCAGCCGTAAACGGATACGGTAAGCTGGTTTTCTTTCACGTCAACCATCGCGTCAACGACCTGCTTCCAATCTGCAAGCTCCATCAGGTCGGTGCCGAAACGGGTCTCTACGAAGTGACCGCGCTTTTGCAGCTCGGGATAGTCCAGAAGGTCGAAAGCGGGGAGGGTGAAGGCACCGTCTTCCGCTTTCAGGATCTGAAGCAGTGTGGTAACGGCGTAGTATGCGCCTGCTTCACCGAAGGCGGTCAAGGTGATCTTGCCGTCTTCCGCTTTTACGGCGTAGCCTTGCTCGGGATTTTTGATACCCTCGGGTGCATTTGATGCATTCAGGGTAATGGTCAGAGCACCGTTCTCTGCTTCATCACAGCCGAAGCGGACGGGAAGCTCCTGTTTCAGACGTGCGTAGGCTCTTTCCAGAGAAAAGGGAGCCTCGGTCTTCTCTACGCGGTAGGAGACCTTACCGAAGCTGCCGAGGGAAAGCTTTTTCTCGGAAACGTTCAGCTTTTGGGGGGTGGGAATGATGCGATCGGATAATTGCATAATACGCTCCTCTCAAAATTGCATTTATTCCTCTGCCATGGGCAGAGTAGCGCCACCGTAGGGCATTGCCAGAACGGTTGCGTTTTTGCCGTATTTGTTCATTGCACAATCCAGTGCTTCCTGTGCGCTGGAGAAGGGGGTCAGGAAAATACTGCGGACGAAATCCGGATCCATTTCGGATACGAAGTAGATGTCGGCATCCTCCAGAACCATGCCGATTGCCGCCGCTTTGTGCCCGCCCAGCTCGAATTCCTTATGGATCCGCTCTACCATAGAATGGGCGGTGGGGGCATTGGTCAGCCAAGACTCGAATTTTTTGCTGCCCATTCCTTCGGGACAGGCGCCGATGAGAATGATGGTGCCGCCTTTTTTTACGGCGTGCTTGGCGTTGTCCAGTGCCTTCTGGGTTTGGTACAGATTGGCATCCTTGGGAGCACCGCCTTGAGAAACCAAAACGATATCTGCGCGGGAGGGAAGGGTCTTGCGATACATTCGGTCCAGATAGCGACAGCCGACCCGATGTGCCTCCGTCGCGTCGCCTGCGACGGCGTAAACGATATTTTTGTGCTCGTCCAGGACTGCGTTGACGATGTAATCAATTCCGCAGATCTCGCCTGCTTCCTCGATGTCCTCTCGGATGGGGTTGCCCTCCAGCTTGCCTGCGTGGGCGTCGGGGGAGACCATCATACGGTGGTTTGCCTGAATTGCCTCGGGCGTGGATACACCGGGCATAATTGCCTTCGCGCCGCCGGAGTAGCCTGCGAAATAGTGAAATTCAATATTGCCCAGACAAATTCTGAAATCCGCCTCGGCAACGGCGCGGGAAATATCCACGGGGGTGCCGCTTCGGGTGGTGCCCAAATGGACGCAATCCTCGGGGGTGGAGTCGATGCAGCGGACCCGTCCGTATGCCTCCTTGCCGCAAAGGGCGATCTTTTCCTCCTCGGTGTGCTTGCGGTGAGAGCCCAGTGCCAGAACCACGGTAATATTCTGCTCCTCGGCACCTGCCTTGATCAGCTCGTCCAAAAGCGCGGGCAAGATGCGGTAGCTGGGCAGGGGGCGGGAAATGTCGCTGGTGACGATGGCAATGCGCTTTCCTGCCAGATCGTAAGTGCAAAGGCGCTCCTTGCCGATGGGGTTTTCCAGCGCGTAGAGAACGGCAGCTTCATCCCGTCTTTCGTGAGGGATGTCGTTGGATACCAGAACGTCCATCAGATTTTCCTCGGGGAGGACGACTTCCTGAATGCCCGTTCCGTAACCGAATTCTAATTTCATAATAAGATCCTTTCCGAATTTATCGTTGAATTCCCAGATCCTCCAGTGTGAGGGAGGAATAATCTTCTTCCTCGTTTTCCTCTGGGTCGGATTTGTTTTCTTCCTCTGCTTTGACAGGCTCGGGCTGTATTGCCGAAGCGTCCGTCTCCTTTGCCGCTTTCTCGGGGAGGCAGATCATCCGAAGTCCCAGCGAAAGAGCGTAAAAGATGTAATAAAAAAAGGTGGAGATGACGAAAAAGCGATAGCGGAAGATCATAGTGCGGTCGAAGATGAGCGTATTCACCTGGAAATAGAAATAGGAGTATTTCTCCTGAAATGAAAAGGAGAGGATCAAAAACAGGATTTCAAGCCCTATATAGGTGAATGCGACGGCGGGGGCAATTTTTTTCGTTTCGGGCATAAAGGCGAAGACCATGGTGAATACCCCGACGAACAGAATTCCCAAAACGGTAAACGCCAGCGTATGGTGAACGTCCTCCTTCATCAGATCGGGAAAGCGCAGAAGCGCATAGACGCTTAAGGGCAAACAGGAAAAGACCGTACCGATCCGCTTGGCTCCTTCTCCGAAGAAAAAGAAAACGGAGGAGAGCAGCAGTAAAAAGGGAGCCGCCGTCCAGACGCAGTCGGCAACGGTACTCAGTGTGCCTTTTTGAAAGCCGATGGGGCTTCCCCAGCCGTATTGAAAGCCCTTGGCATCGGAGTGCCAGGCAAAATTAAAAAACGTAAAAAAGAGCATTGCTGCGGCAAAAAAAATCGACAGAACAAGGAGAGTGCGTTGCAGTTTTTTCATTCCTCGTCTCCTTTTTGTTTCTAGAAAATATAATAGCACGGGAAAGGGCATTTATCAAGGGAAAAATGGGATTACGGGGAGTTTTTTTTCCAGGTTCTACCCCCCGGTGCTTCCCCAAATAGCTTTTTGTAAGCTCGGAAAAAGGTGGTGTAATCTTTAAAGCCGCAGAGGAGGGCGATCTCGGTGGGCTTTTTGCCCAGAGCCAACAGCTCTTTGGCAAAATAAAGACGCTTGATGGTAATGTATTGCCATACGGTGGTGCCCGTGGAGGCGCGGAAAATTCGGTTCAAATGGGTCTGACTCAAATAAAAGCGGGCGGAGAGATTCTCCAAGGACAGCTCCTCGGACAGGTGGGCGTTGATATAGGATACGATGGCAGAGGCGCGGTCGGGCGCGGTGGAGGTGGGATTTTCTTTCAGGGTCTCAAAGGCACCCTTCAGTTCCGCCAAAAGCGGAAGCAGGTACAAAAGCTTGTCCTCCTGCTTTGCGTCACAAAGGCGCTCCATATCCTTTTTAAAGGGGAGGTCGGGGAACAGCGTGGCAGGGTAATGGTTAAAGGTACCCAGCTTGCGGTCGGCAAAGGGGGTGAGAAGCTCGCTCATCCCGATCTGAGAGAGCAGGGGAGAAATATCAAAATTGACGTGCATCCGCTCGTAGGGGGCGGCGGAACGAAGACGGAACATATGCACCTCGCCCTTGCGCATCAGAAGCAGATCTCCGGGGTAAAGGTGATAGCGGGTGGCTTCCACCAAAAAATCCGCATCTCCCGAAAGCAGATAATACACCTCGTAGTTGTCGTGACTGTGCATCATTCTTTCTTCCATGGAGGGCTTTTGCGTACGCTCGTGGGCGCAGAGGATCTTCTCCGTCATACCGTCACTTCCTTTCTGTCTTATTTTAGCAGAAAAAGTATAGAATTGCAATCTTTTTCCGTTTGTTTTTGTAATTGATTGTAAATAAAATTATGCTATAATAAAAAAGTAAATCAAATACTGCGCTGAGAAAGGACTTTTTTGCTATGAAAATTCGTGCAATACTGATGGATATGGACGGTACCGTTCTGGGGAACAGCCAGGTAGCCATTTCCGAACGCAATATGAGAGCGATCTATAAGGCAATGGAAAAAGGCGTTCACGTGATCCCCTGTACCGGCAGAACCTACAACTCTATGCCTCCCCAGCTTCTGACTCTGCCGGGTCTTCGTTATTTTATCACCTCCCACGGTGCAAGAGCCTACGACCGCGAGACCGGAGAAAGCATTTACGAGGATCTGATCCCTTACAACGAGGCTGCCGAGCTTTGCGAGATCCTGGAGGGTCACGGTCTGTTTAACGAGATCGCCGCCGATAAGATTGTACATATGGAAAAGACCATGGTAGAGCCCATCGATTGGTCTCTGGTTCCTGAGCATCACCTTTGGTATATGCGCGACGGAAGATACGTTGCCGTAGAAAAGCCTTCTGCATATTTCCGTGAGAATAAGCTGGGCGTTGAGAAAATGAATATCTACAACATTCCCGCCGAGCTTCAGCAGGAAATGTATGATCGCGTTACCGCAACCGGTTATATTTATCATCCCAAGCCCGGTGCCGCTCTCCATATGGAGTTCTTGCACAAGGGTCTGGATAAGCTCTGTGCAGTAAGAGAGGTTCTGGGCCGTCTCGGTGTTTCCTTCGAGGAGACTCTTGCCATTGGTGACAGCGTCAGCGACCTTGCCATTATCAAGGCTTGCGGCGTAGGTGTTGCCATGGGCAACGCCACCGACGATATCAAGGCAGCCGCAGACTTTGTGACCGCTCCCAACTTTGAGGACGGTGTTGGCGTGGCATTCGAAAAGTTTTTGGAACTGTAAGGAGAGAGAAGATGGCAAAGCCTTATCTGGTATGTATCGATTCCGACGGATGCGTTTTTGATACCATGGAGATCAAGCACAAGGAGTGCTTCTGTCCCCCCTTTATCAAGCATTTCGGCTTGCAGGCAGTATCCAAGTACGCCCGCGAAGCTTGGGATTTTACCAATTTGTATTCCGCTACCCGCGGTGTTCACAGACTTCTTGCACTTTGCCGTGCACTGGACGTTTTGGAAAATCGCCGCGAGGTTTTGGAACGCGGTGTTACCGTGACCCGCTTGCAGGCGCTCCGCGATTATATCGCGGGCGGCGGCGTTCTGGGCAATCAGGGCTTGGAGGAGCATCTTGCCAAGCATCCCGAGCTGACCGAGATCCGCACGGTGCTGGATTGGTCCTACGACGTGAACGCACGCGTAAGCGATATGGTTTACGGCGTCCCCCCCTTCCCCTACGTGAGAGAGTGCCTGGAAGCATTGTCTGAGCAGGCGGATATCGTCATCGTTTCCGCAACTCCCGAGGAAGCGCTGGAGCGTGAGTGGAAGGAGCACGGTCTGTTCCCCCTCCTGCTTGCGGTCAAGGGTCAGGAAAGCGGAACCAAAAAGGAGATCATTGCTTCTCTTAAGGGAAATTACGATCCCGATAAGATCCTGATGCTGGGCGATGCCCCCGGTGACCGTGACGCTGCCCGCGCCAACGGTGCAATGTTCTATCCCATCTGCCCCGACGAGGAGGCACAGTCTTGGGAGAACTTCCGTCAGGTGATCCCCGCATTCCTGGAAGGAAAATACCGCGGTGAAATGGAAAACGGCTTTATTGCCCACTTCGAAACCATCCTCCCCGACGAGCCCTCTTGGGAACGCATTCAAAAGTAAATATGCAATCAAAAAACGGAAGCGAATGCTTCCGTTTTTTTGTGGTGGTGACGATTTACTTTTTCTTCTTTTTCTCGTTTTTCTTATCCTTGTCGTCGGGGATCAGCTTCTCGGCGGCTTTCGCAACGGCATCGGGATTTTTCGCGATCCACTTCGTAGCCGATTTGATTCCTTTCAACAATGCATTTTTTACGCCCATTGATACAATCCCCCTTAGAGCTTCTAAAATTACTCTACAAAAATACCACGATTTTCAAGTTTTGTCAAGAATGTGTTCTCCCTTTTGGCGGAAAGGAAAAAGGCTTTTTTCAAGTTCATACAAAACGAAGTATAAAAGGAGAGGGGGGACTCTCCTTAGTTGTATTTATTTGATTTTTGAGAGATCAATCCACAAAGCGGGGCGAACAGCACCAAGGCTACGATTGATAACGGGATCACCATACTCATTGGGGTCTCCGAAATTGACGACTCCGGTGGCAAGTTTTTTATTCTTACCGGGGGTTCGCAGCCACCAACGGCAGTTTCCGTTATATTTACTTGTGTCTACTCCGTTTTCAATTGCATAATCCGTAGGTTTGCACATTCTTTCTTCATCGGAGCTGAAATAATTGGTTGCCTCGACGAAACTCAGAAGGAATACTTGATCCTGCGTTGCATTACCGGGATCTGTATCGTAATAGGGATTATTGTCTGCTGGAACCGTGACCGTAGGAATGATTGCTCTTTCGCCTGTGGAAAATGCTTCTTTGAAAAAATCGTCATTTAACCACTCGCGTATCGTGCAATTTTCCCAAGTAACATCTACATCTTTTGAGTGGTACTGCTTACAATCAAGGGCGTATTTGCTGAGTAAAAGTGCTTTTCCGTCTTTTACATCAAGTACAAGCCATTCCACGGCTTCTTTGCCGTTTTCGACGTTGTTGTCCTGCTCGTATGTACCAAAATTAATATAGCTTCCGATTCTTATTGTAGAAATATCGATCTCAGGTGTTTGGATTTCTTCTTCGGATGCCTTTTCTCCGGAATCGGTCAGCGTCCCCGCGGATTTTCCGTTCCGGTTATCTTCGTCGTTCCGCTTGCTTTCGTCGGAAGAGCAAGCTACCAAAGAAAAAATCGTCACCAATGCTAAAACCAGCGCAATTACTCTTTTCACTTCTTTTCTCCTTAATAAAACAATATGTCGAATTTTCCAGCCCATTCTACCACTATTCCCATAAATTGTCAATCTTAAAAATACCTCTTGAAAACCCGGATTTTGTTACGATTGTCATTGCCTGTCACGGCTGATTTCGGATATAATGCGCAAAAAAGAAAGGAGAAAAGCTGTGAAAAAATTGGATGAAGAAGTAGTGAAAAAGCGCATTTGTGCATACTTTGATTCCCGCAGGGTGGAGAAGCGGGATCAAGAGGGGAACGTGCTTTTGAGCAAGGGCGGGGAGGTGCTTTACGACGAAAAGCCGTACACCGTTACGGGGCTTGCTTTGGCTCTTGGCTTTTCCGACCGAGACGCGCTTTTTGGGATCCGAAACAAAAAAATAAAAGTGCTCATTGACCGAGCACTTTTGAGGATCGAAGAATACGCGGAGGAAAAACTGTTTTGCAAGGACACCTTCCACGGGGCAAAGCTTTTTTTGGAAGCCAACTACAAGCGTTGGCAAGGGGAGGAAACGCAGGAGATCGCGGGACTTGGCGTCTGCACCCAGTGGGCGGAGTGATCAAGGCTCACGCACCAGATAAAAGAGACCTTGGTGAACCTCGATACAGGTCTTTTCGGTTCCTTCGTTACTGGTACCGAGGGTCAGATGGAAAGGCAGAGCGGCGCAGGTCAAGGGATATTTTGCCCCGCTGACGGAGATCACACCGTCTCCCTTGAAATCAAACAGGGAGAAATAGCCTCCCGCAAAATCAAATAGGTATTTGCCTTCGGTGAGAAGCTGTACCGAGTAGTTTTCGTCCAGAAGGATCCCGACCGCCCCCTGGTCGGCAAGGAAGGCGAGAACCTGCATATTTGCCAAGGAGTGGGAGAAGCGCTTTCCGCCCAAGGCACCGTAAATGCGAAAGTGACGAAAGCCGCGGGCAAGCCCCTCTTTCAGAGCGGCGTGGATGTCCGTATCGTCCTTTACCGCAGGGAGAACCACGGTTTCAACCCCGTCGGGAGTATAGCCCAGGGAATCGCCGTCCCCGATGTAAAGGTGGGGAGCAATCCCTGCTTTTTTCAAATGGTCGTAGCCTGCATCCGCGGCGATCAGAAGGTCCTCGGACTTAAGGCTCAGAAGGCTTGGGGAAAAGTCGCCCGCGCCTACAACGTGACAAATGTTTTTCATAAATCAGTCTTTCTTCAAGGTAGGAATTTTGGCAATGCCGTAGCCGCAAAGGGCGGTAATGAGGATCTCGGGCAGCATATAAAGCCCGTTGTAGATCACGGAATAGCAAACGGCAAGCCCCGTTCCGCTGAAGTTCTCCATTACCCAAGCGGAAATGGCAAGGTCCTTTGCCGCGCTTTCCAAAAAGAAGTATTCTGCCCACGCGCCGTAGAAAATAGCGCCGGAAAGTACGTGAAACAGGTAGCAAAGGGAAAGACCCAAAACACTTCCGAAAACGATCGCCCACTTTTTGGAGAGACGATTGCGGAACGCACCGCCGATTCCTACGGAGGTAAAGGCAAGCACGTAATCCAAAAGCAGGATCAGAATGGCAAAGCCTGCGCCCATATAGGAGTCGGAAGTGGGAAGAAAAAGAGAGGAAACGGTTTTAAAGCCTACTGCCATTTGCAGGAGGGAATAAACGAAGGCGCTTCCCAGCCCCCAACGGATGCCGTACATCCAGGAGATCAAAACCAAGGGCAAAAGACTTGCCAGCGTGACGGTCCCGCCGAAGGGCAGATTCAGAAAGGGGATCCATTCGGATACGAAGGAAATTGCGGTACCCAGGGCAATGAGCATTGCGGAGGTGACCAGTTTCTTTGTCTTTTTCATAACAAACTCCCAAAAAAATCGCACAGGACGGAAGTCCCGTGCGAACGTGAATCTGGTTCTCTTAAAAACTCCCTACGCCGGTATTATCCATCTCAGGTTAAAGGGTTCGCGGTCTCCCGCATCTCAGCCGTCGTAAACAGCACCCCTGTTTTTCCGCTCATGTGCGTATCATCATCTTAATCCTTTTTTCACGGTTTGTCAAGAGAAAAAATGAATGCAACCGAAAAATTACTGTCCTCCCTCCATCCCTTTCCGCCACAGGAGGAATTCTTCCGTGCCAAGGCGCGCCGCATTGCCTACGGTGGGGCAAGAGGGGGCGGAAAAAGCTTTGCCATGCGTGCAAAGCTGGTGCTTCTGGCACTGCGCTATCCGGGGATACAAATTCTGCTTTTGCGGCGAAGCTTTCCGGAGCTGCGGGAAAATCATATCAATCCCTTGCGCCGCTGGCTCTACGGCATTGCCCATTTTCGGGAATCCACCAAGGAATTTATTTTTCCGTCGGGATCCCGCATTAAATTGGGGTATCTGGCGGAGGAGTCGGATTCGCTTCAGTATCAGGGGCAGGCGTACGAGGTGATCGGAATGGAGGAGGCAACTCAGTTTACGGAAAACCAATATTACGCGATGACCGAGTGTTGCCGTCTGTCCGGAGCTATGCGCGAGAAATTCGTCCCCCGTATGTACTTCACCATGAATCCGGGGGGAGTGGGACATGCCTGGGTCAAAAGGCTGTTTATCGATCGGGACTATCGGGAAGGAGAGTGTCCCGAGGATTACGTCTTTATTCCTTCCACGGTCTATGACAACCGTTATCTGCTTTCGGAAAATCCCGAATACGTGCGCAATCTGGAAAGCTTGCCGCCTCTGCGGCGAAAGGCGATGCTGGAGGGGGACTGGGACGCTTTTGAGGGGCAATATTTTACGGAGTTTGACCGTGCCCGTCACGAGATAGCCCCCTTTGAGATCCCCGATACCTGGCACCGCTTTGCGGCTATGGACTACGGTCTGGATATGACCTGCTGTCTGTGGTTTGCCTATCCGCCCGACCGAAGCCGTCTGGTGGTCTATCGGGAGCTGCACGAGCCGGATCTGGTGCTTTCCGAGGCAGCGCGGAAAATCGCGGCGATGACGGGAGGGGAGGAATTGCGCTACCTTGCCGCGTCTCCCGACCTTGCAGGCAGACGGCAAGACGTGGGAAGGACCGGCTTTGATATTATGGCATCGGGCGGGCTTAAGGGGCTGGTTCCCGCGGATAACGGCAGAATCCCCGGTTGGCGTCGGGTCCGCGAATTCTTGCGGGCGGAAGGAGATGAAGGAGCGTATCTGGGTATTTTTTCTCCCTGCCGCAATCTTTTGCGCACCTTGCCCCGCCTTACCTTCGACCCCGTTCACACCGAGGATGCCGCTTTGACGCCCCACGAGATCACCCACGCTCCCGACGCCCTTCGATACGGTCTCGCCTCCTTGCCTTTTTTGCCGGGGCAAAGGGTGGAGCCTGCGGAACGGGTGCGGGATCTTCGAGCCGAATTTTTTGGCAAAAAGGGCAGGGACCCCTACTTTGATTTTTTGAAAAAGTGATTGACGGAAATCGGTTTCTTTGGTACACTTTTTGCAGGAGGGGATTATGCTGAAGGCTTTTTTTGAACGGGAAAAAATTGAATACTATGCAGCGCTTGCACCTGAGGACGTGACCCTTTGGGATCGGGAAAAGTTTGCCCGTACCCAGGAGCAGATCGGAAAGATCGAAAGCGTCGTTGTCTTTCTGATCCCCTATAATGCAGGGCAGAAAACCACCAATTTATCCGTGTATGCGCAGGTGCGGGACTATCACCTGTATCTGCGGGAGCTTTCCGACCGCCTGGCCGGATATTTGAAGGAAAAGGAGATCTCGGTGGCGTTCCGAGGCTTTGCGGATTCCTCCCCCCTTGCGGAGCGGGAAACGGCACTTGCGGCGGGGCTTGGCGTTATGGGTGAAAACGGGCTCCTCATCCATCCCAAATACGGCTCTTTCTTTTTCATCGGTGCGTTTTTTCTGACCCGTGCTTTGATCCCCAACGGGGCGAAGCGGGAGGCGGAGCGGTGCTGCGGCTGCGGTGCCTGCAAAAGGGCGTGTCCCACGGGAGCGATTTTGGATCCCGGTCGGGAGCGATGCCTTTCTTTGATTTCCCAAAAGAAAAACCGAACTCCCGAGGAGGATAAGCTTCTTGCCGAGGCTGACTGTAAGTGGGGCTGTGATCTTTGTCAGAACGTTTGCCCCATGAATCGGTCTGCGGCATTGACACCCATCCCCTTTTTCCAAACAGATCACGTGACCCGTCTTACTTCCGAGTCTGCGGAATTGCCGAAAAAGGAATTTCTCGCCCGCGCCTTTTCCTGGCGCGGCAGAGAGTTGATCCGAAAAAATCTGAAAAAGTAGCGTTTGTCGGAAACGAGGTTGTATATGAACGTTGTTATCATTGACGGGCAGGGCGGTCAGCTCGGTGCTCAACTGGTAAAGGAAATTACCGCAAAATTTCAAAATGTTGACGTTATCGCCATCGGTACCAATGCGGTGGCAACGGCGGCTATGCTGAAGTCGGGGGCGAAAAAAGCCGCTACGGGGGAAAATCCCGTTGCAGTTGCTTGCCGCAAGGCAGACGTGATCATTGGCCCCATCGGCATCGTGATCGCAGATTCCCTTTTGGGAGAGATTACCGAAAAAATGGCGCTTTCCGTTTCCCGTGCAGATGCGACCCGCATTCTGCTTCCTATGAATAAATGCGAAAATCTGGTTGCCGGTTTTTCCACCGTGAGCACGGCGGCTCTGATTTCCGATACGGTATCCAAACTGGAGCGGCTTCTTGCCGAAGGAAAATAGTTGACTTTTATGGACCTTTGTGATAGAATTTTTCCGTCGTTCTGAAGAACGGTTTCGGAGACAGAAGTTTCCTTTCGATAAAAAATGATTGAAACGATGCCGTGAAGGCGTTATGATCCCAGAAGGGATGATAACGCCTTTTTTGCATTCGGAAAGGAAACCTTATGAGAAATAATCGTAAAAATTTTCAGAAAACCGTCTTTGCCGCCATGTTTTTGGCACTTGCCTACGTGTTGCCGTTTTTTACGGGACAGATTCAGAAAATCGGATCGATGCTTTGCCCCATGCACATTCCCGTTTTGCTGTGCGGTTTTATCCTGGGGCCTCGGTTCGGAGGTGCAGTGGGCTTTATTGCTCCCTTGCTTCGCTCTCTGGCACTGGGAATGCCCCCTCTGTTTCCCTCTGCGGTCTGTATGGCGCTGGAGCTTGCGGTTTACGGCGTTGTTTCGGGAGCTTTATACCGTTTTCTTTTGCGTAATCGGATTCGAATTTACGCAGCTCTCCTGTCGGCGATGCTTGCGGGAAGAATGGTTTGGGGCGTGGCGATGTGGATCTGTATGGGGATCCAAGGAGCTTCCTTTACTCTTTCCATGTTTTTTGCAAAGGCGTTTTCGGAGGCAATTCCGGGGATCGTTGTACAGATCGTCTTGATCCCCGTTTTGGTCTATGCTTTTGAAAGGTATATCGGGAGAGAATAAAGTAAAAAAACGGAGTGAATTTCACTCCGTTTTTTCTTTTACAGTCTTCCCAGATACTTCATTAAGGCGATGGGATCGTTGGCGGTGATAAGGTCTGCGCCCTTTTCGATACACATTTTCACGTCCTCCTCGTTATCTGCACAGTAGAAGTGCATCGGAAGGCCCTTGGAAAGGAAAAGCTCGGCGGCTTCGGATCTTGCCACCTTCAGGCTGATACCGATCTCCTTGTAATAGGAGTAGCTGTCCGCTTCAAATTCCTGCATCAAAAGGTCGGGATAACCCATGGTGCGTCCGTTGTAACGGGTATTCAGGTATTTGATGATCCTTGCGTTGAAGGCGTAGAAATAGCAGGTATCAAAGAAGCCGTACTTTTTCAGAAGCGCAACGGTCAGATCTACGTTTTCCTCGGTGTATTCTTTGATCTCCACACCCAGCTTAATGGTGGGGTGATGCTCCTTGCAGTACTGCAAAAGCTCCTCCAGGGTGGGAACCTGCAATCCTTGACCTGCAAATTCATCTCCGAATTTTTCACGGTAGCAGGGCTCCAGCTCCTTTACCTCTGCAAGGGTCATTTCCGAGATCAGCTTTGCCACGCCGCAGGTGCGCGCCGCATTGCCGTCGTGCATCAGAACGGGGACCTTGTCGGAGGTGAGCCATACGTCGAATTCAATGGCATCCACACCCAGCTCCATTGCCTTGATATAGGAGAGCATCGTGTTTTCGGGGTATTTTGCCGCCCAGCCGCGATGTCCTTCCACAACGATATTTTTCATTTTATTCACCTCATATCTTCCAAAATCGTTTCCGCAAATTCTTCTTCCAGTCCAAGATCCCAAAGCAGGCGGGACAAAACGTACTTATCACGAATGTCACCGGTAAAGAGGAACGCCTTTCGGATATCCTCGTCGTTAGCTCCCACGAGGGAAGGAAGCTTTGGCATTTCGATCTTGTCAAACAGCTCGTCCAAAACTGCGGGGGAGGGGATCTCCTCGCGGACGATGGCAAGGATCTCGTTCCAATGGGAAAGGATGATCTCCAAACGCTTTTTCTGTGCCTCGGGCAGATATTTACCTTCTCTTTGCTCCAGAGCGATCATGGTCTCGGCACCGTTCCCGAGGAAAGCGCGGAGCTGCTCTGCCTTGTCGGCGTAGTGAAAGGCTTGCGCGTGGGCAAGAGCTTTTTCTTCGTCGGGAGTCACTGCGAGCAGCCTTGCGTAAAGCTTTGCGGCGATGCGGGTTCCGACGGCGCATTGCAGACCGTGAAGCTCGGACTTTTCACCGCAGGAGAGGGCGCGCATTTCCCAAACGTGGGAAATATAGTGCTCTACGCCGGAGGCGGGGCGGGAAACACCTGCGTATGCCATGGCAAGTCCTCCCAAAACCAAGCCGTCGAACACTGCCTCCACTGCTTCCTCCTCTCGCGCCAGAAGACCGTCTGCGTTATCTACGCATTTCTTCAGGGCATTTCGGACCAGCTCGGCAATCTCCTCACAGTAATATTCGCCCGTGATCAGATGTCCGATGCGCCACTCGCAGATGCTGATATACTTTGCCAGCATATCCCCCAGTCCCGCACGAAGCATTTTCATCGGTGCGTTTTTCAGAATATCCGTGTCACCGATGATGACGCAGGGGCATTGGGAGGGAATGGAGACCTTCAAGCCGTCGCGAACCATCGAGGAGGTTTCGGAGGCAAAGCCGTCCATAGAGGGGGCGGTGGCTACGGTGAATAAGGGGTTCTTGCTGCTGTGTGCCAGGATCTTTGACAGATCGCCGATGACACCGCTTCCGATGGCAACGATGCCGTCGCAGGAAGCGTCGTAGTGCAAAAGAACGGAGCCCATGGCGTGCTCGTCGGGCTCAACGTGATCCCCGGAAAGAATGCATTGAGAAAAGGGAATGTTCTTTTCCCCAAGGAGCGCACAGACCTTCTCGCCTGCCGCCCGATAGGTATTTTCATCGGAGAGAAGGAAGGGCTTTTTCACCCCTTTTTCCGAAAGAACTTGGGGTAAAAGGGATAAAACGCCTTTGCCGCGGATTACCTTTTCCACACGGCTTTGGTGCATTTTTCCGCAAAAGGGACACGGGTTTTTGGAATCAAAGCTCATTGGGTTACCTCATCTTATAAATTATCGTATTTTTCGCTATGCAGAATATATTTTTCCTTGATCGCCTTCAGATCCTTGATGTGAGGCTGAGTAACGTGCACCTTTTGGTGCTCACGGCTCGCCCATTCCTCAAAGAGAAGAACCGTATCCTCGTCCCAGGATTTGAAGTAATAGTCGTAGTGCAGACATCCGTCTTCGCGGCGAATCTTGTTGGCTACGCCGCTTTCCTCCAGCTCCTTGACGAACTTTCTTCCGCAGCCGTCCTTCGCCAGGTAAATGACTGTAAGAGAGTAAGTATTTGCCATTGTTTTTCTCCTTATTAAAGCTCGATCCACTCGCCGTGGACGGGGGTGATAAAGGTGCCGTCGGGCACTCTTGCAAGGTATGCTTTCTTAAATGCTTCAACTACTGCGGGATCATCCGCGCCTTGAAAATCGTGGTGGTGAGGAATGACCACTTTCGCGCCGATGGCGGCGGCAAAGTCAGCCCGCTTTTCGATCTGAGCGGGGGAGCCTGCGCGCTGGATGATGGCAATATCGGGAGCTTCCGCCTTGCAAATGGCGATCTGCTCGGGGGTGGGGGCGCTGCCCCAATGTAGGATCTTGATGCCGCTGGGCAAGGTGAAGAGGAAGTTGCGGTATTCAAAGCTACCCAGCTCCTGCATTTTCAAAACGTACGGATCCTTGCAGACTTCAAGCTTTGGTGCACGCTTCTCAACGTAACTGCGTATGCCCCACTTTGCATTGAAAATATGTCTGCCGTAAAGGGCTTTCACCTTGAAATCGCCGAAGTCCAGCTCGGTGTTCGGGTACATGGGATAGACCTTGGAGGGCCATATATCCAGCCATTTTGCGATCTCCAGTGCCGTCATTTCGGCGGTTAGGATCTTGGGCTCGAATTTCTGATACAGTCTGGGGATGTCGGTAATATGATCCCAGTGAGAGTGGGTCAGGGTGATAAAATCGCAGTTTTCCACCGCGGTCCAATCCAGCTTTGTTCCCACACATTCGGTGATATAAGGGTCGGTAACAACGGTTTTGTTTCCCAGCTTCATTTCAAAGCTTGCTACTGCAAGCCATTTGATGGATACACCGTATTTGCTCATTTTTTCCTCCTGAGTATTTTTAATTATTCAAAATCGAAAGAGAATATCCTTGCTTGCCCGGAGCCGTAGGTAGAAATCGGACGCAAGGTCAACGTTTTTACGGGTCGATCGATTTCGATCTTTACAAGTCTTTGATGATTTTCCTCTACCGCACAAAGCATTTCTCCGTTTGCAAGCAGTTCGAATTTTTTTACCATGGTAGCGGGAAAGGTGTAGGGCTCCATATTAAGAGGTCGGTTGCAAAGAGTGGGACAGTCCCTCACCTCCTGAATGCCTCCCTTTACCGTGTCACGGTTCAGGTCGCTGTCGAAGACGATGCGGGCGCATTTGACGAAGCTTTCCTTTGCCAAGCGGTAGGTTATTTCGCTTCCGAGTGGGACCTCGACGAGATTGCTTCCGCTTTCGGTTGGACGGTCTAAGCCGTTTCGCAGGATCTCCGCCTCGGCGGTTTCCCCCTCCAACTGTGCAGAGCGGCAGAGCGGGGAGATCTCACGGGTATGCTCGGGGAGGTAGGAATCGTCATCCATCAAAGCCTTTTGCAGGGTGCGGATGTTTTTCAGAACCCCTCTGGGCGAAACACCCTCTTTGATGGCAAGAGCCGCCGCGGTTCCTGCTGCCTGTCCCAAAAGGGCACAGGTTGCCATTACGCGGGATGCCGCCATCGCTACGTGGGTCACGCTGATATTGCGACCCGCGAACATCAGATTATCGATATTTTTGGAATACAGACAGCGATAAGGAATGCCGAAGCAAGGCGGGCACGGATAATAGGTGGTGGGCTCCCCTTTATGGTCAAAGCCGGCGGGAGGGTGATTGTCGATCTGCCATCCTCCGTAGGCGATCACGTCGTCGAATTTGCCGCCTGCCTGAACCTCTTTCTGGCTCAGGATATGGTCGCCTACGTAGCGGCGGCTTTCCCGTTTTCCCGGTAAAAAGCCCGCCCAGTCCAGCTCCCAGCGGTCCGCGTGATGGTCGCCGTGATTTTTGATATGATCCCAAACGCCGAAGGAGAGAGCGAGAAGCTCATCGCGGATCTCCTCTGCGTCTTCGATGGTATCTTTTTCGCCGCCCAGCTCCATCCACCAGAAATTGTTATCCCGAAACTGATCGGGCAGATGCGGGCGGGTAGCCATTTGTTCCTCCGATTGGATACTGCGCGCCCATTTCGGAGGGGTAAAGGAGATGGAAACGGGCGTTTCCCGTACTTGGATCAAGCAGGAATTGCCCATCGTTTTTCGGTCGGCGCAGGTCGGTGCGGCACTTTCATCAAATTCCGAAGCGGCTTCTCTGCCGAAGCGGTATTCTGCCCCGCAAAGCTCTGCCAAAATACTGTCACCGGAGCAGTCGATAAAAATATCCGCCCATATCTTGTGGTGCTGATAAGTGGTGGTCTGCCAGCCCATCACCCATCGGATCTTTCCGTCTTCCGTTTGGGCATCGAAGACCGAGCAGTTCAGAAAACAGGTGATGCCTTCCTGAAACTTAACCTTTTCATACAGTACGGAATCCCAGATCCCGTAGGCGCGGGTGGGATTGCGGTACATATTGGCAAGGACGATCTCCTCGAACAGACCCGTTTCCCGCAGGTTCCGCCCCTTTGCGCCCATAGGCCACATCCGAACCTCGGAGGAGGCGTTTCCGCCGAACATGGGACGGTCGTGAAGAATCGCTACCTTTGCCCCGTGTCGCGCCGCCGCGATGGCGGCACACATCCCCGCAAAGCCGCCGCCGACGACGCATACGTCTGCACGGTGCTCGTGTACCTTACAGCTCACGGTTCCAGCCTGCCTCGGTCAGGACGTTAACAAGCTCGCGCTTTTTCTCGGAGGAAAGCTTTTTCATCGGGAAGGCGGCGTCTCCTACCGCAAAGCCAACCTCCTCCAAAAGTGCCTTGGTCGCGGGGATAGAGGGACATCCCTTCAAGGTGCGAAGGGCGGCGATGATCGCGGTGATCTTATCTTGAGCATTTTTTGCTTTTTCCATATTTCCGTCACGGAAGGCGCCATAAACGGACAGATAGTGGGTGAGCATAAAGTTATAGGTGGTGCCGATTCCTCCGTCTGCACCTGCGGAAAGACCCATCAGAAGCATTTCGTCGGGACCGTTCATAACCGTCATTTCTCCCTGTGTCAGCTCCTTTAGCTGCATCAAGCCGAAGTAGTCCGAGGAGGTCCATTTGATGGAGGTGACGTTGTCGATCTCAAACATCCGTGCGGCAAACGCGGGGGTAATGGGAAAGCCTGCCAGGGGGCTGTTGTAGATCATTATGGGAATATGCACCGCGTCGGACAGGCGCTTATAGTATTGATAAACGTCGTCTTCATCATAGCGAAAGAAAATGGGCGGAGTGGAAGAAATGGCGTGGGCGCCGATGCTCTCGGCGTGCTTTGCCAAACGAAGCACTTCTCCGAAATCCGTACTGGCTACCTGAACGATACAGGGGACTCTGTCTTTTACGGTCTCAACGGCACGTTCTGCCAAAAGTCTGCGCTGATCAGGATTGATAGCAAGCCCTTCGCCGGTAGCACCTGCCAGATAGAAGCCGTTTGCACCTTTTTGCAGAAAGTATTCGATCAGGTTCTGTAAAACGGAAAGATTGACGGTTTCGTCGCTGTTGAGCGGAGAAACCAAAGCGGGCATAATTCCTTCGATTTTCATAATAGCTCCTTGAAAGTTTTTGCTTTTCCCCTTGACAAGACGAATTTGATTTCTCTATAATATTATCGTATTTCAAAAGGAAATACAAGACGTTTCGAAAAAAATCCTTGAAAGGGGAATGAATATGAAAGAAAAATTGCAAGCAGCGGGAATTGCTTTACCGGAAGGCTTTTCGGCAGGCTTTTGCCGCAAGGTGGTCAATCCCACCGAGCCCGTCGGTCTGGGCGGCTACGGCAGCGAGGCACAGCGCACAAGCTGTGATATTATGGACGATATTTGCGTGTCTTGCACCGCTCTTTCCGACGGAGAGCAGATCGCCCTGTTTATTTCCTCCGATACTTTGCATACCGGCTACGCCGTTTATGAAAAGGCAAGCCGGATGATCGAAGAAGCGTTCGGGATCTCCAAGGAATACGTGATCTACAACTCCACCCATACCCACGCGGGTCCCAGCGTGCACCGCGGCGTTGCTTGCCCCGGTCTGGACAAATACGCTCCCATCTATTACGGCGGAGTTCTGGAGGCGGTGGAGGAGGCACTGCGGGATCTTGCGCCTGCCGTCCCCAATATCGGTGCTACCGATACCAAGGATATGAACTGGGTCCGCCGTTATATCAGCCGAGAGGACGGCTCATTTTTGGGCAACTGGCTCAGACCCCCGCGCGGTCCCGAGGAGGCACGTCACGAGACTCCCGCCGACAGCAGACTTCAGGTGATCCGCTGGGTGCGCGAGGAGAAAAAGGATATTGTAATGGTCAACTGGCAG
The DNA here is from genome assembly GCA_015065325.1 of Oscillospiraceae bacterium. Classification (GTDB taxonomy): domain Bacteria; phylum Bacillota; class Clostridia; order Oscillospirales; family SIG627; genus RGIG5579. Next base: position 19,653 of record SVQO01000001.1, on the reverse strand, counting down.
TGCCATCCCTGCTCCCCTCACGTGGCGGGTCAGTACGGCACCACGCTCTCTCCCGACTGGGTATCTCCCATGAGATGCTTTGCTGAGGAGAAACTGGGGGACGTGCACGTAGTTTATCACCAGGGCGCTTGCGGCAATCTGATCTCCGGCACCAGCATTCTCAACGAAAAGGGGAATACCGATTACAAGAGAAAGGGCAGAGAGCTTGCCTTCTTTATTGCCGAGGCTCTGAAGGAAGCACATCCCGTAAACGCGGGCAAGATCCGCGTGATCTGTGAAAAGCTCCCCGGTGTTCTCAGCAAGGAATACAAGGAAAAGAGCGGTGAAAAAGCAGATACCTATTCGCTCCAGCTTACTACCCTTGCCATCGGTGATCTGGCGTTTGCCACCGTTCCCTGTGAATGGCACGATACCTGCGGTCGCTCCGTTCGGGAAGCCAGTCCCTTTAAAATGACCTTTATCCACGGTTACACCAACGGTGCCCTGCGCTATATTCCTGCCGCATCCTGCTGGAACAACGGTGGCTATGAGGTAAAGAGCTGTTACTTTGAATGCGGTACGGGAGAGAAGATTGCGCGGCATCATATGGATAAGCTTTGGGAGCTTTATTCTGCTTTGTAAATTTGGCTGCGACTTCGTCAAGGTGCGATAAATTGCTCAGTCATTTACGAGAGTAAACTCCTTCGCAATTTTCTTCCTTTCCTTGTCTCTCTCAAATTTACTTCGCAGATTTGATTGGCAGAATTTGGCTGCGATTTTGCAGGGGCTTTTGCATCTTGAGTATTTTTGAAAAAAGTACGGCCAAAAACGAAAAATATTTTTGAGAAGTTTCTTTGGTTCTTTCTTTTCAAAGAAAGAACGAAAAAAGGATAAAAACAAAAAACAAGAGGCAACCGCCTCTTGTTTTTTCATTTTGGTTGCCTACCGAAATAAACGGTGTGGATCCCGGGGCCGCGATCGTTTTCAATGGTTTCCAAAAGCGTAAAGCCGAGACGGTCCAAAACCTTAAGATGGCCGATATTCTCGTGCCAGGTGCGGGTGTAAATGGGACGGGTGTGGAAGGCTTTGATCATCGCCTCGTAAAAGGAGCGCATCATTCCTCTGCCGCGAAAATCGGGATGCACCACGCAAGTCGATGCGTAGAGGTTTTCCCCCGCGGGCAAATGGGGATTTTCGTAATTCTCCCGAAAGGACATAAAGCCAACCACCTTGTCCTGCTCGAAGGCAAGGACGAAGCTCTGCTTTTTCATTTCTTCAAAATATGCGTCGATTCCGTTCCCCTGCGCTCCCGCAAGTGTCTGCTGTGTGGTGGAGGAGCGAGCGGATAAGGGCGGAATAAATTCCTGATCGCCCAAAACAACCAGCTCGTAAACAGACTTTAAAAGGTTCTCGTTTTCCAAGCGCTTATAGGTCAAAAATTCCATAAAAAATCTCCCTTGCCAACGTTTTTTCCATTGTAACCCGAAAACGGAAAACTGTCAAATGAAAAATATTTTTTGTGGTATTTACAATAAAAAAAGCGTATGCTACAATCGAATTGAAAGGAGTGGTTTTTATGAAAAACAAAAAGCAAATTACGATCGCTGTTTCGTCCGTCTTGGTGGTCCTTGCGTTGGTTCTCACCGTGGTGCTTCTCATAAAACCATCCTTTGCCGATCCCAAAGAGGGAGCCAGTCCCGTTTCGGATGAAAATGCCGAAGTAACCAAAAATCAAAAGGATCCCGATTTAGAATCAGCTGAAGATATAACGGTGATGCAGTTGGTTTCCGACCCGGAGAAATACGATGGCAAGCTCGTCAGAATAACCGGATTTTGTTTTCTTGAATATAACGAGGGAGACCACGGGATCTTCGCAAGCCAAAATGATTATTACGGTCAAACGGGAAACGCCGTTCAGATCAAATATGAAACAAATAGTCATTTTGCAGGTACGTTCGGAGGTGGATACGTACTTGCGGAGGGAGTATTCGATCGGAGCGATCGTGGCGAAAAGGATACGTTTTGCGGAGTCTTGAAAAATATACGTCGATGCGAGCTATGGGATAAAGAGAAGCGTTGCAGTTTAAGTCAGTTCTATACGATTACTTCAAACGTCGATTATACTGTCACCTATAAAATCAAGGATAAAGACGGAAAGGTAATGCTGACGGATACTGCCTCAAGGAGTAGATTTATATACCAAGTCAATGAAAATGTTTTGGCTTATTGGGGTGCGGGCGGAACAGGGTTCGGTACTCGATGGGCAGTATTTTGTGACGTAGAGACCGGCATAGTAACAGAAATAAAGGGTTCTTTTCTAGTGGCGCAAGGGGATTACGTTGTTCTGAGTAAGTTCGAAAACGGTGCATTCTTTGTTGTTGTTCAAGATATTTTTTCTCCGTCGAGGTATTGTAAAATGCATATGCTCGACAACCCTTCTCCTTCCGCCGACGTAATCTGCGCTGCGAGATTGAACGGAGAAGGCAAGGCTATCGTAACGTATTTGACGGGAGACGACTACCAAGAAAAGGAAATGGAGATCAGTTTTCCGTAACGAATCGGGAAAAGAATGCGAAAGGTGAGGTAGGATCTTAGAACTCTGTGAAGGGCGTGGGATTACGGTGAACCGTCTGTCAACGTTGTGTGGCATTACCCGGTACACCCTTGCCAATATGATTGACGGAAGAAAGCACCACTGTTTCCACCCTGAAAAAGATTTGTGATGGGTTGGAAATTACGATTTATGATTTTTTCGATTCCCCCTTGTTCCGAAATTTGGAACAGGAAATCGTGTAAAAAAAGAACTGTCGAAAGACAGTTCTTTTTTACTTGTGGGGGCGGTAGGAGGCAACGATCTCCAAAACGCTTTTTTCGTAAAGGCTTTGTCCCAGAACGGTGCCGTCCGCATCAACGGAAAGGGTGTGCAGGTCACGCGGATCCTCCTCGTAAGGATTTGGGGGAGGTGGGAACGTAAAATATGAGGAAAGGTATTTTTTTGCATTGCCCTCGGGGAAAATGATATTTCCCTCGGCGATACAAAAGCCGTCCCGTTCCAGCTCGGTGAGAATGGCGCGGGTGCTTTGGTTATAGCCATTTCGGTCCTCGCGGCTTACAAGCCAGGCAGGCTGAAGGCGCAAAGGGATTCCCGCTTCTCGTGCAAGTCTTGCAAAGAGGTGTGCCTGCTCCAAAGGAAGGCTTTCCTGATGAAAGGCATCCACCGAGAGGAGCAGATCGTTGACCCCGCTTTCTCCGAGAAGCCTTGCAACGCGCCGCATTTCATTTTCGTTTTTGGTAAAGCAGCCGTTTGTAATGATCTGTCGATGGGGGATCCGAGCGTCACGGGCGGCGGCGATAATGCTTCCTGCGTCGTCGGGGTAGAGCAAGGGCTCACCGCCGAAGACCATTACGGTACGGAGAGAAAAAACGGCGGAAAGCTCCTTGACGGTGCGCACGGCAAGCTCCGGGGATAGGTGTCTTGTGCCCCGCGCGTGATCTCCTTGGGAACAATGCTTGCACGCTCCCGTGCAGGCATCGGTCAGCACGAATTCCAGTTTTTGCAGGCGTTTCAAATACTCGTTCATATCAGTAAGCCATCTCCAGGTTGACGCATATGGGAAAGTGGTCGGAATACAAGTAGTTTTCACCCCAACGGTCCCGCAGGATCTTGTAGCTGTTAACCGTAATATTGACGGGACAAACAAAGCAAAAGTCAATGGGAAGCCCTTCTTCTCCGTACTTTCCCCACTTATTGAAGCTTCTTCCGGAGTCGCTTGTCTTTGCTACCTTTTGTGCGTCGAGAAACAGGGAGGTCAGATCGCGGTATGCGTAGGATTCCTCGGTGGTATTAAAATCTCCGCAGAGGATATAGGGGATCTCACTTTTGGAGAAAGTATCCAAAAGCTGCTTTGCTGCCATGATCCGTGCCTTCAGCCCCCTATGGTCAAAATGGGTCGCCACTGCATAAAACTCCGCGCCGCTTTCCTTGTCCCGCAGATGCGTCACGGTAAAATTTCGTTCCATGGAAGCGTCGTAGGCAGGCGCCTTTTTGGTGGGGTCCGTTCCGTAGAACTGCGTCGTAAAGCCAAGCTCTTTAAAGCGATCCTTACGATATAAGGTCATATTGTGATTAAAATGCTCGTAGCCGTAAACCGAGGAAAACTTTTCTGCGAAGTAGTCTCGATACAGCTCGGGTGTTTCTTGGAGACACAGCACGTCTGCCTCCATAGAAAGGATATAAGAACAAAGGGCGTCCTTGCGGTTGTGCCAATTCTTTTCGTTCTCCTGTTGAGCGTTATAGGTATTCACGTTGAAGCTGACCACCTTCAGCGAAATCATTCCCGTCGTCCCTATGGGGATCACGCTGACTTCTTCCGCGGTGTCGTTTTTTTCGGTTTTCGGTACATCATTCGGCACTTCTTCGGTGGTCTTTACAGGAATGCTTTCCACAGGCTTTAGCTCCGCTCCGCAACTGCTGAGGAAAAAAAGCGTACACACGAGCAAGGAGAGAAGTTGTCTTACTTTCATCGTTTACCTCGTTTGTGATGGTTTTCTCTATTGTATCATCAAGATTAATAAAAAGCAATAAAAAAAGCTGCTCCGCAGAGCAGCTCTTTTTGCTTTAATGCAGGGGGTAAGAGTCCTGGAAGTTGACGTGGAACAGAAGATAAATGGCGTCGTCGATGGTGACCTCGCCGCTTCCGTCAAAGTCTGCAAGTTGATCCAGGGGATAGGTGTCGGGGAAGTTGATGGCAAACAGAAGATAAATGGCGTCGTCAATGGTGACCTCATCGTTCCCGTCCAGATCTCCTGCGGTGTATGGATCCAGAGGAATGATAAAGCTTCCGAAGCCGGTGATCTTCAGTCTTCCGAAAGCGCGCTCGTCGGGATAAGCTTCCCATTCAAAGAACAGAAAGCCCTTTTCCGTTTTGAGGTTTCCGTAGCGCTCATTGTCGGAATATCTGCCGTATACCTCGGTAACGGTAACGGTTTCGGTACTGCCGCCAACGTAGGTGATCAGGAACTTCGATCCCTTGATATCGGAATTGAATTTGCTGAGCTCAACCTTTTCGATCTCTGCGGACGTATCATACTCTTTTTTAAGGACGACGGAGACGCCGAGATAGTCGGCGATCCACTTGCCCACAGAATCTTCGTAGATTTCTATGTAATGATTCGGCTCTACTTCATAGGTGTAATAGGGACTCTCGTATCCACTTACCGACGTTTTTTCCGGGTCGAGAGTGACGGTTTTGAAGCCGCCGGCCTTATAATGGATCTTGAACTGTGCACCTCTGAAATCGGGGGAAGCCCAGTATAACAGCTCGGGCTGCTCGGGAAGGGAGACCACCTCCAAAGATTGGATGGGAGACTCGGTAAGAGTGATCTGATACGTCAGAGTTTTGCCGAAAACGGATAGGGTCACGGGGATCTGACCGATCCGGTGGGGGCCGACACCGCAATTCAAGGAAACGTAGTAGCCGTCTACCTCAAAGGTATCCTTGAAATCCTCGTAGAAAACGTCCTTGTGGGTTCCGTTCTTATAGTTGATGCGGAAGGACAGACCGTCCAGCTTGCGCGGCGAGTACAGATAATAATTGGATCCGTCCATGGAGCCTATGTGGTTGTCGCCGTAGTAATAGACGGGGGTGGGAGGCGTAAGCAGACTGATGCTTTCCACCGGGTTTTCGATGATGTTGACGGGCATCGTACAGAAGGTATCCTGGTAATAAATCTCCAGCGTATTTTCCGCTCCAAGCTCCCAAGGATCATCGGTCTGATCGTGGGAGAACTCAAAGAGGGTAAAGCCGTTTTCATCATAGAAGGGCAAGATTTCCCAGGATCCGTCCTCGTAATTGATCTTGATCTCGGTATCCTTGGGGATGTTGTAGTAATAATAGAAGACTCCTTCTTCATAATGTCCGTCGCCGTATTCGTAGAGGGTGAGACTGCCGGAGACCAGCTCTAGACTTTGTACGCGGGAGGAGAGCACGGTGATGGGAAGGGTGACGGTTTTTCCCAAATAGGAAATGGTGGTGTCGTTTGTTCCCGCGCTCCAGTGCTTATCGTACTGGTTGTGGGACCATTCGAAAAAGTAGCCGGGAACCGGGTCGTCGTTGATGGATACGGTCTCGGAGCTTTGGTCCTTATATACCACCTTGATCATTACGTCGGAAGGATAGATCGTGCGATAGTAGAAGAAATCGCCGCGTTCGAGAAAACCGTTGCAATTTTCAATGTAGGTGACGCGGGTTCCCTGAGCCAATTCCAGATGGTCGATGGGATTTTCCACGCTTCGGAAGGAGAATTCCACTTCCTTGCCGCCGCAGGAAACCACGGTTTTTTCGTAAGTATCATCCTCAAGGTAATGATTCTCAACGTTGACGATGTATCCTGCCAGACGGTTATCAAGATCGTAGGTGTAAAACGCTTCGGAATTATCGCTTAAGGTAGCTTTCAGCTTCAAGCCCGTGTAATTGTAATCCTCAAAGCCCTTTACGTATTCCATAATATCGGGAGGGCTGACAAGCTCCAGAGTCTGAATCTCCAAGGGCTCGGTGATCTTGAGCTTGAAGGGCTGCGGGGAAACGAGATCCCCGTTGTAACGGAAGGCGATGATATAGCAAACGTCCTTTTCAAGCGCGAGGTTTACGTGTTCAAGGTCGGAATAGATCGAGCCGTACGGCTCGCCGTCTGCAAACTCGAAGTGAACGAACGATGCGTTCGTAAAGGTAAAGCAATAATTACCGGTTTCCTCGGGGGTGAAGGAATACCTTGCTACAAAGGTGTCGTATTCCTCGACGGGGTAGCTGATTTCGGTCTCTGCGCCGAATTCCAGCTCGGGGATCGCCAAGGCTGTCAGAGTAATGGAATCGGTCAGACCGCTTTCGCTGGTTGCGGTAATGGTTGCAGTTCCGGGAGAGGTGAAGGTGAAACCGGAGCCGTCGATCTCAACGAGTTCGGGATTGTTGGAGCTTAAGGTAAAGTCTTCTTCATAGCAATTCTCCGGCTCGAAGGAAACGTATAACTCATAAGAGGTTTTTTCAAAGATCTGAGTTGAGCAGTCCCAGTTGAGATTTAAAGCGGTGGCAGCGGGCATCTTTTCGCAACGGGAGGTAAAGGTACTCTCATCTTCATATTCACAGCAATGGAATTGCAGGTAGTAGGTGCTTCCGGCAGTCAAAAGTACTTCGCCGTAGTGGTAAGTGGTTTCCCAGTCGCTGAGGATTTCTTCATACTCGGTGGAGAGAGAATAACAACCGGAGGCGGTGCCTCGGACTTCGAAAAAGTAATGACCGCTTTCGACGGGGATGAACTTGTAGCATTGTGTTTCGTTGGTTTTCAGAGTGACCGTATCCTCTTGACCGAGAGTGAGAAGCTTTGCTTCGAGAACGGTGACTGAAACGGTTTTGGAAAAGCTTTCACCGGTTGCGGTAATGGTGGTGGTACCGGGGGATACAAAGGTAACGTAGCCGTCGGTTTCATCGACCCACGCAATGTTCGGATCGGCAGATTGATAAACGATGGATTCGGGAATTGCATTTTCGGGTGAAAATTCGGGCTTCAGTCGGAAAGACCCCTTTTCGTAGCCGGAGATGCTTTCGGGAAGTGACATACCCGTTGCGGGAACGAGCTTGTCTGCAGCAAAGGTAACTTGAGTCTCCGGGTAGTCTTCGTACGAAATTTGGAGAACATACGTTTTGCCCGCTTCAAAATTATACTTTATTGCAGGCTCCGTAGAATCGGCGCACCAATCCATTTCATCGTCGTAAAGCACAAAGGATATGGCTTCAACGTCGGGGGTCGTCGCTTTGAATCTGTACCATCCGCCTTGTGAGGGGGCGAATCCTACGTAGTAATTTGCGTAATCGTAAAGGGTGAGGGTTACGGAGGTGTTTTCCGTTATGATCGGCAGGGGGAGCACCGTAATCTCCATAGAATCGGACAGTCCGCTTTCCGAGGTCGCGGTCAGGGTAAAGGTACCTTCTTTCAGAAATGCAACGGTTCCGTAGAACGTGTCGGCAGAGGGGGTCACGGTAGCAAGCTCGGGATCGGAAACAGTCCAGGTGATCTCCTCCCAATTGCAGCCCTCGGGGTACTGATAAATGGCGAATTCGAAGCTCGTTCCCGTGAAAAAGCTTCCGTCATGGGAAGACCAAAGCTCGATGCTTTCCAAATTAGGTGTATCCGAAACGGTAAGGGTAAAGCTTTGGGTCAAGTTGTTTTGGGTAGTGACCGTGATCAGGGACGTGCCCGCGGAGAGCAGCTGAAGATAGGTATCATTTTCCGCAACCGTAGCAACGGCGGGATTGGAGGAAGTGACGGTGTAGGACTCGCGGATGGCATTCTCGGGGAGAAACTCACAGTAAATATAGAAATCCTCGCCCACGTAACCTGTAAACTCGGAATTGGTGATCGTAATATCGGTTGCGGGAACCTGCTTGCTAGCGGTTATTCTAAGCAATGAATCGGAGGTAGGAAGCTCGTAAAAATATACGGTCAGGTAATAGTTGCCCGCGGTCAGAATGGACTGACCGTATGAATTGGTCAATGCGTGAGTCATGGTTTCTGCATCGACGAAGTGACAGCTGTAGCTGTAAGAGCCGTTTCCGATCAGGTCGGCATTTGCGTCGTAGATGCCGTCCTCCTCAATCGTAATGCACATCGAGAAGGAGCCCGTATCGCCGCTGATGGAGTAGGTGTTCTCAACCTCCGTGGTGATGGTGGGGGCGGCAAGCACCGTGATTGTAACCGTATCGGTCAAGCCGCTTTCCGTGGTGGCGGTAACGGTGGTCGTTCCTGCTGCAAGAGGAGTGAAGTCCAATGCGGTCATAGAGGAAAAGGGGTCTTGGAGGCCGGAATTGTATTTCAATACCGTAGGATCACCAAGGGTAACCGTCACGTCCTCACACAGGGCGTTCTCGGGACCGAACAGCAGGTCTAAGGTTATGGTTTCAACCTTTTCGGAAAATTTTCTCGGCTGATCTTCTTTGAAAACGAGGGTGGTGGGATTTACCATTTCCTCTGCGCAAACGGGAAGATCACCGAAGTCTTCATCACTGTAAAATTTTGCGCGGAGGGTGTAGGTCTTACCTGCTTCAAGCGTGGCGCCGATGGAAAAGTTGGAATCCATACTGCCGTCGTCGTTCTCTGCGATCAGGGTCATATTTTCATCGTAAAGCCAGCCGTATGTGTCAAAGGCGGCGTCGGAGGTAAAGCGGTAATAACCGGTGCGTTCGGGTGTGAAGGTGAAGTCGGCACTCGTGCCGGCTTCCACCGTTGCCGTTTTATTTTCACCGAGGGTAAGGATCAAAGGCGCATTTCTTTCCTTGGAAGCGGTTACGCTTTCCGTTTGCAGGAGCGGAGCCTTGTTTTCGTTGTCGTTCCATTCCTCTGCCAGAACGCCTGCAGGCAAGGTGCCGTACAGCATTACGAGCGCGAGAAGGGTGGCGATGAAGCGCTTGAAGTTTTTCATGGATTTACCTCCTTAAAAGGATCAAAGTGAAGGGGGGGACTCTATTTTTATTTTAGCATCAGCAAAATTGATTTTCAAGATTTATTGAAAAAAATTTTATTGCCACAATTATAAAAATATCCCCCCGGTAGTGAACAAGTCTGTTTATTATGGTGCTTGTTCATAAAAGGGGGGATTATTACACGGATTAAGCCAGGAGCTCCAGAACGCGGTCGTGGATGGCAACGAGCGTTTTCGCATCCAAACATTCGGTAAAAGGCACGTCTCTTCCCGCGATTTCACGAACCGTCTTCTTGACCGCTTCCTTGCCGATCTTTTCCTCAAGCGCCTTCAGCAGCATACGGTCCTGTAAGCCCTCGTAGAACACGACGGCGCGCAGGGACTCAATGGCTCCGTTTTCATAGGGATATACGGAGAAGGAGTCGCCCGAGGGGAAGGCGTGGACGGCGTCGGTGACCAGGTAGGGGTCGATGACGAATTCCGAGTGACGGGAGTAGTAGAAATTATAGCCCCAGTGTAAAAAGCCTACGGTATCGTTCATATAAAGCTGCAGGCCTGTGACGCGGTTGCGGTAGGAGGGCATGGACATAAAGCGGTTTGCCACCAGCTTGCCCTGACTGCAACAGTAATAGCACCAGCGCTCCTCGATATCCCGTTCCAGAAACGCCGCGGCGTGGTCGGTGGAAGGAACGGGAAATTCTACCAGCCCGTTATCAAAAAATTCCACGTTGGACAAAGCGTCCATAATCTTGCATCCCTTCAGCAAGGGCTTGACCAATTCCTTTGCCTTGCCGTAATTGATGAAGTCGGGACGGTCGGGTGAAATGTTGGGCTCGTCGGAAATGTGAAAATAGCAGTTTTCACGGATCCCCAATCGATCCAGCTCTGTCAGCAGGGCAGGGAGAAACTGCTTGAGAAAGGCGGCGTATTCGGGAGAATCAGAGGGGACGTCCCAACCGAAGATGCGCGTGGGCTTGCCGTCCACCAGCGCCTCGATCTTGGGAGTGGCACAGGCACCCCATTGGGTGAACAGGTGTGCCATTTCAAAGTAAGTGATCCCGTACTTTTTGCAAAGGGAGACCCAACGCTCCAGCTTTTCAAAGCCAAAGGAATAGGCGTCGCCGTCCTTGGTGATATCCACAAGCTGCATGGTCTTGCGGTAGGAGTCGATGGCAGTATCCAGGGGCGGTGTGAAGATGGGAGTCAGCAGCATATTGATTCCCGTGTGTGCCGCCGTCTCGATGAATTTTTCGATGAGCTTCCAGTGCTTTTCGCTTTGCATCTTGACGCCGAAGTGCGTGGCGATGCAGTCGCAGTGAAACCACTGAGTAAAGCGCAGGTCACTCTTGGGCAGGACGGCGTCCGCAACCTCAATGACTACACGTACCTTGGCGTTTACTCCGTCCTTGACTCCCTTCAGGGTAATGCAGACGGGGTACTTGCCGGGCGCCAGATCCTCGGGGAGCTCCACGGTGTACCAAAAGTTGACCAGGCTATAGGTCTGTGTGTAGTACTTTTGCTTTTTTAAGGGGTAAAGCACGTCGGGAATAAGACCCGGCTCCTTGGTGAGATATTCGCCGGAGCAGCGCTCCAGATAGGCAGGCAGTGCCATGGGCACCTGTCCCACGAAAAAGCCCTTGATATATTTGGAAAGCTTGGAGCGCAGTGCAAGGTGCAGTCCCATAGCGCGGGGAGCTTCCTTGGAGGGAGGATCCTCCGCCACCACCTGAAAGCTGATCCGTTCGCCCCGTGCCGCCTTCAGAACCTTTACCTCCTCAAAGTCCTCCAGCTTGTTGATCAATCGAACCTTCTCCAGAGAGGATATGATCTTTGCGCGAATCATAAAAAAACTCCTTTTATTACGTTCTTTCTTACATTGTAGCGATTCTTCATTTTCTTGTAAAGGCTTAAACCCGTAAAAATCGTTGCTTTTCCGCCATTTTTTTCACTTTACGGATGCAATAGCTTTTCCGCATTTTTTCCGAGAATCAAGGCTTTTTCTTCTTCGGTGAGGGGGAGTGTGCTCAGAGCACGCAGGCTTTCCTTTTGCCCCGACCAGGGGCTGTCCGTGCCAAAGAGGATCCTGTCAGCACCCAGGGCGCGTACAAGGTCGCAAAAGGCGTTCTCGGTAAGAAGCTGCTTTTCCTCCTCGGGAATTCCTTCCTCCGAATAGGGGATCTGTCCCAGAGAAAAGGAGGTGTCCAGCATAACCGAGGTATGGGCAAACAGCGGCTCCACCCGATCCCATTTTTTCCATCCGCCCATATGGGCAAGAATCAGCTTCACCTTGCCCACCTCACTGAGTGCGCGGGCAAATTTTTCGGGGGAGGATTGCCGGGCACCGGGAAAGCCGATGTCGTCTCCCGCGTGCGCCACCACGCAAAGCCCTTCCTCACCCGCCTTTTCCAGAATTCTCAGGTAACGGGGATCGTCTGCATTTACGCCTTGATAAACGGGATGGATCTTGATACCCCGTACACCTGCATCCGCAAGTCTTTTGATCTCCTCAAGGGAGTTTTGGGCGTCGGGGTGAACGCATCCGAAAAAGATCAATCCATCCTTACCGTTTTTTTCAATGGAAAGATCGTTTATTTTGTGCAGCTTTTCCGGGTTTGTGGCAACGGGAAGTACCACGGATCGGCAAATACCGGATGCAAGCATAGAGGCCTTCAAAGCGCCTTCCGTGCCTGTGGTAAAGGCGCGGGAACGGCTCTTTTCCGCCAGCTTTGCCACCGTCTTTTCCGCAATGGCGTCGGGGAAGGTATGGGTATGAAAATCGATGATCATAGCATTTACTCCCGAGGGTTATTGCTTATTCAAGGGGTAGCTTTCGGGAAAATTGGTGTAAAAGAGAAGGTAAATCGCGTCGTCCTGATCCACCTTGCCGCTTTTATCGTAATCCACCTCCTGCTCAATGGGATAAGCAGAGGGAAAATTGGCGTAGAACAAAAGGTAAATGGCATCGTCAATGGATACCATACCGTTTTTGTCCAGATCACCGGGCAGCGCCGTATCGGAGGAAAAGCACAGTGCATCGCCGTTTTCAACGACACAAAGCATTTTCATTCCACCCAGTGTGCTTTCCGCTTTGGTAAAGGCTGCGCTTTTACGCTCGTTAAAGGCAGTTGCAACGGTGAGAAGATCGCGACTTTGCGTTCCGTAGTCGTCTGCAATCGGGGAGGAGTCTACGGTAAAGTAGTGGAAGACGTTGTGATAATCCGTGGAGGAGTCGTTGTTGCAAACGGCTCGCGGCTTGCTTCCCGAAAGAGTGCCCGAGGCAAAGACGTTATAAACCTTTCCGTAATTGGAATAGAGGATTCCGTTTGCATATTTTGCGGAAAGGTCCAGATCAAAAATACAGTTTATCAGATTTCCGTAAAGGGTGCGGACGGGCTGTGCGCTGGTTTCGGAGGTGATACTGCCCTGAATCTTCAGGTTGCAGACCGTTCCGTACACATAAGGGAATACGGAGCGCTGAACCGTATCGTTGATATTGACGCGGAGGGTATGACCTCCTCCGTCATAGAAGCCGGCAAAAAAGCATTTTTGATTGCCGTTGGCAACGGTGCCGCTGTAACCGCTGACGTCTGTCATATCCAGATCGGCGGTTTGCAGATAGTAGGATCCGTAGCCGTACATTTCGCTTTCCTTAGAGGAGGACGAGCCGTTAAAGCCGTCGGTGAAGCGCTTAAAGTCTGCGGCGGTTTCGATCCGATAGGGATCGGAGCGGGTACCCGCTCCCGCAAAATCCTCTTTCTCCTCGGGCTCGCTTTCCTCCGAAGTCTTTACGGGCAGAAGAAGACAGGCGGCGGGGATCTTTTTGCCTGTGGAGAAATTGTATCCGATGAAAACGATCTTGTCCGAATAGATCTGAACCGTATAGCCCTCACTTCCGTATTCGGGCGTTACGCTTTTTCTTCCGTCGTAGCTTCTTACGAGAGAGGAGCCCGTTCCGTATCCGCAGGGCTGGCTGCCGGAGCCGATGTGCACGGTTCTGGCAAGGGTTCCGTTTTCACTGGAGTAGTTGGCGTCCTCGTAAAAGCTGACGTGGGTATGACCCGAAAGTACCACCGCGTCCTTGTAGGTCTTTAAAAGCTCGTAAAAGCGCATAGTCTGGGCATATTCGTCCTTCAGGGTAATGCAGGCGGTGTAGCCACCGTTGGGGATATCGCCTGCACCCCGATTGAGAAAGGGAGCGTGCTCGAGGATGAAGATATTGGTCTCGGTCTCGCCGTACCGGGTTAACAGTCCTTCCAGCCAATCGATCTGAGCCTTGGAAAAGTTATCGTATTTCGCACTGTCTCCCGGCTTTTGGATCTCTTGTGCCATAAAGATAAACAGATTGTCTCTTGCGCCTGCTTTCCCGGGAACCAAAAGATGAAAATAAGGAGAATTCGTAAAGGGATGGATTTCATCCGTGCCGCCCAAATACCGATCCAGAAGCGGAGCATCCGCGGGGGTGTTGCCGTGGTTGCCGATGGCCTCGTAAACCTTCTCGGCGGGAAAGTCCGAGTCCGCCAGGATCTCAAGATGCTTCTCGTACTGAGCCTCCAGATCGGGGCTCTCTCCGCGGTCACCTGTGACGTCACCGGCAATGAGCACCAGATCCATATTTTTTTCTGCGTAAAAATTCAGTGCATAAGCGAGCTTGGCGTAGGCACCGCGGTTGTGCTGCTCGTAATTCATGTGCGTATCGGAAAGTGCACCGAAGGAAAACTCTGCTTCCCCTAAACTGCCGACCAGCTTTTCGGAAGGAAAGGCGGCGGTGGCAATGGCGTTTTTGATATCGGGAGTTGTTTCAGAAAAATGAGTGTCGCTTTCAAATACGGCGATTCCCGTTGCCTCCGGCGGAAGCATACGACCGTCGCTGACAGTGCCCTTCACTGCATTTTTGCCGTTGACCCGAATGAAAAGTACTTGGTCATAGTCCGGTAAGACCCCGTTGGAGTCGGTATAGTAGATCAAAAAATAACCGTCGGTTGCGGTCTCACTTCCGGGAGTGACCGTGATCTCGCTTTGCGCAAATCCCGCAAGAAGTGCCTCATCCCCCGTAAAGACTACGGAGACGGAAGCCTTGCTTCCCGCGGCAAAGGCGGTATGATCGATCGGAACAAGCCCGAGAATCAGAATTGAGGAGAGAAGTCCCGAGAAAACACGTCGGAAAAAGTGCATTGCAATAGTCCTCCGAATTTGAAAAACGATGTAATTTATTATATCAAGCCCGTTGCTTTTTTCAAGGGGAGATGGGTAAATATTTTTTAATAATTCGCCCAAAATGCTTGAAGAAGCCGTCTTTCTTTGATATCATTGGTATGTAGAGTATTAAGAAAGGATCTTTTGCTATGAACAGAAAAATGTTTGCCCGCTATCCCATCGGAAACCCCGAACGGAAATGGAAGCAGGACAATTTCATTCTCGCGGTATCCAATCCCGGTCCCACGGGTCTGGAGGTACGGGATGAAAAAAATATGGAAAAAACGCGCCGCGGAGTGGAAACGGCAGTGGAGGCAGGCTTTAACCTTCTGGAAATGCTGTGGGCAAGCCCCGAGGAGGGAATGGAGATCCTGCGGACCGCCGAGCGTCTTGGCGCCAAGGTATCCTATCAGAATCTCCGCAGATTCGGCGGAATGGGCTTCACCAAAAAGTTTTTGAACGAGGATAACGACCTGCTCGGTACGATCCGTGATACTAAGGCTTGGAGCTGTATTTCAAGCTATTACGTTTACGACGAGCCTACCAACGAGGAACAGCGCAAGGTAACGCGGGAGCTGATCGAGCTGATGGAGCGTGAATGCCCCCACCTTTTACCCTATACCGTTGCCGCCGCCAAGCCCTATTACGTGGATACCCTGGCAGACGAGGTTTCCCCCGCACAGCTTTCCTTTGATATTTACCCCTTCGGTAATATCGGACAGACCTTGGAAGCTGCCGACCAGCTGGATAAGGCGAATTTCTGGTACTACTTCGAGGTTGCCCGCCGCGCGGCAAAACGCATCGGTGCTCCTCTCTGGTTCTATTATCAGGGGCATCAGCTGTTTTATAAGCCAAGCTTTGATCGCTACACCTTTACCGCTTCCCGTATGATGGCAAACGCGGCGTTGCTTCACGGTGCCAAGCAGATCTCCGCTTACGTGGAATTCGATGGCTACGTGGATCCCGCTACCGGCGGAAAGGGCGTATTCTTCGAGGAGCAAAAGAAACTGAACGAGGAAACCGCCAAACTCGGTAATACCTTGATGGCGCTGGAGTGTCATCGCGTGCTCCACGATCCGAGCGTTGAGAATTTGACCAAGTACGCAAAAGAGTGGAGCGCCGTTGCCTGCCCCTTCTCGGAAAGCGAACTTTTGACCGGAGAGCTTCCGCACCGCATATCCGTTTCCGAGCTTTCCGACGCTTACGGACACAAGTACCTGATGGTACTGAACCGCGATTACCGTATGGAAAATCACTACTGCTTGAAGCTGAAGGAGCCTGCCTGTATTTACAAGGTCAGCGAAAAGGACGGTCTGGAGCATTACGAGGCTGACGGGACGCAAAAGATCTTCGGTCATCTGAGTGCGGGAAGCATTGCCCTTTACCGCATTCAGCCCGTCGAAAAGGAGCAGTATCTGCTGGAGTATTATCTGGAAAAGGACGTTGCGAAGAAAGAAAAAAAGGAGAGTTGAGAAAATGCTGAAAATCGGAGTACAAACTGCCCGTTGGTACGATAAGGCAGATCCCATGGGGTCGCTTACCTATATTAAGGAATGTGGCTTTGATGCCATCGATCTGAATATCGATACCAGTATGAAGACCGCTCGGCTGGTGGAGGAGGGAATTTTCCCCACCATCTTCGACAAATCCGTTAAGGAGCTTCAGGAGTATTATGCGCCGTTGAAGGAAGCGTCCGAAAAGACGGGCGTTGCCGTGACCCAGATGCACGCACCCTTCCCCGTTTATTACGAGGGACAGGATAAGGTCAACGCTCATATTATGATGGCGCTGGATAAATGCTTTGCCGTAGCGGAATTTCTCGGCTGTCCCGCCGTTGTGGTCCATCCTACCAAGGCTGAGACCAAGGAAGGGGAGTGGGAGCTGAATTTGAAAATTTACCGCAGTCTGATCCCCGTGATCCAAAAGTATAAGGGGGTCAAGATCTGTCTGGAAAATCTCTTCCTCCGCAGAGCAGGACGCATCGTGGAGGGGCGCTTTACCGATGCCGCCGATTCCGTCAGAATGATCGATCTGCTCAACGAAGAAGCGGGCGGAGAGTACTTCGGCTTTTGCTTTGACGTAGGACACGCCACTCTGACCGGCCGCAACGTAAAGGAATTTGTCAAAGCGATGGGTCCGAGACTGACTATCCTCCATATCCACGACAACAACGGACACGAGGATCAGCATTTGCTTCCGTATTCCTGCCTTTCCAATGCAGATGAGCACGTCTGTGACTGGAAGGGACTCGTAGAGGGGCTTCGGGAGATCGGCTATTCGGGCACCCTTGCCTTTGAGACCTTCCGCGTGATGTCCACCTTCCCGTCCGCGGTCCGCACCCAGGTTCTGAAGCTGATCGCAGGCATTGGCCGCTACTGGTCCGAAGAGATCGAAAAAAAGTAAAAGGAGAAAAATGACAATGACAGAAAAATTGAAAAAAATG
Source organism: Oscillospiraceae bacterium (assembly GCA_015065325.1). Taxonomy (GTDB): domain Bacteria; phylum Bacillota; class Clostridia; order Oscillospirales; family SIG627; genus RGIG5579. Next base: position 2,566 of record SVQO01000001.1, on the reverse strand, counting down.
GGTATTTCTCTGCCAGAAGGCTTTTCGGTAGGATACTGCAGAAAAGTGGTAAATCCCGTGGAGGGAACGGGGCTTTCCGGTTGGGGAAATGAAAACGTCCGCGTTTCCACCGAGATTCTGGACGATATTTGCGTGACCTGTACCGCCCTTTCCGACGGGGAAAAGGTGTTCCTTTTTTATACCTGCGACGTGGTCGGGATCAATAACGCCACGGGAAAGATCGCTTTGGAGCGTATCGAGGAGCGTTACGGCATTACCCCCGAGCATATCGTTTTAGGGGCGACTCATACTCACACCGGCCCCAGCGTCAATTCCCCCAAGGCTCCGGGGATCGAGGAATACAGACCTCGCTTTTACGATGCGCTGGATGCCATTACCGAGCAGGCACTTCGCGACCTTGCTCCCGCCACTGCCACCGTCGGCAGATCCAATACGCAAAGCCTCAACTACGTGCGCCGCTACCTCAGCAAGAAGGACGGCTCTTATCTGGGCAACTGGCCCGTTCCTCAGGATCCCGATGAAGCCTGTCACGAGACTTTGCCCGATACCACGCTTCAGGTGATTCGCTTTGCCAGAGAAGGGAAGAAGGACGTTTTGATGGTCAACTGGCAGTGTCACCCCTGCTCCAACAATCTGGCAGGAGAAAAGCGCTCCCAGGTTTCTCCCGACTGGGTCGCTCCCTTCCGCGAAACCGTGGAGGAAAAGCTGGACGTTCATTTTGCATACCATCAGGGAGCATGCGGAAATCTGGTTTCTTCCACCCATATTATTTGCGAGAAAAACAACGTGCAGTATAAGCGCAAGGGCAAGGAGCTTTACTACTACACCAAAAAGGCACTGGAGAGCTCTTTCCCCGTTTCCGTTGGAAAATTTGCTTCCCTTCGGGATGAATTCGTAGCACTGAGAAATCCCGACTGGATGCAAAGAATGGGCGCTACCGCAGACCGCGAGACCCTTTATCTCAACGTTCTTTCCATCGGTGATATTGCCTTTGCAACCGCTCCTCTGGAATGGCACGATACCTGTGGCAGATCTGTGAGAGAAGGATCCCCCTTCCGTATGACCTTCGTTTGCGGATATAGCAACGGTTATCAGGGCTACGTTCCCGCTGCCTTCTGCTGGGAAAACGGTGGCTACGAGGTGAAAAAGACCCACTTCGTCCGCGGTACCGGTGAAAAGATCGCCCAGCGCCATATGCAGATGCTCACAGAGCTCTACGAAAAATAAACCCAAAAAAGAACGACTCGATTGAGTCGTTCTTTTTACGCCTTGTCAAAGCTTTGCAAGCATTTTTTGCAAAGATACAGATTTTCGCATTGCAAAAGACCGTCTCTTGTACCGCAGACGGCGCAGGTATGCACGGCTTTCTTCAAAACGATCTGTTTTTGATCCGAATCATATTCGATGGAAAGGAAGGGATCCTTGCTCAACTGCATATCCTCCCGAATAAATTTTGGGATCACGATCCGCCCCAGATTGTCAATTTCCTTTTTCATCAAAAAACCTCGTCTTATTCCAGAAAATAAAAAAAGTGCGACAACCGAAGTTATCGCACGAAAAACGCAAACCCCGATTGTTGTCACACAAAACTTAACAAGTAGCGAGGGAATCCCTTCACACAGACCAGTAAGTGGGATTTGCATTTTTACCAATTCCATATTTACTGATATGCAAAAAGGACAAAACCCTCCGGGAAAACAGAGAGCTCTCGCGTAACACTTGTTCATTATTCAGTTTTGTGTGACAGGTCAAGTATAACATAGGTTTATTCCTTTTTCAAGTAAAAGTTTTTGTCCTCGCTTTTTTCAAAAAGCGAGCGGGGTTTTGGGGCGGCGCCCCATTGCCTATACAAACAAAAAAGATCGGTGACTGTATTATAATTTGCAATGAACGCAAAAAATTTTTGAATAGGGATTGACAAATGGGAATTGTATTGTATAATTGTATACAATTATGCAGCAGATAATGAAGGAGGGCATTTTATGCTTGAAGTATCCGGAAAAACCAATCTTTTGGAACAAAAATCATATAAATATTCCTTGCAAGATGTTTCTGAACCCAATCTGTATAGGGATATTTATGCTTACGGAACCACTCCCAAGGTGGCATTTAACCACCGCCGAGTGCCGATCAATATGCCGGAAGAAATATGGATCACCGATACGTCTCTGCGGGACGGTCAGCAATCCATGGCACCATACAGTGTGGAACAGATCGTCAATATTTACAAATTGTTGTCGAAACTGGGCGGTCCCTACGGTATTATCCGTCAGACGGAGTTCTTTATTTACAGCAAGAAAGACCGTCAAGCATTGGAAAAATGTATGGAGTTGGGTTTGAAATTTCCCGAGATCACCAGTTGGATCCGAGCCAATAAAGAGGATTTTCGTTTGGTTCGAGATCTGAACATCAAGGAAACGGGGATTTTGGTCAGCTGCAGTGACTACCACATTTTTAAGAAGATGAAAATGACCCGTCGGCAGGTTCTGGATCACTATTTGGGAGTCATCGCGGATGCTTTTGAAGCCGGAGTTGTCCCCCGCTGCCATTTGGAGGATATATCAGG
>SVQO01000011.1 GCA_015065325.1 Oscillospiraceae bacterium | reverse complement strand
CCCCTTTAGGGGCAAGCCGGTGAAAAATTCGCGGTTGGCGAATCTTTCGGCGAGCCTATAGGCTCTGCCGGCATCATGCCCTAAGGGGGCTTGTGCAAGCCACCGGCACGGCCGGTGGTTATGACTACAGTTCTTTGAATTTTTATTAAGGCTTGCTTTTTTTCGTGATATGTTATATAATGAACCGAATATGCTTTTGAAACGGAGGTGAGGTCAGCTTGGAGGCAGAAAACAAAAGCAAGGAAAAATTCTATATTGCGCTGGGTTTAGTTCTGTTTTTTTGTTTTTTGGCATTGTTTATATTTTCGGGAGATAATTTTGAACTCCTGAAAAGCATCGTCAGCGGTAAGCTTTCCAACGAAGAGATCTCCGATCAATTCAGTATATTTGATTGGCACGATTACGCGATCATTATTATTCTTGCAATGCTTCAGGTCATATGTGCTTTTTTGCCGGCGGAGCCTGTGCAGGTGCTTTCAGGCGTAGCCTTTGGCTTCCCCATCGGACTATTGTGCTGTATGTTTGCAGTCTTCCTGGGAAACACCGTGATCTTTTTTTTCCAAAAGATCTTCGGGGACAAATTGCGTAGTTTGTTTATCAAGACTCTGCATTTGGATCTGGAAAAAATTGCCCGCTCAAGCAAATGTGTTCTGATCATCTTTATTCTGTATTTCCTGCCGGCGATCCCTTACGGAATGATCTGTTTTTTTGCCGCAGGAACGGGAATGCGTTACCGCCGCTATATTACGGTGACGCTTCTTGGCTCTCTTCCTTCCGTATGCATCGGCGTGGGGCTCGGATATCTTGCCATTGCATCCGGTTGGGTGGCGGCGGTCTGCGTGTTTGTTGTACTGCTGATCCTTCTTGCCGTCTTTGGAGCGAAGAAAGAGCTTTTGTTTGAAAAGATGAACGTCTTTGCCGATAAACATAAAAAAGCTCCGATAGGAGCTGTGAAAAGGACCAACGGCTTCGTTCTCGGTGTTTTATATTATTCCATGCGCTTTTATTATCGCCTTTGCGGCGTACGCATCAAGGCTGTGAATAAGGTTGGCGCGCCCGAAAGACCTTGCGTCGTTCTCTGCAATCACGGATCCTTTATCGATTTTATTTTTGCCGCAACGCTGATCCGAAAATTCAGACCGAATTTTGTCGTTGCCCGACTTTATTTCTACGATAATGTTCTCGGCTGGTTGATTCGTACCATCGGCGGATTTCCCAAGAGTATGTTCGTTCTCGATGCCGGAAGCACGAAAAACTGTCTGAGAGTATTGAGAAACGAAAACCTCGGCTTTCTTGCCATGATGCCTGAAGCCCGTCTTTCCACCACAGGCCGCTTCGAGGATATTCAGGGAAGCACCTATTCCTTCCTCAAAAAAGCCGGTGTTCCCATCTATACCGTAAAGTTCAACGGGGATTATTTTGCCGACCCCAAATGGGGCAAGGGCTTTCGCAGGGGGGCACTTGTGGAAGCAGAATTTGATATTCTGTATTCCGCCGATGAAGTAAAGAGCCTCTCCGCAGAGCAGATTAAGCAGGGCGTGGAACAGCGTCTTTATTACAACGAATTTCAGTGGCTCGAGAAGCATCCCGAGATCCGATACCGCTCGAAAAAAATGGCTGAGGGGCTGGAAAACATTTTGACCGTTTGCCCCGAATGCGGACAAAGCTATACCATTACCACGAAGAATAAAAAGGTCTTTTGCGAAAAATGCGGATATTTGACGTCGCTTGACCAGCGCTACGCCTTTACTGACGGTTTTCGATTCAAAAACCTGACGGAGTGGTATGACTGGCGCAAGGAGCTTTTGAGAAAAGAAATTTTGGAAAATGAGGATTATTCTCTCGTTTCCAAGGTTGAGCTTCGCTTGCCCGGCAACGGTCGCGGTTTGACCCGTCCTTCCGGCGAGGGGACGTGTATCTTGAACCGTGATGGCTTGACGTACCGCGGTACCAGAGACGGTGAGGATTTCGAGATCAGTTTTCCGCTTTCCGGCATTTATCGGCTTCTGTTCGGTGCCGGTGTTAATTTTGAGATTTATAACGGATCCGAAATACTGTTTTTCGTTCCCGAAGAAAAACGCTCCGCAGCAGATTGGTATTTGGCTTCTATGATTTTATACGACGAGTTTGCCTGATCGAATCATCTTGATCGGATGAGGAGGGATTTTTATCATTACGAAAACGAAAATGAAACCGAAAACGAAAAAGCCCGAGGCGCTCCCCGAGGAAAACGGAGATTCTTCCGCCATCGGAGCCCGCGCTTTCATCGTAGTTGTATCCGTGCTTCTGGCGATTTTGCTTTTCTGCGGATCGCTTTCCTACTTCATTCCACAGGGCTCCTTTGAACGGGATGCCAATGACAGGATCATCCCCGGAACCTACGAGACAGGGGAGATCAAAGGCATCGCCTTTTGGCGGGTATTGACCGCTCCCGCCCGCGTCTTTGCTTCCGAGGATGCTCTTTCCATCATTATGATCAGCGTATTTTTACTTGTAATGAGCGGCGTTTTTAATGTGATGGAGGAAACGGGCGGCGTGAAAACCTTCGTCGTCAGCATTATGAACCATTTCCGAGAAAAAGGCGGGCCCGTAGTTTGCGGGACGGTTCTTGTCTTTATGCTGTTCGGCAGTTTATTCGGAATGTTTGAGGAGCTGGTAACCCTCCTACCCCTGATCATCGTGTTTATGATCTCTATGAAAATGGATACCATGATAGGCTTGGGTACTTGTCTCCTGGCGGCTTGCTTCGGTTTTTGTTCTGCCATTACCAACCCCTTTTCAGTGGGTACTGCGGCACAGATTGCCGAGATCCACGCTTCCTCGGGTGCGTGGCTGAGAATTATATTTTTTGTGATCGTTTACGTGATCCTTTGTGTCTTTCTGATGCGTCATCTGGATCGCATTCAAAAGAATCCCGAAAGCTCGCCTACCTACGAGTACGATCGTCTGAGAAGAGAAAGGCTTATTGAGCAGTTGGAGGTTGGCTCTGAAAACCACAAGAAGATCTTCCGCGTTTATTCCGTGTTTTTCACCATTCAGGCGGTAATTTTGGTTGCAGTTGCCTGTATTCGCGAAATTTCCGGCTTTGCCATTCCCATTCTGGCGGCAAGCTTTTTGATCTCCGGTATTATTTCGGGTGTCGTCGTTTCCCGTGCCTTCGGACGCGTAATGGCGTATTTTTCCAAGGGTGCCGTTTCTATGCTTCCCGCTGTGCTGATGATCGCCATTGCTTCCTCCGTAAAACTAGTGATGGTAGAAAGCGGCGTGATCGATACCGTGATGAATTTTGCTCTTGACCTTCTTTCCGGAAAGGGAAAATTCGTTACGATTCTTTTGATCTATGCTCTGATTTTGTTTTTACAGCTTTTTATTGGTTCCGCTTCCGCAAAGATTTTCCTTGTGATGCCCATCGTTCTTCCTATTACTACGGCACTCGGGATCTCTCCTCAGCTTGTGATTTTGACCTATTGTATGGCAGACGGATTTACAGACGTTCTATTGCCGACCAATCCCGTTTTGCTCATCGGATTGTCTATGGCAAAGGTATCTTACTGGAAATGGATCAAATGGACGTGGAAACTGCAGGTCGTATTGTTTTTTGTTTCGATCCTGGTCTTGTTTTTTGGAGTTTCCATCGGTTATTAAACGAAAAGATCGCCGTTTCGGCGATCTTTTTTGCTTATTAATATTCAAAGACGACGCTTGCGTGGCATTGCAGCTTCGGCACGGTAACGCTTTGTCCATCCGCACTCTTGGTGATCGTGAGCGTCTCACCGGTCAGTGGCAAATATGCACGTTTGATGTCCTTGGAAACGTGTAGGGTGATTTCCACGTTGTAGATCGGAAACAGATCCTCGATGACCTCTGCTTTTCCGTGGTTTGTTGGAATTCCATAGACCATATTCAGACAGTAGCGGTTTTGCTCAGGCTGCTCGATCATAGTGGATCTGCCCGCGGAACCGAGCCCCTTGACCTCAAAGGCGGGCGTGTAACCCAGGGTATTCAGCAGATACAGAAAATAATGGCGATGGTACAGGCTTCCGTACTGACCGTAAATGGAGCCAAGCGGATGGCAGGAATAAATGATATTGCCTTTTTGAACCGCCGCAACCCCCATCTCCTTTTCCTTGTCGTAGGGAATATGCCGATAATCGCAGAACACCTTGTCACTCTTTCTGAAATAGGATGTAATCCGGTTGGTCAGCACCTTGCCGTCCGTCGCTTCGATGCGGTGACCGCAGTAATAGCAGAGCAGGGGAGCGTCGGGCAACTCGGACACTTTTGCAACGGTTCGGATAAAGTCACAGTCAAAGTCAGGCTCGCCTAAGTACTTGGCGCCTGCATCCACCAAAAAATTGCTGCCCTTTAAAAGGGAGCTTGCAAAAAACAGAAGCTTTCCGCCGCCTGCGACGAAATCATTCAATCTCTTAGACGTGTCCTCGCTTACCTTCGCCCCATCGGGAACGACGATGAGATCAAACTCTGAAAAATCGCGATCCGCAATTTCAAATTCGATTTGAGAGGAAAGGAGAAGGTTTGCTAGTCCCTGGGTATCGATTTTATCGGCATAAGGATAAAGCCCCAGCCGAGCCGTAGGCTCTCCGCCGTAGCAGTAGGGAGCGATCTGTTCCAGATAACGGTAAGCTTCTCCGATATTTCGGTAAGTGGCAAGATCCATCACTCCGTCAGGATGCATATGGTCGCCCACGGAGCAGCCCGCTCCGTAAAGTGCCATGGAGCTGATCTCGTATTTGATGGCATCCGGATGCTTATATCCGCCGAATTCGCCCCAATTCAGGTGGAATTTTCCCGTCATGGCAAGATAGGGCTTTCCGCTTTTTGCAAAAAACTTTGCCCGCATGGGAAGGCGGTCGTACCCGCCCCAAGAGGTGGGTAGATCTTCCATTTCAAAGTGGGTGGAGTATTCGTGGTACTCGGGTCTGTCCCAAGCAGCACCTCCGCTGTTGAAGAAAATAGTAGCCTCAGGATGATAGCGTTTCAAAATGCTTCTGCACTTGTTCAAAAATTCTTTTCTCTTGAGAGTGTAATATGCCTGCGCATCCTCTTCCTTGGTATAATCCAGCCCCATTTTTGCCATTCCCGCTTTGCAGGTATCACAATAGCAAGCTTTATCCACTAAGACGATGTCGAAGAATAAGCCGTCCAGCTTTTTGAATTTTTGGCAAACCTCCTCGGTCAACCGAAAAATATGCTGTGCCCAGGCATCGTTGTTGAGACAGAGCAAGGTGAATTCCGACCAGCGGGAATCACCGTCGATCTTTCTTTTGGCATGCCATTCCGGATGCTCTGCAGCGTTCTCCTCGTTGATGGCAGCGGTAATATAAACGGGTGCTCTGACACCGATCTCCTGAGCCGCCTCAACCATTGCCTTTGTCAGATCAAAATCGAGATTCGGATGCATCTTACCATATTTTGAGGGGTAATAGCAGTAGCCCATATGACACTTTGCAAAAACGGTAATACTGTCAAGCCCTGCTTCCCTCAGAGCGTTTTGAAAATTTTCCTTGGAAAAATTTTTCCCCACTCCCGGAATTTGTCCCCAGGTGTGAAAATCCAGGTGAACCTGCTTGTATGGGAATTTTTTCATACAGTGCCTCCGATTTTACTTTTTTCGTAGTATAACATACGAGGGATTTCTTTTCAAGGAGATTCTATGAAAGAATTGACTTTTTTTGCACCGTCTTTTATAATATTAAAAAAAGGGAATAGAGGAATTTAGTTGGATATTTTATGCGTGGGAAACAGCTTTTCCCGTGATACCGTGGAGCATCTCGGAGAGATTGCAAAATCTGCGGGGCTGAAGGATTTTCGTTTTGCCAATTTATATATCGGCGGTTGCTCCGTTAACCGTCATTTTCGAAACGCTTCCGAAAATCTTGCCGAGTATCGATATTCGGAAAATACGGGCGAAGGATGGAAGGCTTCCGAGGATGGTGAATTGGTTTCCATTGCCGATGCTTTGGCAATGGGCGAGTGGGATATAATTTCCATCCAGCACGGTACAGGCGATAAAAGCAGATATACCTCCCCGGAAAGCTATATAAATCTTCCCACCTTGATAGAGTATCTTCGCAAAACCTACGGCAAGCCCGTGAGAATTGCTTTTAATATGGCGTGGGTAGCTGATCCCGAATCTACCCATCACGAGATCACCTCCTACGGCGGAGATCAGCTTTTGATGTATCGGTATTTGACGGAAGTGACCCAAAAATGTGTACTGCCTTACGTGGATCTTCTCTCTCCCGCGGGTACCGCCATTCAGAATTTGTGCTCCTGTGTGGATAAAAAGTTGACACGGGATAATTTTCATCTCAGCTACGATCTTGGAAGGTTTACCGCGGGACTGACCTTTCTGAAAGCAGTTACCGGTGCTGATCTCTGCTCGGTGGATTGGATGCCCGAGGGGGTAACCGAGGAGGAAAGGGAACTTGGCAAGCGTGCGGCAGAGCTTGCTGTAATGAATCCCTTTTCGGCTGCAAATATGAAGGACTGAAAAGGAGAAGACTATGGAGATCTTATCAATCGGAAACAGCTTTTCAAGGGATGCTCAGTATTATCTGCATGGTATTGCCCGTGCTGACAAGGTTACCTTGAACGCCTTTAATCTATATATCGGAGGTTGTCCGCTTTCTACGCATTACCGCAATATGCTTAGTGAGGAAAGAGCTTATAAGCTGGACGCGAACGGCGTTTCCACGGGCTTTTCCGTTTCCATTAAGGAAGCTCTGCTGAACCGAAATTGGGACGTGGTGACCTTGCAGCAGGCAAGCACTCATTCTCCGAAGTATAAAAGCTATCAGCCCTATTTGGACTCCTTGGCAGAGTATGTCCGTAAATGTGTTCCAAAAGCCAAAATCGCTTTTCATAGGACTTGGGCGTACCAGGCGGAAAGCCCCAGACTGACGGCAGCTTTTGGCTATGAAACGCCTGCAGAAATGCTGCGCGGTATTATTTCCGCCTCGGAAAAGGCAGCAGAGGATATTCGTGCAGATCTTATTCTCCCTTGCGGTGACGTTTTTATGGCGATGCTGGAAAAAGGTGTGAAGTCCGTGCATCGGGATATGCATCACGCTCACCTCGGTATCGGCAGATATGCCCTTGGTCTGACCTGGTATGCGGTTCTGACGGGGCGTGACGTGACGGAAAACGCTTTTTCCGATTTTGACGTACCCGTTTCTCCCGAGGAAATACGGATCGCAAAAGAGTGTGTAATGGAAATTGCTCCCAATTTCCATAGAAAATAACAAAAAGGACGGTAAAGAAAAATGCCCGTAAGAGTTGGATTGCAGTACATCGAAAAGTGGAAATCCTCTATGGAGAAGGCGGTACAGCGTTATGAGGAAGAACCCATTATCAAGGGACAGATCGTATTTTACGGTCCCTCCAATTTCACCCGTTGGAGCGAGAAGTGGAAGCACAGACCTCTTCGCACCGAGGTTCTCGGAAAAAGCGGAGCGGAATGCTGTATCAACCGTGGCTTTGGCTCCAGCAACGCCGAGCATCAGCTCTATTATTATCCCCGCATGGTTCGTCCCCTGGAACCTAAGGCTTTGGTCTATTTTCCTTTTGGCAACTATCGCGGTTTCGGTTATTCCGAGGAGGAGGTCTGGGAGCTGGCGCAGCGCGTGGTGATGTATGCTCTGACGGATTTTCCCGATATTCACGTATATCTTCTCGGCTGCAAGCGTCCCTTTACGGAGACCGAGGAATCTCTTGCACGCGTCAAGAAGGTCAACGACTTGATGAAAAACTTCTGCGAGGAAACGGATCGTTGCTTCTATTTGAACACCTTTGATTACGAGCCTCTTGCCCGTAAGGATATTTTTGTGGAGGATAAGGTTCACTTTAATCAGGAAGGATACGATATTTACGCCGAATTTTTCAGAGAAGCCATCAAGGACGAATTGGATCGGTTTTAATTCGTTTTCAAATCCCGCCTGAAACGGCGGGATTTTTTTAAAAAAAGGATTTTTTTTGCTTGTTTTCTTGTTCATGCCCGTAACTTATGGTATAATGATCCTACGGTTGTGTCGTTTTTGATAAAGAATTTGCAATAGGAGGTTTTTTGATGGAAAACAGGAGTTTTTTTCCTCAAATTCCCAGTCCCGAAGGTTGTCATTTGATTGAAACGATGTTCGAGGATTGCGGCGACGGTTATCTGGTAAAGGAATACCGTGGTGCTGCGGAGAAGGATTATCTGGATTATCTTGCCGCCCTTGAAGGCTGCGGCTTTGAAAAATATTCCGATAACGGAGACGGTATTGGCGGTACGGTCTTTACCGCAACCTTCACAAAGGATCTCTGGCAGGTGACCCCTTTGTATCTGAAAAAATCCGGGAAGCTTTTTATTTCCCTCTGCTTTAATAAGCCGCTGTCGCCCCGTATGCTTCCTTGTGAAGAAAACGTCTTTGACAAGGATGCCAAAACCAGACTCCATATGATCGAGCTTTGGTGGTTTGGAAACAGCTTTGTCATTCAGTTGAAAAACGGCAATTTTATCCTTTGCGACGGAGGTCGCCGCGCAGATGCCCGCTATTTGCTGGATTACCTGGAAGCGTTGACGCCTGCAGAAAAAAAGCCTGTTGTGGAAGCGTGGCTGATTTCTCACGCCCACAGTGACCACTGCGGTGCTCTATGCGAGCTTCGCGGAGACCTTGCCAAGCGCATTTGCGTGGAAGGCATCTATTACAGCATTGCGGGAGATACCTTATACCAAAAGGCACAAGGGACTCGCGTAGATACGGCGAATATGCTTTTGGCTGCTAAAGGATTGAAAGATGCCCTGGGCAATCCTACGGCTTTTTATCGCCCTCAAACCGGTCAGAAGTATTATTTTTCCGATCTCGTGATCGAGGTGGTTCATTCTCAGGAGCAGCTTCTTCGTGACGTTGCAACGAAGGATATCAATGAAACGTCCACTTGGTTTATGCTTTGTGCGGAAGGGCAGAAGTGCTTGCTGACAGGTGACGGTGAAAAGGGCTGTATGACTGCTCTGATGGAGAATTATACCAAGGAGTATCTGAGCCTTGATATGATGACCTTGATGCATCACGGCTACAATACCATGGATGAATTTACGGATTACTGCAAGGTGAAAACTCTGCTCCTCACCGTTCGTGACAATACTCCTGTCCGTCAGGTTAATGAAAACGATTATCTGAGAGCAAACGTGGACGAGTATTTTAATTGGGGAGACGGCACCAAGATTATGACCTTCCCATATACCCTCGGAAGCTTTGAGACCCTTGCTCCGAACAAATGGATCTATCATAATCCCGCAGAGCGCCAGGAGCAGCCGAATCTTTATCGCTACTTTAAGGGGCATTACAAAAAAGAGGTGCGCAAATTCCGTATCAACGATAACGGCTTTGTAAAAGCGGGCGCGCATTTGTACGACCGTATTCATGCACATTTACCCCTACCTACCGTCAAGGACGGTTTTATGATCAATCTCGACGTGGATCCGAATCTGGAAGCGGAAAGAGGCTTTCTGATCTTCGTTCAGGATCCTCTGGGCTGGATCATTTCCGCTGCCAATGAGGAAAAACTGATGGAAGCGATCACCGTCTTCGTGGATGAGGCTGTTTGGACGGAGCAAGGCTTTACTCCCACCCGTGTTCTTGAGTAACCGTTGTAAAAAAGAGATTCTAAACTATGAACAGTATTATTCCACAGATCATAGGAATTCTTGCGGTAGCAATGTTTTTGCTCAGCTATCAGCAGAAAAAACGAACCAATATCATACTTTTTAACGTAATTTCCAGATGTCTTTACATCTTGCAGTACGTGCTGTTGGGAGCATTCTCGGGAGCGGTGCTTGATATTCTCGGAGCCGCGGCGTCCGTGGTTGCGGGGAAGAAGCATACCCCTTTTCTGAAAAAGCATTTGGTTGTCGTTATTATTGCCATTAACGCTTTGATCGTCAGCGCAGGTATTGCCATTGCCTGTATCAATCAGAGCTGGCTGGATCTTTTTTCCTTGGCGGGCGTTTTGCTTCATACGGGAGCGTTTTGGCTCAGCAGCGAAAAGATCATCCGCCGCCTTTCTTTGGCGGGCTCACCCTTTTGGTTTGTGTATAACTTTATGAGCCGTGCCTACGGCTCGGCACTCGGAGACCTTTTGACGATGGGCTCCATTTTGATTGCAATGCTTCGCTACCGCGAAAAAAAGAGCGAAAAAGTATCGTAATAAATTGACAAAGAGAGTCAGAAACGCTACAATTAAAAAGGAATATCTATCTTGGAGGTTTTATGGAAGAAAAGAAATTGTACGTTGGCTACGCCGCGCAAAAAATCACCCCTCCCTTGGGGAGCAACGTGCCCGGTCACGGCTTTGTTCCACGTCTTTCCACCGGTATCATCGACGATATTTACGCCTATGCCGTTGCCTTTTCGGACGGAGAGAACAAGGCGATTCTCTTTAATTGTGACGTTTTGGGAATTCGCAACGTGAGAGCGGATGCCATTCGGGAAAAGATCGGCAAGCGCGTGGGAATTCCTGCAGAGCACGTAATGATCGCTACCACCCATTGCCATACTGCAGCCTGGATGGGCGGAGACCTTTCTTCCGAGGAGCCTTACGGCTCGTACTATGGCAGACAGGAAAGCATTCTTTGCGATCTGGCTCAGTTTGCCATGGAGGATCTGAAGCCGGCCGTTATGAAGGGGGCGCGCGGCAAGGTGGAGGGCGTTGGCTTTATTCGCCGCTACCTTCTTGCAGACGGTACTTATAAGACCAATCCCGGCTATATGCGTCCCGATATCGTCCGTCCCGACGGCGTTCAAGATGAATCCCTCCAGCTGGTTCGCTTTGAGAGAGAAGGGGGGAAGGAGATCGTTTTGGTCAACTTCGGTACCCATCCGGACGTAGTGAGCGGAACGTTGTATTCTCCCGACTGGCCCGGTTACGTGGTACGGTTCCTGAAGGGCGCCTTGGGCGGCAACTCTGAGGTAGTGATGCTCAACGGCTTTGGCGGTGACTCCAACCACTGTAACCGCTTCAAGCCGAAGCCTACTATTCCTACTTTGGATTTTGCAAAGGGAATGGCAAGAAGGATCGCAGGTGAAGCTTTGAAGGTCTATGACGACGCGACCGAGCTTCCTGTCGGAAGGGTTGCGGGTCTTTTCAAGATTGCCTCCGTGGAAAAGAATCCTCACGAGGATTGGGAAGTACCTATTGCAGAAAAAATCGTAGCGACGAAAGCCAAAACGGAAAAGGAACTTCCCGACGAGCTTCGCGCGTATAAGATCACGATAAAAAAAGCACAGAGGATTTTAAAGAATTTGAAGCAGGACGGCGATTATCTGATTCCCGTTTATGCCTTGCAGGTGGGTAGCCTTGCCTTCGTAGGGTTCCCCGGAGAGCCCTTCTCCGAAACGGGTATGATCGTGAAGGAAAGAAGCTGTAAGGAAATGACGCTGTGCTGTTGCCGTACAAACGGAAGCTACGGGTATTTTCCCACCCGCCGAGCCTACGAAGGTGCAGGCTACGAGAGAGAATACACCTCCCTCGGTCCGAACTGCTCCGAGCAGCTTACCGATGCCGCCATCGAGATCCTCAATGAAATGAATAAATAGGCTTGATTCAAAGGAGAGAATAAAATGGAAGAAAAGAAGCTTTTTGTAGGCTACGCCGATACCGTAATTACACCTCCCTTGGGAATTCACATTCCCGGACACGGCTTCGTTCCCCGTATGTCCAGCGGCGTGATCGACGACGTGCACGCTCGTGCCATTGCCTTTTCCGACGGCGAGAATAAGGCAGTATTTTTTGAATGTGACGCACTTTTTATCGGCACGCTTTGTGCGAAGCGTGTGCGCCCAAAAATTGCAGAGTGCCTCGGGATCCCCGTGGATCACGTTATGATCGCCTGCACCCATTGCCATACTTCGATGACCATCGGCGGTTCCTCCTATATTGACGGAGAGACGGAGCCCTCCGTATCCTTCTTCAAATATTTAGACAACGTATTTTGCGATCTTGCGCGGTTTGCCATGGAAGACCTTAAGCCTTCCACGATGATGGCTTCCCGCAGTACCTTGCAGGGTGTCGGCTTCATCCGCCGCTTTAAAATGAAGGACGGTACCATGAAGACCAATCCTCGCTACCAGCATCCCGACATTCTGGAGCCGGACGGCGTGATGGATGAGTCTATTCAGCTGATCCGCTTTGAAAGAGAGGGGGGTAAGGAGATCGTTCTGATCAATTTTGGAACCCATCCCGACGTAGTGGTGGGAACCAAGTATTCCCCCGACTGGCCCGGTTACACCGTTGACGTGATGAAGGGCGCTCTCGGCGGGAATTCCGAGGTCGTTATGATCAACGGCTTCTGCGGCGACGTAAACCACTGTGATCGCTTCAAGCCCAAGCATAACTGTACCACGTTGGAATTTGCTCACCGTATGGCTCGTAAGGTTGCCGGCGAAGCCTTGAAGATCTACGACGATGCCGTCCCGCTTACACCGGGCAAGGTAGCAGGGTATTCTATGATCGCTTCTCTTGAAAAGAACGACTACGAGGAGTGGGAGGTGCCGATTTGCGAGCAGATTGTGGCATCTAAGGCAAAAACCGAAAAAGAGCTTCCCGAGGAACTTCAGGCGTATAAGATTACCATAAAAAAAGCGCGTCGCGTTTTGAGCAATCTGAAGCACGAAGGAGATTTCCTTGTTCCTGTTTTTGGACTCAGAGTTGGCGGTCTTGCCTTTATCGGAATTCCCGGAGAGCCCTTCTCCGAGCCCGGTATCAACATCAAAGAAAGAAGCTGTATGGAAATGACCGTTTGCTCCTGTTGTACCAACGGAAGCTTTGGGTATTTTCCCACGCGTCGCGCCTTTGAGGGAGCGGGTTACGAAAGAGAATATACTCCGTACGGTCCGAACTGCACCGAAAAGCTGGCGGATACCGCAGTGGAAATTTTGAATCATTTGAAGGAACAAGAGTAAGGAGAGGATTATGGACGAGAAAAAACTTTACGTAGGTTATTACAGAGAGTGTATCAATCCTCCGATGGGAATGCACATTCCGGGTCACGGAAGCGTACCCCGTCCCTCTGTCGGAATTATTGACGATCTTTACGTTTATGCCGTTGCTTTTTCTGATGGTGAAAACAAGGGAATTCTGTTTAACTGTGATGCTTTGGGTATCACCACTTCGGGTTCCCGCGTGATCCAAAATGCCGTAGCAGAGCGTTGCGGTCTGGATCCCGATGCCGTTTACATCGCTTGTACCCATTGCCATACCGCGATGTATCTCGGCGGAAATCCCGCAGATAAAACCTGGGGCTCCTATCACGGCAGAGTGATCAGCCTGTTTACCGACGCGGCTCAGTTTGCTTTTGAGGACTTAAAGCCCGCTACCATAAAGATTGCTCGCGGTGAGTTGCACGACGTGGGCTTTATCCGCCGCTTTAAGATGAAGGACGGTTCTTTGAAGACCAATGCGGGATATCTCAATCCCGATATCAAGGAGTACGACGGCATTCAGGATCCTGCTTTGCAGTTAATTCGCTTCGAGAGAGAGGGCGGTAAGGAGATCGTTTTGATCAATTTCAGCACTCACCCCGACGTAGTCAACGGCCGCTATTATACCCCCGACTGGCCGGGCTATACCGTAGAGGTAATGAAGGGTGCACTGGATGGAAATGCTGAGGTCGTAATGGTCAACGGTTTTGGCGGTGACTCCAATCACTGCAACCGCTTCAAGGCAAAACCCACCTGTACCTCCTTGGAATTTGCCAAGCGTATGGCGCGCAAGGTGGCAGGGGAAGCACTGAAGATCTACGACGATGCGGTAGAGGTCCCCGCAGGTAAGGTAGCGGGTTATTCCGAGGTTGCCGCCTTTGGTAAAAACCCTCACGAGCCTTGGGAGGAGCCTATTGCTCAGCAGATCGTCGATTGCAAGGTTCTGACGGAAAAGGATCTGCCTGATGAGCTTCGTGCTCACAAAATGTCTCTGAAAAAGGCACATCGAATTTTGAACAACATGAAGCACGAGGGTGGTTTTGAAGTAACGATTTTCGGCCTTCAGGTAGGCTCCGTATGCTTTATCGGATTTCCCGGTGAGCCCTTCTGTGAAACCGGTATGGATATCAAAAAGGGAAGCAAGATGGAAATGACCGTCTGCTCCTGCCGCACCAACGGCAGTGAAGGGTATTTCCCGACCCGTCGTGCTTTTGCAGGTGCAGGCTACGAAAGAGACTATACGCGCTTTGGTCCGGATTGCTCCGAGTCTCTAACCGATGCAGCACTTCGCATCATAGACAGAATGGAATAAAAGAATCGCATTGCAAAAGGGGTTGTATCCGCAAGGATACAACCCCTTTATGCGCTTTTTTTTTAAAAGCTATTGTAAAATTCTGTATTTATGATATAATGTACACATCAATAAACAAAAATAGGAGATTGATATGGGATATTTTACCGGTAAAACAGTTTTGATCACGGGTGGTGGACGTGCAACCCTTCAGGACGGAAGTGCAGGCTCCATCGGTTACGGTATTGCAACCGCCTATGCAAAAGAAGGTGCGAATATCGTTATTACGGGCAGAAACGTACAAAAGCTTGAGGCGGCAAAAGAGGAATTGGAGCGTCTTTACGGCATTCGCGTTCTTCCTCTCCAGGGAGATATTTCCGCGGGTAGCGACAATAAGGCGATCGCTGAAGCTGTCATTGCCAAGACCGTTGAGGAGTTCGGCGGAATTGATGTTTTGATCAACAATGCACAGGCATCTGCTTCCGGTGTAACGCTTGCCGATCATACGCTTGAGCAGTTCGATCTGGCTCTCTATTCCGGCCTTTACGCTACCTTCCACTATATGCAGGCAGCTTACCCCTATCTCGCAAAGGCAAAGGGAAGTGTTATTAATTTTGCCAGCGGTGCCGGTCTTTTTGGTAATTACGGTCAGTGTGCTTACGCTGCCGCAAAGGAGGGTATCCGTGGCTTGAGCCGCGTTGCCGCGAATGAATGGGCGAAAGACGGCATTAACGTAAACGTAGTTTGTCCTCTTGCTTGGACCTCTCAGCTGGAGAATTTTAAGAATGCATATCCCGAAGCGTTCGACAAGAACGTTCATACCCCTCCCTGCGGCTATTTCGGCAGACCCGAGGAAGATATCGGCAGAGTTTGCGTACAGCTTGCGCATCCCGACTTTAAATTTATGACCGGAGAGACCCTGACTCTTGAGGGCGGTCTCGGTCTCAGACCTTAAACCGAATACAAACAAAAAGGCTGTAACTTGTTACAGCCTTTTTTCTTGCTTACGTTACGGAGTGCATCCATTTTCCCGAAAGCGTGTGTCGTACGCAAAGGATTGCTTTTGGTATATCCTCGGACAAAAGCACGATGGGATAAACCAGTAAAAAGTCCAGTTTGCAGACGATTCCGAGTATGATTGCCACGGGGAGAGCCAGACACCAAAGACAAGACACGTCAAAAAGCATACCCTTTCGCGTGTCGCCTCCCGCTCGGAAGATTCCAACGATGGAAATATAGGGAATATTTCTCAGGGGCATTTCCAGACCGAAAATCAAAAGAAGCCGAGTTGCCGCCTTGATCGCTTCCGTCGAAAGATCAAACAGTGTGAGGATCGAAGAACGAAAGCAGATGAGCGTACCGCCGATCAAAAGGCAAATTGCGGGAACCAGGAAGGTGAAGCGCTTGGCGTAGATATGCGCGGTTTTGTATTCGTTTTTCCCAATTTGTTTTCCGATCATAACGCTGCAAGCATTACAAAGACCAATGATCAGAACGAAAGCGATATTTTCTACCGTTCTGGTAATGGTCAGAGCGGCAATATTGCTTTCTCCCATTCTGCCGTAAACCATATTGACACCGGCAACGCCCAGCGCCCACATAGCCTCGTTGAAAAAAACGGGGAGGGAAACGGAAAAGAATTTTTTTGTAAATCCCGTTGGAAAGGAAAACATCTTCCGAAGGGAGCAGCGCAAAATGTATTTTTTGCAAAAAGCGACGAGAAAAATAAAGAACGGATTTACCAGCGAAGCGATCACCGTTGCGATCGCCGCACCCTGTATGCCCATTTTCGGAAACCCAAACAATCCGAAGATCAGTGCTGCATTAAAGAATATGTTGATGAGCACGGAGATCAGATTGGAGATGACGGGAAGTCGAACCTTTTCGGTAGAACGGAGAATGGTGCAAAAACCCAAGTTGACGGCAATTCCGATATAGGAAAAAGCGGCAATTCGCAGATATTTTGCTCCTTGGGTAATGATTGGCTGTGAGTTCGTATAAAAGCCAAGAACTACCTTTGGAAACGATGCGATCAAAATGGCGGCGGTCACGGAAACGATAACACAGCTCAACATCACCAGTCCATAGGTACGACGAATACCGTCCATATCCTTTTTTCCCCAGTATTGTGCGGCAAAAATCGTTCCCCCCGAGGTAATGCCGAACAGAAAAATGTTGACCAGCTGCGCGATCTGAGCAGAAACACCAACCGAAGCAACGGAAATATCTCCCAGCTTTCCTACCATAAGATTATCTACGATGGCAAGGGAGCTGGAAAGCAAATTTTGCAATGCAATAGGTATGGCTAGGGTGAAAACCATACGCCAAAATCCTTTATCGTAAAGCATTTTTTTGAAAAACATAGCACCTCATAAGATTACGGAGCAGAATTTCTGCTCCGTAATCGTTTACAAAAATCGAAAGGAACCCGAGATCAGGGTTACCCCTTCCTTGGAAACGGAAAGGATCCCACCGTCGGAAAAAGCCTCCAGCCTTGTGTTTTCGTCGGTTTGGATTTCACACTTTCCTTTCACTATGGAAGTAATAAAGGGAATGTGTCCTGCCAAAATGGCAAGCTCACCCTCCGTTCCCCGAACCGTCAGTCCAACGGCTTCACCGTCAAATTTATTTCCGTCGGGGGAGGAAACCGTCAAGTGAAAGGAGGTCATTGTGCAACCTTCTTTGCTTTTTCGATGGCTTCGTCAATGGTTCCTACAAAGAGGAATGCGGATTCGGGCAAGTCGTCGTGCTTACCTTCAATGATCTCCTTGAAGCCGCGAACCGTTTCCGCTGTGGAAACGTAAGTGCCGGGAATACCGGTGAACTTTTCCGATACGTCAAAGGGCTGCGACAGGAAGCGCTGGATCTTTCGTGCACGTCCGACCAGAATCTTATCCTCATCGGAAAGCTCCTCCATACCCATAATGGCAATAATGTCCATCAGTTCGTTGTAGCGTTGAAGAATTCGCTGAACCTCTTTTGCTACCGCGTAGTGCTCCTCACCAACCACGTCGGGAGAAAGAATGCGGCTGGATGACTCCAGGGGATCCACCGCGGGGTAAATGCCTTGAGAAGCGATAGTTCTGGAGAGAACGGTAGTAGCATCCAAATGGGCGAAGGTTGTGGCTGGAGCGGGGTCTGTCAAGTCATCTGCGGGCACGTAAACTGCCTGAATGGAGGTGATCGATCCTTTTTTCGTAGAGGTGATTCTTTCCTGCAGAGCGCCCATTTCCGTTGCCAGTGTGGGCTGGTACCCTACTGCTGAGGGCATTCTTCCCAGTAGTGCGGAAACCTCGCTTCCTGCCTGGGTAAAGCGGAAAATGTTATCGATAAAGAGCAATACGTCCTGTCCTTGGTTATCGCGGAAATATTCCGCCATGGTAAGTCCCGAAAGAGCTACTCTCATTCTCGCTCCGGGGGGCTCGTTCATCTGTCCGTAAACCAAAGCCGTATTGCTGATTACTCCGCTTTGTTTCATTTCGTTGTATAGGTCGTTTCCCTCGCGGGTCCGTTCACCTACACCGGAAAATACGGAAATACCGCCGTGTTCCTTTGCGATGTTGTTGATCAGTTCCATGATCAAAACGGTCTTTCCGACTCCTGCACCGCCGAACAGTCCGATCTTTCCGCCCTTGGAATACGGGCAGATCAAATCGATGACCTTGATACCGGTTTCAAAGATCTCCGTTCCCGTAGTCAGATCCTCAAATTTCGGTGCGGGACGGTGAATGCTCCACTTTTCCTCGGTAACGGGAGTGGGGACATTGTCAACGGCATCTCCAAGAACGTTAAAAATGCGTCCGAGAGTCTCTTTTCCTACCGGTACGCGAATAGGGGAGGCAGTATTGACTGCTTCCGTACCTCTTTGCAAGCCGTCGGTAGAGGCCATCGCAATACAACGTGCAACGTTGTCCCCGATATGCTGAGCCACCTCTACGGTCAAGGTTTTACCGTTTAAGGGGATGGTCAGAGCATGAAGGATCTCGGGAAGAGCGCCCTCCTGAAATTTTACGTCAACTACAGGCCCCATGACCTGTATGACCTTTCCGTTCGTTTGATTTGTTTTCATAAGGTGTCACCTCCGCTTCCGGCAACGATTTCCGTGATTTCCTGAGTGATCGCGCCTTGTCTTGCGCGATTGTATTCCAAACTTAGATTTTCAATCATTTGCGTCGCGTTCTTCTCGGCAGAATCCATCGCGTTTCTTCTTGCAGCCACTTCGCAGGCAAAGCTTTCTCTTGCAGCGGCACAGATTGATCCGGCAACGTATTCCTTTACCGCGTTTTCCAAAACCGTAAGACAGTCCGGCTCGAATACGATATCAGCCGTTTCTTTGCTTTTGGGATTTTCCAAAGGCAAAAGCCATTTTACCTTTGCCTCGGAAGCCATAACCGACTGATACTCGGTGTAGATCACACCAAGACGGTCGTACACTCCTTCGCAAAAATCGCGGCAAAGAGCTTCTGAAAGAGCAGAGGCTTCCTCAAAGGAATAGTGCTCCGAGGATACTGCAGAAGTGTTCGATCGGTCACAAGCCTTTTTTCCGATAGGGATGATCTCGGCATCGGGAAAATTGCGGCAGAGACGGAAAACGTTGGCGTTGTATCCGCCTGCCAGACCGCGGTCTCCCGCGATGACCACCAGCTTTGTACGATCCCTTTCTCGCTTTTGCATATAAACGCTTTTTTTAACTTCACCGTCAAGGCACAAAAGAGAAACCGCCTTTTCCAAAGCTTTGGCGTATTGCCGCGCCTTTTGCATGCCTTCGTTTGCCCGACGGATCTTGGATCCGGCAACCAATCCCATTGCTTTGGTCAACTGCAAAGTGGAATTGACGCTCTTGATCCTTTGACGTAAGAGCTTCGTATTGCCTGCCATTGCATCAGCCTTCCATTTCGCTCAGGATCGCTTTCAGATCATCGATTTCCTTGTCCTCGAACGCTCCGCTTTCAATTCTTTCCAGCCAGTTCTTGTGGCGGCTTTCCAAAAGGGAATAGAGTCTCTTTTCGTAGTCCTTGATCGCCTTGACCTCGACCTTGTCAAGATAGCCCTTAGTCACTGCGTAAACGATGGCAACCTGACAGCCCACGCGAACGGGGGAATTTCGATCCTGCTTTAAAACCTCTACAATTCGCTCGCCCAAGGCAAGACGAGCCTTGGTATCTGCATCCAGATCACTGCCAAACTGCGCAAAGGCTTGCAACTCGCGGTACTGAGAATAAAGAAGCTTTAATTCGCCCGATACCTTCTTCATTCCTTTAAGCTGTGCGGAACCTCCAACGCGGCTGACGGAAATACCGGGGTTGATGGCAGGCATAATACCTGAGTGAAACAACTCCGTTTCCAAAAAGATCTGTCCGTCCGTAATGGAGATTACGTTGGTAGGAATGTATGCGGATACGTCGCCCGCCTGCGTTTCGATCAGAGGAAGGGCGGTGATAGAGCCACCTCCGTACGCTTCGTCTACGCAGGCAGCCCGTTCCAAAAGACGGGAGTGCAGATAGAACACGTCACCGGGATATGCCTCGCGGCCGGGAGGTCTGCGGATCAAAAGAGAAAGTGCTCTGTACGCCACCGCGTGCTTGCTCAGATCGTCGTAAACGATAAGAACGTCCTTGCCCTGTTCGCGAAAATATTCCGCCATGGCGCATCCGCTGTAAGGCGCAATGTATTGCAAAGGGGCGCTTTCCGATGCGGAAGCGGCTACGATCACGGTGTAATCCATTGCACCGTTTCTGGAAAGCTGAGAAGCGATCTGCGCCACCGTCGTGCTTTTCTGACCGATGGCAACGTACACGCAAAGTACACCGGTATCCTTTTGATTGATAATGGTGTCAATGGCAATTTCCGTCTTACCGGTTTGTCTGTCACCGATGATCAGCTCGCGCTGACCTCTGCCGATGGGGATCATACTGTCTATGGCTTTAATGCCCGTTTGCAACGGAACGCAAACGCTTTTCCGTTCAATGATCCCGGGAGCTTCCGACTCGATGGGGCGGGCTTGGGTCGTTTCTACGGGTCCTTTTCCGTCAATGGGCTCGCCGAGTGCATTGACGATTCTGCCCAGCATTTTTTCGCCGACGGGGACGCTTAGCACCTTTCCCGTTCTCCGAACCTCGGTACCCTCACGAATGTCGTTGCGGTTGGAGAGAATGGCAACGGAAACCGTTTCCTCCTCCAGATTTTGTGCAACGCCGAAGGATCCTCCTTCAAATTCGAGAAGCTCGTTTGCCATACAGTTGCGGATTCCGAAAACGCGTGCGATTCCATCTCCGACAAGAATGACCTTGCCGGTCTCCGTCATTTGTGTCTTCGTTTCGTAATGCTCGATTTGAGCTTTGATAATACTGCTGATTTCTTCGGTGCGATTCATCCTTTGATCACTCCCTTTAAAGTGCCGAGCTTCGCGGAAAGACTTCCGTCCAGAACGGCATCTTCGATCTTCACGCGGATTCCCCCGATCAGAGAAGGATCCTCGCGATATACGATTTCGGGGATTTTCCCCGTTTTGATTTGAATTTTTTTCTCAAGTTTTGTTTTTTGATCATCCGACAGGGGATAAGCGAAGCGAACTTCTACGGGGATCCTCATCTCCCATTCTTTTTTCAAAAAGAAAAATTCTTCAATGCACGCGGGAAGATGGAGAATATATCCTTTTTCGCAGAGAAGCTTCAAAAAGTTCGGTACTTCCTTTATCTCGGCTCCCCCCAAAGCCTTGTCGATCAGAGACAGGCGCTCCTCAAGGGGAATAGCAGGGGAGTGAAGCACGGAAAGCCAATCCTTTTGTTCCGAGATCACCCGATTGATCTCCTCCAGACAAAGCGAGTATTCAGGTACGCGCCCCTGTTCCTTTGCCAGCCGAAAAAGAGAAAGAGCGTATTCACTGCCGATCTTCATAGTCCTCACCCTCTATTCCGTTGATAAAGTCGTCGATCAGAAGGGCGTGATCTTGCTTGGAGATCTCCCGTTTCAGAATTTTTTCGGAAAGCTTAGCCGATACGTCCACGATCTCGTTTTTAATGGTATCTTCAGCCTTTTTCATTTCCATTGCCGCATTTTCCTCAGCGCGGCGAAGAATGCGTTCGGATTCAGCTTTGGCATCGCCCAGAATGTCTCGTTCGCGGTCTTTGGCGTTTTGCTCTGCCCGGCGAAGGATCTGCTCTGCTTCTTCCTTTGCACCGGAAAGCTTTTCTTCATACTCTTTCTTGTGTAAAAGAGCATCGTTTTCCGCTTGCTTTGCGCGGCGATATTGCTCGTCAATGGCTTCCTTGCGGGCATCCATCATCTTCTTTACAGGCTTATACAGAAACTTTTTAATGATCAAAAACAGAATGATCAGGTTTGCCAAAGAGATCAGAATGCTCCAAAGATTGACGGAGATAACGTCCAGATTTTGCATATTGACTCCGTAAAGTTAGGAATTATAAAGATTTTACCGCTTCAACCAAAAGGTCAACCAGCAAGCCGGGCGCAACGAAGATCAAAAGAATTGCGATAACCAAGGAGTAGATACCGGTGGTTTCGGAAATGGCACAACCCATGATCATGGTAGAAGTGACTGCTCCTTTGCTTTCCGGCTGACGGCCGATGGCTTCGCAGGCCTTGGAAACCGCGTTACCTTCACCGATACCGGGGCCGAGTGCTCCGATACCCATACAAAGCCCTGCGCCCAAAGCACAGCATCCCAAAATAATACCGATTGCAAGTTCCATAATGATTTACCTCCAAAAAATTTATATGGTTTGTTTTTTAGCTTCTTTTTTACGTTTTCTCTTTTCATACGCTTCCCAGGGAACTGCTCCGGAAACGTTGAGCATAGTCAGCATAGCGAAAATATAAGCCTGCATACATCCGCTGAAAACGTCAAAATAAATGGAGAGGATCGCGGGAAGACCGATTCTCAACAAAGAAAGATCTCCCAAAACTCCGGGGATCCATCCGATTAACAGGGCAGAAGCGGCGTTGAGCGCTGAAGCGATCAGCACGGAGATTACGGTTCCCGAAAGAACATTGCCGTAGTGACGGAATGCCATTGACACCGGAGTTGCGATCTCACCCAGTACGTTCAGAGGAGCCATCACGAAGATCGGCTCCGTAAATCCCTTTAAATAATTGAGAAAGCCACCCTTGAGCTTGTAGTGCGTGATCAGAATGAAGATCAGAATCGCCCAGCCGGCGACCACGTTGATATCGGACGTGGGAGGGAACAGTCCCAAAAGTGACAATAAACTGGAAAAAGCGGATAGAGCAAGAATCGAGATGATAAAAGCGGAATAACCGGAAAAGTAAGGACCCATATTATCCGCTACGAGCCTATCTACCGTTTCCACGATCCATTCTGCAAGACGTTGACGTCTGGTCTTGCATTCTACCGTCAGACCGTGTGCCATGTAAAGACAGAAAAACAGGATGGTGACGATCACCAGCCAGGAATTGATCTGCGCTTCCGAGATTAAAAGATCCTGTATGGGGAATTTGACCCTAAAAAAGACTCGCGCTCCCGCAATGCTGATTCCGCTTGTCGGCGGCTCGGTCAGTATTTTGAGCACCATTCCTGCAAGCAAGGGCAGGATCATACCCGCGATATAAAGCAGATCGGTGATAAGGAATTTTTTACTTCGTGCCAATTCCGTCACCTCCTAAAATTATTTTTTTCTTAAAATCGGACTGAGATGAATAGCGATTCCCGGGTACAAATAGGGAAGGATCGCGGCAACCGTGTTGAGAATGGGAATAAGGTATGCTGCCAGTGCCAGAAGGAAAAGACCAAGCATACGGATGCTTTGAGACAGCTTCAATGTGCTTTTGGCAGCCTTTTCATCCTGTGATACCGCTTTTTGTACCGCAAGACACATCAGAAAGAAATTGCCGAGTGCAGAAAGCCAACCGTAAACGCCGCCGAGTAATACCGAAAGCTCCCATTTTCCCAGGATCAGAAAGACGGCTTGCTGAAGGATCCCGAACAGGAGGGTGACGATTCCGATATACCTCGTCTCCTTCAAAACCGTCGGATCTACTTTTTTCATAAAAGCTCCTTAAAACTCGTTTTTCGAACTATGTTTGTAACAATAGATTATTATATAACTCAAAAGAAGCAATGTCAAGAGTCGGGGTGAATTTTCCGCACGATCCTCCGCTTTTTTCTTGACACTTCCGGGAAACTGTGCTATGCTTCCCCTGTAAAAAAGCGGGGGGTGAATGCGTATGAAAAAATGCACGGGAAAACGATCTCTGACGTTCCTTTTTGCCGCAGCGTATATGATGAGTTATCTGACCCGAATCAATTTCGGTGCCGTCATATCGGAAATGGTCAGCAAAACGGGATTTTCCCAAAGCATGCTGTCTTTGTCTTTGACGGGCAGCTTTATTACCTACGGCGTCGGACAGATCATCAGCGGCGTTTTGGGAGATCTGGTTTCTCCGAAAAAACTGGTTACCATAGGTTTTTCCACTACGGTGGTAATGAATTTTGCCATTCCCTTTTGCCCGACCCCTTACTATATGCTTGCCGTCTGGTGTCTCAACGGATTTGCCCAGTCTCTGATGTGGCCGCCCATGGTGAAAATTATGACCGCCTACCTTACCGAGGAGGAATACAAAGCGTCCGTGACGAAGGTCTCCTGGGGCAGCTCCTTCGGTACGATCCTGGTGTACCTGCTCACCCCCTTACTGATTACTCTGACCGGGTGGCGGTGGGTATTTTTCACCTCTGCAATCGGTGGCGGGGTGATGTTGGCAGTATGGATCCTTCTTTCCCCCGATGCGCAGGTGAAAAAAGAAAACAAGGAAAAGATCGCCTCCGTTTCCGGTGCATACAGTACCTTGTTTTCACCCTTGATGCTTGGTGTGATGGCAGCCATCATTTTTCAGGGAATTCTTCGCGACGGCGTTACTACCTGGATGCCCTCTTATCTTGCACAAACCTACGATCTCAGCAATTCCGTGTCGATTTTGACCGGTGTGATCATGCCGATCTTCGGGATCGTCTGCTATCAGATCGCGGGCGGTCTTTACGTCAAAAGGCTTCCTAACCCCTTGAGCTGCGGCGGTGTTTTGGCATTGGCAGGCAGCTTTTCCGCTCTTGGTTTGTACTTATCGACGGGAACCAATCCTTTTCTTTCCGTTCTTTTCACAGCAGTTCTTATCGGCTGTATGCACGGTGTAAACCTGATGCTGGTATGTATGATCCCCCCGTATTTCAAACGCTTCGGCAACGTATCCGCCGCATCGGGAATTATCAATTCCTGTACCTACGTAGGCAGCGCCGTCTCCACCTACGGTGTGGCGCTGATCTCTGAGCAAGCGGGATGGAGCATCACGCTCTTTCTTTGGTTTCTTTGTGCCGCGTCGGCTACCCTGCTTTGCTTTACCTGTGCACGCGGTTTTCGAAAAAAATTCATGTTGTAAGAAAATGCTTCCGTCTCCAAGCATACAATGGGATGGAAGCATTTTTTACTTGTCTTTTTGTTTTTTTTCTGGTATAATACAGTCAACAAGCATAGGAGGTGCCCGATGCAAGATCCCAAGAATAATTTGGATGAAAATAAAGCAGATCCCGAAAAGTCTGATCTTAGGCCTCAGCTGGAGGAACTGTTTTCCGTCAAGGAACCCGTTGCTCCCGCACCGAAAAAGAAGAATAAGAACGTTGGAAAGTGGGTCGCCGTGTTTGCGGGGATTCTTTTCCTGTGCCTTCTCGCAGTCGGCGGTTGTATGCTGCTGGGCGGCAACGAAAAAAAGCCTGTCCCCGCGAAGAAAAAAACTGCTGAAACACTGAAGGAGCCTCAGAAAAAGCCCGAGGGAGTTACTGAGGACGACGAGATCCGCGGCGTTTATATTGCCAGCGTATCCAATATCAATTTTCCTTCCCGTTCCGGATTATCCGTGGAACAGCTTCGCAAAGAACTGGACGAAATCGTGGAAACAAGCCGCCAGATCGGCTTTGATACCATTTATTTTCAAGCGCGTCCCGCCGCGGATGCCTTGTATCGGTCCGAGCTGTTTCCCACCTCCCGCTATCTGGTGAAAAACGAGGGGGATCACATTGATTTCGATCCCTTACAATACCTGATCGAAAGAGCCTCCGAGTATGATATGGAGGTTGTCGCATGGGTCAATCCCTACCGCGTGACCGCTTTCAAATCTAAAAATAAAAAAGAGGCGCTTGCCTCTCTTTCCGACGATAATTTTGCCAAAAAGAACCCCGAGCACACCGTCTTCTACGGTGGAAAGCTCTACTATAATCCTGCTTCCGAGCAGGTGCGCGATCTGATCGCAGACGGAGTTCGTGAGATCTGTGAGAACTATGACGTTTCCGGCATCCTTTTTGACGATTATTTTTATCCTTATCCCGTGGATAAGGAAAAATTCGATGATGCTGCGTCCTATAAGAGTGCAGATACCAAGCTTTCTTTGGAGGATTGGCGCAGAGACAACGTCAATCAAATGGTGAAGCTTACTTACGATACCGTCAAAGATGTTTCCGAAGATCTCACCTTTGGCATCAGCCCCTTCGGTATCTGGAAAAATGCTTCCTCCGATCCCCGCGGCAGCGATACCCGCGGATTGGAGGCGTATTCCACGCTGTATTGCGATGCACTCGCTTGGATTGAGGGTGGTTACATCGACTATATTTCTCCCCAGATTTACTGGGAAAGAGGATATTCCGTTGCAGATTTTGCCACCTTGACCCGTTGGTGGAGCGCTCAGGTGGATGGCACGGGCGTAAAGCTCGTGATCTCTCACGCCGCTTACCGTGTGGGCGAATATCAAGCAGGAGGAGCTGAGATCGTTCATCAGATCCAATACGCCAGAAGCTATATGGGCTCCTGCGGCAATATTCAGTATGGGTTTGAAGATATCTCAAAAAACAGTTCGGGAGTAAGAGATGCATTGACCGAGCTTTACCGTACTCCCTTTAAGGAGGAGACGCAAAGCACGGTGGCAAACGGTGTTTCCTTCGTTTATCCGGGGAGAGGGGTAAAGACCACGGATTCGGCTCGTTTTGTGACGGCACGTACGGATCCCGCTTATCCCGTCTATTCTGCCACGGGAAAGGTGGGGAGGACCAAAAGCGGCTTTCTGTCCGTGTTGATGCCGCTTTCCGTAGGAAGCAATACGCTGACGCTGACGCAAAACGGTGTTGAGTATTCTCTGTCCGTCACCCGTCTTGCATCTTCTTCGCCTTCCTCTTTGAGTAAATTTCAAATACAAAGCGTCACCCCATCCAAGGACGATGGGGTACTTGCTTCCTCGGGAATGGCAATTCCCGTCAGTGTAACTGCTCCGCGGAATTGTCAGGTATCCGTCCGCCTTGGTGAACAAAGCGTTACGTTGAACCCAACCATGAACCAAAAAGGGGAGGGGAAATACGTAAAAGAGGTCTATAAAGGAAGCATTGCGGTTCCCGTTGTTTCGGAAGGCGACGAGCCTGTTTCCGTCGGAAAACTCGTTTATACTGTGATCGGAGGCGGAAAGGAACTTTCCTCCGCGGGTGCGGAGGTTCGTGTGATGCCCCCTTCTTATAAAATGATCGCCACGGTTGCAAACGACTATACTTACGTAAAGATTGCTCCGGACAGCTCCTTCTACGACGATTATCTGCCTGCCTCCAAAGGAATGCAGGATCAGGTCGTGGCAGCCTACGACGGTTGTTACCTGCTTGCTTTCGGTGGTTTCGTATCCAAAAGCGCCGTTTCCGTAGAGACTGGGGTGACAGTTTCTCCTTCATCACTGACCGAAATCCAAAACAACGTGAAAACCGCCACCTGCGATTTTCAGCTGACTCTTGGTTCCGCTCCGCATCTAAACGTTAAGGTCGAGGAGAACGAAGTGAAAATCACTCTGTTCGGAACCGAAAGCTTTTTGGATAAAAAGCTTGAGTTGGACAAGAAAAATACTCTGTTTCGATCCGGTACCGTTGCTTTTGACGAGGAAAAGGGAAACACCGTTTTGACCTTGAAGCTTTTTAGTGCCCAAAATTTTTACGGCTTTGATCACAGCTATTCTGACGGAAAGCTTTTGATTTCTTTCCGTAATCCCTCGTCCCTGGCTAAAGGGGATCAGCCTCTGCAGGGAAAGCGCATCGTGATCGACGCGGGACACGGCGGTACAGATGCAGGTGCTCTCGGTTTTCTTGCCGGTTATGACGAAAAAGATCTGAATTTGGCGATCGCACTCGTTTTGCGCGAAAAGCTGGAAGTGCTGGGAGCTGAAGTTCTGATGACCAGAGAGGATGATACGACCGTATCCCTGACCGAGCGTATGGACTTTTTAAATCGTGAAAGCCCCGATCTTTCCATCTCGGTTCACCACAATTCCGTCAATGAAGCAACCGATGCCAATAACGGGCGCGGCACGCTTGGTCTCTATTGGTCTGCAGCAGGGCTTTCTCTTGCTGAATACGTTCAGAAGGGCGTACCTCAGGCACTTGCTGTTCGCGACGTGGGAACACGTGCGCAAAAGCTTGCACTCTGTCGTAACCACCGCTTCCCTCAAACTCTTGTGGAAACGCAGTTCATTTGCTCTCCCGCCGAGTATGAAGCGGCGATGAGAGGGGATTACACCGAAACTGCCGCAGAAGCGATGGCGGAAGGTGTATTGAATTGGTACAAAATGCAGGAAGACTATCTGAAAGGAGCGGAATCTTGAAGACGGCTCTGGTGTTCGGCATTGTTTCATTTTGCTTTTTGCTGTTTTTTTTGTACTTTTTGGATCTGATCCTCTTTTTTAGGCGCGAAAGACTTCGATTTGAAAGCGCAACCGATGCCAAAGCGTACGTTTCCTTTTTGGAGGAGAAGCAAAAAAAAGTAAAGCATCCCCAAAAGAAAAATTATTATTTGTATCTGCTTTGCCTTGTCTGGCTGAAATGTGATCAAAAGGAAAAGGCGTTTCGACTTGCGCCTTTCCTCAAAAAGGATTCCTTACTCGGCGTTCCGGACAATTTTGAAAATAGAATTCATTGCGGAGGTTAAGATGGACTGTTCGGTTTTACAATTCGGTGCAAAGGCAGACGGAGTCAGCCTTGATACCGACGCGATTCAAAAAGCCGTTGATTTCGTATCGGAGCATGGGGGCGGTAAGGTGATTCTGCCCAAAGGGTTCTATTTGAGTGGAACGATTCGCTTGCGCGACCGCGTCGAACTTCATCTGGAAGAGGGCTCGGTGCTGAAGGGGAGCGGAGATCTGTCTCACTATAATGCGTTGGATGAATATCCCCAGAACTTTGAAAGTGAGCGGGAGGGTTGGAGCGGAAGGCACCTGATCCTTGCCGTGGAGCAACGGGATATCGCCATTACCGGAAAAGGGATCATTTGCGGAAACGGAAAAGCATTTTTCGATACACCCCATCGCTGTAAATCCTTCAATTATTTCTGGAGCCGCGGAATTGCCAAGGCAATAAACGGGCAAAGACCCGGACAAATGATCGCCCTGGTGGAATGCAAAAATGTTCGTATCTGCGATTTTACCATCGAGGATTCACCGTGCTGGAGTCTTCTCCTTCACGGATGCGAGCATGCGAGCATTGAGGGAATCACGGTCCGAAATCCGCTGAATCATGCAAATACGGATGGAATCGATCTTGATACTTGCTTTGACGTTTCCGTTGTGAACTGTGATATCGATACGGGCGACGACGCCATCGCGATCCGCTGTAACGGAAGAAAATTGCTAAGCGGAAGAAAGGTCTGCGAAGGGATTCGAATTTCCCGCTGCAAGCTTGCGAGCTCTGCTTGCGGCATTCGCTTCGGCGTGGGGGTCGGTGAGATCCGAGATGTGGTTTGCAGTGACCTTTCGATTACGAGAGCAGGGTCTGCCCTTGAACTGATGACCGCTTACCTTAAACGCGGAGACGCCAACCTTTACGGACTCATATGCCGCGGGATCCGCTCCGAGAACGTGTCCTATCCCTTCCGCTTTTTGCAGTGGAATGACAGCGTGATCCGAAACGTTTCCATTTCCGATTACGTATCGGAGTGCTTTTGTGCCGCTTCTTTCGAAAGTGAAAAAAACGGCTGCATCTCCGACGTGGAGATACGTGATTTTTCAATGAAGATCGTTCCTGCGCCTTTTATTCTGGATGAAAGAGCACCGAGCGAGAGAGGGGAATACGCCTTTTCAGCACAAGGCGTTTCCGGTCTGTCCCTGAAAAACGTGCAGGCTTTCGTTTCCGAGGCTTGTCGTGACGAGTGGAAAGGGCTTTCCCGCTTTGCCGACTGCGAGAATATGAGGAAAGAAAATTGCAATTTCTGAAAAAACGGATGCCAAGCGGCATCCGTTTTTTTGCTTATTCCTTTGGGGTAATTGTAAATGCAAAATCGATCTCCTTTTCGCCGATTCTGTGCTTGGGAGCAAGTTCCGGGCCGCAAGCGGCTGAGCCTACGCCGGAACTTCTGTAATCGATTCTCAGATGGGTCTTTCCGTCGGCAGTAAGCTCGTTGGTGTGCTTTGCCTTATCCAGAACCTCGGTGCTGTAACGGGAAACGCAGATCTCCATAGTCTTTTCGGCGCGGAAGGTAAGATCACCTACGGTAATGGATTTGGTATCATAGTGGTTTCCGTGCTCCTGGGGTCTGGGATAAGGAACGTATTCGTCTGCGGCGGTGCTTTGATACAGACCTACCGGCATGGCGTGATGCATATCGCAGTAGCTTTCCGCGGGGCCTCGACCGTAATAGGTGAAGGAGGCGTTTTCCTCGGGAAGTGTGAATTCAAAGCCCAGTCTGGGAAGCCAGTATGCATCGGGACGCACGTTGCCTTGAAGGTGTATGCAGATCTTTCCGTCATCGTAAACGGTAAAAATCAGCGTGTGACGGAGGACGGGCTTGCGGGAGACACCGCCCATAGAACCTGTTACCGTAACCGTCCCGTTTTCAAAATGACAATCATAGGTCTTGTTGAAGGGAGCGTTGATGTTTTCTCCCTTCCAGTTGGTTTCCGTAGTCCAAAAATCACGGATTTTGCGCTCGTTGTCGATGGTAGCACGGAATGCGGTGATCATCGGCATTGCCGCGATCTGCTCCTTGCCGTCCACGATCAGAGAAGAAAAGGTTCCGTTGTTTTTGGAGAAGGTGTAAAGGAAGCGTTTTCCCTCAAATCGGATCTCTTTTTCCGTCTCCGTTGCTTTTGCCGGAGCAGAAACCGTGTTTTCGATCAAGGTACAGGGAAGCGGATGTTGGCAGGTTGCGTAGATAACGCCGTCCTTTTCCAGAACGATGTTCAAATGTGCACCAAGCTTGCAAGCGGGTGCTTCCCAAGGGATGGAAAGGGTTTTCGTGTCGTGAGGATCCACGGAAAGGGTGGTGTTTTCTGCCTTTTGAATAACTCCGTCGATCTCCGTGTGATAGTGGAAGGTGTATTCGTTCAGGTTTGTAAAGTCTAAACGGTTGGTAACGGAAAGAACTCCGTTTTCGTATGCCGTGCGAATGGGCTGGTAGGCGGCACGGATTTCCAAAGAACCCGCTTTCAGACCGCGGTTGGCAAAGACCATTCCGTCACAGCAGAAGTTACCGTCGTGGGTGCGCTCACCCTTAAAGTCACCGCCGTAGTATTCGACTCCGTCAAGGGTAACCACGTGATCTGCCCATTCCCAAATGCAGCCGCCGCAAAGCTTGGGATACTTGTCGAAGATCTCGTTATATTCCCATACGTCTCCGGGACTGTTACCCATGGCGTGAGCATACTCGCAGAGAAAGACGGGGCGGTCAATATCGTTCATCTCTGCCATTTTTTCAAGCTTTTCGGGAGCGGTGTACATTCTTGAATAGACGTCGGTCGCACGGATCTCGCCTTTTCTGCCCGCTTCCTCGGCGTGGACAAGACGGGTCTTATCGCGATTGCGAACAAAGGAGATCATTGCCGCGTGGTTCGCTCCGAAGCCGCTTTCGTTGCCCATGGACCACATAATGACGGAAGGAGAGCATTTGAAGGTCTCAAGGGTACGCTCCATTCGTTCAACGAGTTCTTTTTTCCAGTTCTTATTCTGGCAAGGCCAGTCGTTGCTTTCTACGTCATAATGATATGGTACGTTAGGATAACGGGTGCAGAAACCGTGGGTCTCCAGATCATTTTCACACACTACGTAAAAGCCCATTTCGTCGCACATCTGAATAAACCTCGGATGAGGGGGATAATGGGAGGTACGCACGCAGTTGATATTCAGCTCCTTCATCAGCTCCAAGTCCCAGCGAAGCTGAGCTTCGGTCTGACAGTAGCCGCTGAATTTGGAAGTGTCGTGGTGGTTAACACCGTGGAGCTTTACTGCAACGCCGTTGATCAAAAGCTCGTAATTTTCGCCGATGGTAATAGAGCGCAGACCGGTTTTGAATTCGAGGATCTCTCCGAAACGTTCCAGGCGTACCGTGTAAAGATAGGGCTTTTCAGCATTCCAAAGCACGGGATTTTCGGGAGCGAAAACAAGTTCGTTTTCCATCTCGGTACTGTAAAGAACCGCATCCTTGTCCAAGATCGAAACGCTTGCTTTGCCGTCCAGCTTGACACGGATCTCTTTATCGTCGGAAATGATCTCCACGTCCTCGATATGCCCTTCCGGTCTCTGGGACAAAACTACGTCGCGGAAAATACCGTTGTAACGGAAGGCGTCCTGGCATTCGAGGTAAGTTCCGCAGCACCATTTCAGAACCTTGACTGTAATGACGTTTTCACCCTTCGTGACAAAGGGGGTTACGTCAAATTCCGCGCGCAAGCGGCTCCCCTGAGTATAGCCGACGTAATTGCCGTTGATGTAAAGCACCGCACAGGAAGATACTCCCTCAAAGGCAATGTAAACCTTGCCCCATTTTTCAGCCAGATCAAAGCTCCTTTCGTAAACACCGCAAGGGTTGTCATCGGGAACGAAGGGAGGATCGCAGGGGAAGGGGTAGTTTCTGTTGATATAATTGGGATTGTCGTAGCCGTGAAGCTGCCAACAGGATGGAACGGGAATCGTGTCCCACTTTTCAATCCTCTCCGATACGTCAACGTCTCTCTCAAAGTATGCAAAATTCCACGTTCCGTTCAGAAGGGTATATTCGCTTTTTCCCTTCGGAATGCAGTAGGAACGGGGGGGGAGTCGGTTTTCCGCTGTTTTTTGCGGATCTTCATAAAAACGCATAAAATCACCTCACATGCTTATATTACCATATACGAAAAAGTATAGTCAACCAAATTTCATAAATAAATAAAAAATGCAAGAAGGAATGTTTTTTTTCACAAGTTATTATGTTTAAATTTGTGATTGACTTGTGATAAACAACCGTTTATAATGTTCACATAAGGTAAAAAAGTGAGGAATCAATATGAACGCAGCAGAATTGTTTGAGAGAACTTATCAACATGAACCGGACGGAGTCAGCTTTTGCCCCTACCGCGTGTGTCCTCTTGGGGCGCATGTAGATCATAATCTTGGGAAGATCACGGGTTTTGCTATTGACAAAGGGATCTATGCTGCCTACGCCGCTGATGAAAGCGGCGCGGTTACGGTTGCTTCCGCGCAGTTTGATACCCGTCAGTCCTGGTCTGTTCATCAGCCTCCTAAATGCAAGGTAGGTGATTGGGCGGATTATCTTCGAGGTGCAACGAAAGTGCTGAAAAAACAATTTCCATTGGAACGCGGTCTTCGCGTAATGATGGTAGGAGATCTGCCCATCGGCGGATTGTCTTCCTCGGCTGCGGTGATCATCTCGTTTCTTTCTGCACTTTGCCGTGTGAATGATGTTCACTTGACGAAGAGGCAAATGGTAGATTTTGCTTTGGAAGCCGAGCATGATTTTGTTGAGGTTGCTTGCGGGAAACTGGATCAGTCCTGTGAAGTTTTTGGAAAAAAAGATCAGCTTTTGTACTTGGATACCAAGGACGATTCCTACGAACTGCTTTCAAAGCCTTCCGGTATGAAGCCCTTTGGCATCGGAATTTTCTTTTCCGGCGTCGAGCGAAATTTGATCGGCACTAAGTATAATATGCGCGTCGATGAGGCGCGTAGCGCTGCGTACGAGTTGATGGCTTATGCGGGAATGGAATACGGAAAATTTTCCGAAACCAATTTGCGGGACGTTCCTTACGAGGTCTTTTTGCAATACAGAGATCGCTTGCCAGAGACCTTCCGCAGAAGGGCAGAGCATTGGTACGGAGAGTACGACCGCGTTGAAAAAGGTGTGGAGGCGTGGAAAAAAGGCGATATTGAAGCCTTTGGCGCACTTTCCTTTGAAAGCGGGGCATCCTCTATTACCAAATGGGAAACGGGATCTCCGGAACTGAAGACCATTTACGAGATCATGCTTTCCACGGACGGTATCTACGGCGGCAGATTTTCCGGTGCTGGATTTAAAGGCTGCTGTATGGCACTGGTGGATCCCGAAAAATGGGAATCGATCCGAGCAAAGGTGCAGACCGAGTATTTCAAAGCTTTTCCCGAGCTTGAAAATAAATATAGTGCTTGCCTGTGTGCAAGTGCGGATGGAGTGTTGTTATGAAATGTTTGATCTTGGCAGCAGGCTATGCCACCCGACTTTACCCCTTGACCGAGAATTTTCCCAAACCCTTACTCAAAGTTCAGGAAAAAACCATTCTCGATCATCTGATCGACGATATGGATACTTTGGGAATGATCGATGAATACGTGGTAATTTCCAACCATAAGTTTGCGCACCATTTTCGCGCCTGGGCTGACGAAAAAGTGCAAAAAATCACGGTGGTTGACGATGGCACCGAATCCAATGAAACCAGACTCGGCGCAGTTCGCGACATCCAGTTTGCCATTGATGAGCTGAAGCTTGATTCCGATATGCTCGTCATTGCAGGAGATAATCTCCTTTCCTTCAGCTTGACCAAATTTATGCAGTACGCCAAGGAAAAGGGCACCAGCTGCGTGATGCGTTTTTACGAAGGAGATAAGGCGAAATTGCAGAAGTGCGGTGTGCTTCAGGTAGATGAAAACGATCTGATCACGGATATGGAAGAAAAGCCCGCCGAGCCCAAGAGCAACTGGTGCTGTCCCCCCTTCTACTATTACACCCGTCAGGATGCCTCCTTTGTTAAAAAGGGCATTGAGGGCGGTTGCGGCGTAGACGCCCCCGGTAGCTACATTGCTTGGCTGTGCAAGCAAACTCCCGTTCACGCAATGGAAATGCCCGGCAGAAGATATGATATCGGCAATCTTGAGAGCTACGAAAAAGTACAAAAGGAGTATAAAGGATTATGCTAACCCCCAACGTTGATCTGAGAAATAAGACCGTTCTCGTTACCGGAGCAGCCGGATTTATAGGATCTTGCCTTGCCAAGGAGCTGATGAAGCGCGTGGACGGCATTCGCGTGGTAGGCTTTGACAACGTAAACGATTACTACGACGTGTCCATCAAAGAATACCGTCTCCTCGAAATTGAAAAATGTGCCGCTGAAACCGGAAAAGAATGGATCTTTATCAAGGGAAACCTTGCCGATAAGGCGCTGATCGATAAGACCTTTGAGGAGTATCGCCCCGCCGTTTGCGTCAACCTTGCAGCGCAGGCAGGCGTTCGCTATTCCATTACCAATCCCGGTGCTTATATCGAATCCAATATGGTTGGATTTTATAACATTCTTGAGGCTTGCCGCAATTTCCCCGTGGAGCATTTGGTCTACGCTTCCAGCTCCTCGGTTTACGGCTCCAATAAGAAGATCCCTTACAGCACCGAGGATAAGGTCGATAACCCCGTCAGCCTTTACGCCGCTACCAAAAAGAGCAACGAGCTGATGGCGCACGCATATTCCAAGCTTTATAACATTCCCTCTACCGGGCTTCGCTTCTTCACCGTTTACGGTCCCGCAGGTCGCCCCGATATGGCATATTTCGGATTTACCAATAAACTGATCAAGGGTGAGACCATTGAGATTTTTAATTTCGGTAACTGTAAGCGCGACTTTACTTATGTAGATGATATCGTAGAGGGTGTTCGTCTCATTATGGGTGCCGCACCCGAAAAGAAAAACGGAGAAGACGGCCTGCCTTTGCCGCCTTACCGTGTGTATAACATTGGCAACAACAGCCCCGAAAATCTTCTTGATTTTGTGGATATCCTTCAGCAGGAGCTGGTTCGCGCAGGGGTTCTTCCCGAGGATTACGACTTTGAAGCTCACAAGAAGCTGGTTCCTATGCAACCCGGTGACGTCCCCGTTACCTATGCAGACGTCAGTGACCTGGAGCGCGATTTCGGCTTCAAGCCCTCTACCTCTCTCCGTGAAGGCTTGCGCCGCTTTGCCGAATGGTATAAGGCATTTTATCTTGCATAAACATCGTTTTGAAAAGGACTGCTTCGGCGGTCCTTTTTTTGTTAAGAAACGAATGGAAAAAATTATATATTATTATATTTATTGACTTTTATGACCGCTCGTGCTATAGTTAAAATAACTATGAGTATCGGATGCAGTGGCGAGTGTGATATAAATGTACCGAATGTTTTTTAAAAGATGGATCGACTT
Organism: Oscillospiraceae bacterium; assembly: GCA_015065325.1. Taxonomy (GTDB): domain Bacteria; phylum Bacillota; class Clostridia; order Oscillospirales; family SIG627; genus RGIG5579. The sequence continues at coordinate 37,994 of SVQO01000011.1, read as the reverse complement.
TTTGTTGTCGGTTCTTGGCATTTTACTTTGTTCAGTGCCGATGATTTTGATCTGTGTGATCATCGTTTTCGATGACCCCGGTCCCGTGATTTTTTGCCAGGAGAGAATGGGAAAGGAAAAGAAGAAGTTTCGCCTGTTTAAATTTCGTACCATGCACGTCAACACTCCGAATCTGCCTACGCATTTACTGGAAAATCCCGATCGATATATCAGCAGAGTCGGCCGTTTTCTCCGCAAAACGAGTCTGGATGAGCTTCCGCAGCTTTTCAATATTCTCTGTGGCAAAATGAGCTTTGTAGGACCAAGACCGGCTCTCCCTTCTCAGACGGACTTGATAGCAGAGCGTGATCTGTATGGAGCAAACGATCTGCTCCCCGGACTAACGGGTTGGGCACAGGTGAACGGCAGAGACGAACTCGGAATTAAAGAAAAAGCAAGTCTTGACGGCGAATACGTGATGAAACTTAGCTTTGCTTTTGACGTAAAATGCGTCGTGAAAACCATAGGCTGTGTGTTCCGTGGCGATGGGATCGTAGAAGGCGGAGCAAAGAAAGCGGACTTGGAGGAATCTGAATGAAAATTTTGTTTTTGACCTCGGAGGGATTTGATACCCCGAATTCCATCAACCATCTGTGCGAAACCTTGCTTGAGGATTCGTTAAAGGCGGGTCTCGAGGTTCATTCCATCAGTAGCCATAAGACGGGACAATACGATGATATTCCCAAGTCTTTGCTGAATTACGAAGGCTTTTCTTACGATATCATTCATCGGAAAAATATCAATAAAAACAATTTCGTCAAGCGTTATCTGGATGAAGTCAATTATGCCTGGAAGGCGAGAAAGATCTGGAAAAAGCATAAGAAAGAATATGACGCGGTTCTTTTGCAGTCCAACCCCAATTCCGTTATCAACGCAGTTTTGCTCAGTTCCTTAAAGGTGCCCATTATCCTGAATTTGTATGACGTATTTCCCGGCCACGCTATGTCCATCGGCGTCATTAAAAACAAGCTTGTTTTTCACGCACTCCGTATTCTGCAAAAGCTTTTATATCGCAAGTGCACCTATATCGTGGCAATGTCCGAGGATATGAAGGTGAAGCTTCTGGAGGAAAAAGTTCCCGAAAAGAAGGTAAAGGTGATCCACAACTGGTTTGACGACCATGCGTTCGTCCCCATTTCCCGCGAGGAGAATTTGTTTTTCAAAAAATACGACCTGCCCACAGACCGCTTTTACGTGCAGTTCGCCGGACTTCTCGGTTACGTGTTCGATTACAAAATGTACGTGGACGTTGCGGAAAAGCTTGCAGACGAAAAGGACGTTTCCTTCCTGCTTATCGGTGACGGTAACCAGAAGAAGGTCGTTTACGACGAGATCGAGAAGCGCGGACTTAAAAATATTATTTGTCTTCCTTGGCAGCCTTTGGATCTGATTGCCCACGTTTACAACGCTTGCGACGTTGGGATCATCCCGTTAAAGCAAGGCGTTATCGGCAACGGAATCCCCAGCAAGGCTTGCCAGCTGATGGCGGCAAAACGCGTCATCTTAAATTCCGTGGAGGAGTCGGATTACACCCGTCTTTTTGACCAATATAAAATGGGTGTGAACGTCACCGATTACCGTCCCGAAGCAGTAGCGGAAAAGATCCTGTATCTGAAGGACCATCCCGAAGAATGCGCCGAGATCGGCGAACATGCGGCCGCCTACTCCCGGGAGCACTATTCTCGCGCAAAGAATACCAAGCGCTTTGTGGAGCTGATAGAGACTGCTGTGAAAGAAAAACGAAAATAGTTTTTGAGGAAATATGAAACCGAAATATAAAATCGGCATATGGGGGCAGTTTGGAGACGGCGTCAATAAGATCGCCGACGGCCAGGCGGTCCGTACCACTATTATTACTGCCGAAACAAAAAATCGATACGGCGAACGAAACGTTATGGTCGCCAATACCAACAACTGGAAGAAGCATCCTTTCCGCTTCCTGTGGAGGACCTTTCTTCTCTCTGCACGCTGCGAGAAGATCGTGATCTTGCCCGCCGATAACGGATTTAAAGTGGGGGTTCCGATCTTTCGATTTTTCAACTTCTTTTTCCGCAGGGAGATGTATTACGTAGTCATCGGCGGCTTTCTGCCCGCCTTGCTGAAAAAGAAGCCCGGCTATGTCAAAACCTTGAAAAAGTATCGCGCACTGTTCGTACAAACCCCGAATTTGAAAAAAGATCTGGAAGCCTTCGGACTGGAAAACATCCATATTCTTTCCAATCTTAAACGGCTAAATTCCGTTAAGTCCGAGGAGCTTTCGCTGAATACCGAAAAGCATATCCGTCTTTGCACCCTTTCGCGCGTGGATGAAAGCAAGGGCATTGCCGTTGCCGCCGAAGCGGTGAAAATGGCAAATGCCGCCCTGGGCGAAACCTGCATTACCCTTGACATTTTCGGAATTCCCGCGCCGGGCTATCGGGAAACCTTCGAACGGCTTCTGACGGAGTATTCCGAAATTATGACCTACGGCGGCGTTCTTGATTTTGATAAGACCACCGAGGGTCTGCGGGGCTATTTTGCCCTTCTGTTTCCAACCTACTACTACGGAGAGGGCTTCCCCGGAAACGTGGTTGATGCCTATAATGCAGCACTTCCCATCATCGCCACTGACTGGCTTTATAACAAGGACGTGATCTCAGACGGCGTCAACGGTCTCCTGATCCCCATCAAGGATCCCAAAGCGCTTTGCGATGCCATCCTTTCCCTTTATAACGATCGCGAAAAGGCGTTCGCAATCGCCAAAAACAACGTCGAGGAAGCAAAAAAATATACTCCCGACAAAGTCTTGGCTGAATTTTACTCCTATATGGATTGAGAGGAATTAGTTTTGAAAAGAACAGCTTTACATAAGCTTTTGCGTCCTTTTGTGAAAGAGGAAAATTTAAAATGGTTGCCGGACTCCTTATATCTGAAAATGAAATTCCGCGTAATTATGGGGAAGAGCCTTCATCTGAAAAACCCCGTGACCTTCAATGAAAAACTGCAGTGGCTCAAGCTCTATGACCGCAAGCCGATTTATACCACTATGGTGGATAAATACGAGGCGAAAAAATTCGTTTCGGAAAAGATCGGCGAGGAATATATTATTCCCACGTTGGGCGTATGGAACTCCTTTGACGAGATCGATTTTGATTCGTTGCCGGAGCAATTTGTGCTAAAATGTACCCATGACTCCGGGGGACTTGTCATCGTCAAAGATAAGGCTAAAATGGACCGCGCTGCCGCCAAAGAAAAGATCGAGTCCTGTCTGAAAAAGAATTTTTATTATTCAGGCAGGGAATGGCCCTATAAAAACGTAAAGCCTCGTATTTTGGCAGAAGCCTATATGGAGGATGAAAAAACTGCCGAGCTTCGTGATTATAAGTTTTTCTGTTTTGACGGAAAAGCAAAAGCTTTGTTCGTTGCTTCCGAGCGGCAAAAGGAAGGGGAGGAAACCAAGTTCGATTTCTTTGATATGGATTATAACCATATCCCCGTAACCAACGGTCATCCCAATGCGGAGACCCCTCCCGAAAAGCCGAAAACCTTCGAGCAAATGCGTGCACTGGCTGAACAGCTTTCTGCGGGAATTCCGCACTTGCGCGTAGACTTTTACGAGGTAAACGGAAAAATATACTTCGGCGAGCTGACCTTCGCCCATTGGAGCGGAATGGTTCCTTTTAATCCCGAGGAATGGGACACAACCTTTGGCTCGTGGATCACGCTTCCGAGCAGATAATTTTGAGGTTTTATATGAGAATCACTATGTTGATCGATTCTTTGGGGTTCGGCGGTGCCCAAAGGCAGCTCGCGAATCTGGCGGCAGAGTTGAAAAAAAGGGGACACGAGGTTACTTTCGTTTGTTACCGCAAGGATGATTTTTATCGCTCAATCCTAGATCAGGCAGGCATCGTTCCTATCTTTGCTGAACATAAAAACTTGATATTTCGCGCCTTGAAAATCCGAAAGATCATCGGAAAATCAATGCCGGATATCGTGATCTCCTTTATGGATGCACCCAATTTCTATGCTTCTCTTGCTTCTTTTGGAAAAAAGTGGAGATTGATTATCGGGGAGCGTATTTGCAATTCCTCCCGATTCACTTCACGGAAAGGGAAGCTATTAAAACGAGTGATGGCAAAGCGCGCCGATGCGATCTGCTGTAACTCCCAAAGCGCGGCAGATCTGTGGAAAAAGTATTTTCCCGAAACAAAGGACAAACTTTGCACCATATACAACATTGTAGAATTCCCAAAAACGGAGATGAAGCCGAAAATTGATGGGAAAACTCGTTTTCTTGTAGCTGCCCGTTATGAGAAAGAAAAAAATCTGAGCGGTGTGATCAATGGCATTTCGTCTTTGTCAGATGAGGAAAAAGAGAAAATTGAATTGCATTGGTTTGGAAAAGCAAACGTCGAGTCCGGCCCGGACAGTGAGCTTGAAAAGGCAAAGAAATCCGTTGAAAAGCTCGGTTTAACTAAGCAGATTTTTCTGCACCCGGCTACTGATCGTATCCATGATGAAATGGCGAAGGCGGATTTTGTATCCCTATTCAGTTTTATGGAAGGGCTTCCCAATGCGATTTTGGAAGGAATGGCTCTGAAAAAGCCGATCGTAATGTCCAAGGTTTCGGATTATGCCGTATTGGTGAACGAAGAAAACGGTTTCTTGTGCGATCCGTCAGACCCGGAAGATATTGCCGTTGCACTACGTAATGCTTTGGATACTACTCCGGAACAGAGAGAAAAAATGGGGCAACGCTCTTGCGAGAAGCTTCTCTCCGTTTGCTCGAAAGATGTCATTGTTGATAAATGGCAAGAATTAATTATGCTAACTTTTTGAAATCGAGGGGCGTTGCATGCTTTTGATTAGGAGGTAATATGATCTCAATAATTGCAATGGCGCTTCTTGCGCTTGCAATGTATTTTGCAGTTAAGAAACCGTTAAATTTGGTTGTGTTATATGCTTTGACTGCCGCAACGGACTCATACGGTATTTTGCACTTGCTTCAAAGCGGTTTTGGACAGTTCTCATTTTTTATGCAAATAGTGCTGTTTTTTTGTGCTACAAGGTTGCTTTATCTTTATTTTAGAAAGGCGCGTGGGGATCTTCCGGTCAATCACGTGAATCTGCAAATTATCGCTTTCTTTATAATGGTAGTCATTATTTTAATCACTTTGATGGTTAGAGCGTTCAGTGAAGAATTTTTCTTTCTTGGTAATTTTTTCTATAACGCGGCGTATCATTCTCCTCTGGTTTTAATAATCGTGTTGCTTTCTGCTGATTCCAAGAAAATCTTTTCTGCGTTGAAAGTGCTTGTTGGCTTGCAAACTGTTATTGCGCTACTTGTTATTTACTATTCTGAGAATATTGATTTGATTCAATCGATATCCTCGGTGAATTTTTTGAATTTGGATTCCTTGGATCGTGTAAACGAAGGAAAGGCTACGCTTGAGAACTTGTTGAAAGTAGTGTTTGATAAATATTCATTGAATCAGTATGCTCACTTTCATAACAGTAATGTAACCGGATTTTACGGTGCAACGGCTTTGTTCCTATTTGCTTATGATTTTGTTACGCAAAAGAAACTTTTGAATCGCTTTTTCTCCATTTTTTTAGCTGGCTGTGGCTTTTTTCTCTGGGCAAATTCCGGTATGAGAGGACCGATGCTTGGAATCCTCTTTGCCGCGATGATATATTTTTGCTTTTTCAGCAAAAAAACATGGCAGAGAGTTGTAGTAGGTGTTTTCTCGTTTTGTGTTCTCTTTTGGTTTGTGGCCACGGATCAAGTACAATTAATTTCTGTGACCGGTGTTGATGTCTCTGTTGCATCTCGTGCACTTAGGAGAGAAAACGCTTGGCAGTTTATTCTTCAAAATCCATTTTTTGGATCTATGGGGTTGCCTGCACCATTGACATTGAGTAACGCAGATGCTCACGAGCTTCCCCTGTATTTGGCAGCTTTGTACGGTATTTTTGCCGGAATTTTATACTTGTTTGTCATATATGTTTTCACCACGATTCGAATGATTAGACACAATAATAAAACTTCTATGTTGAATTGGGGCTGTTTTATGATTGTGATTTGCGTTTCTTTAACAAATTGTTTTACTGCTCCTACCTTGTTTTGGCTACTATTGGCATTGGCAGTATCATTTAATCGAAAAGAAAGATCTTCTGAGAAAGCGTCAGGTGCATTATGAAAATCTTGTTTGTTGTAGATGATTATTCCGGCGGTGCGGGAAATATCGTTCAGCTTCTTTCGACAGAATACGCGAAGGAGAATGAGGTTTCTGTATTACTGACCAATCATACCTGCGAAAAACGTTATCCCTGTGAGGGGGTAAGGTTTTATGAGCTAGATGCCGATTCCAAACCCAACGGCGGGCTTCGGGTGTTTGCTTACCAGGTGCGTTGGATTCGTGAGAAAGTCAATTTGGAAAAGCCGGACGTTATTATCTCATTTTTGACGATTAACAATTTATTCGTGTGCTTGGGTCATCTTTTTAAAAAAATCCCCATTATTGCTTGTGAACGGGTCAATCCCTTGGGAAGAAAAGAAAAATTCCCTTGGAACTTTTTCCGACATCTTGCCTATACCCGTGCTCAAATTTTGACCGTGCAATTTGAATCTTTTTCCGAAATGTACGACGGAAAATACAAGGAAAAGTGCCGTGTTACCCCCAACTATATAGCTCCCCCTCCCGCGATCAAAGACCTATCAAAGAAGGGGAGCAAGACTCGCTTTGTTTCCTGCGGCAGACTAAACGATTCCAAGCAGTTTGAGTTGCTTTTGGAAATGTTTTACCGTATTCACAAAGAAAATCCGGATACAGAGCTTCGAATTTACGGAAAAGGTCCCTATGAAGATCTTTTAAAGAAAAAGATCTCTGATTTGGGGCTGGAGGATTCTGCCTTTTTAATGGGATACGCCAACGGAACCTACCCGGTTTTGTTGGAATCTGACGTGTATCTGATGTCCTCCAAAAACGAAGGCTTTCCCAATGCACTCAGCGAAGCCATGGCGGTTGGTCTTCCTTGCGTGGCGTTTCGTTGCAATGATGGTATTGATATTCTTGCTGATTACGGCAGAAGATGCGTTGTAGCAGATTTGAACGATACCGCGGCCTTTGAAAAGGCTTGTCTTATGTTTGCCTCCGATGAGGCTTTATGCAAGGAATACGGTGAAAGAGCAAAAGAAGTCACAAGCGTTTACTCTATGGAAAACGTAAAAAAAACTTGGGACGATTCTATTCGTGAAGCGGTGGAAAGGTGTAATAAAAAGTGAAAATCGCGGTTTTAATGAAGGGACCATTTCCGGAGGGGATGGCTTCCTCGTCGTATGTTCTGAATGTTTGTCGTGTTATAGCTTCTTGTGGACACCGGGTGAAAGTATTTGGATGCGCACGTTCAAAGACGGAACGCTTTTCTGCAACAGGAGAAATCGACGGGATTTCTTATAAAATTTTTCCCGCATTTTCAAAGACGAAACCAATCGTATATCTATATGATAATTTTTGGGGACGCTATATTACCGATGTTTTAAAAAAAGAGGGACAGTTTGACGTGGTTCTTCTCTTCGGTGGAAGACGGTCGGAAGCGAAACGGGTTTTTTCGTTTTGCAAGAAAAACAAATTTCTTTACGGTGCATTTGACTGTGAATGGTTTACTTCGGAGAGCTTTTCAAATAGTGTTTCGCCGAGGATTGTGACCGATTCGACTGCGCTGATTCCTTTCAATGTAGAGCATGCGGATTTTGCTATTTTAATCAGTTCATTGCTTTTGAAACATTTTCAGAAACAAAAAGTTCCGTCGATTTTTATTCCCAATATCGTTGATTTGAATGAAGCGAAATGGTGTTGCAGAAAGTCTCTCGCGGAAAAACAAGTACTGAAATTGGCGTACGCAGGAGTACCCGGAGTTGGGAAGGATGAACTGGGAACGGTTTTTTCGGCAATCTCTACACTCCCCGAAGAAAAAAAGGGAAAGGTCGAACTTCATATTTACGGATCTACCGATGCTCAACTCAAGAATTATCTGGATTTGGTTGGAGTAAGGGAAGTTCCTGAGGGTGTATTTTGTCACGGAAGAAAAGCACAGCATGAAATTCCCGCATTTCTGAACGAGTGCCACTATACTGTTTTGATCCGCAAACCGACTCTTCGCGCAAACGCAGGCTTTTCTACCAAAATGGTGGAAAGTTTTGCGGCTGGCATTCCTATGATAGCAAATCTTACCGGAGATATCGGTACTTATTTGAAGGATTCCGAAAATGGTATTGTGGTTCGTGATGATTCCGTGGAGGCTTGTCGTGATGCAATTTTGAAAGCTTTTGAGCTTTTGCCCCGAAACACTGAAATGCGGAAAGCAGCTCTTGATACCGCTACCGAGCATTTTGATTACCGAAAATATGTTTCTCCTATGAAGGAGTTTTTATCGCAGTTTGAGTAAATTCAATTGAAAAAGGCAGAGGAGATATCAATGAAACCAACTGTAAAAAAAGCATTAAAATTTTTATTCAAAAAAAAATATCGGCAAAATTTTTTTGCGGTCAGGGGATTTTATAACAAAATGTCCGATGAAAAGTACTTGAAGATGCGTTTTAAAACCGTGATGGGCAAAGAGCTTGATTTAGAAAACCCAAAGACTTTTAATGAAAAACTGCAGTGGCTCAAGCTTTATGACCGCAAGCCGATCTATACGACTATGGTGGATAAATACGCTGTTAAGCAGTACGTTGCCGAGAGAATCGGTGATGAGTATATCATTCCCACTTTGGGTGTATGGAGCTCCTTTGATGAGATCGACTTCGATTCGTTACCCGAACGTTTTGTTTTGAAATGCACCCATGATTCCGGCGGTCTAGTCATTGTGCGTGATAAAGCAATGCTAAATAGGGAAAAGGCTCGGGCTAAAATTGAGCGAAGTTTAAAACGGGATTATTATTTGCAAAGTCGTGAATGGCCGTACAAAAACGTGCCGCGAAAAATTCTTGCAGAAGTCTATATGGAAAATGAAAATGGAGTGCCTCTCCGCGATTACAAGTTTTATTGTTTCAATGGTGAACCGAAGTTTTTGTATATTTCAGAAGGACTTGAAAATCATGCCACTGCCAGCATCAGTTTCGTTACGTTGGACTGGCAGTTTGCTCCTTATGAAAGAAGCGATTTTAAACCTTTTGAAACCCTTCCACCAAAGCCTGAAAAATTAGAAGATATGATTTTTTTGGCGAAGAAACTTTCTGATGGATGTGATTTTCTGCGTGTTGATTTTTATCAGATTAATGGAAATATTTATTTTTCTGAATTGACCTTTTTTCCTTGCGGAGGAATGTTACCTTTTCGAGAGAAAAATCATGATTGTGAGATTGGAGAAATGCTGAATCTTTCAAAATAATTGTTTTTTTGGTCGGTGTAAGGAGTAAATCTTTTTTATGACAGCAAAAATCAAATCTTTGTTTTGTCGCTATCGGTTGATGTCGGTAGCTGCAAAAGCAACCATAGCCTATACCTTGGCAAGTCTCTTTACCAAAGGACTCGGCTTTATTACGATGCCCATCTTTACCAGAATAATGACGACTGCAGAGATCGGGGAGTTTAATACCTTTTCTTCCTGGTATTCTATGATTTCAGTTGTGGTAAGTTTGGCTCTTTCTTCGGGGTCCTTTTCCTTGGCGATGTTCGAGTTTTCGGAGAAACGGGAAGCCTATTCTTCCTCGGTGTTGACTCTTTCATCAATATCTACCTTGATTGTTTCGGCAATTTATTATGCTGCTCCCTCTTTTTGGAACGGGGTTTTATCCCTTAATACTCTTGAGGTAACGGTGATGCTGATCGCTTTTCTCTTGATTCCCGCTACAGAGTATCGGATGGTGCGTCTGCGTTATGAGTACAAATACAAAACTTTGGTTGCTATTTCCCTGACCAATGCGATCGGCGGCACGGCTCTTGCAATTTCCGCTGTTTATCTTTCCCGTCACTTGAATTTTGAAAATGCAGCGCAGTTTCGCATTCTGGGGCTATACGCTGCGCTTTGCGCTATGGGCCTTGCCAACTATATTTATATCTACGTGAAAGGGAAAACGCTTTTTTCAAAAGTGTTTTGGCGCTTTGCTCTTGTGAGCAGTATTCCGTTGATTGCCAATTCTTTTGCAAAACACGTACTGGAAGCCTCTGACCGTATTATGATTACCAATTTGGTAGGAAAGAGTGAAACGGGAATTTACAGTACGCTTTATACCATCAGTTCCGTTTCACTGATCGTTTGGGGCGCGATTGAAGCCAGTCTTTTACCGTATATTTTCGATAATCTAAAGGCAAATACCGAACATAAACTTTCCGCTGTTGTCAACCCATTGTTGCTCGTTTACGGTCTTGTGTGTATTTTGATGACCTTGATAGCTCCTGAAATTGTGCGCGTTCTGGCTACTGAGGAGTATTATGCGTCTATTTACATTATGCCCCCGGTTGCCTTCGGTGTATTCTTTACGGCAATGTATAATATCTTCGGTGACGTGCTTTTATACTATAAAAAAACACATTATATTATGGTTTCCACCTTTGTTTCGGCGGTTTTTAACGTTGCTTTAAATTACGTTTGTATAAAGTCCTTCGGGTATTTCGCCGCAGCTTATACAACTCTTGCAAGCTACGTGATGCTTGCGGTGATGCAATACATATTCTCTCGCAAGGTTCACGGGAAAAATATTTTTGATATGAAGTATTTTGTTCTCCTTTCCGTAATCCTGTTCGGAATTTCTATGCTCTGTATGTTTCTGTATGATTATACCTGGATCCGCTACGGGATCATCGTCGCTTTTTTGGTGGCGGCATTGCTCTTGAAAAAGAAAATTTTGGTTTTGTTTCAAACGATGAAAAAGAAGGAAGTGAAAGAGTCTTGAGTTTCTCCCTTTCTCAAAAGACGGATAAGATTCGGCGATATGCCTGCCATCATCTCTTTAAACCTCAAAACAATAATGTTTTTGGTTATGCTTTGCTTCAGGAAACAAACGATTATGCGGTATATTCGCGATTGCCCGGCAAAGCAAAGATTGAGGCAGCGTTTGGGAATACGGTAGTCCTCTCCAAAAGAGGAGGAAAGCTTGTAATTTATCCGGATTCACGCTATCCGATGTTGCGTTACTCGGTGCGTTTTGATTCTGCGCATTTTCCGGATCTTATTCCGGGAAGCCGTCTTTCCTATTGCGCAGTTTTGCCGTATCTCCGCCGAGTTTCGGCGACGCGTATGGAGAAGGCTTGGCGTTTGATGGTGGTTACGGATCGAGCACAGATTTATCACAATTTTCCCGACCGCTGCAAAGACTGCGGGGGCATATCTCACCCCAAAGACGTGATCTGTTTTGAAGAAAGCGTAGTTTGGGACTTGCCGGAGCGTCGTTATCCTTCCCCCAACGCAAGCTGTGCCGAGTATCAGCGGTATTTCCCCGGTCTCCCTGAACAAGCGTATTCCTATCATCCTGCGGTTGACCGACAAAGCAAGTTTGGAAATGCAGGATTTCCTGCTTTTTATAAAACTGATGAGGGTGTTTTACCCCGTTTTTATATTCCGTTGCGCGAGTCGGAGTCAAATCCTTTTTTCTATATGTCCGGTTTTGAAACAGACTATAAATTGAGTCTGATCGGCACCTACCGTTCCAATGTTGATAAAGGTGTTCGAACCTGTGTATTTGCCAGTTCTGACGGCGGAAGACAGTGGTTTTGCAAATATGAATTCGGTGATCTGGGTGAGTATGAATTTCAACAAGGAAGCGGGAAGTGGGGATTTAATTTCGGGAATCCCATTGCAATTTCTTCGGTCGCTGATACGTTTTCCTTGCGAAAAAGAAACTGTATTATTCCCTCGAAAGACGATCCTGATCCTCATGAGAAATTTCATTGGGAAAACGCGATGGATTTTCAGTCTGTCAAGGGCGAGGTACTTACTCTTACTTCTTCCGTGCCGCATTGCCTTGCAACCGGAAACATCGTTACGGTTTCTGCGGCACCTGAACGTTATGCTTGGATGCAGAATGATAAGGTCGACGCTTATTCCCCGGGGAACGGTTTGCTTTTTAAAGTGGAAAGCTTGGATGCGAATACTGTGCGTTTGTATGAGTTTTGCGCTTCCGCGTATAACCCCATCTCTTGTCGCCATATTCATCATATCAATCGTGTGCGAGACGGTTTTATTATCGGCACCGGCGAGATTTATCCCAACTCTTGGCTACTCTATTTTCAGATGCGGGAGGCTGATACCTTTACTCCCAAAAATGCTTCTGATCCGTTTGATATCTGCCGATTGAATTCTACGGAGCATTCCGTTCAAAGAACCATGGGCCTTTTGTGGCTTGAAAAAGGAGGGGACACCGTACTTTTTGCTTCTGATCATGATGTTTTGGAGAAGGAGTCGGTTTCTCCGATTTTCGGTAGAGAGCTATCTTTTATCCGCGGAGCAACCGGTATTTATCAGGGAAAACTTTCTCAAATTGATCAAATTAATTCATTTGAGCCGGTATTCGAGGCGAAGGAGCCTGCGTACTTTTTTCGGGATCTTGGCAGAGCCATTGTCTTTTCGGGTCAACGCGGAGAACTCGCTTTCAGCTTTGACGGCGGTGAAACCTGGAAAAGTACAAGAATTCCGTCGGCATTGAACCATCCCAAAGGTGGAAATGCATATTTCACTGTTTATAGTGATTATCTGCTTCATTTAAAATAATAAAAATTGAGGAATTTGTATGAATCTTATTTCTAAATTGAAAGAGAAGAGACTTTATAAAAAATCGCCTGTTGAATACTGCTCAACAGAAAAAAGAATACCTCATAAATTTTTTTAAGAAGAACGATTAAATGAATTGCAGAGCAAACGGGCGATTTCTTATTGTTTAAGAACGAGTAAGTTAGTAAATAAAGGAGAAAAATTATGTCACTTTTTACAAACAAAACGCTTTTGATCACCGGTGGTACCGGAAGCTTTGGAAATGCGGTTCTGAACCGTTTTTTGGAGACGGATATCGGTGAGATCCGTATCTTGTCCCGCGATGAAAAGAAGCAGGACGATATGCGGCACGAATTTCAGGCAAGAATGCCCGAGGCTTCCCAAAAGATCAAGTTTTATATCGGAGACGTCAGAGACATTGCATCCGTAAAGAATGCAATGAACGGCGTTGACTATATTTTTCACGCAGCCGCTCTCAAGCAGGTTCCTTCCTGTGAGTTCTTTCCCATCGAGGCGGTAAAGACCAACGTTCTCGGCACTGAAAACGTTCTGACCGCCGCCATTGAAGCAGGGGTTAAAAACATCGTTTGCCTTTCTACTGATAAGGCGGCGTATCCCGTCAATGCGATGGGTACTTCGAAGGCAATGATGGAGAAGGTGATCGTTGCCAAGTCCCGTACCGTTTCCCCCGAAAAGACCAAGATCTGCTGTACCCGTTACGGCAACGTAATGTGCTCTCGCGGCTCCGTGATCCCGCTTTGGATCGATCAGATCCGCGCAGGAAACCCCATTACCATTACTGACGGAACCATGACTCGTTTTATCATGAGTTTGGAAGAAGCGGTAGATCTTGTGCTCTTTGCATTCGAGCACGGTGAAAGCGGTGATATTCTGGTGCAGAAGGCTCCTGCTTGCACCATCCAGACTCAGGCAGAGGCTGTCTGCGAGCTTTTTGGCGGAGATAAGAACGCCATTAAGGTGATCGGTATCCGTCACGGCGAAAAAATGTACGAGACCCTTTTGACCAACGAGGAGTGTGCCAACGCCATCGACCTTGGCAACTTCTATCGCGTACCCTGTGACAAGCGTGATCTGAATTACGACAAGTACTTTAACAAGGGCGATGCCGAGCGCAACCCCTTGACGGAATTTAACTCCAATAATACCAGACGCTTGAATTTGCAGGAAACGAAAGAGAAGATCGCCTCCTTGAAGTATATTCAGGATGAAATGGCAAAGATGAAGGGTGAAAAATAAAATGAAAATTCTTGTTACCGGCGCGGCGGGCTTCGTTGGGAAAAACCTCGTTGCGGCCTTGAATTGCATTAAGGACGGCAAGGATCGGACGCACCCCGGGCTTGTGATCGACGAGATCTTTTCTTACGATATCGATTCCACCCCGGAGGAATTGGAGCTTGCTTGCAAGGAAGCGGATTTCGTTTTCAATCTTGCGGGAGTAAATCGCCCTCAAAATTCAGAGGAGTTTATGCAGGGCAATTTTGGCTTTGCTTCCGTGCTTCTTGATACCTTAAAGAAGTACAAAAACACGTGCCCCGTGATGATTTCTTCTTCGATCCAGGCTACCTGCATCGGCCGTTACGACAGCGATTACGGCAGAAGCAAAAAAGCGGGGGAGGAATTGGTATTTGCTTACGGCGAAGAAACCGGGGCAAAGGTGCTGGTTTACCGTTTTCCCAATTTGTTTGGCAAGTGGTGCAGACCCAATTACAATTCCGCCGTTGCTACCTTCTGTAACAACATTGCCAATGATCTGCCCATTACCGTGAACGATCCCGCCGTTCAGCTTGAGCTGCTCTATATCGACGATCTGATCGACGAGATGCTATGCGCATTAGAGGGCGGGGAGCATCACTGTGAATTCGAAGGGATTGAAACCGTTTTGACCGAAGACGGCAGATATTGTGCCGCTCCCGTAACCCACAAGGTGACTCTGGGTGAGATCGTAGAGCTTTTAAATGCTTTTCACGCCCAGCCCGAAACGCTTTTGATGCCCGAGATTCCCGCGGGAAGCTTTGCAAAAAAGCTTTATAGCACCTATCTTTCCTATCTCCCCCGTGAAAAAGCGATCTTTCCCTTGAAGATGAACTGCGACGATCGGGGAAGCTTTACCGAGCTTTTGAAAACTACAAATTGCGGTCAGTTCTCGGTAAATATTTCCAAACCCGGTATTACTAAGGGGCAACATTGGCACCATACGAAATGGGAATTTTTTATCGTGGTGAAGGGGAAGGGGCTTATTCAGCAGAGAAAGGTTGGCTCTGACGAAGTACTGAATTTTGAGGTGACGGGAGAAAAGATCGAAGCGATTCATATGCTCCCCGGTTATACCCATAACATTATCAATCTTTCCGATACCGAAGAACTCGTGACCTTGATGTGGGCAAATGAGTGCTTTGATCCCGCAAAGCCCGATACGTTTTTTGAGGTGGTAGAATAAATGAATATCAAACTGGATTACTCTGACGTAAAATTTAAGAACGACGGAAGATTAAAACTTTTGATCATCGTGGGAACCCGTCCCGAGATCATTCGTCTGGCGGCAGTCATTACCAAATGCCGCAAGTATTTCGATTGCATCCTTGCCCATACGGGTCAGAACTATGACTACAACTTGAACGGCGTGTTCTTCCACGACCTGAAGCTTGCCGATCCAGAGGTATATATGGATGCGGTTGGTGACGATCTTGGTGCCACTGTCGGAAATATCATCAACTGCTCCTATAAGCTGATGAGTCAGATCAAGCCCGACGCACTTTTGGTTTTAGGGGATACCAACTCCTGTCTTTCCGCCATTGCGGCAAAGCGCCTTCATGTTCCGATCTTTCATATGGAAGCCGGCAATCGATGCAAGGACGAGTGCCTTCCGGAGGAAACCAACCGTCGCATCGTGGATATTATTTCCGACGTAAATCTTGCCTATTCCGAACACGCGCGCAGATATCTGCACGAATGCGGCCTTCCCAAGGAGCGTACCTACGTGACGGGCTCGCCCATGGCTGAGGTTCTTCATAACAATCTTGCCGAGATCGAAGCAAGCAACATTTTGGAAAAGCTTGGACTGGAAAAGAAAAGATATATTCTCCTTTCTGCACACCGCGAAGAGAATATCGATACGGAAAAGAACTTCGAAAGCCTCTTTACCGCTATTAACAAATTGGCGGAAAAATACGATATGCCTATTTTGTATTCCTGCCACCCCAGAAGTCGCAATCGCTTGGAAAAGAGCGGATTCAAATTGGATCCGCGCGTGATCCGTCACGAGCCTCTCGGCTTCCACGATTATAATCATTTGCAGATGAATGCTTTTGCCGTCGTTTCCGACAGCGGTACGCTTCCCGAGGAAAGCAGCTTCTTTACGAGTATTGGGAAGCCTTTCCCGGCAGTTTGTATTCGCACCTCCACCGAGCGTCCCGAAGCACTGGATAAGGCCTGCTTTATTCTTGCGGGAATCGATGAAAAGAGCCTTTTACAGGCGGTGACGACCGCAGTCGATATGACGGAAAACGCCGATCACGGCATTCCGGTTCCTGTATATGTGGAGGAAAACGTTTCCACAAAGGTCGTAAAGATCATCCAGTCTTATACCGGCGTTGTGGATAAAATGGTTTGGAGAAAATTTTAAACAAAGGAATTTTCAATGTTGTCAAAAAAGGAAAAGGTCATCTCTCTGATCGGAAACGGTGTGTTTTCCATACCGCTTTCCGAGGATTTTCCAAAAGAATTTTCACCCGAGGAAGCGGAGGAGCTTTTTCGTGTTGCAAAAAATCACGATCTGGCTCACGTCGTTGCTTCATCTTTGAAGAAAAATTCCATTGTTCTTCCGACGGATTGGGAGTCAAAGTTCCAAAAGCAACTTTTTATGGCAGTGTATCGCTGCGAAAAGCTGCAATACGAGTTGAAACGTCTTTCCGAACTGTTTGAAAAGGAAGAAATCCTCTTTATTCCGTTAAAAGGCTCCGTGCTTCGTCCTTACTACCCGGAAACCTGGATGCGAACCAGCAGTGATATTGATATTTTGGTACGTATAGAGGATCTCGACGCTGCTACCAAGGTGGTAACGGAACAAGCGAATTACGGGTCAAAAGGGCAATGGACCGGAGAACGCTCCTTCTTTTCACCCGATGGAATTCACTTGGAACTGCATTTTTTTGATGAAGCAGATAAGGAAGAAGGAGAGATCTTTCGGGTGATCTGGGATCACGTGGTTCCGGTGGAGGGGTGTAAGGCGCGGATGCAAACCGAATGGGAGTTCTTCTACGCACACCACGTAATGCATATGGCGAAGCATTTTTCACACGGCGGCTGTGGTATTCGCCCCTTCGTGGATCTTGCCCTGATGCGGGAAAAGCTTTCTTTGGACTTGAAAAAGAAGCAGGAATATCTTGAGAGTTTCGGTCTCGTTGCATTTTCCGATGCAGCGGAACACCTTTCCTCAGTTTGGTTTGAAAAGAAAAAACATACCGCTCTTTCCGAGCAAATGCAGGATTATCTTCTTGAAGCCGGGATTTTTGGCAGTGTTGCCAATCAGGTTGCACTGGAAAAAAGCGGTAAAAGTAAGCTGTTAAACGGCTTTTTTGCTCATATTTGGTTACCGTACGACCATATCAAGCATCAGTATCCGGTGTTGCTCCGCTACAAGTGGCTCTTACCGTTTTGCCAGATTCGACGTTGGTTTCGTCTCCTTTTTAAAGGCGGTTTGAAGCGCTCCGTGCAGCACGTTCGCGAAAACCGTAACGTCAGCGACGAAAAGGTTAAACGAGTCGCGAATTTGATGGATCAACTGAAACTGAACTGACTTTTTGCACTGCAAATACATTTTTTGGTATTTTTAAATTCATTATAACGGTTGACTTGTTTGCTTTTGCGTGTTAAAATGTGATAAAAGAAACAAAAAATACGGTTTTTTAAAAACAGTGTATATTTTTTTGTTTCTTAAAACGAAGAAAGAGTGTGTTATTTCGTTTTATGAAAAATATTAAAGAAGATGGCCGTGTACTTTTAAGAGGTTTGGAGAGCTTCGTTGAGGTTTTTCTCTTGACCGTGCTTTATTATCTTTTCTGGCGTCACGGTTATAACACGGGCTTCCCCCCCTATCTTTTTAACGGCAAGTATGTTTTGATGGGAGTTTACGCCCTGGTTTTGATCACGTTATTCCGCAGCTTGGATTGCTTTAAATTCGGACAGGCAAAGGGGGCTGAGCTTGCGATCGGTCAGGCGCTAGCCTTGCTCGGAACCAATTTCCTTACGTATTTTCAGCTTTCCCTAATTGCGAATCGTATGGTATCGCCGTTGCCGCTTTTGTTCCTTTCTTTGGTTCAAATTGTGCTGTCGATGATTTTGATAATCATTTTCAAGAATGTTTTCTATCGACTGTTTCATCCGCGAAAGATGCTCTTGATTTATGGCAGAGAAGATGCCGTGACTCTCAAATTGAAAATGGACACGCGTACCGAAAAGTACAATGTGTCCGGTCTGATCTCCGCAAAAGAGAATTTTCAAAAAATTATCGGAGAGGTTCAAAAATACGATGCTGTGATTTTGAACGACGTCAATGCAGAGCTTCGTAACGATATCTTGAAGTATTGTTATCAAGAAGGCATCGTTGTGTATCTTGCTCCAAAACTGACGGATATTTTAATCCGCGGCGGCAAAAATATGAATTTGTTTGATACGCCGTTGCTCTACGTCAAGCAAACAGGGCTTTCTTTGGGCAATAGATTTGTAAAACGATTGATCGATATTATTTTAAGCTGTATTGCCTTGATCGTTCTTTCGCCCGTGATGCTGATCGTTGCCATAGCAATTCGTTGCGAGGACGGAGGTCCTGCCTTTTACAAGCAAAAGCGTCTCACGGTAGGGGATAAGGAATTTGAGATCTACAAATTCAGGAGTATGCGTCCCGATGCAGAGAAATTTACGGGCGCGATCATGGCTTCCGAAAACGATCCCCGAATTACCAAGGTCGGAAAATTCATCCGTGCCACCAGATTGGATGAGCTTCCTCAGCTTATCAATATTTTTAAAGGCGAAATGAGCTTTGTGGGACCTCGCCCCGAAAGAAGGCAGCTTGCCGAAAAGTATTGTAAGGAAATGCCGGAATTTGCTTATCGTACGAAGGTAAAGGGGGGGCTTACGGGTTTTGCGCAGGTTTACGGCAAGTATAATACTTCTTGTTATGATAAGCTTCGTCTGGATCTGATGTACATCGAAAATTACTCTTTGCTTCTTGACATCAAGCTTTTGATTTTGACGGTAAAGGTCGTGTTTAGCAAAGAGAGTACTGAGGGGATCGACGTTGCTGAAAAGCGCAAGGATCTGGTTGATAGAATTATCAAAGAACAAAAGGACGAGCAAAATTAGATTACAAACGAAAGAAGTCGCGAAAGCGGCTTCTTTTTTTGACAAAATCCGCCTAGGTTTCCGTTTTTTTCCCGTTTGTTGTTGATTTGTTCAATAAATTGGTTTATAATGGAGAAGATAAAATTGCACTTACTTTGCTTGCGAATAAAGTTGGGAAGAAAAGGATGGGTGAGAGACGGTGAAATCATTTTTCGAAAAACTTTATCAGAACTCTCGTACGGATTTCTTTGCTCTTGCCGAAAATGCTTTGAATACCGAGCAAAGGACGTTTGTCGTAACGGCAAATCCCGAGATTTTTATGCAGGCGGAGAAAAGTGACGAGCTTCGCGTTTTGCTGCTGGACCCGGATACTACTTTGATTGCAGACGGGATCGGCATTGTTAAAGGGGCGCGAATGCTCGGCATTTCCGTGAAGGAGCGAATTCCCGGTGTGGAGCTGGCGGAGTTTTTGCTTTCCGCGTGCAACAGCGGTAAAAAAAGTGTATATCTTTTCGGCGCAAAAAGGGAAGTGCTCGATGCCCTTTGCAAGGTGTGTCGAGAAAAATATCCTGCGCTTTCCGTAGTTGGAACCTGTGACGGATACGTTTCCGATAAGGATGCTGTTTTCGATCAGATCCGAGCGCTTGCTCCCGATCTTGTTTTGGTAGCCCTTGGCGTTCCTCAGCAGGAACAGTTGATCTATCGGCATTTAAAGGATTTTTCCAAAGGAGTGTTCGTCGGGGTAGGCGGAAGCTTTGACGTACTCAGCGGAACCAAGGCACGAGCACCCGCACTCTTTATCCGTCTGAATTTGGAATGGCTTTACCGCATTTTGAAAGAGCCGTCCAGGCTGAAGCGCTTTTATCAGAATAACGTTAAATTTATCTTTCGAGTAAAAAAGCTGAAAAAGGATAAGAAGGTATGAAGGACAAATTATCAAAGCTTGCGAACGTTTATAAAAAATACGGCTTTTTGGGCTTTTGTAAGAAACTCTACGCTTACGTGGTTGCAAATTACTTGAATAAGATCAGTTTTGCCGTGTTTTTCAATCCGAAAAAATATCATAGGATCTTTCGTGAGCTTCTGGACGGCGAAGACTTTGACCGCGTCGTTTTGTGGCGAAGCAGCTTTGGTTATCAGGTTCCTCTTTTTCAGAGACCGCAGCACATTGCCAATAATTTAGCCAAAAATCGCTGCCTCGTTCTTTATGAAGTGACGACTATGACCGATAAGGTGAAGACCGTCAAGAAATTGACCGATAATATCTACCTTGTCAACTATAACAATATCCTGCTCAACCGTATCTTGATGAAGGAGCTTGCCAAGACTGAAAAGCCGAAATACGTACAGCTCTATTCTACGGACTGGAAACTTTCCGTAGAGCAGATCAAGGATTACATTTCCAAAGGATTTCGCTTTATTTACGAGTATATCGACGATATTTCTCCGGAGCTTGCCGGCACCAAGGAAATTCCTCAGAACATTGTCGATAAATATGAATTTGCAATGTCGAATGAGGACGTATTCGTTGTAGTTACCGCCGATATGCTTCACCGAGACGTTATCTCCCACCGAGGCGAGAAAAACGTGGCGTTTTCCTCCAACGGTGTGGATTACGCCTTCTTCGAGACCTTTGACGAGGAGTATGAATTTGAGCCGGAATTTGCCGAGATCCTTAAAAAAGATAAGCCCATCGTTTGCTATTACGGAGCTCTTGCCAAGTGGTTCGACTACGACCTTTTGAAGAAGATCGCGGCAACAAACCGCTATTCCGTGGTTCTGTTCGGTATTAAGTACGACGAATCCTTCGACGAAAATATGAGTGTGGAGGATAACGTATATTTCCTCGGTCCGAGGGATTATAAGGTTTTGAAGAATTACGCAAGAAAATGCGATATTCTGACCATTCCCTTTAAGATCAACGATATCACCCGCGCTACCAGCCCCGTGAAGGTGTTTGAGTATATGGCTCTGCACAAGCCTATCGTAACCACCGATATGAATGAGTGCAGAAAATACGAAAGTGTTCTCATCGGAACGGATCACAATAGCTTCCTGGAGCAACTTGAAAAAGCGGAAAGCCTGAAAAACGATCCCGAATACCTTGCTTTACTTGATCGCGAGGCAAGGGAGAACGATTGGTCTGCCAAGGCGGGTGCAATTATTGATCTGATCCGCCAATATGAATGAAAGAGAGGTTTTAAGCCTTGCTGAACAACGTGAAATACGTGTGGAAAAAGTATCGCTTTTTATTGCATCAGCTTGTTTCCCGCGATTTTAAGGTTAAATATAAGAGAAGTGTTTTAGGCGTTTTGTGGAGTCTTCTGTATCCCGTGCTGACCATGGCGGTTATGGCTCTCGTCTTTACAAACGTATTTAAATTTACTACACCCGGAGTGAATTACCTGGCGTATTTGATGAGCGGCTTGGTTGCCTTCAACTATTTCAGCGAAGCGTCGAACCTTTCTATGAGCAGTGTTGTAGCCAATTTCAGTTTGATCAATAAAGTTTATATGCCAAAATATATCTTTCCCGTTTCCAAGTGCGTGTTTGTCGGGATCAACTTTCTTTTGAGCCAAATTCCTCTGTATATCATTTTGCTTGCCACCGGCACGGGGATCACCTGGCATCACGTTTTGCTTCCCTTCGTTTATCTTTGCCTGTTTATGTTTACCCTGGGCTTTAGTATGATTTTGGCAACGGTCGCTGTATTTTTGCGCGATATGTTCTACATTTACGGTGTCATTATTTCTCTTTGGACCTACATGACCCCGATTATGTACGATATTGCTATCATCGATAACCCGGGGTTAATGATGATTTTCAAATTCAATCCGTTGTATTGGTTTTTATACTTCATCCGCAGAATTATGTTGTACCATACGGTTCCCGAGATCAACGTTTGGCTGTATTGCTTGATTTTCGGCCTCGGTTTTCTTGTGCTCGGTCTGTTTATCTTCAAGAAAAACCAGGATAAATTCATTTACTACGTATAAGGAGAGACAATGGATAACAGAGAGAATATGATCGAGGTTGACCACGTCTCTATGCGATTCAATCTCGGTATCGAGAAGGGCTTTTCTTTAAAACAGTGGTTTGTGGATATTTTCAGCGGCAAGAAAAAGCCGCCCCAAAAGGAATTTTGGGCTCTGACCGATGTAGACTTTACCGTAAGGAAGGGGGAAGTGGTAGGCTTTCTCGGTTCTAACGGAGCAGGTAAATCCACCCTATTAAAAATCGTGGCAGGTGTTTTGAAGTCCACGAAGGGCGAGGTTCGCGCATTCGGCAATATATGTCCGATGATCGAGCTTGGCGCCGGTTTCGATCCCCAGTTGACTGCCCGCGAGAATATTTATCTCAACGGTGCCATTATGGGTTATTCCAAGGAGCTGATCGACTCCAAGTTTCAGGAGATCGTGGATTTTTCCGAGCTTCACGACTTTTTGGAGGTTCCCGTTCAAAACTTTTCCTCAGGTATGGTAGCTCGTCTGGCTTTCTCCGTTGCTACGATCGTAGAGCCGGAAATTCTCATTGTGGATGAGATTTTGTCTGTAGGCGATATCGCCTTCCAGGCAAAGAGTATGGATAAGATGCTTTCCATGATCGGCGGCGGAACCACCGTTTTGTTCGTTTCCCATTCCGTGGAGCAGATCAAAAAAATGTGCGATACCGTTGTTTGGTTAGACCACGGCAAGATCGTAAAGATCGGTGGCAAAGAGGTTTGCGACGAATATACGAATAAAATGCTCAATTTAAATTGATTTTCCAAGCAAAGAATGGTTTGCGGTAAAAATGTATTTTATAACAAAGAAATAATTATTTAAATGCAAAGGAGTTTATTATGAAAAGAGTAGTTGTTGCTGGCGCCGGTTTTGCCGGTGCAACGGTTGCCAGGAAATTAGCAGAAGCCGGATTCACCGTTGATGTATATGAAAAGAGAAAGCAAATTGGTGGCAACGCATTTGATTACAAAGATCGTTCGGGGGCTTATATTCATGAGTATGGTCCTCATATTTTTCACACAAGTATTGAACGCGTATTTAATTATTTGAGTCGTTTTACCGATTGGTTTGAATATAAGCATAAAGTTCTTGGTTATATTGATGGTAAATACGTCCCCATACCTTTTTCTTTGAATTCTTTGAAACTTTGCTTTTCTGAGGACAAGGTCAAGCGTATCAAGGAAAAATTAATTAATAAGTATGGAATGGGTAGCAAGGTAACGATTTCTCAATTGCGTGAAGAAAATGACCCTGAACTTGCTGAATTATCGGAATATGTTTATAACAAGGTGTTTTTAAACTATACAAAAAAGCAGTGGGGGCTTTTACCTGAACAAATGGGTGATGGAGTAACTGGAAGAGTCCCGGTGAGTATTTCTTTTGAAGATGGATATTTCCGTGATTCTTACCAGTATATGCCTAAAAATGGTTACACCGAGCTATTTGAAAGAATGTTGGATCACGAGAATATTCGACTTCATTTGGAAGCTGATGCACTCGAACAGATTGAAATTAAGAATAATCGAGTATATTTTGATGGTTCGGCTGATATTATTTTCATCTATACCGGTTGCATTGATGAGCTTTTTGATTATAAATTTGGTGAGTTAGAGTATCGCTCACTGAGATTCGAGTTTGAAAATATTGAGAAAAACGTTTTTCAGCCTGCAGCTGTTGTAAATTATCCAAATGATCATGATTTTACGCGTATTTCTGAATTTAAGAGTTTTACTATTGAAAAATGTAAGAATGATATTATGAATACAACGATTGTTCGTGAATTCCCCTGTAAGTACGAGCGTGGAATGATCCCTTATTATCCTATCCCTTTAAAAGAATGTGAAAACAAGTATTCCAAATATGCGACAGTTGCAAAAGATATTGAGAATCTGTATTTGATTGGAAGACTTGCGGAGTATAAGTACTATAATATGGATTTGGTTGTGAATTCTGCTATCGATATGGCAGAAAGAATTATTGGAGGATAAATTATTATGAAGATTTTTGTGGCCAGTTGGTTCTATGTTCCTGTAACAACTTCTGAAGCATTAGTGACTTATAAACTGTTAGCAAATTCAGAAAATGAGTATGTTGTTTGTAGTGCAAAATCCACGAAGTGGAGCTATAAAAAAGACTCTGCCATGAAAAGCGATAATATTCGACAGTATATCATCGATACGGATGATTTTGATGAATTTGTTGAAAAAACGGTAGAGACCTACAAGGAATTATGCAAAACAGAGAAGTTTGATGCAATTATGACTCGTTCGCTTCCGCCGGAATCTCAATATGTCGGCTTTAAAATAAGAGCGATTGATCCGACGATTCCTTGGATTGCAAGTCTTGCGGATCCGATTGGAAACAATCCATATGAGACAAAATTTTACTTTCTTGAAAATCGACACAAACTTGTAAGAAAACTGTATTTCCACGCGCCTCATTTCTTTTTGGGAAGAATAGCACCTCTGATAAAACGTCCTGCATTTCAAAAACTGAGTCAATTATACAAACTGGAGAGAAAAGTTCTTGATGAGGCGGACATCATTATCACTCCAACCCAAGCACAAGCGGAATACATCATGAACGATGTTGCAGTGAGGGAAAAGAAATCCTTAGTAGTCCCACATTCCTATGATAAGAGACTCTATAGTAGCGAGGTCGAGAGGAAAAATGAAAAATTTGTGTTTACGTTTATCGGGCAAAGCGATAATTATCGTAGCGTGGAGCCGATTGTAAGAGGTGTACTGCTTCTTAAGGATGTGAATCCGGAGATGCTTAAGAGAATAAAGGTTCGACTGGTTGGAAATATACCGGATGCAATTAAGAATATGGTGTACGTTTTTTTCCTCCAGGATGTAATTTCTATCGAGGAGCCGTGCGACTATTTCCGTAGTTTACAGATTATGCAAGAATCGGATTGTTTACTTCATATTGATGCACCCTTCTTTGATATTTTACCTAATGGTTCGATTTTCTTTGCTGCTAAAATAGCTGATTATCTTGGCGCTGGAAAACCCATACTCGGTTTGACTGATAAGCTCTCTCCTGCGGGAAAGATTATCACTTCCTGTGGCGGTGTTTGCTGTTATAGCGAAGCCTATGATGTTGCAAAGCAATTTGTTGCAATGGCAAATGGCACCGGATGTTTTAAGCCAGAAGAGGCCGAGAAATACGCTGCTCAGAATGTAGCAAAAGATTTTGACGATAATTTGAAGCGGAGGCTGTTAAAATAATGGAAAATAGAATTTTGGCTATTGGAATCCCGTCCTATAACGCTGCTCCTTATATCGATCGTTGTATCCCCACATTTATACATGATAAGTTGGTCGATCGAATCGAAGTGATTATTGTAAATGACGGTTCTAAAGATAACACGAAAGAATTGGCAGAAAAATATAGTAAAATGTATCCCGACACGGTTCGTGTAATTAATAAAGAAAACGGAGGTCACGGTTCGGCTGTTAATGCTGCTTTGTATTCAACTACAGCAAAATACTATAAGGTTGTTGATGTAGATGACTGGGTTGACACCAAAAACTTAATAAAGCTTGTCGATTTTCTTGAAACTTGTGAATCTGACATAGTTTCAAGTACATATCACACAGTTGATATGATTACCGGCTTGAGTCAAGAGGTTAGCAATAGTAACATTGAGTATGGAAGAGAGTATACATTAGATGAATTGAATGTAAAGAATTTATATATTTCTATTCATTCCACGACATATAAAACCAAACTTCTTCAGGAGCACAATATACGGTTGCAAGAAAAGACATTTTATGTTGATGTAGAATATCAGCTGCTTCCGTTTCCTTTTGTTAAGACGGTTACTTTTTTAAATGATATTGTTTACAAGTATATGATAGGAAATGTAAATCAAAGTGTCAATGTCGAAAATTTTGTGAGAAGATATGATGATCATAACCGAGTTGTGCACAGAGTCATTGAGTTCTTGAAAACTGCTGAAATGAATCAATGGCAGAAAGGATATGTTTATGCCGTTTTTGAAAAAGTGATCTATACCCACTATTGTCTCGGAAGTGTTTATGATGCCGATATTGAGCGTGGTAGGGGTAGGAGTCAGATTTTTGACGCTTTTCTAAAAGAGAATAATCCTGAGTTATATCGCTTTGTTGGATCGAAATATTCGAATATAAAAAAGCTACGCAAAAGAGATTTTGTTCCCCTTCCCAAAAAAAGATCTTTAATGGGGATGATCAAGCTTCTTTTGAAATAGTTGAATTGAGGTCAATATGAAAAAAATTAAAGTAATGAGCATTTTCGGGACCCGTCCCGAAGCGATCAAAATGGCTCCTCTGGTAAAGGAACTTGAGAAAAGGGAAGAGATCGAGAGCATCGTATGCGTTACTGCCCAGCATCGCGAAATGCTGGATCAGGTGCTTGCTACGTTTGATATTACCCCCGATTATGACCTGAATATGATGAAGCAGGGGCAGACTCTTTCCGATATCACCACCCGCGCCTTGACCGGCATCGACGGTGTTCTGAAGGAAACGAAACCCGACATCGTTTTGGTGCACGGTGACACCTCCACCACCTTCGCAGGTGCACTGGCGGCATTCTACAATCAGATCGCCATTGGCCACGTAGAGGCAGGTCTTCGTACCTATGACAAATATTCTCCCTATCCCGAGGAAATGAACCGTCAGATGGTGGATTGTATGACCGATATGTACTTTGCGCCTACTGAGCTTTCCCGAGAAAACCTTTTGAAGGAAAATCTTCCCGATGAAAAAATCTACGTTACCGGAAACACGGTAATCGATGCAATGAGCACCACCGTTGATGAAGGCTATACTCATCCCGAATTGGATTGGCTTGACGGGGATAAGTTAATCCTTCTCACCGCTCACCGCAGGGAAAATTTGGGCGAGCCGATGAAAAATATTTTCCGCGGGATCCGCAGAGTTTTGGATGAGGTTCCCGGCTACAAGGTCATCTATCCCATTCACAAGAATCCCCTCGTTCGCGCTGCTGCCGATGAGATCTTCGGTGATTGCGACAGAGTCAAGCTGATCGAGCCCCTGGAAGTATTTGATTTTCACAACTTCCAGAACAAAGCTCATATCATTCTTTCCGACAGCGGCGGAATTCAAGAGGAAGCACCTTCTCTCGGTAAGCCCGTTCTGGTTCTTCGCAATACCACCGAGCGTCCCGAAGGAATTGCCGCCGGTACCTTGAAGCTGGTCGGTACCGACAGCGAGGTCATTTACCGCGAAACCCTGCGACTTTTGACCGATACCGAGGAATACGACCGTATGAGCCGTGCTTGCAACCCCTACGGCGACGGTCATGCCAGCGAGCGCATCGTAGACGCCATTATTGAAAAATTCAGCAAATAAAAGGTTGTTTAAATTTTAGCAAAGGAGGCAAGTGGATGAAGATCAAAAACGAACAGTATAAACGCTTTTTGCGTTTTTTGCTGTCCTTGACTTTGATTTTGGCGCAAACGCTGATCTTTGCAAACGTATGGTTAACGTGGTACAACGACGAGATCGTGGTTCCTTTCGTTGAAAAGGGAAACTGGTTTTTCTATTTTGTTTACGCCGTCGTTCTCACACTGTTTCTGAATTCTTTTGACGGCTTAAAATACGGGATTTTCCGCAGAACCAATTTGATTACCGCTCAAATACTTGCGACGGTTTCCACTTTGTTCGTCACTTATTTGCAGATCGTCCTATTGTCTGCCGGTTACGTCAGTTTCGTTCCGCTTCTGTATGCACTTTTATGGGATATTGTCGTCATCATCGCGATCACGTTCGGCGGAAATTGGATGCTTTCCAAGATTTTCCCCTCAAAGAAGACCTTGTTGATCTACGACAATTATTCACCCGACGTTTTTTTGGAAAAGGTCTCTCAGCGTAAGGATAAATTTGCCATCGGTGAGCTTTTGCATATCTCAGTGGGAATTGAAAAGCTGGAGGATACCATTCGGGATTACGAATGCGTGATCATTTACGACGTCCATTCCGAGCAGAGAAATAAGATCCTAAAGATCTGCTTCGAGAACGATATCCGCGCCTATACCACCACGAAAATATCCGATATTTTGGTCAGAGGAGCAGAAAGCTTGCACATTTTTGACACCCCTCTTCTGCTTTATCGCAACGTAGGTCTTACCATTGAGCAGCGTTTCGCAAAGCGCTTGCTTGATATCGTAGTATCTCTTTTACTTTTGGTTTTGACCTCTCCCATCTTTCTGATCTCTGCCATTGCCATCAAACTTTACGACGGTGGCCCTGTGTTTTTCCGACAAGAGAGAGGAACCATCGGCGGACGTGTTTTTCGCATTCACAAGTTTCGTAGTATGTTTGTGGATTCCGAGAAGGACGGTGTGGTTCCTACGGGAGAGAACGATCCCCGCGTAACTCCGGTTGGTAGAATTTTGCGCGCGACCCGAATGGACGAACTTCCTCAGCTGATTGATATTTTAATCGGCGATATGAGTTTGGTTGGTCCTCGCCCTGAGCGCATCGAACATATGCGTCTCTATTCGGAAAGGATACCCGAATTTGCGTATCGTCTGAAGTTTCGCGGAGGACTTACCGGTCTTGCACAACTCTACGGGAAATACAATACTGCACCCTACGATAAATTACAGTTGGATCTGATGTATATTCAAAATTATTCCTTGCTTCTGGATATCAAGCTGATCCTGATGACTGTGAAGGTTATGTTTATGAAAGAAAGCACGGAAGGCTTTTCAAAAGAGGAGTGCCGCGAAATCAATGAAAAGAGTAAAGAGGAAAAGGAGTCTTAACGCGCGATGAATCTGATTGAATTCAAAAACAGTCTTATGGTGGCGTATCCTTTTCGAGTGGAGCTCCATTCCCATACCTCTCCTGCCAGCTCGTGCGGAAGAGCTACCCCGGAGCAAGTGATTTTTGCTTATCAAAAGGCGGGCTTTGATGCGATCGTGATCGAGAACCATTTCATCTATCGGACCGACGGAACGGATAAAAACACGTACATCGACCGCTTTCTGGACGACTTTTATAAAGCCGATGAATGCGGAAAAAAGCTTGGTGTAAAGGTTTATCTCGGGGCAGAGATCCGTTTCACGGAAAACGTGAATGACTATTTGGTTTTCGGAGTAAACCGTGAACTTTTGGAAGTAATTTACGATCTTTTGCCGTACGGACTTGCCAATTTCCGCAAGGAGATTTCTATGCCCGACAGTCTCTTGGTTCAGGCGCATCCCGGACGAGACGGAATGGAAAAAGTAGATCCTTCTTTGCTGGACGGCGTTGAGATCTTCAATATGCATCCCAATCACAATTCACGAAACGGAATGACCTCCAACGCAGCCAAAAAAGATGGCTTTGCCATCGTGACTGCAGGCTCTGATTTTCATCATCCCGATAAAGAGCACGAAGGTCTTGCTGCTCTCCGTGCGCCGATTTTACCTGAGGATTCTTACGGCCTTGCCGCTCTGCTGAAAAGCAAAAATTATTTGTTGGAGCTTGCGGGACAGCGTATTATATTGCCTTGAATTTGCTTTCCCGGAAAAAGAACCTCGACGGTCATAACCGTCGAGGTTCTTTTTCTTTGGATAGGCGTTTTTGTTTTTTATTTCGTTTTCTTCCCCTGAATGGGGGGAGCGGTAGGATCCTTTAAATTCCAAAAGAGAAATTTTCCACGATCCTGGCTTGCAATTCCGGAGGGGTGTGCCTCAATGCATTCTTCCAGCGTAGCCTTTTTCAGTTCGGCTTCTCCGGAACGAACGAATTCTATATTTTCCATATCATCGGTACCAACCAGGAAAACGGGCTTGGTATAACCTTGGAAGGTGCAATCCTCAAAAAGGAGCTTTTCCACGTTACCGACCGCAAGAATGGGTGCGTCGCCCTTTCCCTCGCGGCAAGCAAACGTTACGTTTTTAAAGCGGCAAATCACCTTATCGTCCGCATCGCCCCATAACATACCCGTATTATACAGATCACCGATATAACAGTTTTCAAAGGTGATCTCTTTTAAAGCTCTCTGTCTGCACCAACGGTTTAGTCCCGTAAACTCCAAGCGCATCATTTCTCTTGCCTGAGCGAAGTGACAATTGCGTATTACAATATTTTCAGGAGCTTTTCTCAGTGTCGCGCGAAAATCGCAGTAATAAGAGAAAACGGCGTGAGATTCGTGGCGGCAGGTTTCATCGGAGATACACCCGAGCTGCTTCTTTTCCAAGGAAAGACCGAGACGTTGCCCGAAATCACGCTTTTCGGATACGCAGTTTTCCACAAGAAAGTTGTTTCCGCCGATTCGCAAAGGCATAGCAACGGAATTGAGCTGGCAGTTTCTTACGATAACGTCATTGTTATCAAATCCTGCAACTGCATCGTCGCCCGTGTTAAGATCGCAGTCTTCAATCAGCACGTTGTCGCAGGTGCGGATGTCAATTCCGTCAAATCCACCGTAAACGGTAACGTTCTTGAAAGAAATATTTTGACTTTTGAATATGGCGTGACACCAGTTGGAGCTATTGACGAAGGTGTAACCCTCGAAGTGCATGTTCTTGCATCTCCAGATACCGATGCCGTGAGGTCCGCGGCAATTGTTTTCACCGTTGGGGTTGTAAACGTTGGATCCATCAATGTAGGAGCCCTTTTCACCGATAATGGAGAAATCGTGCGCATCAAAAGCACGGATCAGTGCGTTGGACCAATCGCTTGTAGAAATGGCACTTCGACCGGTTTGGGGAGTGTCGCCTGCTTCCTCGATCGGAACGGGTTCAAGCGTATCGTTTCTGTAATTGAAATAATCCTCGGGATTACGGCTGCCTTTCAAAATAGCGCCGGATTCCAAATAAATCTCTACGTTTGAACGTATACGAATATCGCCTGTTAAATAAATCCCGCAAGGGATCAAAACGCGTCCGCCTCCTGCCAAAAAACAAGCGTCGATGGCGGCTTGAATTTTCTCGGTTTGCAGGGAATCGCAGAATTTTGCGCCGAAATCGCGAATGTTGAATATCTTCATTGATCGAACCTCCTATATTTTGCTTAATTATAACAACGAGCCGAAAATTTGTAAAGAAAGAAAAACAAAAAGTAGTTTAGTTTTTTCTTTTGAAAAAGGTTGCGAATCGTGTTTGTTTTTACGGAATTCCCTTGACAATCTATATCGAAAAATAGTAAACTATATTTAGTGATTTTTTATTTTGGAGGCGTTATGATTCATTCTGTTTTGATCATCGGTCAATCCAATATGGCTGGGCGCGGTTTTTCATCCGAAGTGGATCCCATCGTTAACGATAAGCTTTTCGTTTTGCGTAACGGAAGATGGCGTGCTATGTACGTTCCCGTGAATCCGGACCGAGTAAAATCCGGTATCAATCTTGTGGAAAGCTTTGTAGACCGTTACGCCAAGGACCACGATGTTCAGGTCGGAATCATTCCTTGCGCCGACGGAGGGACCTGTTTGGATCAGTGGGTTCCCGGCAGCCTTTTGTTTGATCACGCTGTATTTCAGGCAAAGCTTGCTCAGCGCACCTCTACCATTGCCGCAGTTTTGTGGCACCAGGGAGAAAGCGACTGCTCGCCTTCTCGCTATCCGGTTTACGAGAAAAAGCTAAAGGTGATCCTTGACGCGTTCCGTAAGGAGTTGGATCTGTACGACGTCCCGTTCCTTGTAGGCGGTCTCGGTGACTATTTGAAGTTTTGCCCTCGCAATGAGCATTTTGAGAATTACGTTTTTATTAACGAGGCTTTGAGATCTTTGTCTGATAAAGAGGATATGATGGGCTATGTTTCCGCCGAGGGACTTGGGTCAAATCCTGATTTCCTGCATTTTTCCGCAACCGCATTAAGAGAATTCGGAAACCGATACTACGAAGAATTTTTAAGGCTTGAGGATAAGGGTAAGATTTTTGAGGAAAAAACTTCAATGGATCTTGCGATTCGTAACGAGATTGAAAATTTGTAAAGGAGCATACAATGAAACTGAGTTTTGAAACACTTCGCGCCATCAGCCTTGGTGCAGTAGAGGTAGAAAAAACTGAGAAAGGCGTTTCCTTCTACCGTTTTACGAAAGAACAGCGGGAACTCTACAAGAAAAGAAGTACGAGCTTTTATAATAAAAGCTTTTCTGCTTCAGGCGTAAAGTTTCGTTTCCGCACCGATAGTACGAAGCTTGGAATTAGCGGAACTACGGCTTCAGGAAGCAGCAGAAAGTACTTTTCTTTTGATTTGTTTATAGATGGTGAAAAAAAAGAGTCCTATGATAATTTTAGCGCCATAACGGATAATCCTGCCAATGATGGAGAGTATCTCCGCGGCCCCTTCGAAAAGGAATTCGATCTGGGAGAAGGGGAGAAGGAGGTGCTTCTGTATTGTCCTTGGTCTGCTCAAGTGATTTTTTCTGAGGTTACCGTTTCTGACGGAGCTTTTGTGGAGCCGGTAAAACCCGAAAAAAAGATGCTTGTATTCGGTGACTCCATCACCCAGGGATATGACGCTGCCTATGCTTGCAATTCTTATATTTCCCGTCTTGCCCGCGCACTGAATGTTGAGGAGTATAATAAGGCCATCGGCGGCGAGGTATTCTGGCCGGAGCTCGCTGCAACCGCAGAGCCTTTCAAGCCTGATCTTATCACCGTTGCTTATGGAACCAATGATTGGAGTAAATCCAAATCATGGGAAGAATTCGAGTCTAATTGCAAGGGCTTTTATGAAAATCTCAGTCGTAATTATTCCGACGTTCCCATCTTTGCAATTTCTCCCATCTGGCGTAAAAACTATAAAATGGAAAAGCCTTGCGGGGATTTCCATAACGTTCACAAGCTTTTCCTCGAGATTGAAAAGGAGATTCCCAATATGACCGTGATCTGCGGCTGGGAATTCGTTCCTCAAGACAGTGCTTATTTCCGCGATGCCGTGTTGCATCCCAATGATGCGGGATTCGCTTTTTACGCCGATGCTTTGTTTGATCAATTGAAAAAGTATTTGTAAAAGCGCGGAGGGTTCGTTGTGTTTGAAAAAATTACTCCCGAGCAGGCGGGAATTCCGTCTGCATCGGTAGAACGGTATATCCGCACTTTGGAAAAAAGGGGAGTGGTGACGCACAGTCTGCTCTTGATGAAAGGAAGCTCCATCTTTGCGGAATACTATTGGAAGCCTTTTCACAAAGATTTTTGCCATCGTATGTATTCCGAGACGAAAAGCTTCGTTGGCATTGCCATCGGACTTTTGGAGGAAGACGGTCTTTTATCCCTTTCCGATCCCATTGCAAGTTTTTTTCCCGATAAGATCGACCGCGAGCTTCCCCGTAACCTTGCCGCGCAAACCGTTCGGGATATGCTGACGATGCAGACCTGCGGAAAGCCTCCCTCTTGGTTTGCTCATTCCGATCCGGACAGAACGCATTTGTATTTTGAGGAAAACGCAGCTACCCTTCCTTCGGGAATGCGCTTTTTCTACGACAGTCCCGGTTCTCAGGTGCTTTGTGCTTTGGTGGAGAGACTTTCCGGAAAGAGCCTTTTTGACTTTCTGAACGAAAGGATCTTTTGCCATCTGAATACCTTCAAAACGGCAACGGTTTTAAAAACAAAGACCGATGATTCCTTTGGTGATTCGGCTTTGCTCGCTACTCCGCGAGATATGGCTTCCTTTGCCAGATTTGTGATGAATTACGGAACCTGGGAAGGAAAGCGTCTGATGAACGAGGCGTACCTGAAAACGGCAACCTCGCGTGTGGTCGATAACAATGAAACGGGTTTTGATGGCGTGTTTTCTCACGGCTACGGCTATCAGATCTGGCGTACCGAGCAGAATAGCTTTGCTTTTAACGGAATGGGGTGCCAGTTTACGGTCTGTGTTCCCGATCGGGATCTGATCATGGTCTATAACGGGGACAATCAGGGATACAAGCAAGCATCAACCTGGATCGTCGGCGGATTTTTCGACTTTATCGTGGATGCTGCGTCAGACGAACCGCTTTCCGAGGATTCCGAATCCTTTGACCGTTTGGAAAAGCTGGGGAACGAGTTGTCTCTTTATGCCATCGGAGGTGAGAGGTCAACTGCATTTGCAAAAGTGCTTTCCGGAAGGGAATATATATGTGCTGAAAATGCTTGTGGCATCAAACGCTTTTCCTTGAGGTTTTACGGTGATGACCGCGGCGAATTTTGTTACACCAACGAGCAAGGGGATAAGGTTTTGCCCTTCGGAATGTGCCGAAATGAATTTTCCAAATTTCCCCAATTCGGCTATTCCAACGAGCATGCCGGCCTTCCCACAACAGACGGTTTTCTCTACGACTGTGCCGCTTCCGCCGCATGGCGCGAAGAGAAAAAGCTTCTTTTGAAGCTCCAGATCATTGATCGCTATTTCGGCAATTTCTTGGCTGTATTTTCCTTTAAGGACGATATTGCCACTATCACGATCCAAAAATTCGCAGAGGCGTTTTTAAATGAATACAAAGGCGAGATTGTCGCAAAAATCAAAGAATTAGAGAGGTAAAAAGAATGTACGGCAAAGAAATTGGAAGAAAATTTTATGAGGACGGCTCAGTTCGCCGCTATCCCGGCAATACGGTTGTTGCAGACGTAGTGCCCGGTATGGTTGCTTACGACGTGATGCTTCACCTGAAACAAATGGTGATTGATGCAGGCTTCGATAAGGATATTATTTTGATGCCTGCCGACAGCTACCATATGACCGTATTTCGCGGTCTGAACGACCAGGTCAGAACCGATACCCACTGGCCCGCTACTCTTTCCAAGGAGCTTCCTTTTGAAAAAGTGGACGACTACATTTCCGATGCCATTGCCAAGGCGGTGATTCCCGAACCTACCCGTATGAAGTTCGACGAGGTGCGTTTTGGCCCCTCCTGTGTTCTGGTCCGTTTAGTTCCCGCGGATGAGGAGCAGAATCGTATTTTGCGCGATTTCCGTGAGCGTGCAGCTGATGCGGTCGGTCTTCGTCTTCCCGGTCACGATGATTATCATTTTCACATTACCTTAGCTTATACGCGAATCATTCCCGAGGGAGAGCGTGAAAAAGAAAAGGATGCGC
This sequence comes from Oscillospiraceae bacterium, assembly GCA_015065325.1. Lineage (GTDB taxonomy): Bacteria > Bacillota > Clostridia > Oscillospirales > SIG627 > RGIG5579. The sequence goes on along the minus strand of SVQO01000011.1, from coordinate 2,872 downwards.
TCGTTGCAAAGATGAACGAATATATTTCAAATCAGCCCGAGTTCTATACCACAAAAGCTTATATGGCATATTACGATGATATGCTCCGTTTCTCTCCCGAGCGTCTTCCCAGATAATCATAAAAGCCCGCTGTATGCAGCGGGCTTTTTCTCGATTACTTTAAAGTGTAATAATCTTTCACGAAGCGTAAGAATAATTGATCTTCCTCACTGAAAACGAGCTCCTTCTTCCAATAAAGCATTTGCTTTAAGCGACAGGAGGGAAGTTCAAGCGGCACGAAGACAAGATCTTGTGTCAAGGTGTTTTTGCTATGAGTAGTCATAAGGGCGATTCCGGCGTTGCTTTTCACCAAAGCGTAGGCTACCTGAAAATCGTGATGTTGAAAAACGGGTGGCGTGATCAAACACGTGGAAAGTGTTTGGGTGAAAAGCTCCTTCATTCCCGAATTGATTCTGGGGAAAATAACGGTTTGATTGGAAATCTCGTCAGGATTGACTCTCGATTTCTTGGCAAAGGGATGATCGGGATGTACCATCAATGCAGGGGTATCCTCGAAAAGCGCTATACTTTCACAGGCATCCGCATAAGCGGCGGGAGTTTCGCTGGCTGCGGAAAAAAGAAAAGAAAAACGGGAATTCAGACCGGCAGAATTGATGTACCGCAAAGGCGTTTTTGAGGTTGTGAGTGTGATTTGCGGATTCGCTTTTGAAAAGCTGCAAAATAAATCGGAGAAAATACCGGTGGAGGTTGCGCCGATAATTACGTTCTTTTTGCGGTCACTCAGACTCTCCCGCAAATCGTGCTTTGCATCGGAAACGCTATCGAGAATGTAATTTGCGTAATCCAAAAAGATCTTCCCTTGACGGTTCAGAACCAATCGGTTTCCCGTCCGATGAAACAGTTCTACGTTTAATTCTTGTTCTAAGGCGGCGATAGAGGCTGAAATGGCGGGGGAAGAAATAAACAATTCCTGTGCCGCCAGTGTGATTTTTCCTGAATCAGCCACTGCCTTAAAGTATCTTAACTGATTGATTTCCACCTTTGTGTCTCCCCAATAAATGATGGTAAGAGTCTAGCATAAAAACGGAAATGTGTCAAATCGTGAAAATTCAATTCGGAAATGAAAAAACAAAAGATGAGTTGCTTTTGGATTTGCTTAAAAGAAAGCCGCAATACTTCCGTTGATTTCTTTTCGTTTACTCTTGACAAAAGCTTGCTGTTGTGCTATACTACCCGAGGTTTGTGAGGGATTTGCCTCTGTAGCTCAGTTGGTAGAGCAGGGGACTGAAAATCCCCGTGTCGTTGGTTCGATTCCGACCGGAGGCACCATACCCTCATTTGCGGATTTAGCTCATTTGGTAGAGCGCGACCTTGCCAAGGTCGAGGTGGCGGGTTCGAGCCCCGTAATCCGCTCCATTTGGCCTGGTAGTTCAGTTGGTTAGAACGCTAGCCTGTCACGCTAGAGGTCAGGGGTTCGAGCCCCCTTCAGGTCGCCAAGTCCTTGCCGCATCGGCAGGGACTTTCCTTTTTGGAGGATAATATGGAGATTATTGCTAGAATTCAAAGTGATTTTCCCACAAAGTTTGCCATCCCGCGGCAAAGTGGGATTTTAAATGAACTGGAGAGTCGTATCGTATTTGAGGAAAAGTATCGTAATCCCGATTACATACGCGGCATCGAAGGGTTTTCCCATCTTTGGTTGATCTGGTGCTTTTCGGAAAATGCAGATAAGGGATCTTCTCCCACGGTTCGACCTCCTCGCTTGGGCGGGAATAAACGGGTGGGTGTGTTTGCTACCCGTTCTCCTTTTCGCCCAAACCCCATCGGACTTTCTTCGGTTCGTTTGCTGCGCACGGAGCAAACTGCCAACGGCGTTTGCCTTGTGGTTGCTGGCGCAGATCTGATGGATGGTACGCCCCTCTACGATATCAAGCCATACATCCCTTTTTCCGATTCGCATCCGGATGCTGTCGGAGGCTTTTCCGACGATCATCTCACAGACTGCTTATCCGTAGTTTTTCCTGACCGTTATTTGTCTCTTCTTCCCGAGAATAAAAGGGAAGCGGCTTTGGAAATCCTTCGACAGGACCCCCGCCCCTCTTATCACGACGATCCCGATCGCATTTACGGGTTTTCATTTGCGGGCTTCGAGATTCGTTTTAAGGTGAACTCGAAGGAATTGACCGTGATTTCACTGGAAGTGACATAAAAAATCCAAGCGAAATTTTTCGCTTGGATTTTTTCTTATAATAGCTTTTGCAGTTCGGGAACCAGGTCTGTTTTTTCCCAAGGAGCGTTCAATTCTTCTCTTCCCATATGACCGTAGGAAGCAAAGGGCTTGTAGATCGGTCTTCTCAGATCCAATGTGCGGATAATTCCTTGAGGAGTCAAATCGACAAGGGATCTCAGAGCTTCGCCGATCTTATCGTCTGCGATCTTTCCGGTTCCGAATGTATCGACCAAAACGGAAGTAGGCTGAGCAACGCCGATGGCGTAGGAGATCTGAACCTCACACTTCTTTGCTAGTCCGGAAGCAACAACGTTCTTTGCAAGATATCTCGCTGCATAGGAAGCGGAACGGTCAACCTTCGTGGGATCTTTTCCTGAGAATGCACCGCCGCCGTGACGGGAATAACCGCCGTAGGTATCAACGATGATCTTTCTTCCGGTCAGACCGCTGTCACCCTGAGGACCGCCGACAACGAAACGGCCGGTGGGATTGACGAAGATTTTTGTGTTCTTATCCATCAACTTGGCGTCAATGGTGGTTTTGATCACGTGCTTGATAATATCGCCGCGAATGGTTTCCTGCTCAACGTCGGCGCCGTGCTGCGTGGAAACGACGATGGTATCGATCCTTGCGGGAATCCCG